>CAZIMK010000001.1:0-235180 GCA_964540455.1 uncultured Paraprevotella sp.
CTGGTGGTGCAGAAGTAGGAGGAGGGCGGATGCGGGTATCCCCGCCGGTTTTCTGTTGAGCCTAATCGGTTCAGTAGAAAATCAGCGGGGCTTCGAAATAATCCGTCAACGAATCATTATTCATGACGGGGGCTATCCGAAGACTGTTATTATAGTTATCGTAAGGTCTTCATTCCAACTACGATACAAACTTATGGGAACATAAGGAATGCTTCCTTAGGAAATAAGGAAGTACTATTCTTAGGGGGAAAAGAATGTCTGAGTCCTACTAAATATATCTGCAACACGCTCCACGTAGAGAAACGGAGAAGAACCGATGTATTATGTCTGGCAGTAACAAGGAGATTACTTGTTTCTTTCCATATCCCCGCTGGATGTGTTCTCCGCGGGGTCTCCTTTCAGTACAGGCAGTCCCCAATGGTATTTTACGGCCAGTACGCGGATGGTGATAACGCAGAAGGCTGACAGGACGGCATTCACTTCGTCCGGCAGGTCGGCCCAGTCGCACAATACATATACGATGCCACCAGCCACACAGGCCATGGCATAAATGTCCTTCCGGAACACCAGAGGCTCTACGTTGATAAACACATCGCGGATGACACCGCCGGCAGCTCCTGTGACCGTACCCATGATGATGGCTGTCCAGTAGGGATAGCCCATATTTAGGGTTTTCTCGATACCGATGATGTTGAACAGGGCCAAGGCAATGGCGTCGAAAATGAACAGGGTGTTGTTTTGGCGGATGAGATATTTGCCGAACCAGATGACGAAGAACAAGGCCATGGCACAGCATATCATGTAGATGGGATTGGTCATCCAGAAAGGGGGGATGCCCAGCATCAGGTCGCGGATGGTACCGCCTCCGATAGCTGTGGCCGTGCCGACAATGTAGGCGCCGAACCAGTCGAAATGCTTGGCTGAAGCCAGACGTATGCCGGAGATGGCCGAAGCGAACGTTGCGATGAACTCGATGATAACGAAAGAGATGGGGATGCGGAGAGTAGACCCCATGAGTTGCAGGATGTTTATGATTTCGTCTAAGATCATGGTCAGACTGTGTTTTGCGGTTGATGATTGAGGAAAGCCCTGATGTTGTCTGTGCAGATGTCCATCAGGCGTTGGCGGGCTTCGCGGGTGGCCCAGGCGATGTGCGGGGTGATGAATGTGTTGGGTGCCGACAGCAAAGGATTGTCTGTGGCGGGTGGTTCTGCGGACAGGACATCGCATCCGTATGCACCTAACAGTCCGTTGGCCAGAGCGTCGGCTACGTCTTGTTCGTCCACCAACTGCCCGCGGCTTGTATTGAGCAGGATGGCTCCCCGCTTCATCCGGGCGAGCAGTGCGGCGTTTACCATCCGGCGGTTGTCCGGGGTGAGCGGGCAGTGCAGGCTGACGACATCGCACTGCGCGAATAAGTCTTCCTGTTCCGTTTTTGTGATGTAAACCGGCAGTTGTTCCTGTGTCTTGGATGTCGTGGCCAGAACTTCCATGCCGAATGCACGGGCGATTTCAGCTACCCGCAGTCCGATATGTCCCAGGCCGACAATCCCCATTCTTTTACCGGCCAGTTCGGTCAGTGCGGAATCTGTATAACAGAAATCGGAACTCCGGCTCCATCGTCCCCTGTGGTTTTCCTGTGTGTAATGTTCAACCCGGTTGGTGATGGCAAGCAGATGGGCGAATGTCATCTGGGCTACGGATTCCGTGCTGTATGCAGGTATGTTGCATACGCAGATGCCTTTTTCATGTGCTGCCGGCAGGTCTACGACGTTGTAGCCTGTAGCCAGAACCCCGATGTATTTCAGGCGGGGCAGTTGTCCGATGACGTGGCGGTCGAGCACTGTTTTGTTTGTCAGCAGGATGTCGGCTTCGAGTGCCCGCGTTACAATGTCGCTTCCGGCTGTCCGCGGATAGACAGTCAAAGAGCCTAAAGCCTCCAGAGCGTCCCATGAGAGGTCGCCGGGATTCAGTGTCAGTCCGTCCAGTACTACGATATTCATACATTGCCAGCGTTTGGTAAAACTTTGGCAAAGGTAAGGTTTTTTGTTGTTTTAATGTAATGCGGACGGAGTTTTCTTCTTGTAAAAGTCAGTTTCCCGGGCTGAAGTTCAGTCGGCGGTATCCGACTAACCGATCGTAGCGCGCTCCGTTGGGCCGGTGGTATACGAGAATGATGTATTCGTTCTCTGTTTCGTAAAAATTACCGTCGGTGGGACCTGTCTCTCCCTGGTTGCTGCCGTCCGGTTTGAACAGGTAGCAATAATTGTAGTATCCTTGTTTGAGCAGGACGGCGGCTTCATAGGCGCCGGCTGACAGGTTGTAGGTCATTTTATATTCCGGAGTAAACAAGTCATAGGTCCATCCGCCGCTCAGGTAGACATCGCCTCCGTTCAGCGGTTGGCTTTTCAGACGGAAATGGACGAATACATATTCACAGGTCGTGGCGTTGTCGTCATTGTCGGCGTTACGGATGAGAAAGGCGCCGTTCTGGTCCTTGTCGAACGTATAGTTACGTCCGGTCCGGTCCTCATACAAAGTGGCATGGTAATACGGGTCGAACCAGTCGAGCCTGTCCACGTTCATGTTCGGTGTATGCATATCCAGAATCTCGAACTTATGGTATTCGTTGCAGGCTGGGAATATCAGTTGGCGGCTGTGGTTGAACTCGATCGAACGGGTTGTCTGTATGTCCGGCCTGGGGTTCGTTACTTTGTTGTCCGTACGGCGGTTTTGCATGACGACGGTTTTCAGTTCGCGGTGCGGATCGGTGACGTTTAGTGTGCCATAGTTGACACCGAACGACACTTGCTGGTGAGTTTTGTTGAAATCGATGTCAGTGTTGCTGCTCACCGAAGCCCGGACGCTCACTCCTTCTTCCACGATGGAGAAGCAGGCCGTCAGCAGAGGGGTATCCGGGTCGTCCTCCTCTTCGTCTCCGTATACGCTGAGGCGGTAGTTGCCGGACAGTTTCAGAGAAATATCCCGGTTGGGGATGCGGATGGAGTAGTGGGTGTAGAGCAGCGTCGTGTTGAAACTCTTTTCGTAGTCATCTATCGGTTGTCCGTTGAAGCCTTCCATATAGTCGGATTCAAACAGTCCGGCAGACGGAGTCCAGTCGGCGTTGCAATGCTCTACCTTATATATATAGCGGTGATATTCGTGGGACAGAACATCGAAACACACTTCAATGCGGTTGTTCTGTCCCAGTTTGATAATGGGCGGTTGCAGTTCATCTCCGTTCGCCACTACCTGCAGCGTTCGTATCTGCGGATCGATTATGCGTGTGTCCTGAGCATATACAAGGGCGCATGCCAGCAGAAAGCATAATGTTGTGATAACTCGTGTTCTCATGTTGCAAAAATAAAGTTTTTCTTCGGAACGGCCGATTTAATCCTTATATTTGTGTATTCATTTCACGATACGAGGTTATGAGACATGGTCGGATTGCGATAATAGGAGGGTGGTTGCTGTGTGTGTCGGCGGCACGTGCACAGCAAGTGATTTACCGGAACGAGGATTCCCTGAAAGTGGAAACGTTGCTGCGGGAGCAGGGGGCTAAGGGACAGGATGTTTGCCGCCCGCTGGATTTTGCCGTCCGGCTGAAGGGTACGCCTTATGTGGCGGCTACGCTGGAGACGGACAGCACGGAACGTCTTGTGGTCAACTTGCGTCAGTTGGATTGCACGACACTGGTGGAGAATGCCGTGGCTCTCTTTCTGGCGGTACGTGACGGACAACCTTCGTTCGCATCATTCTGCCGCTGGTTGGAACGCATCCGTTATATGGACGGCCGCCGTGAGGGATATGCTTCGCGCAATCATTATTTCAGCGAGTGGATTTCCAGCAATGAACGGGCGGGTATCGTCCGGGAAATAAAAGGGAAACAGTCTGATGGTTACGAGCCTTTCCGGGGAGTGCAGCAGCTGGACCTGCATTACATGAGCAAGCATTCGGAGCGTTATCCCCTGTTGAAAGAAAATCCTGCTGAGGTGGCGAGAATAAGGAAGAACGAGGAGAGGGTGAACGGACAGACGGTGCGCTATATCCCGGCCTATCTGCTGAAGGGCGGGCGGAAAGAACTTGCTTGTGTGGAGGACGGGGATATTCTGGCTATTGTCACCCGCAAGGACGGGCTGGACACTTCACATCTGGGACTGGCGCTTTGGAAGGGCAACCGTCTGTATTTGCTTCATGCCTCGAGCATTCATAAGAAAGTGGTGGTAGAGCCCGTGCCGCTTTATGAGTATATGCAGAAGCATCCCTCGCAGTTGGGGGTGCGCGTCATCAGGGTTTTGTAGGCTGTTCCGGGCAGACCGGAGGAAACTTGCCTATATGGCGCATCTGTTTCAGGATGGCTGTTTGCCGGCGCAACATATAGCGGGATGGTTGCCGGGAATTGTATTTCAGGGGATTGGGCAATGTGGCTGCTATCAGGGCACAGTTGGCACGCGTCAATCGCGATGCTGTTCGTCCGAAGTGTTGCTGAGCCACAGCTTCCGCTCCGTATATTCCGTCTCCCATCTCTATGGAATTAAGATATACTTCCATGATGCGTTCCTTGCTCCAGCAAAGTTCTATCAGTCCGGTGAAATATACTTCCAGTCCTTTGCGTAACCAGGATGATTCGGGCCATAGGAATACATTTTTTGCGGTTTGCTGGCTGATGGTGCTTCCGCCCCGTATGCGCTTTCCGCTTCGGCGTTCCTCCATGGCATTTTGTATTTCCGTGAAATCGAACCCATGATGGTCGAGGAAGCGCTGGTCTTCCGATGCCATGACGGCAACGGGCAGGTATTCGGACATTTCGTCCAGGTTTATCCAATGGTGTTTCAGGCGGATGGTTTCTCCACGCGCCACCTGCTGCCCGCACCGGATAATCATGAGCGGCGTGACGGGGACAGGGATAAACCGGTATATTAAAACGGCAAGGATTGTGCTCCCGAAAAAGAAGAGCACAATCCTTTGGAGAATTTTTTGTATCAGTTTGAAAACCGACAGCATGAAGCCTGTTATTTGGCCTGTGCTTCAGCTTCCTGAATCATCTTCTGACTTGCATACAGGTAAACCTCTACGCGGCGGTTCTGCTCACGTCCGGCAGCTGTGCTGTTGTCGGCAACGGGATTAGCTTCACCAAGACCTTCCACCGATTTGATTTGTGCGGTGGTTGCGCCGGCCGTCAACAGATAATTGCTCACTGACTGTGCACGCTGGGTGGACAGGGCCACGTTCTTCTGTGCGCTCTGTTCGGCCGTGCTGTTCTTCCAGCCCGTGTTGTCCGTGTAACCGTAAACGGCTACGTCCATGTCCGGGTTCTGTACCAATACGTTGGACGCGAATTTGCCGAGTGAAGTCTTGGCTGTTGCGCTCAAAACGGAACTTCCTGTAGTAAACAGGATGCCGGAGTCGAACGTGACTTTTACGGCAGCCAGTCCGTTTGCATCCGTTACAGACTCAACCTGTGCGTTTTCCACCTGGGCGGCAGCGGCTTTCGCCTTATCCATCTTCTTACCGATAAGAGCGCCGGCAGTCGTTCCTACGGCCACGCCTACGGCAGCACCGATAGCGGCTCCCTTGCCCTTGCCGACCAGTCCACCGATGAGTGAACCCACAGCGGCACCGCCACCGGCACCGATGAGAGACCCTTTGCCCATATTGTTCATATTACAACTTCCGAATAACAGAGCGGCGCTGAGAAAGCCGGCCATCAATTTCATACCTTTCATAATTTCTTTGTTTTAAATATTGAAACCGAGCGCAAAGATAGACATTTTTTGTCAGGTTGGGGCTTTCTGTCGAACTTTTTTGTTATTTTTGCAGCCATTAATGATTAGGTATTATGGCTAAAGAATTAAAGAATCTCACGAAACGCAGTGAGAACTATTCACAATGGTATAATGAGTTAGTGGTGAAGGCTGATCTGGCAGAGCAGTCGGATGTGCGCGGATGTATGGTTATCAAACCTTACGGCTATTCCATCTGGGAGAAAATGCAACGCGCTCTTGATGATAAATTCAAGGAAACGGGGGTACAGAACGCTTATTTCCCTTTGCTGATACCCAAGTCATTCTTGAGCAAGGAGGCCGAACATGTGGAAGGTTTCGCCAAGGAATGTGCCGTTGTGACGCATTATCGTCTGAAAACAAACGAAGAAAAGAATGGTGTCGTGGTGGATCCGGCGGCCAAGCTGGAGGAAGAACTGATCATCCGTCCCACGTCGGAAACCATTATATGGAACACTTACCGCAACTGGATTCAAAGTTATCGCGATCTGCCTTTGTTGTGCAACCAGTGGTGTAACGTGATGCGCTGGGAGATGCGCACGCGTCTGTTCCTGCGCACGGCCGAGTTCCTCTGGCAGGAAGGTCATACGGCCCATGCCACCCGTGAGGAAGCCGAGGAGCGTGCGCGCATGATGCTGAAGGTGTATGCCGATTTTGCGGAGAAGTATATGGCCGTGCCTGTGGTGCAGGGTGTGAAGAGCGAGACGGAACGTTTTGCCGGAGCCCTGGATACGTATACCATCGAGGCCATGATGCAGGACGGAAAGGCTCTCCAGAGCGGAACTTCCCATTTTCTGGGACAGAATTTCGGAAAGGCATTCAATGTACAGTTCATCGATAAGAACAACAAACTGGAATATGCGTGGGCTACTTCGTGGGGTGTTTCTACCCGTCTGATGGGTGCCCTCATCATGACGCACTCGGATGACAACGGTCTGGTGCTCCCGCCGAAGCTCGCCCCCATACAGGTGGTTATCGTGCCGATTTATAAGAATATCGAACAGTTGCAGGCCATCGACGAACATGTGGCCGGCATCGTGGAACGTCTGCGTGCGCTCGGCATATCTGTCAAGTATGACAATGCGGACAACAAGCGTCCGGGATTCAAGTTTGCCGACTACGAGTTGAAGGGCGTGCCTGTGCGTCTGGTTATCGGCGGACGCGACCTGGAAAACAATACGGTGGAAGTGATGCGCCGTGATACATTGGAGAAAGAGACCCGTTCCTGCGAAGGTATCGAGGAGTACGTGAAGACACTGCTGGACGACATACAGGAAAACATATTCCGCAAGGCCAAGGCTTTCCGCGACGAACACATCTACGAGTGTGACGACTATGAAGATTTCAAGGCGCGTGTGAAAGACGGAGGGTTCTTCTTGTGCCACTGGGACGGAACGGCGGAAACCGAAGCCCGCATCAAGGAAGAGACACAGGCGACGATACGTTGCGTGCCTTTTGACGTGGAGCAGACGCCGGGAGTGGATATGGTGAGCGGCAAACCGGCCAAGTACAGAGTGCTTGTGGCCCGTTCTTATTAATGTTCCTGCGGAACGGTGGAACCGGATGAGTAGTAAAATAAGATATGATGAAGAATTTATATAAACTTTTATTGGGTGCCTGTCTGTGTTCGGCCGGCACCGCTTATGCCGGCATTGAAACCGACTCCTTGGTAATAGCAAAGGCGAATCCTCTGCTGTTGCAGCAGTTGGAAGCCGCCGGACAGCCGGCCTTAGGTTTGCGTTCCGTAGCATCCATCGGTACCACTGTGCCTGTGACGCTGGTCTGTACGGAAGCGGAAAACGTGGCACTTCGGTTGCGTGCGCTGGATGCGGAGGTTACTGTGATTTCTTCCCGTATTGTCGTTGCACATCTGTCCGCCCGTCAGGTAGGGCAGGCGGCCGCGATACCGGAGGTGACAGAACTGATAGGAGCCCATACGGCCACTCCCTGTACGGACGAGGCATTGCGCACGACAAAGACCGTGCTGATACATGCCGGCGAGGAACTGGAGACTCCTTTCACGGGCAAGGACGTGATTGTGGCGGTTGTGGACCGCGGTTTTGAATATGCGCATCCGACATTTTCCACCGGCGAAGGAGAGTTGCGCATCAAGGAAGCATGGAACCATGCCGCCGGAGGCGGACATGTGACGGATGCGGAGGCTATACGCGCTGCGGCTAATGATGGCAGTGACATGATGCACGCCACGCATGTGGCGTCTATCGCCGCGGGAACCAAAGTGGAGGGCACTCCCTACGGAGGCATGGCACCGGACGCGGACATTGTAATGGTCTCTTCTACGCTCAACTTGGGAACCGTGCTGGAAGAGGTGAAATACCTGAAGGATTATGCTGCAAAGGCCGGTAAATCCTGTGTGGTGAACATGAGTTTCGGTACGCAGGCCAACACGCACGACGGACTGAGCACGATTTACCAGAACATGGATGCTTTGCTGGGCGAGGGCTTTATCGGGGTGCAGTCGATGGGCAACACCGGCCACTTGAAGTTGCACGCCTCGAAAGTGATAGAGAGCGCGGAAGACAGTCTGGCCGTATTGGTGAAGCTTGCCGCGGGGAATTTTACCTTGAGTGCTTTTTCCGAAGAAGCCACGACGGAGAAACTCTCCGTTTATTGCTATATATATAATAAGGTAAACGGTACGGTGAGAAACCTGACTTCCGCCCAGACAAACCTGATGCGGGCGGCATCGCAGACAGACAGCGGATCCGGAAAGGCTTATGCCGAATTGTCTTGTTCCACTCCTTCCGCGCTGGAATTGACGGAGGACGAATACCTGCTTGTCTCATGGAAGAACATGGTGCCCGGTGTGCGTTATCACAGTTGTATCACGGGACAGGATCGTGGCGAGCTGGTAGGCAGCGAAGAGACGTTGCCCGCCGGAGTGGTTGCCGGTGACTCGTCCTACGGAGCCAATCCTTTCGGACGCCGGATGCTGATGATCGGTTCCTACGACAACAAGCAGCGTTATCTTAAACTTGTGGACGGACAGTACCGTACGGCCCGTATCCTCGAGCCCGGTAACATCTCATACTTCACCAATTCCGGTCCGACGGCCGGTGAGTGGTTGCCCATGCCTTTGGTGTGTGCGCCCGGCGGTCTGGTCATTGCCGCTTACTCCAAACAGCAGAAGGATTTCGATGATACCAAATTGCTGGATCTCTCCATGAAGATAACGAAGGACGGCGAACCGTTCTATTATGGTATGCAGATGGGTACCTCCATGTCTTGTCCGGCCGTGGCGGGTATTCTCGCCTGCTGGATGCAGGCCTATCCCCAGCTGACTCCCGAACAGGCTACGGACATTATCGCCCGTACGGCGCAGAACGACGAGTTCACCGGCGATGCACGGCAGACATGGCATCCGCGCTGGGGCTACGGTAAGATTGACGCCTATGAAGGTCTGAAAGAATGTCTGCGCCTCTCCGGACAGACGGGGCTGAATGACACGCACGAGACGGAACAGCCTGTGACGTTGCGCAAGGAGACCGACCGCTGGAAAGTGTTGATGAACAGCAGCGAGCCTTTTGCCGAACTGCGGTTGACAACGCTGGATGGCCGTGTCGTGAAAACGGTTTTCCGTACGGGACTTTCTTGTGCGGATGAGATTGTAGTGGGAATGGAAGACCTGCCCGACGGTGTTTACCTGCTGACTGTGCGGACGGCACGTTGCATGATAACGCGCAAGGTGACACGTTGACAGTTCTTTTATTAAATATAGAAAAAATGAATAAACCTTTTTGGAAAAATATCCTGTTCGGTGCGCTGGCGCTTGTTGCTACGGACGTGTCGGGCCAGCAGGTTATGCGGAGTCCCCGCAAGACTTTGGTTGCCGCAACCGTTTTGCCGGCTTCCGTGCAGGACAGTATGATAACCGTTGAGCCCGATCGGGAGAAGTCGGATGTCCTCTTTCGCAATTTTAAGCGGAAAGCCGCTTCCGCAGCTGTCACCCGTGCCGGTGGCGAGGCAGAGACTCAGACGGTGTGGATAGAATGTACTGACGCCGATGCACTGGCGCGCAAGTTGAACGAATGGGGCTTGTATGCTGTGGCGATGGAAGAAGAGGGAGCCGTGGTAGCTACCGTGACTGTCGATTGGGCCGAGACACTGGAAGCACTGCCCGAGGTGACGCATATCCGAGGAAGCCGTCGGCTGGAGCCCCGTATGATGCGCTCACTGGAGTACACCCGCATGGCGGAAGTTTATGCCGGGACGGGGTTGGAGACTCCTTTCACGGGCAAGGACGTTATCGTGGCCGTGATAGATCAGGGATTCGAGTACAATCATCCCGCTTTCTGTCAAACCGACGGGAAGACACCGCGCGTGAAACGTCTCTGGAACCGTTATCAGAACAAGAAATTGCTCACCCGTGAGTCCGACATCAGCAGCCAGACACACGACGGGACGGGAGAGTCACATGCTACGCACGTAAGCGGTATCGCTGCGGGTACGGCCTATACAACGAAGTTCCGCGGTAATGCTCCCGATGCAGATTTGGTGTTCATCCCCTCTACCTTCGGGGAGTATGAATTGTTGCAGGACATCAACTATATCAAGGCATACGCTGATTCCGTGGGCAAACCGGCGGTCATTAACTTCAGTGCAGGCTCGCAAGTGGGTACGCACGACGGCAAGGGTTCCATGGGGGTGGCTATGGATCGTCTGCTGGGCAAGGGGCTTATCTTCTGCCAGGCAGCCGGTAACGAGGGTGACTATACACTGCACGCCAGCAAAAAACTGACAAGCAACACCGATCGCATGAAGGTGATGGTGGACTGCGCCGACGGCGAGGCGGTGCTCTACTTCATGGCCGAGGCGAAATCTTCCGCCAACATGCAGATCTCATTCAGTCTTTACAACGTGGGTACGGGGCGCACCAAGTCACTGTCCAGTACCGTACTGAGCCGCTATTTCAACTATTCGTCCTATGAATCCTCCGCGACGGGGCGGCCGGATGTTTATGTCGAAGTGGCGAACTGTAGCAGCTTCATGGACGTGGATACGGAAGTGCTGGTCGTTTCCATAGGTCTGGAGAAAGGAGCCGTGGTGCATGGCTGGGCGGCCAATCCCGGTTACGGTGAATTTCTGGCGGATGCTTCGTCTGTCAGCGGGTTTACTTCCGGCGATAACCTTTACAACATCAATCCCGAGGGGCGGAAGACGTTGCAGATTGCGGCCTATGACAACTGCAACCGTTTCACGAACTACTCGGGCTATACGCTCAGTGCCTCGTATTTCAAGCCCGGCGGTCTTGCCTACTATACGAACAGCGGTCCCGTTGTGGGTGAGTGGATGCCGATGCCGTTGGTGGCGGCTCCAGGTTCGCTCGTGACATCGGCCATCAGCAAATATGAGACCGGTTTCTCTACCAAGGATGACTATCTGATGTATCGTCAGCAGCTCAACAAGAATTATTACTATTACGGTATGATGTCAGGCACGTCCATGTCCACGCCGCAGGTGACGGGTATTATTGCCTGCTGGATGCAGGCCTATCCGCAGTTGGACGCCGAGGAAGTGGCGGATATCATTGCACGCACGGCCATCAACGACCAGTACACGGGCAATGCGCGCGAGGAATGGGATCCGCGCTGGGGCTATGGCAAGATTGACGCTTACGAGGGTCTGAAGGAATGCCTGCGCCGTGCATCGTTGGCGAACGGAACTGGTATCGGTGACCTGCATCAGACAGCGGCACCGATTACGTTGAACAAGGAACGCAACCGCTGGAAGGTGCTGTTCAACAGCGAGGAACCGTTTGCAGAATTCCGTCTGACAACGTTGTTGGACGGTAAAGTTGTCTTCTCGCGTCGCCTCTCTTCTGTGGTCTGTGCTCAGGAAGAAATCATAGACTTTTCCGCTTGTCCCGGCGGGGTATACCTGCTGACGGTGCGCACCCAGAATTACACCGAGACGAAGAAGTTCGTGCGGTAGCCGTTTCCGACGGTATGCCTGCATGGCGGATTTTTTCTTTGATTACACACTTCCCTCTATATATAATAAGGTACGCGCGCGCGTACCTTATTATATATAGAGGGAGCATTATTCGTAGAAAATAAGCGGAGATTTAGGTTTTTCGTATTTTTATACAATGAATGTTATCCATCTCTGTGATGTCAGTCTCAAGACAGTGGGGTTTCAGGGAAAACTATGGTTTTTCGTACCACCTGTTTTTGCAATATACGAAATAAAAGGTGTGCCAAGTGTCGAAAAACGTCGAAGAGTGCCGATGTTTTCAATCTTGTTTTATTGCACCTTCATTCAGTACTGAATGAGGGTGTGATGCAGTACTGAATGAGACCTTAATACAGTACTGAATGAAGGATTAACGAAGCACTGAATGAACCCCTGATTCAGTACTGGATGAAGGTGCAATCCAATACTGAATGAAAATCCGTCGAAATACGGTATAACGAAGCGTTGGAAATAAACAGGGAAATATGATAATACTTAACAATCATTCCGGGATGTCCGGACTGTATAAAGTAAAAATAGGCAATTACGAAAAAGTATTTTTTCTGCCTGCTGATACGATCCGTGTTTCCGGTTAGGTGGACCGTTTGTCGGGTGAGTCCGATGTGACGCTTTCCAATACGGATTTGCATAAAAAGATGCTCGGTTATATAGGACAAGTCAATAAAGTTGGCGAAACATATAAGAAATGGGTGAGAGACACTTTGGTAACATTGCCCGAAAGCCAGGTTAGCGATATGGAGATTGTCCTTCTTGTGCAGGAAGATTCTGTAAAAAGCCGTGCTGTTGCCGGTCTGGTGCGTCAGGAAACAAATCAGGCCATGGCTGCCGCGGCAGCATTCCTGAGCTGTGGTAAGTTGTATGAGGATGTGGCATTTGTTTATGAATCTCTGACGGAGGAAGCCCGAAATACGCAGCCCGGTAGATTGTTGGCCGAGAAAAAAGACATGTTGGACTCCGTTGCCGACGGCATGCCGGCTCCGGATTTTATGCTTGTGAATCTTAACGGTGAGAAAGTGTCATTGGCGCAGTTGCGGGGTAAGCCTATGGTGCTTGATTTCTGGGCTACCTGGTGCGGTGCATGCATTGCCAATTTGCCGGCTTATGTGGAATTGGCGTCGCAATATAAAGACAACGACAAGATACAGTTCATAACGATTTCGATAGATTCACGAGGTGCGGAAAAGCATTGGAGGTATTCTTTGCCCCGTCATAAGCTGATGGGTTTGGTTAATCTTATTTGTCCCGATAAGGAGACGGGTTTTTCTGAGGCATTTAATGTACGTGGTGTGCCCCGTTATGTGATTATCGGTCCGGACAGAAAAATCATCAATGACGATGCGAATACGTCTCACGACGGGTTGAAAGAACAGATCGAGAATGTTTTATCTAACTTATAATTATCAATAATAGACAAAGATGAAAAGATTTAATTTCTTGTTAGTGCTAATGTGTGTATGTGCCTCGTGCGTTTATGCCCAGACTCCCCTTGACTGGCATTTGCGTTCGTTGGGGCCGGATTCCATCTGGGGAGCCGGTATAGAGAAAGCATATCAGTTGCTTGATGGAAAGAAGGCTAAAAAGAAAGTACGTGTGGCTGTAATCAGCCGTGGTTTTGATACGGAACACGAAGATCTTGTGGATGTATTGTGGACCAATAAAAAAGAAAAACCGGGCAACGGTGCGGACGATGATAAAAACGGATATACCGATGACGTTCATGGTTGGAATTTCTTAGGGACTAAAGACGGCCATGATGTTGTCTACACCTCGGAAGCGGCCTCCCGCAAGTTTGATAAGGTGAGGACCCGTTTTGAAGAACTGAATGACAAAGGCCGTTCACGTACTAAAGAAGAGACAGCCGAATATATGAGATATCTCAATCTGGTTCGCGACAGTAAGGTTGAAAGTGCATATATGAGTTCTGTTTTTTCAAGAAACATAGCCAAAGGTATGGAGGAAATCGATCAGAAACTGCGCGAGACGTTCCCGAATGACAGTGATTTCACGTATGAACAGTTTATGAAGATTATTCCGGCACCGGAAAAACAGGATTCGTTGAATGATATGGCATATAATGTCACTATGATGGTATGGAGTTTCTTGCCGAAACGGATGTGGAGCGACCGTTATAAAACACGTGATAAGAATGTTGCCTCTTACGAAGAACAATATCAGGCTTTGAAGGCACGCCAGAAAGATGAGCGTGACATTATTGGCGACAATATGGGTGATATAGATGATGATAAATATGGAAATGCCAATCTGCTGACAGGAAATCCGTCGGTGGGAACAGGACTGGCCGGTGTGATTGCCGCCAGACGTGGCAACGATATCGGCATAGACGGTATTGCGGATAATGCGGAACTGATGTTGATCAGAGCAGTGCCCGAAGGTGACGGATACGACAAGGATATGGCCGTTGCCATACGGTATGCCATTAAAAACGGTGCGGACATCATATTGCTCGCAATGCATAAGAAAGTGGCCGAAGATGAAGAATTCGTGCGTCTGGCTCTGGATGAGGCTGAGCAGAAGAATATATTGATTGTGCATGCAGCCGGAGAATCTCCCCGTAATATAGATGACAGTCCTACTTATCCTTCGGGATTGAAAGCAGACGGATTTTATTATACTAATTTTATCAATGTAGCAGCATCGGATGTCGATGGATTGTCTTTTCATCTGAGTAATTACGGTAAGAAGAATGTCGATTTGTTTGCTCCCGGTGTGGACGTGTATTCGTGTGATGCCGGTGATAATTATTTCAAGTTGACCGGAACGAATGCATCTGCGGCGGTTGTAGCCGGTGTGGCTGCTCTGATTAAGAGTCGTTTCCCGAAACTTACAGCGGCCCAGATAAAGGATGCTATCGTAACGACAGCCGTGAATGCTCCGACTGACGGCGTTTTCTATCCCTTCGTATCGGAAGCCAGCAATATAGCTCCTACACCAGCACGATATTCAGAACTCTGTAAGTCGGGTGGTATTATCGATGCGGCAGCTGCCGTGCAAAAAGCAATGAATATTAAATAAAGAGATAGCCATGAAAAAAATAATCGTATTATTATTGTGTGTCGGTGGTTGTGGATTTGTAAATGCCCAGTCGCTTCAGGAATATAAATCGGCGTACGAATCAAATCCCATGGAGTTGAAAGCCAATAAGGAATACATTCAGGCATTGCGCAAATACTCCCCCTCGGATAAAGCCGAGCTGAAGAAAGTCAGCGATAGCTATGCTATGATGGCGGTTTTTTACGGTCTGATGTCAGGGCAAAGTTTTGCAGACGAAATGGAATTCAGTGAGGAGTATAAGAATGTGGATGTGAATGTGGCTGCCCTTCGTGAAATGAAACTTCCGTTGAGTAAATTCAGAAAGGACCAGGTGGAGTACCTTGCAGCAAAACAGAAGAATGATGTAGGTAAGATGATAAAATATGCCAAACGTATGGCATTATACGAATTGCCGGAAAATAATATGTGTGATCCTGTTATTGTGGGACATATATTTCGCATTACGACAGAGGCCGGTACATTGGAGGAAGCGAAGTCTTATCTGGCCAACCTGAAGAAGATATCGGAAAAAGTAAAAAGCCCCAGAATGCTGATGCAAATAAAGTCTGCGTTGGAAGATGGAGAGGGGTATGTTATGTTGAAAGAATATGAAAATAATGAGAAATAATTCTTTCAAGTTGATTTTGGTGAGCCTGTGGATGGGACTGTCTTGTATAGTCTCATTTGCAGCTTCTCCGAAGTATTATGTGGAACTTCCTTATGAAAATATAAACGGCAAATTGATTGTCGAGGCAAAGGTGGAAGGTATTTCCGGTAAATTCGTATTCGATACGGGGGCGCCTTTTTATATAAGTTATCCTTTGTCACAGAAACTTTCTTCAGAACAGACCGGGCATCAGGGGATTATTGACTCGGGCGGAAATCAGATTCAGGTAGAAAAGACCATGGTGGGAAGTCTGCATCTGGGACCGTCTGAAAGCGGACTGATGTTTGTAAACGTGCCGGCGCGAATCATTCCACAGGGAAATATTGTGGAGCAGTTGGGAGTGGACGGTATTATCGGATGCGACATTATGCCGGATGTTGTGGTAAGGATGGATAGCCGTCGTCATGTGATTATCATTACCGACGACATCGCTCCTTTTAAAATCAACATGAGAAATCGCATGAAGATGAGTGTCAACGGGCAGAATATCCCCTTTGTAGAAGCAATCTCGGGAAAGGAGTGATAGAAACCCCTATGTTTGACAGCGGAAGTGCTGCTTTTTATGAGTTATGTGAGGAAACCGCCGAGAAGTATTTGCAGGCTGGTGCTTTTGAACTGATAGCCAAAGGATACGGAAGTGCCGGACTCGGCATCGGGGGAACAGCTGCTGTTATGGAACGGAAGAGAATGAAAATTTCCGATTTGCGTTTGGGAACCGGAAAGTTTCATAATGTGGTGACGGAAACGATTCACGGTTCCATGTCACGTTTCGGCAGCGGTATTCTTGCGTATGGAGTGGTTACGCTGGATTTCGGTAACGGTGCTTTTTATTATGAACCCTTTGAAGCCGAGAAGATTGTAGATTTGTATAAACCGGCGTGGAATATAGATATATCCTATGACAACGGACATGTGATCGTTGCGGGGATATGGGATAAAGAATTGGCTGAGAAGGTGCAGCTTGGTGATATCATTAAGGCAATCGACGGAAAAGCTGTTCCGGAAGTAAATCTTCGGGAGGCTCTACGGTACGGATTGCTTAAAATTAAGAAATCCAAAGCAAAACTGACTCTTCAGTCCAAAGAAGGAAAAGAATATCAGGTAAAAATTACAAGAAAATAAGCATGAAATATCGTTATATTTTGACGTTCCTGTCTGTGATGACAATGGGAATGGTTAAAGCGCAGGGCCTCGACAGCCCGATACCTCTGGACGGTGAGGTAAGATACGGTAAACTGGACAATGGGCTCACCTATTATATCCGCCATAATGAGAAGCCGGCAGAGCGTGCTGACTTTTATATAGTGCAGAAGGTTGGTTCGATACTTGAAGAAGAGAATCAGCGGGGGCTGGCTCATTTTCTTGAACATATGGCCTTTCATGATACCAAAAACTTTCCGGATGACCGGATTCTCGGGTACCTGGAAAGCAATGGCGTGAAATTCGGAGTCAATCTGAATGCTTCGACAGGCGTTGACCAGACCATATATAATATAGCGGATGTGCCGGTCACACGTAAGGAACTCATAGATTCATGCCTGCTCATTCTTCACGACTGGTCGGGGTTTATCACGATGCAGGATGAGGACATCGATGCCGAACGCCGTGTGATTAAGGAAGAATGGCGTACCCGTAACAATTCCGAACTCAGGATGTATGAACAAATACTTCCTCAGGTATATCCGGAAGGAAACCGTTATCCTCATAGGATGCCTATCGGACTGATGTCTGTCATTGACAGTTTTCCTTATCAGGCAATCCGGGATTATTATCACAAATGGTATCGTCCGGACCTGCAGGCTATCATTGTAGTGGGGGATGTGGATGTCGATGAGATAGAAGCTACGATCAAGAGCATGTGGAAAGATATTCCTGCTCCGACGAATCCTTCGGAAAGAATCTATTATGGGGTGGCCGGAAATAAAGAGCCCGTGGTAGGTATTGCCAAGGACAAGGAATCTCAGACCAACAGTATTCAGTTGTTGTTTAATTACGACCTGCCTTCATTGGACGAGCGCCAAAGTTATTCCAATCTGGTTCGTGCATATTATCGTTCGGTCATATCCTCCATGCTGAATTTCCGTTTCAATGAAATAACACATGGCAAGAATTCGCCCTTTATCAACGCTGTGGCGCTTGACGGAGACTTTATGCTTTCGTCTACAAGGAAGAGCTACGGAGTGGGAGCAGGTCATGTGACCGGAGGATGGCAGAAAGCCATGCAGAGGTTGGTGGCAGAAGTCAAGCATATTAAGGAATACGGTTTTCTGGAATCGGAGTACGACAGGGCGCGCAGCACGATTATTTCTTCTCTGGAAGATTCATACAACAACCGTGAGGCACGAAAAAATTCCGAGTTCGTGAATAAATATGTGATGCACTTTCTCGGAGGGTATCCGGCTCCGGATATAAAGCATTATACAGATTTTCTCGTCAATACGGCGGAAAAGACACCGTTGTCGGTGATTAATGAAGAAGTGCATAAACTTTTTCCCGACAGTAATCAGGTGATTGTATTCATGGATGAAGACCGCGAAGGCTTCAGGATTCCCGAAAAAGAGGAAGTGCTTGAGTTCTATAAAAAAGCATGGACTGTGGATGTGGAAGCCTATGTGGACAGTTCTGCAAATACGTCTTTGATAGATGCGGCAACATTGCCGGCTGCGGGAAAGATTGTGAAAGAGACGCGCAATGAGGCTTTGGGTACGGTTTCTTATGTGATGTCGAACGGGGCCAAAGTCGTAATCAAACAAACGGACTTCAAAAAGAACACCATCAACATGACTGCGTATAGTCCGGGGGGAAACTCATTGTATGAAGAGCGTGATATGCCGTCTTTCGGTTCCATAAACGCTATTGCCGGATTGGGAGGACTGGGTTGCCACAGTGCGCTCGAGATGTCCAAATTGCTCGCAGGAAAGCGCGCGTCGCTTCAGTTCTCGGTAGGAACGGAAGAAGAGACGCTGATAGGAAACTGCAGTCCGAAAGATTTGGAAACAATGTTGCAGATGGTTTATCTTGTATTTCAGGGCGGACGCATGGACTATGATGCTTTCCAGAACTGGAAGGCTCATGTGCGTCCGGCAATGAGAGCGCGTGACGAAAGTGCAGAGTCGATACTTCAGGACACAATCAGCAGGATGCTATATGGAAATAATTTTAGGTTCAGGCCTTTCCATTCCAATTTGTTGGATCGGGTGAACTACCGGAAAGCGATAAGCATGTTTAATGAACGCTACGGGAACGCCTCAGATTTTACGTTTACGTTTGTCGGAAACATGGATCCGGAAGCCTCCCGTCCTCTTCTGGAGCAATATATCGGCGTATTGCCTTCTACCGGGAAGCATGAAAAAGCCCGTAAGGTGATTCCTTATATCGCAAAGGGGAAACATGTCAGTCATTTCAAGCGTGAGATGGAAACACCTAAGACGTCGGTTCGGCTTACGTGGGCAGGCAAATACAAGTATAATCTGCCCAACCGGATGCGTTTGAACATCTTGCATCAGATATTGGAGATGGTGTATACGGAAACGCTTCGGGGAGAAGAAGGCGGTACGTACGGAGCAATGGTTTCATACGACATCAGCCGAAGTCCTAAGGACCAGTATATGCTGGACGTGCATTTCGAGACAAATGCAGAACAGGCGGAAACACTGATTGCCCGTGCGAGAAAAGAATTGCAGACCATAGCCGAAAAGGGTGTGGATCGGGAGAAGTTCGACAAGGTTGTCAAATACATGGCAAAGCGACACGACAACCTGTTGAAAGAGAATGCATATTGGATGGTTGTGGTGACGGACAATAATAAATACGGAACGGATGACTATACTCCGTATTATAAGTATCTGAACGAAATTACACCGGAAGATATTCAGGAGTGTGCCAAGATGGTGGTGAAATCACCGGCTCAGATAGAAATTGTCATGTTCGGAATTCCTGTGCAGAAAAAGTAACAGGAAAAGAACAGTCAGATAGGCCATTTCCCGGCGTAAGCTGGAGCTTGGAATCATGATAAACATATCCGTCAGTTTCGGCGGGGGGGATTCATATAAATTTGTCATTTCACAAATTTGAACCTCCTCGCCTATATTTTTTGTAATAGACGGATAACAAGGAAATGCGGAGTTTTTGAGCCTGTAGTTTATTATCGCAATAGAAGGGCTCAATGGGTATTCTAAGAGTGTTAGGATTAGGGCAGAAAATGTGTTTTTGCGCAGTATTTCCCGCACGGGTGGAGCGGTGCAGAGTACGGGTCAGGGTTTCCTGGCCTTTCGGCGGCGGAAAAGGTCTTTCCAGGAGATAAAGTCTTTTTTCAGTTTGAGACCGATGCCTTGGGTGGTAAGGGTGGACTTGGTGAAATAGCGTTCGTTGGTCTCGCTGTAAGCCTTGAGACTGATGTTACCGTTGCGGGTAAGGAGCCACTGGAGGTCGAAGTCGCCGATGAAGTTGGAGCTGGTGGTTGTATTTTCGCGGTAACCGAAGTTTCCGTTGATGAGGAGGCGGTTGTCAAGCAGGCGGCCCGAGAGAAGGCCTTCGACATCCATGTCGCTCCATCCGGTGTCGCCGGTGCTGAGGTTTGTTCCAATATTCCAGTTTCCGTTGCCCACGATGCTGGAGAGCATTTGGTTGAGTTGGCCGCTCAAGGTAGAGGAAAGGAGAGACTTCATGGCGACGGAGGATTGGCTCTGGTCGGGGTTGTTGTAGTCGTAGGTGTAGAAGCGTCCGATGCCGAGGAGGTAGATTATCTGCATGTTTTTCTCCTCGTCGGTGCTGATGAGGCTGCGTACCATCTGTTTTTCGTCCTCGTTGACGTTGGGAAGGTCGAAGTCGAAACTAATGTGGGGACTGCGGGCTTTGCCACCGAGGTTCATGATGCAGTTGACGCGGACGTTGTTCTGGCTGAAAGTGGTGCCAGAACTGAGATCGTTGAGCGAGACGGAGGGGACGGTGTGGACGGCCTGCAGATTGAGGTCAGCCTGGAAGGGTTCGCCGCCGAAGACGAGAGTGCCGCCGGGAGTGAAGCGGAAGTCTTTGCGGATGACGTCTTGGAGTGAGAGTTTGTAGAGGCCGTGGTCGACGCGGAAAGTGCCGTACATTTGGAACCGTCCTTTGTTGTAGTAGGTGGCGCGCAGGCGGCTGTAGCCGTTAAGGGAGATATAATCGCCGGAGCGGGCGTCCATGAGGATGCGGATGGTGGCATCGGGGGTGATGTCGAGGTTGAAATTGAGGTGCATGTCGGACGCAGGGCCGGTTGTTTCGGGTTCGGTGTTGATGCTTGACTTGAGGACAGGATTGCCGGTGGCGCGGGTCATGTCGGTGATGCAGGCAGGAGATGTGAAGCGGATAAACTCGCGGCTGGTGACAGTTTCGGGGGTGGAGGAGTTGTAAGTAAAGACGGTACCGGACTCGGGATGTGCCTGGATGTCAACGTTAAGTTCGCCAGGACGGCCGTTGAGGCGGATGAGTCCGGTGGCATAGGCGGTGCCGCAAAAGACTTCGTCGCCGAATTCCGGCCGGTCGTAGCCAAGAAAATTGCGGGTGCGGACGTCGATGTCGTAGGTGAGCGAAGAGAAATGGTCGTGGCGCAGATGGGCGTCGACGATGGCGTGGTGGCCGTCGGTACCGGGGCCGCCATGACGATCGTAGGCACGGGCATTGGAGATGTGGATGTGCCCGGGAGTGAGGACGACTGTGTCGTTCTCAAGCGTGTAACGGGTGCCGAGGACATCGGTGGGGAGAGTGGCTTCTTCGATGACGAGGTTTCCTTCGAGATCGATTTGCTTGAAAGGGCCGAAGACGCGGGCCCAGCCGGTGGCACGGCCTTCAAGTCCCGTGAAGATGTCGCGGGTGTATTCGTTGAGGAAGTGGAGGTTGATACGGTCTGTGCTGATGCGGAGGTCGAGGCCGGTACCGGGACCCTGACTGGGGGTGACGGTGCCTTCGACGCGGGTGCGGCTTTCGTGGGGCGGGTCGCTCATTTGAGCATCGAGGTGGATGGATTTCTCGTCTTGGTTCCACCATCCGCGAATGTTCATGTCGCCCATGTCTCCGTCGTTGAAAGTGAACCGACGTACGTTCAGGCGGGCGTCCATTTGGGGGGCTGTCGTGAGTTGGGTGGCGTAGACGCGGCCGGTGGCGTGTCCTCCGAATTCTACAGCGTGGAAGTTGATGATATCGAAGACGTATTCGAGGTTGATGTCTTTGAGGCGGGCTGTCAGGGTATCTTCGGGCGAGGCGGAGACATGGCCGTCAATGCTCAGGTGACGTACCCCTTGGTTAACGAGGAAGCGGTCAATATGGAGCGCATGGTCGCGCCAAGTAAGGGTTGAGGCGTGTATGTGCCACAGGGAATCGTTGAGAATGAGGTCGGTGGGGATAAAACGGGTGCGAAAGGCAGTTGTCGTTCCGTCACTTTCCTTGTAAAATTGGGTGTCGGTGGCTACGGTACCGCGGTAGACGTTGGGGCGGTTGTTGTCCCACGAGAGAACGGACCGGAGATGGTTCTGCGAAGCAGTGGCGTGGAGGTCGAGACTGACAGGGTGGCCTTGCATCATACGGCGGGCGGTGAGATTGGCTGTGAGTCCATCGGCAAGACTGTCCGAGCAGGTGAGGCAGATGTCCCGCAGGTGTTCATCGCCGTATTTCAGTCCGGGACAGCTGGCATCGATGCGTAGGTCTCCCGTGTGGCTGTTCATGTACATACTGAGGTCGGCGGGACGTTCGATGCTGAGGGGCAGGGCGAGGAGCTTGCGCAGAGGGCGTGCGTCACGCAATTGTGCGCTGAGGCGGATGTTGTCCATCTGTGGTGGTGTGGCGCGCTGTCGGCGGTCGGCAGGGATACTGATGAGCGAGGGCAGATAGAGGTGGATTTGTCGGTGGAGAATCTCGGGCAGACGACGGAATTCGAAAGTGCCTTCCATCTGTGCGCTGGCGAAGTCGCTTTCCAGTGTGAGGAGATGGTCGCGTCCCTGCAACCGGCTTTTGAGTTCTGTGCGACTGATGCGGCAGGTGTCTCCGGGAGCCTTCATACGGAAATCTGTGAGGAGAATGTTGCCTTCGAGATTCTCGGCTGTGGTACCGCGGAGAGAGGCTTTCAACTGTCCGTCAAAGGTGGTCTGTCGGTGATCAGCGGTGAGGTGGAGGGCATGCGGGGCAAAGCCGTTTAGGCGGGCGTCGAGGGTAGCGGCAGGCTGTGCGTGCTGTCGGTCAAGAGTGGCTTCGGCGGTGAGGTGGCCGTGCGGATCGTCCCATGTCAGGGAACCGTTCCATTGTTTGCCGCTGTGGTGGGCATTAATATTGAGGTTTAGACGATGGTAGGCATATTGTTTGAATTCGAGCAGGTCGAATGTTCCTTCGGCGTGCATAGCCTGTATACCGTCGTTGTTGTCAGCCAGTCGTCCCTGTGCTTTTGCAGCAAAGCTGACGGTGCCGACTGCGTTGCCGGGAGGTAAGAGAGAGCCTGCCCGGAAATCTTGTGTCCGGAGGGCAACGTCGAATCTTCGACTCGCGTCGAGGAGAGCGGAAAGGGTTAGCTGTCCTGCACCGCACTGCAAGATACCTGACAGGGTGGTTGCTCCGTAGCTTCGGGAGGCTGTGCCGTGGTAGCTGATGTAGCGCAGGCGTTCAACGAAAGGAATGAGGCCGACAACCTCGGGTACTTCCGCTCCGGCCAATTGTCTGAGGAAAGGGGCTTGTGCGGTGAGGCTGTATATTTGTGCTTCGGCGTTCCATTCTCGTGTCCCTTTTGTCGTATTCTGGCTGAATTTAGTTGTCAGCAGGGCATTCAAGCCCTCGTCTTGCGTGCGCAGACGCAACTGCCGGACGGTGATTTCTTTGTTCGTACCCTGCAGGGAAGCCGATAAGTGGATCGGTTCGTCGAGTTTTACGAGTGCGGGCAGGAAGGGGGCGAAGTCGGCGGGCGAGAGGACGGAGGATGATAATTGTCCCCGAAACTGCAGGCTTTCCGGACGGATATCGAACGGAGAAGGGGTGCTGCCGCTGCGGAATGTAGCCGACAGACTGTCCGCCTTCAGCACAGAGTGAGGCAACTGTATGGTGAATCCGCTCAAGAGCGCGTGCCGCCGGTTTGCTTCTAATCTGCCCTTCAGTTGTTTGAGTTGCAGACCTGACTTTTCCCGGAAACCGAATTTTCTGATGTATATGTTTACACTGTCTGTGTTCAGGGCCTTGATCGAGATGTCTGCATTCAGATCATCGATATCGAGGTGAGCGGGCGAGAAGCCCGTGCTGTCGTAGGGAACATAGAACAGATCGTGGCTGATGTGTCCTCTGCGCAGGAGAATGGAATTGATGCGCAGGTCGACGAAGCTTTTCGCCGGTTCATCGGACGAGAGCCGGTCGAGCAGGAAGCGGTAGTTCGGGGCTTTGTCGGGATGTTCGCGGCAAAGGCGGGCCGAGAAACTGAACAACCGTATGTTGTCGATGACTATTTTGCCGCGGAACAGGGGCAGAATCTGGAAGGTGGCCGAGAGACGGGCAGCCTTGAACAGGTCGTTTCCCTCTCTGTCACAGAACACGATGTCGTCCATCACCAAGCGGTTGAGCATTCCGCAATCGATGCGTCCGATGCGCACTTCGCTTCCCAATGTTTCACCCAGCGCTCCTGCTACAGCGGTCGATAAAGAAGTCTGCACTGCTGGAACGTTCAGCAGCACGACAACCGACAAGTAGGTGCCCAAAAGAAGTCCTACCAGCCATCTCGCTATTTTTTTAGCTTTCTTGATACGGAAACGCTGTTTTGATACAACAAAATTAAGATTTTCCTTTCAGATTTTCTTCCTTCTCTCTTAATTTTTATGTAATTTTGCCCTGATTTTCAAAAAATCGTTTTTTATAATCAGAATATATGGCAAATGTAATCAAGTTACGTAAAGGCCTTGATGTAAATCTGAAAGGGAAAGCTTCCTTGGAAAAGTTCGCGGTGAAGAGTTCCGGCAAGTATGCGCTTGTTCCGGACGATTTCCCCGGCGTTAAACCCAAGGTGGTGGTGAAAGAAGAGGAGCATGTCAAGGCTGGGGATGCTTTGTTTGTTGACAAAAACCATCCTTCGGTGAAGTTCGTTTCGCCTGTCAGCGGCAAGGTGACGCTGGTGGAACGTGGCGAGCGTCGTAAAGTGCTGAGCGTGCAGGTGGAGGCTGACGCACAGCAGGAGTTTGTGGATTTCCATGCGAAGAATGTCAAGGAACTGGATGGAGCTTCGGTGAAGGCATTTATGCTGGAAGCGGGGCTTTTCGCTTTTTTCCGGCAGCGTCCTTATGATGTGATGCCTTCGCCCGAAGAAACTCCCAAGGCCATTTTCGTATCGGCCTTCAATTCCATGCCTTTGGCTGCCGACTTTGAGTTTGTGCTGAAAGGGCAGGAAACGGATTTCCAGACGGGTTTGGACGCATTGGCTCGGATAGCGCCCGTACATTTGGGCGTAAGCGCCCGTCAGGCGTCTCAGGCGTTGTTGAAGGCTTCGGGTGTGACGGTTACGGTATACGACGGTCCGGCACCTGCGGGCAACGTGAGCGTGCAGATCAACCATGTGAACCCTGTGAACAAGGGCGAAGTGGTCTGGACGCTGGGTGCCGAGGAAGTTATCTTCGTGGGACGTGCATTCAATACGGGGCGTGTGGACTTTACGCGTACCGTGGCATTGGCCGGTTCGGAAGTGTCGGATCCCGCTTATTGCGAGATGAAGGTAGGACAGCAGCTGGATACGTTGCTTGAGGGACGTGTGTCCATGGATAAAAACGTGCGCGTAATCAACGGAAACGTGATGACGGGTGTGCGGACTTCGGCTGATGGTTTCCTGGCGGCCCATGCCACGGAAGTGAATGTCATTCCCGAGGGGAACGACGTACACGAGATGCTGGGCTGGATTATGCCCCGTTGCAACCAGTTCTCGACGAGCCGTTCGTATATGAGCTGGATGTTCGGCAAGAAGAAAGAATATGTCTTCGATGCTCGTATAAAAGGCGGTGAACGCCACATGATCATGTCGGGCGAGTACGACCGCGTGTTCCCGATGGATATATTCCCCGAGGCATTGGTAAAGGCTATCATCACGGGCGACATCGACCGCATGGAGGCTCTGGGCATTTATGAAGTGGCTCCGGAGGACTTCGCGTTGTGCGAGTTCGTGGACTCTTCCAAATTGGAAGTACAGCGCATTGTCCGCGAGGGGCTTGATATGCTTCGCAAGGAAATGGCTTAATTGAATTACACTAAAAAGTATAATATAATGAACGCGTTAAGAAAATATCTTGATAAGATAAAGCCGAACTTTGAAGAGGGCGGCAAACTTCACGCTTTCCGTTCGGTGTTCGATGGCTTCGAAACGTTCTTATTCGTGCCCAACACCACGTCGAAATCTGGAGTACATATACATGATGCCATCGACAGCAAGCGCATCATGTCGTTTGTGGTCATCGCGTTGATACCTGCGTTGCTGTTCGGCATGTACAACGTGGGCTATCAGAACTACAAGGCCGCCGAAGTGGACGGAACGTTCCTCGAAATGTTCGGTTACGGTTTTCTGGCCGTGTTGCCTAAGATTGTCGTGTCTTATATCGTTGGTTTGGGCATTGAGTTCATCGTGGCCCAGTGGAAAGGCGAGGAAATACACGAAGGATACTTGGTGACGGGTATGCTCGTACCTCTCATCGTACCGGTAGAATGCCCACTATGGATTCTGGCCGTGGCTTGTGCCTTTGCCGTCATCTTTGCCAAAGAGGTGTTCGGCGGAACGGGTATGAATATTTTCAACGTTGCACTGGTTATCCGTGCCTTTCTGTTCTTTGCTTATCCCAGCGCCATGAGCGGAGACGCCTGCTGGGTGGCCAAAGAAAGTATTTTCGGGCTGGGTAACACGTTGCCTGATGCTTTCACGGCCGCAACACCGCTGGGATTGGCAGCTACGGGAACGGCTATCAACAGTTCGCTATGCGAACAGATAGTAGGTCTCATTCCCGGTTCTATCGGTGAGACCAGTGTCATCGCTATAGCTCTGGGTGCCGTTATCCTGCTTTGGAGCGGTGTAGCCAGCTGGAAGACGATGATTAGTGTATTTGTCGGCGGTGCGCTGATGGGTTGGGTGTTTAATGCCTGCGGTCCGGAAGGCAATGCCGTGGCGGCTCTGCCTTGGTATCAGCATCTGGTGCTGGGCGGTTTCTGTTTCGGTGCCGTCTTCATGGCCACGGATCCTGTGACCTCGGCCCGTACAGAGACGGGAAAGTACATCTACGGTTTCCTCATCGGTGCGATGGCTGTCATCATCCGTGTGTTGAATCCCGGTTATCCCGAAGGTATGATGCTTGCTATCTTGCTGATGAACGTGTTTGCTTCCCTTATCGACTACTATGTATATCAGAGCAATATCAGCAAACGCGCAAAACGTGCAATTAAATAATACAAGGAATATGGCTACAAAGAAGTTTAAATGCAAAGTATGCGGCTACATCCACGAAGGAGATGCCGCACCGGCCAAATGTCCGCAATGTCAGGCGCCTTCTTCCGAATTCGAGGAAATGCAGGAACAATCCGTAGCATCCGCGCAACCGAAGAAGAAGGGCATCGACACGAGCGGCAATCTCTATACGATTCTTTATGCCGCAGCAGTGGTTGTTATCGTGGCTTTCCTGCTGGCTTTCGTGTCCAAGGCGCTGGAAGCCCGTTCGCAGGCAAATGTCGAGATTGACAAGAAGAGCCAGATATTGGCGGCCTTGAACATCCGTAACATCGACAAGTCGGAGGTAGAGGCCAAATACATGGAAGTGGTTACGGCCGACGAAGTCATTACGACGGACGGTACTGTGGTGAAGGACGGTGCTTCTAAGGATCAGGACGGCTTCCGTGTGAACGAGAAGGATTTCGCTACAAGCCTGCCTCTGTATGTATGTCAGGTGAACGGTGAAGTGAAATATGTAATTCCCATGACGGGTAAAGGGCTGTGGGACGGCATCTGGGGCTATGTGGCTCTGAACGCCGACAAAAACACTATCTATGGAGCCTATTTCTCCCACAAGGGAGAGACGGCCGGTCTGGGTGCCCGTATTACGGAATACGAGGGCTTCCAACAGCAGTTCGAGGGAAAGAAGGTGATGGATGCCGCCGATGAAGTGGCCATTACGGTGGAGAAAAAAGGCAAGGAAGTGAAAGGCCTGGCTGCCGACAACCGCTGCGATGCTATTACGGGTGCTACACTGACCAGCAATGGCGTGAAGGACATGCTTAAGGAATGCCTGAGCCGCTATCTCGTTTTTTTAACCATTAACGAATAATAAGGAGGATAAAGACATGAGTAAATTGTTTTCTAAAGAGAATAGAGAAGTTTTCTCCTCGCCGCTCAACCTCAACAATCCCGTGGCAGTGCAGGTATTGGGTATCTGCTCGGCTTTGGCTGTGACTTCTCAGCTGATGCCTGCCATCGTGATGGGACTTTCGGTTACAGTGATCACGGCTTTCTCCAACTTGATTATTTCGTTGATCCGCAAAACGATTCCAAACCGTATCCGTATCATCATTCAGTTGGTGGTTGTGGCTGCGTTGGTGACTATCGTTAGCATGGTGTTGAAAGCTTTTGCCTATGATGTCAGCGTTCAGCTGTCCGTATACGTAGGTCTGATTATTACGAACTGTATTCTAATGGGACGTCTGGAAGCCTTTGCCATGATGAACGGTCCGTGGGAGAGTTTCCTCGACGGCATCGGCAACGGTCTGGGCTATGCTTTCGTGCTGGTGGTCGTGGGTGCTGTTCGCGAACTGTTCGGAAGCGGTTGTCTGGCCGGATTTCAGGTTATTCCGCAATGTGTTTATGACTGGGGATATATGAACAACGGTATGATGACGATGCCGGCTATGGCTCTGATTCTGGTTGGATGTTTCATCTGGGCACAGCGCGCATTTAATGACAGAAAACAAAAGAAGTAAACAACGCATACGTAATTACGAAAGATTATGGAACATTTATTAAGTTTGTTTGTCCGCTCCATTTTCGTGGACAATATGATATTCGCTTTCTTCTTGGGTATGTGTTCGTATCTGGCGGTATCCAAGAACGTGAAAACTGCTTTGGGATTAGGTGTGGCTGTTACGTTCGTGTTGCTGGTAACGGTGCCGGTGGACTATCTCCTGCAGACGAAGGTGCTGGCTGAGGACGGAATCTTCGGGCAAGACCTCACTTATTTGGCCTTTATCCTGTTTATTGCCGTTATCGCCGGTATCGTGCAATTGGTGGAGATGGTTGTGGAGCGTTTTTCTCCTTCCCTCTATGCCGCACTGGGTATCTTTTTGCCTCTGATTGCCGTTAACTGTGCCATCATGGGTGCTTCTCTGTTCATGCAACAGCGTATTCAAATGGATGCGGCTACGAGCACACAGGCCATCAACAGCATTTGGGATTCGCTTGCATATGCGTTAGGTTCGGGTATCGGCTGGCTGTTGGCCATCGTGTCTCTAGCCGCCATCCGCGAGCGCATGGCTTATACGGATGTACCCAAACCGTTGCAGGGGTTGGGCATCACGTTTATCACGGTAGGTTTGATGGCAATGGCATTTATGTGTTTCTCCGGTTTGAATATTTAAGAAGAAAGGAATAGACAATGGATATGAATTTTATTTTTGCGAGCATTGGAGTATTCCTTGCTATAATACTTCTGCTGGTGATCATTCTGCTGGTGGCAAAGAGATTCCTGTCACCGAGCGGAAATGTGAATTTAACAATCAACGGCGACAAGACTATCTCCGTGGCACAGGGCTCGAGCCTGCTGTCTACGCTTTCTGAACAGGGCATCTATCTTTCATCAGCCTGCGGCGGCAAGGGGTCTTGTGGCCAGTGCAAGTGTCAGGTTGTTGAAGGAGGTGGTGAAATCCTTGATTCAGAGAAGGGACATTTTACACGTAAGCAAATCAAGGAGAACTGGCGTCTGGGATGTCAGGTGAAAGTGAAAGGCGATTTGGGTATCAAAGTCGATGAGTCCGTCATGGGTGTGAAGGAATATGAGTGTACCGTTATTTCGAACAAGAACGTGGCTACTTTCATCAAGGAATTCAAGGTGCAGCTGCCTGCCGGTGCCCACATGGACTTCTTGCCCGGTTCTTATGCTCAGATCAAGATTCCCGCATTCTCGATGGATTATGACAAGGATATAGACAAGAGTCTGATCGGTGATGAATATCTGCCGGCATGGGAGAAATTCGGTCTTTTCCCCTTGAAGTGCGTGAATCCGGAGCCTACGGTACGTGCTTACTCTATGGCCAATTATCCGGCCGAGGGTGATGTGTTCATGCTGACGGTGCGTATTGCTACGCCTCCGTTCAAGGCCGATCGTAGCGGTTTCATGGATGTGAATCCAGGTATAGCTTCTTCCTATATATTCACGCTGAAGCCTGGTGACAAGGTTATCATGAGTGGTCCTTACGGAGATTTCCATCCTCATTTCGATTCCAAGAAAGAAATGATTTGGGTGGGCGGTGGTGCCGGTATGGCTCCGTTGCGTGCACAGATTATGCACATGACCAAGACGCTTCATACGACTGATCGCGAGATGCACTATTTCTACGGCGCGCGTGCGCTAAACGAAGTATTCTATCTGGAAGACTTCCTCGGCTTGGAGAAAGAGTATCCCAATTTCCATTTCCATCTGGCACTCGATCGTCCAGATCCAGCGGCAGATGCTGCCGGTGTGAAGTATACGGCCGGATTCGTACATCAGGTGATGCTGAACACTTATCTGAAAGACCACGATGCACCGGAAGATATCGAGTACTACATGTGTGGTCCCGGTCCGATGTCAAAAGCCGTCGTTGCCATGCTGACCGATCTGGGTGTAGAGGAGTCCTCTATTCTGTACGATAACTTCGGAGGATAGGAGAGACGGGATATCATATCGATAAGAAAAAGAGAGGAGATGCTTGTGTATGCGGGACATCTCCTCTCTTTTTTGCTTTGTGAAATCTCTTTTTATATTTTCTTTATGACAGCAGTGCGTGTCTCATATTCTTGTGCCGCGTCCACTAAACGGAGCAGTTTGTCCCAGTTAGCCGCAGGTTCCGTCTTGTGTTCGTAACGCTTGGTAACGGATAGAATGAGTCGTCCGTCCTTTGCAACAGCATCAGCGCTGAAAACGCCGCATTCATTTTCTTCTCGGACATTCAGTTGTTTCAAACTCTCGGGGGCAATGGCATATCCTTTGGGTAATTCCACGGTGATTTCCCACCGGAATGTACGGGCGGCAGGCATGTGCACATCTGCTTTACGTCGCCGTTCCTTACCTTCTATACGTGTCTGTTCACCAATTAGTTTTCCTGCGTTGAGAATCATGTCGTTACCGGCTTTCCGTACACAACCGTCCATTGTGTAGCATACATTGTAGATCAATGAAGCGCTGTCTGCTCTGTGTCCTAAGTTTTGCAGGCGGTAAGAAAGAATTTCTTTGGCATCCGTTCCGTGATAGTACTTGATTTCCTCCTTGTAATTCTCTTTCTCCTGTTCACGTCCCTTGCGGAATATTTCCTGCAGATCATCGGCATATTTGCGACTAATCTCATCTACCCATCGCGTCTTGATGTCCAGTTGAGAACGCAGTGCCGCGTCTACCTGCTCAATAGACGCCATTCTTGTCTGCCAGTTTTCCTTCAGTGTACCGGTGCGTTTCTCCGTACGGTCGAGTGTGAGTTGCGTGCCGTCCAGTGTAACTTGTACTACCGTTGTGTTCACGTTATCATCCGCAGTACCGGCCTGTAGTGTGAAATAACGTTCTTTTCTCAGATCTCCGAATCCTTTCTGTTTTATGTTGAGGATTTTTGATGCTTTTTCACCTTGGAAGTCGGCAGGAATCTCGCCTGGTACAAGATATGCGCAGAGCGGATAGTATCTTTTGCCTCCGTTGTTCAGCTCAATAAACCATGTCGTATTGCGATAACTGATGAGTTGATCAATCGGTTCATGCATATTGCTGACAGTCTGATGGAATACACCTTTGACTCCAGCCATGGCCGTGAGTTGTCCAAAGGCTACTATGAACGTGACAGGATTGTAGCGACTATTCCGCTCGTTTATCAATGTCAACTGATAAAGACGATAGATATGATCCGCCTTCTGTTCGTCCGTCCAATCTTTCCTTTTTCTCAGACGCCGGCACTTCTTCATCAGTGAGATGTACGTTTTCGGCATCAGTCCGCCATTGTGCGTGCTTGCCTTCGCCAAACCGAGAAAATGATTGTCATCGTTCAGGATGACGTCTGCTTCGGGATTCCCTTGTATTCCAACCTTTTCCGTACTGAGCGGAGTGTAGGTATACTTCTTCATTTTGCTGTTGGTAATATACATCAACGTCAGGGGGCTCTGTCGTATGGGGTTGTACCAGAGTGCAGGTTCCGTTTGTTCCACGTCCGTCACTTCTGTATCGAGCACAAGATTTCCTTCTTCATCGCGACTTTGAAGAAAGTCCGGCGCACCGTTCAGCGTGCGGTATTGTGTGGTGAGTTTGTCATCTACTTCGCAGTGCACCGTGTAGGAGAGCATCGGATAGTTTTGTCGGAAGCGGAACACGAACGGGGCTAAGTTATGATTTTCCAGTGCCGTATTGTTCAGGAAGAAAATATCAACTTTGTCGCCTACTTCCAGGCCAGGTACGGCCAGTTTCTGTCGCTGCTCGCGGTCTTTCCGTCCTTCGGTTGCGGTCATGTATTCGTTGGTATCCACTTCTCGTATGCTACCGTCGGGCTTGATGATACGCACGCCTAACACCTGTTGGCTTTTCTCGTCGTAGCACCATTCCTTTTTCTTGATTTCCGTCTTGTAATCAAATTCGGAAAACTCCTTGAGGGCCGCTTTGTCGTTGATCTGTACCATCATGCGGTAGAGGTCGCGGCAGTTCACCTCTCGGTCGATGTAATGGAATCCGCCAAGGAAAGCCCCCACGTTGAAGCGTGTTTTCTTGGTTACCTCCAGTCGGCTGTGTGCGGCCAGCACTACGGCCGAGTATCGCTTATATTTTTCCGGTACTTCGGTGTTGCGGAAAGCGGGCAGGTCAAGTGCCCATACCTCCCGTCGCACCTCTTCTGAGTAAGTTTTGTACTTGTCATTTTTTTCCGCCCGGGCAGAGAGAGGGAGCACCAGGGTTATGGCCAGTACTCCTGTGAATAGTTTCATCAGTTTTTTCATCATAGATATGTATGTTATAAAAATGATTCTTTTTAGTTTAATGTCATTATAACTTGTTCATTGGCAGCTTCATGCCAGCGTCTCAACGCTTTGTTCCAGGTTGGGATGTCTCCGCGTGCGATTCTTCTCCGGTCGATATCCATCACTTTGCGGAAGACAATACGGCGACCTTCCGTGCGAAATGAACAGGAGAGTGTCCCTTGTGGTGTCTCTATCCGGAAGTTCTCCGGGATATGGGTCACCGAAATACTTTCGGGTAGTTCCACCTCGGTCTGTCGTACGATGCGGCAACGTAACGGCAGGCAATAGTCCTGTCGGCGGCGGGTTGTATCCACAGGCTGGTCGAAAAGCATGTTCGTGCCGTTCATTCCGAGATAAATATTTTGGCCGGCCTGCTGTGTGGTACTCCGATTCTTTATGTTACCCTCCAGTATGGCCCATTCCTCGTTCGGCTCATATCCCGTGAGAATCATCTGTCGGACGGAGGCCTGGCAATCCTGTCCTGTCAGGGTGTTCGTCAGAAAATTTTCTTGGTCTTCCTGCCCCCGTGTGTGAAGTTCTGTGAGAAACCATTCTTTCATGTCGCCTCTCCATAACCGTGCGGTGCGTCCTGTAAGGATGGTTGTTCCATCTTCGTCTTTCGTCAATGTACAGGCATAATGCAGGCTGTCTGTGGCGGTACCACTCTCCAATACAGGAATCGTATGGACGAGGACATCGTCAGTTTTTGTTTCCGTCAGTGCTTCCTGTCCCTGTATGTGCTGTGGTATGTATTCCAGCGGGATATACTTGCAGGTGGCATCGAGATAAAATGTCCGTCCATTGTGGAAGAGTGTGCACAACATATGGTTTACGGCTGCCAGCGTGGGAATCTCTGTCATGCGGTACGGAATATCCTCCGTACCGATGTCTGTCAGTCTTGCGTCGAAGCCTTGTGCTCGTAACAGTGTGCGTAACAGCAGAGCCATACCCTTACAGTCTCCATAGCGTTTGCGCAGCACTTCGGCCGGTGTGTCGGGACGGTGGCCTGCGATACCGGCTTCAAAGGCGATATAGCGTATGTGGCGTTGTACCCAGGTGTATGTGGCACGGATGCGTTCCATATCTGATGTACATCCGCGTGTGATGTCGGTCAAGAGATTGTCCATATTTTCCACATGACAGTCGATTTTTGACATTTCGCGTGACCAGCGGTGTAGCTCACCGTAATCTGCAAACGCTCCCTTAACTAACAAGGAAGGCGTGATATATTCTATTGCCGGCATGCTTTGCTCTGATTGTAGGGCTGGCATGTTGGTGATAATGTAGGATATGATGGAATCGCCTCGTGCGTTGACGTTCCGTTCGCTTTGTATATTGGGTGTGAAGTTCCGTTCTATAAGACTGAATCGGCTTAGAGATTGCGGAATGACAAATGTCACCCGTTTGTGCTGTATGAAGAACTCCTCGGATAGCGGGATGCGCGTGAAGTATCGCAGGTTGTGAAAGGTCCGTCTGAATTTCGTATGTGTGCTTTTTCCTTTGCGGTCGAGCCGGATGTTGAAGTAACACACTTTCGTGTCGTCAAAAAATACGTTGTTCGGGGTGATACTTTTGTATTCCGCTTTTCCGCCTCCTTTGGCCGATGCCCCGTCGAGCGAAATGAATTCGCCGTAGTAGGCATGAGGATGTATGACGGTGGCCATGCGCTCGGCCACATAAGTGGTTTCCGTTGTGTTACGTACAAATGGTTCACTTTCTTTTTCGTCGAAAATATAGGTATCTTCGCATTCGGTGATGACGACATTGTCGTCCGTGGTCTGTGCCTTGTGCCGCTGGCTGTATAGCGTGGCGGCGAACAGAAACAGGGAGATACGTATGATATGGTTTTTCATAGATGTGAGATTAGCGGCAAATATATGGGAGGACGGCTGACAGAACAGTGTACGGTGTACAAAAAGTTTGTAGAGAATTTCGTGCATACGAAAAAAACAGCAAAAAGGGAAAACTGCATATGGCGGAAAACTCCATTATGTTCAGGTATTCATTGAAGTGAGTCATATACGAAGTAGTAAGGATGTTGTGAAAGTACAAAAATAGAGAAAAAATCCAGTATCCGCAATTCACTCAGACTATTGGATTGGGTTACATATAATAATATAATTAAGTACGCGCACACACGCGTACTTAATTATATATAATTTTTGTGAGAAGCGATTTTTATTCCATGTGCGGCGCGCAATTGTAGCCATAACGACTGTAAAGCTCCTTCATCCGGGACAGGCGGTTTCGGAAATTTTTGTAGTCTTTGGCCGTGGGATGCGTCCACTGCACCTCGCACATGGCGCTCAGTCGTGGCAGTAGCATGTATTCCACGTGCTCCGGCGTGAGGACGTATTCCGTCCAAAGGTTGGCCTGGGCACCGATTATATACCCCTTCTCTTCTTCGGAGAGTATGTCGGGGACGGGTTCCAGCGTATAGACTTTGGACAGGGGAACAAATCCTCCGATAGACAGCGGTTCGTTCTGAAGGTTTTGTGTCTGATAGTAGTCGAAATAGCAGTGGCTCGTGGGCGTCATGATTACTTTATGGTGCTGGCGCGCGGCTTCCATGCCTCCCTCAAAGCCGCGCCACGACATGACGGTGGCATTTGGCGCCAGTCCGCCCTCCAGCGTTTCGTCCCATCCGATCATGTTGCGGCCGTGCTTGTTGAGAAATGCTTCGGCCTCGTGGATGAGATAACTTTGCAGTTGTTCTTCGACACTGTGTCGGCCGGCGGACGTGAAACCGAGTTCCTGTGCCCGTGCCTGACAGCGGGGGCAGGATTTCCATCGTGTCTTCGGGCACTCGTCGCCTCCCACGTGGATGTAGGTAGAGGGGAATACACCGATGAGTTCACCAAGCACATCGCGGATGAACTCTACGGTCTGTGGGTTACCTGCGCACAGAACATCATCGTATACGCCCCATTGTTGTCCTACCTTATAGGGGCCGCCCGTACATCCCAAGTCGGGTCGTACAGACAGAGCCGCCAGCATGTGACCAGGCATGTCAATCTCGGGGATCACGGTGACATGGCGCTCGTCAGCGTATGCCACAATGTCGCGACACTCTTTCTGAGTATAGAATCCAGGTTCATAAGGTTTGCCGTCAAAGCGTCCCGTATTGTGTCCTATGACAGTCTGTTCCCGTCGTGAGCCATCCTTTGCCAGTTGCGGATATTTTTTTACTTCGAAGCGCCATCCCTGATCATCGGTGATGTGCCAGTGGAAAGTGTTGATGTTGTGCATTGCCAGCAGGTCGATATATTTCTTGATGAAGTCTACGGGAAAGAAATGGCGACTGCAGTCAAGCATCGAACCGCGGTAGGCAAAACGTGGCTGGTCGGTGACAACGGCATAAGGCACACTTATTTTTTCCGTTGCTGTCGCAGGCAATGCCTTGCGCAGTGCTTGTATGCCATAGAATACGCCGGCCTCGCTGGCACCCTGTATGCCGATACCCCGTTCGTTCACGGTGATGATGTACGCTTCCCGGTTGGGGTTGTCCAGTCCTAGTGTCAGTCGTATGCCGCTCTTTTCGGTGCGGCCTTTTATGGGCATCAGCTTCACTCCGGTTTGTGTCTGTACGTATTCGGTCAGGAAAGTAGCATTTCGCGCCATAGCCTTGTTCCCTTTCGGATAGCTCACGGTCATGCCTGACCGGAGGGTGAAAGTTCCGCCCGGTAGGGAAGTCACTGACAGAGGGCGTGGAATGACTTGTTGGAAATCAGTTTCTTCTCCGGTTGTCGCTGATGCGGGCAACCACAAGATACATGCCGCGGCAAACGGGGTAAGCATGTTTCTCAGTCTGTTTTTCATAGATGATGTGGTATTAAAATGGTTTGAAGACAAAATTAAGCAAATTCACGGGGATATACAAGAAATGTTTTTGCTATCTTTGACAGGAAATCAATCGTGCGAGACAGATGGGGCAGATACTTACTCGTTTCGGGACGATCTACCATTACGTATGAAAATATGATGGACAGGAAAGAATGGAAGCACTTATTTATCTTATGGCTGGTCTTGCCGGCGGAGCACTTGTTACCTGGTTGTGGGCGAGAGCGCGTATGGGTGCGCAGCGGATGCTGTTGCAGGTGAAAGAAGAAGAACTTGTCCGCATGCGGGCAGTGGCGGATGTACAGACCGAGAGGATGGAAGCGTTGGTGAGGGAAGACAAGGCGCTGGCGGCCGACAAACAGGCGGTGGAGCGTGAACTGGTTCTTCTGCGCCGGCAGATGGAGCAGGAAAGAACTGCAAGGCAGGCACAGTTCGAGGAACAGTTGCGCCGTGTGGAGGCACAGTTGAGGAATGCCACTCAGGAGGTGCTCCGCCAGCGGACAGAGGAACTGACCGGTACGAATTCGACACAGCTGAATGCCATCATAAACCCGCTAAAAGATTCTCTGCGCGACATGAAGGCGGCAATGGACAACAGTCGGGATGCGAATAATCGCAATACGGCTTCGCTGGAGAAAGCCATTGAGGAAGTGATGAAGCGGACAGGGGATATCGGGCGTGAGGCGGATAAGTTGGCACACGCGTTGAAAAATGAGAGTAAAGTGCAGGGAAACTGGGGCGAACTCATACTGGACGAAATACTGGCCAGTCAGGGACTGACGGAGGGCGTGCACTATGAAAAACAGGTTACGATGCGCGACACGTCCGGCCGCGCCTTGCGTAACGAAGATTCCGGTCGACGGATGATTCCCGACACGATACTCCATTATCCTGACGGAAAGGATGCCATACTGGATTCCAAGGTGTCTCTGACGGCTTTCGTAGATTACCGGAATGCAGAGACGGAGGAGGAGCGCGACGAAGCACTGGCCCGTCACGTGAAGAGCATACGCAATCATGTGGCCGAACTGGCCCGTAAGGATTATAGCGCTTATGTCAAGGCACCCCGGCAGGCATTGGGCTACGTCATCATGTTCGTACCCAACGAGGCCGCTCTCCAGTTGGCTCTTTACAACGATACCACTCTGTGGCGCGATGCTTTCGGACGCGGCGTATTCATTACCAGCGAGCAGAACCTGCTGGCAGCCCTGCGTATGATACAGGTGGCTTGGACACAGACAAGACAGGCACAGAATCAGGAACAAATATTCGATACGGCGCGCATGTTGCTTGATCGAGTGGCGGATTTTATCAAGTTGTTCGATGATATGGGGCAACGGCTGCACGATGCTACGGCTTTTTATACCAAGGCAGCCGACAAATTGCGTGATGGGCGGCAAAGTGTAGTCGGAGCATCCAATAGACTGATAAAGCTGGGAGCCAGGATGAGTGCCCGGAAGAATCTGCCCGAGGAGAACGAGCCGATGTCCTCGTCATTGTCTCCGGAGGAAGAGGGAGAACGATTGGAATAAATATTCTGCGGTCATAAACTACCGTTATGCGGGACTGGAGCGGACAATTCTTTTCTTGCCTGTTCCGGCGGTATTTCCCTCTCTTTTTATTCGTTTATTCCGTTGATTTTCCCTAATTTTGTCAATTGTTAATTATATAGAAAGATTTTTCATGAGATTATTGTTCCGTTGTGCTGTTCTGTGGCTGGCTGTTTGTTTTTCCGTACAGCCTTTGTCCGCGCAGAATACCAGTTTCACACATACGATACAGAAAGGGGAGACTGTGTTTTCCATTGCGAAGGTATATGGTGTGAGTCTTGATGACATATATGCGTTGAATCCCGATGCCCGTCAGGGTATTAAGGCAGGGAATGTCTTGCGCCTGCCACAGAGGGAAACCGGCGGAGGTAAGGGGCGTTTCCATACCATTGCGGCAGGAGAGACGCTTTATCGGCTGACGCAGATGTACAACGTGAGCGCGGAGCGTATCTGTGCCGCCAATCCGGGACTGACGGCCGATAATTTCCGGGTAGGGCAGGTTGTGGTAATTCCCGAGGTTCCGGCCGGAGAGAAACCGGTTGCAGTTCAGCCAAAAGAGGAGGTGGTACCGCAGGGGCTTGCACGTTCCGGTTGTCGTGAGATGCACAAGGTGAAACGTCGGGAAACTATATATGGAATCGCACAGGAATACGGAGTGACGGAGGAAGCCCTGCGCCACGCCAATTCGGAGATGAATCGACCGGACTACAAACTGAAGAAAGGAACTTTCATCTGCATACCTTATCCGGAACTGAAACAGGAAGCGAAGAAGATACCGGCCAATGAGGAACTGATTCCGCAGACTGTCGGTATAAAGCCCATGCGTAATCTGCGTGTGGCTGTATTGCTGCCTTTCCGGAGCGACGTGTCCAAGGAAGCCCGTATGGTGGAGTATTACCGGGGGGTGCTGCTGGCGGTGGATAGCATCAAGCAGCAGGGAACGTCCGTGGAGGTCTATGCCTATGATTCAGGCAAAACAGCCGCAGATATGAAGAAACTGTTACTGAAACCGGAGTTGGCCAAGTCGGATATCATATTCGGCCCGTTGCATAACGAACAGGTGGCGCCTTTGACTACTTTCTGCAAGACAAACGGTATTAAGTGCGTGGTACCGTTTTCGTCGCAGTGCGATGCCTTGTATTCCAATCCTTGCATTTATATGGTCAATGCGCCGAAGGAATTTCAGTATGAGGAAGTCAACCAATTGGTAAGGAACCTGTTTCCGGCTTATAACATCGTGTTGCTCGATACGGGTGAACCGGATGAGAGCGGACGGGCCTTGGCGGGTGGTCTCAAAACAGTTCTTACAGAACAGGGCATATCTGTGCGACAGACAATGCTGACGGCAGACGAAGCCGCTTGGGCGCAGGTGTTTTCGGCCGACCGTAGGAATCTGATTATTCCTAATTCGGCTTCCATCAAGGTGTTGAACCAGTTGTTCCCGAAATTGAAAAAATTTCTCCAATCACATGGGGCATATCAGTTTAGCCTGTTGGGCTACCCCGAGTGGCAGACGTACACTTCGTCCCATCTGGAGAGTTTCTATATGTTCGACACGTATGTATATAGTGCATTCTACCGCAAGCCGCTTTCGGAGGAAGTCCGGTTGCTGGAAGGCAAGTATATGTATTGGTTCAAGAAACCGATGATTTCTTCCTATCCCCGTTTCGGTCTGCTGGGTTTCGATACGGGATACTTTTTCCTGAAAGGACTGGCAGACTATGGAAAGGAGGCATTCGATACTTACGTCGGGCGGATGAAAAGTCCCGATTATCAACAGTCATTCCACTTTGACAGGGTGAGCAATTGGGGCGGTTTTGTGAACAAGAAAGTGAAGTTGATTCACTACATGCCTCAGCAGACCATTGATTTAATAGAATTGAAAAAATGAGAAAGACAGGCTTTAGAATAGTCGCTGGCTGGGTGTTGCTGTTGTTCTGTCTTTCGGTCCGGGCACAGGTAGGCGAGCATCGTACGGACTTTGCCATAGGAGTGAATGCCGGTTATACGATGAACCAGGTTACTTTCGAACCGGGAATCAAGCAGAGTTGGAAAGGCGCTCCGACGTTGGGATTTACGATGCGCTATACGTGTGAAAAGTATTTCAAAAGCCTTTGTGCCGTCCAGATGGAAGTGAACTATGTCAATTTAGGATGGAAAGAGGTGATAGAGACTTCCTCTGATACGTACGAACGCGATGTCCATTATATCCAGGTTCCTTTTCTAGCCCGTATGGGATGGGGATATGAGAGGAAAGGCGCCATGTTTTATTGTGTTGCAGGGCCGCAGCTTGGTTTTTGCATCGGAGATAACGACAGACGGAGTGGGGCATTTGATGAGACGACTTTATTGCTGCGTCCCAACCGGGTGTATCAGCAGTATGACATGCCTGTAAAGAACAAGTTCGACTATGGAATCACGGCAGGTCTGGGTATGGAGGTGAATTCCCTCATAGGGCATTTTATGCTGGAGGGGCGGTATTATTACGCTTTGGGCGACATGTACGGCAACGGCAAAAAAGATGTTTTCGGTAGATCGGCCAACGGTACCATCGTGGCTAAATTTACATATCTCATAGACGTTGTCCGTACGAAGAAGTAAAGACGGAAGGCACGGAGACAAGAAAATCCGGCATTTTATACCTTATATTATATATAGAATATAAAATGCCGGTTAAGTATTTTTTTCGGATGCTTCCCGTCAGCGCAGTCTGTCGAGCGAACGGACAATCAGCTCGTCTCTCATGACAGCGCGGAATGCCAGATACGTCAATATCAATGAGACGGCAGGAAAAGAAGTTGTCCACGACAATGTGAATGACGCTTCCGACTGTTGCCCTATGATATATATGAAAGCTCCGTAAGCGATGTAGTAGCCGATAAGCAATAACCCTGTAAAAATACAGAGGCGTACCTGCAACATGCGGCGGCGAAATAGGAAGATGGCTACAAACGAAAGCAAGGCCGCCAATGCCAGCAGGACAAACATGGCCCACGGCGCATACGAACGGACACCGTCAGTGTATGTCAGCCACAAGTTGTTCATCTCGGCCACCGGAATGCCGTCTTGCGTGAAGACACCGACAGGGGTGGAGGCACTGCAGATGCACAAGGCTGTGACAAGCAACAGATAGACGGACTGGATGCGTTGTATCATATCAGTCCAGACTGTTTTCGGCAGCTTCGCGAGCCGGATTGCGGAAATAAACCTTGTCTTCGATGAATTCCTGTGTGGCAATCAGTGCCGGCTTCGGCAATTTCTCGTAATAACGGGATATTTCAATTTGTTCCCGGTTTTCAAACACTTCGTCCAGATTATCGCTTACGGAAGCAAATTCTTGTAACTTCTTTGAAAGCTCTGTCTTGATGTCTACGGAAATCTGATTGGCACGTTTGCCGATGATGGCTACACTTTCATAAATGTTTCCGGTTTCCCCGCACAGATTCATAATGTCGCGTGTCACCGTGTTCGTCGGCGCATTTGTCTTTTTGTAATCCATAATAATATGTGTTTATTTACTATTTGCTATTATCTTTTCCGAAGAAGCTAGAATACGTGCGGCTTCTTTCAGATATTTCGATTCAGGATATTCGTTGACGAAACCGTAATATTCGTCAACGGTGTTGCGATAGCGGTCCAGGCGCTTGTTCTCTACGCTCTGTATGGCCAGCTGGTATTTGGCCCTCAGTATCATGATGGCGAATTCCTCCCGGCGGTCGGCTTTGGCGTACGGGTAATCCCGCAATGCGTTTTCTGCCGTCACGATACACGCCTCGTAATTGCTGCCTCCCGAGGTGCAGTTGCCCATGTAATTGCCCAGATCGTAATATAGTTTGGCCGCAAGAAACTCTTTCTCTACCAAAATATCCTGCAGGGAGAAAATCATTTCCTGCGTTTTTTCTTTCAGCGAGGTGTAAGGGTAATAGTCCAGAAAGTTCTGGAAAGCCTCGATGGCTGTTACCGTACCGCTCTGGTCGAGACGCGGGTCGGGAACGCCTTCGAACAAGGCTTTTCCCGCATAGAAACGGGCATACTCCGCATACACGCCTTTCGGGTAAGATTGATAGTATTTCTTAAAAAACGAAGATGCCGTGTCGTAGTTTCCGCCGCAATATTCCGACATGGCCAGCATGTATAGCGACTCCTCGGCACGTGCCGTTCCTTTCAGGACGGGAAGCAGGTCACCGAGCAAGGTTGCGGCCCGGCTGTATTGCCCGCGTACGAAACATGCTTTGGCAAATTCGTATTTATATTCATAATCAGTCGTTTTGAGTACACTCGTGTATTCGTTGCAGGATGACAGTATCCATACACAGCCCAACAAAACTAAAACGATATTCTTCATTACATGCAAATTGAAGTGCAAAAATACGGGTTTTCAGTGATTTTTCCAATAAAACCATGTTTTTAAATGCTAAAAGCGATATGAAATAGGGCAGAAGGGAGGAAAAAAGCTATTTTTGCATTCCAATAACCATCGCTTGTTTTTCTGTTATGTCGGAATTTGAACTTATCGCGGATTACAAACCCACAGGAGACCAGCCGGAGGCGATTGCCCAGCTGACGGAAGGTGTGCTGCAGGGAGTGCCTGCCCAGACCTTGTTGGGAGTGACCGGTTCGGGCAAGACGTTTACGATAGCCAATGTGATAAAGAATGCTAACAAACCAACGCTGGTGCTCAGTCACAACAAGACACTGGCTGCACAGCTGTATGGAGAGTTCAAGAGTTTCTTTCCGAATAATGCGGTGGAATATTACGTTTCCTATTATGATTATTACCAGCCCGAGGCCTATATCCCGTCTACGGATACCTATATAGAGAAAGACCTGGCCATCAACGATGAGATTGACAAACTTCGCCTGGCGGCCACTTCGGCGCTGCTTTCCGGACGGAAGGACGTGGTGGTGGTGTCGTCTGTCAGCTGTATCTACGGTATGGGGAATCCTTCCGCGTTTTATGACAATGTGATTGAGCTGAGACGGGGAAAACAGCTGGACCGCAATGTCCTGCTACGCCGTCTGGTGGATAGCCTTTATGTGCGCAACGATCTGGAACTGAGTCGGGGAAATTTCCGCGTAAAAGGCGATACCGTAGATATTTATCTGGCTTATTCGGACAATCTGTTACGTGTGACCTTTTGGGATGATGAGATAGATGCCATCGAAGAAGTGGATCCGGTGAGTTGCATGCGTTTGGGGATGTTCGAGGAATACCGGATTTATCCGGCCAATCTTTTCATGACGACGAAAGAAGCTACGCTGCATGCTATTCATCAGATAGAGGATGATCTGGCGGCGCAGGTCAATTACTTTCGGGAGATAGGAAAGCCCTATGAGGCCAAACGTCTGTATGAGCGGGTTACATATGACATGGAGATGATGCGCGAACTGGGACATTGCAGTGGAATAGAGAATTATTCGCGTTACTTCGACGGCAGGGAGGCCGGTACGCGTCCCTATTGTCTGCTTGATTTCTTTCCGGACGATTTTCTGATAGTGATAGACGAAAGCCATGTTTCCGTTCCGCAAATCAATGCAATGTACGGTGGAGACAGGGCGCGTAAGAAGAATCTGGTGGAGTATGGTTTCCGTCTGCCTGCCGCGTTGGACAACCGTCCGTTGAAGTTCGAGGAGTTTCAGCAGATGGCCAGACAAGTCATTTATGTGTCGGCCACTCCAGCCGATTACGAATTGCAGCAGAGCGAGGGAATCGTGGTGGAACAAGTGATTCGTCCCACAGGGTTGCTGGATCCGGTTATAGAGGTGCGCCCGAGTATGAACCAGGTGGACGACCTGATGGAAGAAATCCAGTTGCGGGTGGAGAGGGATGAACGTGTGCTGGTGACCACACTGACGAAACGGATGGCCGAGGAACTGACGGACTATCTGATCAAAAACGGCATACGCACGAACTATATTCATAGCGACGTGGACACGCTGGAGCGCGTTCAGATAATGGACGACCTGCGGGCGGGGCGTTTCGATGTGCTGGTGGGAGTGAACTTGCTTCGCGAGGGACTTGACCTGCCGGAAGTGTCTTTGGTGGCCATCCTGGATGCGGACAAAGAAGGTTTTCTTCGCTCCCATCGTTCACTTACCCAGACGGTGGGCCGTGCGGCCCGTAATGTCAACGGCAAGGCCATCATGTATGCGGACAGGATAACCGACAGCATGCGGAAGACGATAGACGAGACCGCGCGTCGGCGCGAAAAACAGTTGCGCTACAACGAGGAGCATGGCATCACACCCCAACAGATTAGGAAGGCCCGTAAGATGACGGACCTGATAGGCAGCAATGCGGGGCAGCCGGATGTTTGGCCGTATGCGGAAGAGGAATGCATAGCGGTGGCGGCAGACCCGATAATGGAATACATGACGAGCGAGCAGTTGGGTAAGAGCATAGAACGTACACGCAAACTGATGCAGGAGGCGGCCAAGAAGATGGACTTCATACAGGCGGCCCAGTATCGCGATGAGATGCTTCGCATGGAGGAAATGCTGAAGACGAAGGAATAATAAATATTGATGTGTTATTTAATGATGTGTTTTTTTGCCAAATACCGTGAGATTGATAGATTGGTCTTATCTGTTTTGTCAGAGTGGCTGGGAGAAAATCCTTGCCAATGATACTTTTTTATCAGACAAATGGATGTTCCTGACTTTCTGCCTGTTTTCGCAGAAAACCAAGTAGCTGTACACTTGTTTTGTAAGCCACTATGGCAAGAACAAGAATAGCATATACAAACCAATCATGATGTGCGTTTTGGCACGAAGATTGAGGATATTGTGGCGGTGTACACTTTGACTTGGATTTGAGTAGCATACTCAACCGCTATCAGCCAAGGATTGAAGTTGCCATGGCACAACCATCATCAAAAATGTATCTGGGAAGCCCTGTCGTGCCAATCTGCCCTACAAACAAGATTAAATCGTGTTCTTCCTGCTTGCAGTTGGGGTTCGTTTTTTAGGACATATAGAGTGATGAGCAGAAAGAAGATCGTGATTTTTTATTTGCTACCGGTTGTTTTGGGACGAAAATTGGAATTTTTGATGTTCTGTATGCTCTGCTTTCCACTCTTTTATTATCTTTGCAGAAATCTTTAAAAAAAGGAGGCAAAAGAAACAGATAGGAATAGTGAAATGCGCAGGGGGTGGATTGTCCGGTGGGCGGTGCCCCGTAGGTTGTGAACAGAAACGTCGCGCATGAGCGTGCGGCACAGATCAAACAACGAGAAAGCGTTTCCATTCAGATAACTTGAAATGAACAAATAATACATATTGAGCTTTTAGCTCTTGTTCTCTTTCGATTGAATACCGCCAATATTCGCATACTGAGAACAGGCAGATTGAAAGTTCACGCAGACAGGGCGTGGGCTATTCTATGCTTGTTAGTATGCAGGTCACTTGGCGGTAACCCAATCGAAAGGCAAGCGGAAGGAATGGTTACACGCCTTTTCTCTATTTTAAAAGATATAAAATATGAAATATTTTATTGTAAACTTTACCTTGGTGATGGCTTTTGCACTGGGACTGATGAGTTGTTCATCCACAAAGCCGATGACGAGATATATACATGAAACTGCGTCTCAAGTCGGTGATGTTAAGAAATTCCAGTATTACGTATCACGTAACATAGTTTTGACAAAGCAGAATGCAACGCAGATTAGCGGGCAGATTGCTGTATCTGGAAAAATTGAAGCACTGAAAAGTAAGAATATTATTCAAATAACTAGTACGACGATGGGAGAATTATTGAAAATGGAAACGGATGATGATGGTAATTTGATTTATTATGTAGCTTTTGAGAAAGATAATGATAATTATATCCGTTTTAAGCAGGATATATCTCGAAAAAATGAGCCATTTTATTTGGTGTGTGACTATAATCATTCCGTGCGGTATGGAGATGAAATCTACCATGTGGAGTGGAATACAGATGCTTTAAAAGCTAGTCGTAAGAAGGCTGTTAAGGATAATATGATGGATAAAATGAAAGGTAAGCTGAAGGGTGTGACTGTAAATGAGAAAGATGATCCTTATTTGCTTGTAAGAATGAATATTAAGATTAAGGAGAAGGAAAATTACCGGAAAGCTTCAGGACGTGTAGTGGCGCAGTGAGAATCGGAAAATTCAGTTATAATATAAGGTATGCCATGCGCGTACCTTATAATTTTGTTGACCGGTAATATATTTATTAAATTGGAGACATTGGAAAATTCGCGGGGCGGAAAACTATCCGGAGGCTATTATTGTAGTTATCGTAATGTCGTCATTTAAACTACGATAATGTCTTAATGGGAACATCAGGAATACTATCCTTAGAGGATAAGGAATACAATCCAAACGACCTAAGGATAGTATTTCACTACCCACAGTGAACAGCGCTTCACTATCCGTAGTGAATAGTGCTTCACTACCCATAATGGACAGCGCTTCACTGCCTATAGTGGACAGCACTCCACTCGACAAGTGAACCGCTTGCGGGAGGGAAGACTGGAGTCCGCCGCCGTCTTCCTCCCTACACAGATGTTGGCGGAAATATGCTTCAATGGTTCAAACTGTTTGATTGCCAGCGACAAATGGTTCATTTATCCTTCATTTATCCTTCACTTTTCCTTCATCTATCCTTCAGCTTTTCCGTCAGAACGCGCATCGCAGTCTGATGATCCTGAACCATTATTCGCTGATTATCAGCGAGTATGAACCATTACTGAACTATTGATGAACCTTTTGTGAACCATTACTTATTGATATTCAATAAGTTTGAACCATTGAAGCATATTTCCGCCAACATCTGTGTATAGGGGACGTCCGTTTGGTTGTGCAGGATTAGACAACAGTCATATTCCTTTCTCTCAGCTCCGTCTCTTTCGGTTCCTGTGGGTGGAATACTGTCGGTAGATGTCGTTTCCAAAAATCCGGACTTCCGTTATTGCTTGTTTATGAAATCGAGCAATCGTTTCAGTCCTTCGGTCAGCATGCTGCGCGGACAGGCTATGTTGATGCGCATGAAGCCTTCCGCATCGTACATGGTGCCGGCATTGAGCCAAACTCTGTTTTCTGTTATAAGTCGTTGCTCCATCTCTTTGGATGGAATACCGAGCTTCTGGAAGTCCACCCATACCAGATATGTACCTTCCAGCGGGCACACTGTGTAGTCGGGCAAATGTTGCTCAAAGAAGTCGCACAACAGACGGTAGTTATCTTCCAGATAAACGAGAAGGGCTTTCAGCCAGTTCTCGCCATGGTTATAGGCCGCGATAAGCGCTTCCACACCGAATGGATTCACATTGCAAGCCTCATTGATGCTGATGGCATGGTCTATCCGTGTGCGCATGTCTTCGTCTGCTGCGATAATGTTGGCAATCTGTAGTCCGGCGATATTGAAGGCTTTGGACGGGGAGCAACACGTCACACTGTGGTGGAGAAATTCTTTGCCGATGGAGGCGAAGGGGGTGTAGGGATGGCCGGGGAACGTCAGTTCGCAATGGATTTCGTCGGCAACCACTGTCACTCCATGATGCATGCAGATGTCGCCCATGCGTGTCAGTTCTTCCCGTGTCCACACCCTTCCAGCCGGGTTGTGCGGATTGCAGAGCAGCATCAGACGGGTTTGGGGGTCGGACGCTGTACGTTCCAGAGCTTCAAAGTCCATACGGTAGGTGTTGTTCTCGTAGATGAGCGGGCAATCGGCCACCACGCAACCGTTGTTCCGGATGGACGAGAAGAAACAGTTGTAGACGGGAGACTGCAGAATCACTTTGTCTCCGGTGGTGGTCAATGCCTTGATGATGGCCGAAAGAGCAGGCACGACGCCGCTGGTGTAGATAATCATGTTGCGGGTGATTGTGTGCCAGTTGTGGCGGCGGGCAAACCACGAAGTGATGGCTTCGTAGTAGCGGTCGGGCACCTTGGTATAGCCGAAAATGCCGTGCTCCACACGTCGGCGCAGAGCCTCTGTGATTTCGGGAGCCGTGCGGAAGTCCATGTCGGCCACCCACAGGGGCAATACGGAAGCATCCTCGGCACAGTCCCACTTATAGGAGTTTGTCCCTCTGCGGGGAATTATCTCGTCGAAATTGTAGTTCATGATTGTCGGTTATAATAAACCAATGAATTATTCAATGTTCTGCACGGAATAAAGAATCGGTTCATTGGTTTATGGTCGTATTTCCGGCTGGAAAAAGACGATTATTTCATATTTCGCTCTTCCAGGCCATAGTTCTTGGTGCCGTCCTCTTTTTTCAGCATGACGGATATCAGGATGGCGATTCCGCCGAAAGCTGCAAAGATGCACATTGGAATCGTGTAGTCATACGTGGGGCATTCTGCCGTGCCGCCTATACAATAAGTATCGATGACCCAGCCGATTAGAAGAGGTACCATGGACAGGCCGATGTTCTGGATATAGAAGATGGCAGAGTAGGCAGAGCCCAATTGTTTCATCGGGATAATCTTGGGAACGGAGGGCCACATGGCGGAAGGAACAAGAGAGAATGCGATGCCCAACAGTATCATGATGACAACGGCAAACCACCATACATTGAGCAACGGCAGGGCGAAAAGAACATGCACGATGGTGAGCAGGACGGAGCCGATGACCATCAGTGTGGCACCCTTACCGATACGGTCGTACAAAGAACCGAAAACGGGAGTCAGCAGGATAGTTCCGAACGGTAACATGGCCGGAATGGTTCCGGCTACATCGGGAGATACGTTGTATTTGTAAATCATCAGCTTCGTGGCAAACTTCAGGAACGGGAAGACACCGGCATAGAACATCAGGCAGAGGAGGGTGATGAGCCAGAAGCCTTTGTTTGTGAAGATGAGTTTGAGGTCGGACATCTTGAATTTGTCTTCTTCGTTGCCGGAAGAAGCCTGTTTCACGGTACGGTCGAGTCTGCGATCCATGACACAATATACGATGTAGGCCAGGAGTCCGATACACAGACATACGCATCCCAAAAGGATGGGGGAACTTATATGTCCCATTTCACGGGCGACAGGAGCACTGAAAGCAAGTGCTGCAGCTGTTCCGATACGTGCCATGGCAACCTGCAACCCCATGGCCAGTGCCAGTTCATGTCCTGTGAACCATTTGACAATTACTTTGGATACGGTGATGCCCGTAATTTCCGCTCCTACACCGAAGATGGAGAAACCAAGAGCTGCCATGAGCACCTGGATGTGGTAGCCCAGAATAATTCCGCCGCCGAAATCGGACTGAAGCGCATACCATTTGAGGGCGGCACCGGCCAGCATAAGTGAGCAACTGAGGAGACCGGTGAAGCGTACACCGCATTTGTCGAGAATCAGTCCTCCGAAAAACAACATCAGCAGGAATACGTTAATATAGCCGTAGGCTCCGGAGAAGAAACCGTATTCGGAGCTGCTCCATCCCAATCCTCCGTCGGCAATGGACTTTGTGAGCATATCCTCCAGGGGAGCCATGACATCGGTGATGAAATAACCGCACATCATGGTGAAAGAGACGATGGCCATAGCCGTCCAGCGAGCTGCAGCACTATCGCTAAGTTTGGTCTGAATTTGATTTGTTACGTTCATGTATGATTGCTTTTATTGATTGTTTATATTATTTTTTCAGCCATTTGTCTAACCAGCCCAGGAAGGTGCGTTGCCAGAGCATGCCGTTCTGGGGACGCAATACCCAATGGTTCTCGTCGGGAAACAGCAGGAGCTGCGCCGGAATGCCGCGCATGCGTGCCGCATTGAAAGCCGACTGGCCTTGGGAACTGAGAATGCGGTAATCTTTTTCGCCGTGGATGCAGAGAATAGGGGTGTCCCATCGGTCCACATAAAGGTGGGGACTGGTGGTATAGGCATTGCTTTTACCCGGAGCGTCGGCTACGGCATTCCGGGACTCTCCGGCTGTTATGCCCTTGCGCCAGGGGGCGGCGCCAAGGTCCCAGTTGGGGAACCACATTTCTTCTGTTTCCATGTATTGCTGTTGCGTGTTGAAGATGCCATCGTGGGCGATGAAGCATTTGAAACGCTTGTCGTGATTGCCGGCCAGCCAATAGACGCTGTAGCCTCCGAAACTGGCTCCCACGCATCCCAGTCTGTTTTTGTCCACGTACGGTTCGCGGCAGATGTCGTCGATGGCATCCAGATAATCCTGCATGCACTGACCGCTGTAGTCGCCGCTGATGGCTTCAAGCCATTCCATGCCGAAACCGGGCAGGCCTCGGCGGTTGGGCGCTATGATGATATAGTCGCGCGCGGCCATCACCTGGAAGTTCCAGCGGTAACTCCAGAACTGGCTGACAGGAGATTGCGGACCTCCCTCGCAGAACAGCAGGGTGGGGTATGTCTTGTTCGGGTCGAAAGCCGGCGGATAAATGACCCAGCACTTCTCGCGCTTGCCGTCCCGGGTGTTGACCCACCGCTCTTTGACTTCTCCGAATTCCAGTTTGTCGGTAAATACTTTGTTCTCTTCTGTCAGACGACTCACCTGCGCCGGTTTCTTCTTGTTCTTGCCGGGCAACGTGATGCGGTAAATGTCATCCGGTGCGCTCATGCTGTGGCGCATGGCGATGAGGTCTTTGCCGCAGAGCGCCACGGAGGCATAGTCGTAGTCGCCGTCGGTCAGTTTCCTGACTTCTCCTTTCAGGTTAGTGGAATAAACCATAGTCGTAGCTTCCCAGACGCCTGTGAAATACAGGGAACGGCTGTCGCTGTTCCAGCAGTAATCGTCCACGCCCGATTGGAAATCCTCCGTTACGTAGGTTTTGTTTCCGCTCCGGCGGTCCAGTATGCAGAGGCGGGCGCGGTCGCTCTCGTAACCGTCGCGTTCCATGCTTGTCCAGGCTATGTATTGCCCGTCCGGCGAGTATTTCGGCTGGTTGTCATACCCCATGTTGCAGTCCGTCTGCTGCCGGTTTGCTGCCTGGTTTTCCAGCGAACGTGTATAGTCGTTGGCCGGTTCCTTGAAACCGTCCGGTTTGCACAGGTTTACGGTCTTTCCCGTCTCAATGTCATATTCATAAATATCCGTGTCGGTGCTGGTTACATAGTCCACTCCCGTCTTTTTACGGCTGGAGTAGGCGATATGTCTGCTGTCGGGGCTCCATGCAATCTGTTCCATTCCTCCGAACGGGAGTGTCGGACATTCGTAGGGTTCGCCTTCCAGCACATCCTTTTCCGTACCTGTTTTCTGGCCGTCGAAAGGAGCCACGAACAAGTGGGGAATCTCTCTCACATATTGATCCCAGTGCTTGTAGTTGAGATCATTGATGACAAGTCCGGTTGTCAAGGGCAAATCGGCAGGAGTGGCTTCGATGGAAGTGGTGGAAGGCACCTGATGGATGAGGGCTATCTGCTTTTCGTCCGGAGAGAACAGGAAACCTTCGACATCCTTTTCGCAGAAAGACAGTTGGCGGCGTTCGTTTCCGTCGGGATTCATGCTCCATACCTGGCTACATCCGCTTTCGTTGCTGAGGAAGGCGATGCGCTTGCCGCCGTCGATGAAAGCCGGTTCGCTTTCGTTGGCCGCCGTACGGGTTAGACATATGTTGTTCTTCCCGTCCGCATCCATGACATACAGGGTGGCGTGACTTTTGTTTTTCTCTACACTGTAATAACGTACCACGTAGGCGATGCGGTCGCCTGCGGGAGAACATGCAACACTGCCGATCCGTCCCATGGCCCATAAATCGGCCGGGGACAGACGGTTGCTTTCAGGTGCCTGAGTGCATTTGCCTATCAGGTCATTGCCTGCTTCTGCGGAAACGGAGGTAATGGATAGGGCTAAACCGGCGGTCATAATAGATAGTAAGTTCATAGGTGATATAAAAATATCCTTCCGGATAGCTGATATATCCGGAAGGATAAGTTGGATAATTGATTTACTTCTGTTTTCTTCTCTTTTGTTCTTCCAACAGAGCCTGTTGCTGTTTCTGAAGAGCTTCCAGGCGTGCAGCTATGCCGGACATTTTTTTCGGGTTGTTCAGGTTGGCCTTGTAATTAGCCTCCAGCTTCTCCAGCAGTTTCCGGTCGTCCGTGGTCTTGCGCAGGAACCACATGATGAGTACGCTGCTGAGGCCGGACAGGAAGTAATAATAGTTCAGTCCTGAAGAATAATTGTTGAACATGAAGAAGAACATCAGCGGCATGACATACATCATGTACTGCATCATCTTCATCTGCTGTGCCTGCTCTCCTGTCATGGAGTTCTGCTGCTGGCGCATGCTGATCCAGGTGTTTATGATGTTCGTGAGGCAGAACAATACGCAGAAGATACTCAGGTGATCGCCGATGAGCCACAAATCCTTGCTCCAGTGTATGACATCGTCATAGGCGGAGAGGTCGTCGGCCCAGAGAAAACTCTGTCCTCTCAGTTCGATGGCGTTAGGTACGAAGTTGAACAGAGCAATCCAGATAGGCATCTGAATCAGCATGGGCAGACAGCCTCCCATCGGGCTGACACCATAGCGGCTGTAGAGTTGCATGATTTCCTGTTGCTTCTTCATGGCATCCTCCTGTTTCGGATATTTGGCGGAAATCTCGTCGATTTTTGGTTTCAGTACCCGCATCTTGGCCGAAGACATATAGGATTTCTTGGTGGTGGGGTAGACCAACAGTTTCACCAGCAGGGTGAGCAGCAGAAGGACGACGCCCATCGGGAGTCCCCAGCTGCTGAGCCAGTCGAAAATGTAGATAATGAACCAGCGGTTGATCCATTTGACCAGCGGCCAGCCCAGATAGACAAGGCCTTCCAGTTCCAGATCATCCTTGCCGGCGGTCAGGTGGTTTGTTTCCTGCAGTAGGTGGTAGTTGTTCGGACCGAAATAGAACTGCATGACTGTCGGTTCCTTACCGGACGGGTCGAATGCCGTCTGCATTGTGGCGCTGTAGTCTTTTAGGTAACCGCTCGCCTTAGTACGCGGAACGCTGGAGAGCGATGCACTCGTAAAGTCTTGATGACCGATTATCACGCAACTGAAGAACTGGTTTTTGAAAGCAATCCAGTCGAGCGCCTCCGGCACATCCTTTATTTCCTCTTTTGTCTCGCTCAGGTTGTCTATTCCTTCATCTTTTACTTTATAAGTAAGGGAAGCGTAGCGGTTTTCGAAATCGAATCCCTTTTCTTGCTGGCGGGCGTTGTCGGTCCATTCGATGTCCATTGTCTTCAAGGCCGGCGGGAAATAGTTGGCCAGTCCGGAAGTCCGGATGGTGAAGTCTACCATATAAGAACGGGGACGCAGTTTGTAAATCAGATCCAGAGTACCCCCTTCCGCCGTCTGCAGACGCATGGTGACGGAAGAATCGCTTTGGGCGACAGGAATGAAAACATAATCCTCCGTATCTATGTTTTCGTTTTTGCCGGCCCACATGAATCTCATCCGGGTATCCTGTGCGTCAAACAGTGTCACCGGCTCCCCTTGCTGGTTCTTGTAGTCTTTCAGGGTAGCCTGTTCTATGGCTCCTCCTTTGGTGTTCAACTTCAGTTCGACAACTTCGTTCTGCAGCACCACGATCGTGCTTTCTCCCGTTCTCTGGGCATAAAACATGGTGGTCGAATCCAGGGCGGACAGAGCCTTTCGGGTCAGTTCTTCTTTTTGTTTTAATTCCGCTTGTAAGGCTTCTGCCTGTTCTTTGGCAACGGTAGTCAGTGAGTCCTGTATCTGTTGCTGTCGGATCTGTTCTTCGCTGGGACGGCTGAAATAATTAAATCCGAGCAATACGGCAAGGATGAGTATGAAGCCTGTGATAGTGTTTTTATCCATTATTAATTGTTACGTAAGTTGTACAATGAAATTTATTCGCGGGGTTTGCCGGCAATGGTTGCCTTGATGAATGAAAGGAACAGCGGATGCGGCTTGAGCACGGTGCTGCTGTATTCGGGGTGGAACTGTGTACCGATGTACCATTTCAGTTCAGGTATCTCCACGATTTCTACCAGATTGCTTTCCGGATTCGTGCCTACGCATTGCATGCCGGCCTGTTCGAATTCCTCCGTATAGTGGTTGTTAAACTCATAACGGTGACGATGACGTTCTTCGATTGTCAGTGACTGATATGCTTCCTGAGTACGGCTACCCTGACGCAGGTCGCATTCGTAAGCTCCCAGACGCATAGTGCCTCCCATCTGCGTGATGTTTTTCTGTTCCTCCATGATGTCGATTACATTGTGGGCTGTGGTAGCATCCATTTCCTTGCTGTTGGCATCCTTGTAGTTTAGTACATTGCGGGCAAATTCAATGACCATCATCTGCATGCCGAGGCAGATACCGAACGTGGGAATGTCGTGCGTGCGTGTGTATTCGGCCGCGATGATTTTTCCTTCGATTCCCCGTTGGCCGAATCCGGGACAGATGACCACGCCGGCCATGCCTTTCAGACGTTCGTCCACATTCTCTTCGGTCAGTTTCTCACTGTTGATGAAGTGTGCCTTTACCTTATGGTCATTGTAGGTTCCGGCATGGTCCAGTGATTCCAGAATACTCTTGTAGGCATCCTGCAAATCGTATTTGCCGACCAAGGCGATGTCGATGACTTCGGTGGCCTTGTTGCGGCGGTCGAGGAACGAGCGCCACGGTCCGAGTTCTGGTGTCTTTCCGATAGGCATGTCCATCTTTCTCAGAATGAGGGCGTCCAGTTGCTGGGACTGCATGCTGATGGGAACTTCGTAGATGGAAGGCATGTCTATGCTCTGGATGACAGACTCTTCGTCTACGTTGCAGAAATGCGCTACTTTCTTGCGTAGTTCGGCATTTAGCTCATGTTCTGTGCGCAACACTAAGATGTCGGGTTGTATACCGAGGCTTTGCAACTGCTTGACGGAAGTTTGTGTCGGTTTCGTTTTCAATTCTTTGGCTGCAGCTAAATAAGGCACGTATGTCAAGTGCAGGTTGATGGCGTTCTTACCCAGTTCCCAGCGTAGTTGCCGGATGGCTTCCAGGAAAGGCAGGGATTCTATGTCGCCCACTGTGCCGCCGATTTCCGTGATGACGAAATCAAACTTGTATTTCTGTCCCATCAGTTTGATGTTTCGTTTGATTTCATCCGTGATGTGGGGGACCACCTGAATGGTTTTGCCCAGATAATCTCCCCGGCGCTCTTTTTCGATGACACTCTGGTAGATACGTCCCGTGGTGATGTTGTTGGCGCGGGTGGTCTGGATGCCGGTGAAACGTTCGTAATGTCCCAGATCCAGGTCAGTCTCCTGTCCGTCCACAGTGACATAGCATTCTCCGTGCTCGTAAGGGTTAAGCGTACCCGGATCGATGTTGATATACGGGTCGAACTTCTGAATGGTGATGTTAAAGCCTCTGGCTTGCAGTAGCTTTCCTATAGAAGATGATATGATGCCTTTTCCAAGGGAAGAGGCAACTCCGCCGGTTATGAAGATGTATTTAGTTTCTGCCACGGTAATAGCTGATTTATAATTAGTGTAAACAGTTACTTAATCATGCGGTGCAAAAGTACAAAAAAAACTTCATAAGTAAGTCCGTTACTCTAAAAAAGCTATATCTTTGTGCTTATAAACAGGACACTCGTTAAAAGATGCAGAACAGATTCGTTTCAGTTTGTGTGGTGCTGATGATGCTTTGTACGATACAGGCACGGGAAATCAACAGAAAAGACAAGGTGGATTCCATATCGGTCTATGCTTCGGTAGCGGCTCGTTATGAGCAGGCTTTGGATGATTTGGTTCATAAGTATGATTCTTTGAAATCCGTACCGGTAGCGGAGAATTATTTGACTCCTTATCAATTCCGGATGTTTGTACCCGGTACATTATATATGTCTCCGTTGAAGCAGACGATGGATATTCCGTGGTCTTTTTTTTCTTCCGAGGACGGAAATGCTTCTGCGTTGCGGACAGGTGTACAAGATTCTGCTTTGCTCTTGAATTCGTATATCAACGACCGTCTGATGGGGGTTTATATCCACTATCCGCAGGCGATAATGACAACGGAGCGCGATCTGCAGAAAGTGGATGATATCCGGAGCGACCTGGTTCAGCAGACTATTCAGAATAAGGTGAAACTCTCGGATAAGACGGTGGATGTGGATCTGGGAGCCGATGTGGATGCAGTGGATATAGTCGTGAAGAAGCCGAATTTCTGGAAATTTACGGGAAGCACTTCCATGCAGTTTTCCCAGTCCTATTTCTCGGATAACTGGTACAAGGGCGGTGAGGATAATTACTCCATGTTGGCGATTGCCAACTTGGGACTGAAGTTCGATAACAAACAACGTTTGCAGTGGGAAAACAAGCTGGAAATGAAGTTGGGATTCCAGACAATGAAAAACGACGAGGAGCACCCTCTCAAGACCAACGCAGACTTGTTGCGACTGACCTCTAAACTGGGATTCAAGGCTTCCAAACACTGGTTCTATACGACAGAGGTGCAGATGTCCACCCAGTTTTATCCCAATTACAAGAGCAATAGCGACCAAGTGCAGTCGGACTTTATGTCGCCTTTCTATCTGTCGGTTTCCGTCGGTATGGACTATAAGTTGAATCTGAAAAAGTTCAACTTGTCCGCGTATCTGGCTCCCGTCGCCTACAAGTTAACTTATGTCGACAGAGCCGATTTGGCTTCGAGATTCGGTATAAAGCCTTTTCATATAACAAGAATCGACTTCGGTCCGAATGTTACCGTAAATTACGATTGGAATATCTGCAAGGGTGTGAAATGGCATTCGAGGGCTTATTGGTTCAGCAATCTGGAGCTGACAACGATCGAGTGGGAGAATACGTTTACATTTACGATTAACAAATATCTGTCGAGCAAGTTATTCCTCTATCCCCGTGTGGATGACAGTTCGAAAAAGTATTGGAACGAAGACTTGGAGAAGTATTTCATGTTTAGCGAATGGATCAGTCTGGGTGTGGATTATTCTTTCTGACAGAGGAATGCTGGTCTGAATCTGTTGTGCAGTTCTTTGATTAGTTATGTTATTTGCCTTTTAGTAAATGTTAGAATATTATGGACAGACAAAAAGAAACAGAAAACGTCTTTTATAAGGTAAGAGGGGTGAAAACCTGTATTGTGGACGGGCTGAAACTGCTGGTCCGGGACTTTGTCCCTTTGATGCGGATGATGTGGATTCCCTTGCTGATTGCGGCCTTTGTCATGGCACTCCTGACGCGGGCTATGGCTCCGCTGGTGGAGTTTCTGTCGGGTATATCTTTTTTGTCGGGGTGTGCCTATGGAAAACTCTGGCTGTTGGTCAAGATTTTGCACCTGTTGTTTGTTATTCTTGTCTTTGGAAGTCTGTGCCTTGGACAGTTGGCTTCCGTCGTGTCCCTGTATATCCGTAAGGGATACATACCTCATGTGAGTTCGCGAAAGTCGTATAAGTATATGTTCCACAATTATGTGCCGGCTTTGATTTGGAACGTCGGATGGATTGTGACGGGCGGTTTGTTTGCCTGTCTTTCCATATGGCTGGTGGGACAGAAGTGGACGCTGGTTGTTACCGTACCGGCTGTTTTCCTGCTGTTGTTCGTTCCCTATTGTCTGTTTGGGATAAAAATTCTGATAGACGAACGGAACCGGATTACGTGGAGGGAAATTACCATAGCTGGTTATCAGTACTGGGGGCGTTTATTCTCGATTGTATGTCTGTGCGGGTTATTGGCATTTTTCTTTATTGTAGCGGGATGCCTTCCGGCTGGCATTCTTTCGTTTGCAGAGATGTCCTATCAGGTGTCTGTGCGAGAGGGAGATTTTGTTACTAATCCGGCTATATTCCTGTATGCCCGTATTTTCTTTTCTTTTGTCGCTTATCTGATTTCTGCGATTTCACTGTGGGTTGTGTTTTTCCCGATGGCTTATCAGTTTGCGTCATTGTGTGAACGGAAGGCATTGCAGCGCACGTTCGGGCATTCGGATGAAGACGAGTGATTGACAGAAATGGATATGGTATATAAAAACTTCCCGGTATACGGTCAACGCATACCGGGAAGTTTTTTAGTGAAGTGATTCAATCATCCAGTTTCAACAGATTGCCTTGCAGGTCGAAATCCGCATCAAGTCCGTTGCTGAGTTCTACTTCGTAGCGGCGCATTTTCTTTTCAATCTTCTTGACTGTCACGCCGGGAAATTCCTTTTTGAGGTTGTTGCGGATGGCAGCCGGAATGTATGCGTTGGGTACGGTTCCTTTCTTGCAGTCGACTCCTTTCCATTCGCCTTTGCTGTTGAATTCAACTTTCGTACCGTTTGTCAGTATCACCTCATAGGTATTCCCTGTCAGTGATTTGTCTATTTTGATATAGGAAATCTTAGCATTGGGGAAGTTTTTACTGATGGATGTTTTGGCTGAAGACGGCAACTGAGCCGTATTACGGGTGATTACATCGCCTGCCCACAGGTTGGCTACGGTTACGATAACCAAAAACAATGTCGTTACAATCTTTTTCATATTCATTCTTGTTTAAAAGGTTTCTGTGTGATAAAAAAAACGTATACAAACTTACAAAATATCCGATTATCTTATCGTATTATTGCAATATTATTTATGTTATTTAGGAATTTTCTACTTTTATGTTCCGGATGTTTCGCATGAGAATTTTGTAAGGACAATATAAAGTTTGTATCTTTGGAGTCCGGAACAGAATGACGTAAGATGAAGATAGGGGTGATGATGGCTATGCTGTCGGAATACGACCGGCTGAGAGAGCAGATGAAGACGGATGGAGATACGGGAAGTATGGACAACGGTAATGAACTGCGTCTGGTGCAGTGCGGTATTGGTAAGGTAAATGCGGCTGTAGGCGCGGTCGAACTGATTCGTACGTGGCGGCCGGACTGCATTATCAGTACGGGAGTTGCCGGAGGTATAGATTCCATATTGAACGTGACGGACGTCGTGGTTGGCAACCGTACCGTGTACCACGATGTATGGTGTGGTGAAGGAAACGCTTACGGACAGGTGCAGGGACTGCCGGCAGAGTTTGCTGGTGACGGCACACTTTGTTCCCATGCGTTGCGGCTTGAGGGTACTGTTCCGGTGCACGGCGGGCTGATATGCAGCGGTGATCGTTTTATTACGGAACGTAGCGAACTGAACGTTATCAAGGAAAAGTTTCCCGAGGCGCTGGCGGTGGATATGGAAAGCGCGGCCATTGCACAAGTCTGTCATCTGTACGGCATACCTTTCCTGAGTTTCCGTATTATCAGCGATACGCCTGGAACCGAGGGACATCAGGCGCAGTACGAGGACTTCTGGTATACGATGGCCGAACGTTCGTTTGCTGTTACCTGGCAGTTTTTGTGCTCGCTTCCCCGAAATCTTTGATAATTTCTTTTTAATATATAATGAATAAGATTCCCAGTTTCACGATTGATCATGAACGTCTGTTGCGGGGCATTTATGTATCCCGCAAAGATGAAGTGGGCGGAGAGACCGTCACCACATTCGACATACGTATGAAAGAACCTAACAGGGAACCGGCACTGGCTCCTTCAGCCTTGCATACCATAGAACATCTGGCTGCCACATTTCTGCGTAATCATCCGGTGTGGGCCGACAAAATTGTCTATTGGGGGCCGATGGGATGCCTCACGGGCAACTATCTGCTGATGAAAGGAGATTTGCGGCCGGAGGACATTCTTCCATTGATGGCGGAGACTTTCCGTTTCATTGCTTCCTATGAGGGCGATGTGCCCGGAGCAGCTCCGCGTGACTGCGGCAATTATCTGTTGCAGGACTTGCCGATGGCACGTTGGGAGGCTGCCAGATTTGTGCATGAAGTGTTGGAGCAGGCAACGGAGGCCAACCTTCGTTATCCGGATTGATTGGGAAATGATATTTGTCTGAAGTAAAAAACAATGTATATCATGAATAAAATCATAAGTGTTAGTATACTGGCCGTTTTACTGGCGGCTTGTGCCGGGAGTGCAGACCGTGCGGAGCGCGGAATAAAAACAGAGTTTGATGATGCTGACAGTGTAACGGAAGTGCAGCACATGCGTGACTATCATTATCGTGACACGGTGCGTTGGAATGGACGGGTTTATTCGTATGAAATCGTAAGAAAGGCTGTGGACTCGCTGGGAGTCGTGACGGATGAGAATGGCGAACGTTACGCTGATAATTATATTCATCTGACAGTGGTGCGTGATGGGGAGCCTTATTTCTCTCACCGGTTTGTGAAGCATGACTTTTCAGCTTATCTGGATGCCGGATTCCGCACCCATGCTATTCTTGACGGTATGGCTTTCGAACGTGTGCAGGTTGCCGGTGTGCGTTTTGCTGTGGGAGTCAGTTATCCGCTTTCAGATATGTCCATGCCGTTTATCGTGACGGTGGACGGCAGTGGCAATTACAGCATCGAAAAAGATGAAGTGCTGGACAATGTAGTGGAAACTCTAGACACGCTGACTGTGTCTGACGAACTCTGATTGAATGGTCCGGAAAAAAGGTAGAGGACTTATAGACTGCAGACTGTGGATAAGACGGGGTCTGTGGTTGGGATTGTGTGTGGCAGGGACGTGGCAGTTACCGCTTCAGGCGCAGACTTACCAGGATTGTGTGAAACAAGCGCTGGATGCCATGGCGGCGGATAGCTTGTCGAAAGCCGAGGAATTGTTTCGTCAGGCGATGAGACTGGAACCGGCGCAACGTTCGAATGCTCTCTTGTTCAATCATATCGGTCGCATTCAGGAGCGTCGGGGAGAATATGCCGAGGCTTTGGAGTCCTATACACGGGGACTGAACCAGTCTCCTTATACGATGGGAATATTGCTCAACCGGGCCGCCTTATATTTGCGGCTCAACCGCTTGGATAAGGCATTGGCGGATTATTCCGGAGTGCTGGATCTGAATGCGGACCATGTGGAGGCGTTGCTTAACCGGGCTTATGTCTATGACCGGCAGCGTCTGTACAAGAATGCCCGTGCCGATTACGAGAAGGTGCTGGGCATGTTTCCGTCGCATGACAGGGCAATGCTGGGGTTGGCCATAGTGAATGACAAGGACAACCGGCCGCAGGAAGCCATGGAGATGATGGAGCGTTTTGTACAGATCTATCCCGAACGGGCGGAAGGATTTGCCGTGAAAGGAGGAATGGAACTGGAGCGCAAGCAGTATGAACTGGCTCGTTTTGATTTGGACAAGGCGGTGCAGCTGGATGCCGGCAATCCGGACATGTATATAAGCCGGGCGGCATATTTTCAGTCTGTGAACGAAAGGGATGCGGCGCGTATGGATCTGGAGATTGCGTTACGGCTGGGAGCGGATCCTCAGGAGATTGCTTCGCTCTTGTTGGAGTTGAAGCGTTGAACCGTGAACCGCCCCCTGAAAGTCGGATGTGAAACTTTCAGGGGGCGGTTTCTATATATGGATGTCTTTATTCGGCCGTAAGTTCAAGCGCTACGCTTGTCCAGGGACGGCCAAGGACATGGCCTATATTAAGTCCTGCATATTTCAGAATCCGTCCGCTCACCACTTTGCCGTCGAGATTGCAGGGACGGTCGGCATTGCGTGGCGTGAGGTCCCTGATGCGGTAGCTTTTGTTGACATCTATACCGTCAAGGCGTACTTTTGGGACTGGCTGATTGTATAGATATTCCATGCGGTAGGCGAATACAACGGCATGTTCCTTGTTCTCATCGGCGTACATCAATGCGGCTACGGAACCCTTGTCGTACGGTGAGATGAGACGGTATTGGTCGCCCAATTGCACCACATCGCGGATTTTCTTGTAGGCTACTATGGCTCTTCTGGAAAACTCTTTATCCTCGACGCTCATGTTTTTGGGTTGGATTTCCATACCCAACCGTCCCGACATGGCTACGTCGAAGCGGAACTTAATGGGTATTTCACGACCGGTCTGATGGTTCGGACTCGCACTCACGTGCGATGCTTGTGCTATGGCCGGATAGAAATGGCTGGCACTCCATTGTATGAATATGCGCTGATAGGCATCCGTGTTGTCACTGGTCCAGAATTCGTCGAACCAGGGAAGAAGGCCGTATCCCATACGGCCTCCGCCGCTGGCACAGAGCTGAATCACCACATCCGGATATTTCCGGCGTATGCGGTCAAGCACTTTATGCAGTCCCAGGTGATAACGGATGTATATTTCGCTTTGTTCGTTCGCCGGCAGATAGGTGGAACTGTAGTTCATGATGTCGGCGTTGCAGTCCCATTTTATGTAAGCGATATCGGGATTCTCCGTCAGCAGGTTGTCCGTGATGGAGAACACATAATCCTGTACCTTGGGATTACACAAGTCAAGCACCGCTTGTGTGCCGCCTCGTCCCTGTATCAAGGGGCGGTTGGACTGGCTGAGCACCCATTCCGGATGCTTTTCGTAAAGTTCACTCTTGGTATTTACCATTTCCGGTTCAATCCAGATGCCGAATTTTATGCCATGTTTGCGGGCTGCTTCCGTAAGTCCCTGTATGCCTAAGGGTAATTTCCTTTTGCATACCATCCAGTCGCCAAGGCTCGTGTGGTCGTTGTCGCGCGGATATTTGTCACCGAACCATCCGTCGTCCATGACGAACAGTTCGCCTCCGAGACTGGCGATGTCTGCCATCATCTGATCCATTACTTCCTGGTTTACGTTGAAGTAAACTCCTTCCCAACTGTTGAGCAGTATATCCCGTGGTTTGTCGCCGTGAGCGAGACCGTATTTGCGTCCCCATTTGTGGAAAGCGCGGCTCACACCACCCTTGCCTTCCTGAGAGAAAGTCATGGCAAATTCCGGAGTCCGGAACGTCTCGCCGGCTTTCAGGGTAAAGGCGGACGTTTCTTCGTTTATACCGCTTATGACGGACAGGCTGTTGTTGTCTGCAATTATTTTAGTTTTGTAGTTACCGCTCCATAACAAGTTTCCGCCGAATATTTCGCCGCTGTTTTCCGAAGGTTTCCCGTTTATCGAAATCATGAATCCAGCGTTGGAACCGAATGCGTTTCTCAGTCCGGCCTTGTCGGCTACCACGCTTTGTCCGTTGGGGATACGTTCTTCGCTCATTCCACCTTCGCATCCCCATCCTCCGTGAAACTGGGTCAGATAGTTGTCTCCCCGTGTCAGGGGAACACATGCGCTTGCGAAGGTGAGCAGTTTCACATTGCCTTTCTTGGCCTGGTTGGTGATTTCCGTCCAGGTCGAGAATACTTCCGTATCTTTGTAGCGTCTGAAATACTGTTTGACTGTGAACGGATAAACTCTGTCTTTGAACTTCAGTATCAGCAACTTTCCTTTCTCGTCTTCGGTGCGTTCCAGCCCTTGCATGCCGAGGTCCAGACTCATCTGTCCGTCGGGTGTCTCCACGGCCAGGGCTTTCTCACCGGATGAATACATGCCGAAAAGTGGCAGGGTATTGCCGGTATAGTTCGACTGGACGCCGAAGAATCCGCTTATGTCACTTTCTTTGATTTTAGGTCCGAAATACTGGTAGTAGGCTGTTCCACCGTCGTTGGTGGTCACGACCAGCGACGTTCGGTCGGAACTGAGTACATGCGTGCGGTTTTGTGCGCGAACGTTGCCGATCGCCCCAAGCAGGCACATCGTGCCCATAAGGAATAGTTTTTTCATGGTTGATTACGCTTAATATTGATATTTGCAAAAATACGTTTTTATTTTTATAAAAATTTAGGTTGGACGAATGTTTATTGTATCTTTCGTCCGAAAATGGTTTTTATATATAATAACAAGAAAAAACAGGTATGGAGGATAAGAAGATTTGTCTTGAAGAGGCGTTGAAGTCGCGCCGTTCCTATTATGCGTTGGCAAGTGACATCGAAGTGTCGGACGACAGGATAGAAGAGCTGGTGAAGACGGCTGCCCGTTGGGTGCCATCGGCTTTCAATTCCCAGTCGGCCCGTATGGTGCTGTTGTTGGGGGATGCCCATCTTCGTTTGTGGCAGATTGTGAAGGAAACGTTGAAAGCGATGATTCCGGCCGCCGCCTTTGTCAGGACGGAACAGAAGATAGACGGGAGTTTTGCTTCCGGTCATGGTACGATTCTGTTTTTCGAGGACGGCAATCTGATAGCCGACCTACAGCGGAAGTTCCCTACGTATGCGGATAACTTTCCTGCTTTTTCGCAGCATACGTCGGCCATGCATCAGCTGGCGATATGGATGTTGCTGGAGAACGAGGGGCTTGGTGCTTCCCTGCAGCATTACAATCCGGTGATAGACGAGGCTGTCAGACAGGCTTTTCATTTACCGGAGTCATGGTCATTGGTTGCCCAGATGCCTTTCGGTCGTCCGTTGGACGTACCGGGTGAGAAAACTTTCTGTCCCATAGAGGAGAAGGTGTTTGTGATGCGATGACTAATTAGTGCGGTGTTGCCCGTCGGGGTGATGTCTGTTAAAGGGAGGAGCGGGGATATTTGTCTTCCGTTCTTCCCTTTTTATGTCATGACGGTTTTGTACAGTTCTGTCCAGCAACTGTTGTACGAAGTGTACAATACCTGTTGTACGAAGTGTACAATACCTGTTGTACTGGTAGTATATTACCTGTTGAATCATTCTCCGTTATGTTTTTTCGATTCCGTAAGACAATTACAGGGTAGGAAAGGAAGTCCCCGAATCATATAAATACAGTTTCAATTCGATAAGATGTTGCCTTTTGTTCGGAACAGGGAGGTAAGGGGGTATTTCGATAATGGTGGAAAAAAGAAGTATATTATTCTCAGTAAAATAAAATCTCCGGAAATCGTATACATTAATATGTAGTTTCCGGAGATTACAGTTCAGGCAAATGTTTCCAGTATTTCTTCCCACTGGTCGCAGAGCGATTGCACGGAGGGGAAAAGCAGATTGGCACCGGCGTCCGTGAGTACATGGTCAGGCAGGGGACCGGTGTTGACGGCAATGGTGAAGATGTTGGCGGATGTTGCTGCCTGTATTCCTAAAGGAGCATTCTCGACCACTAATGCTTCCCACGGTTGAACGCCGGCTTTCTGCAGTCCTATCAGGTAAGGCTCCGGGTTCGGTTTTCCGTATTGCACGTCAAAACTCGTGACCATGCGTTCCTTCGTGAAGATGTGGGGGAAGTGGCGGTTCAGACGGTCCAACAGAGAATTCTGGCCGGAACCGGTGACCAGCACCGGCAGATGTCCCGAGGCTTTTACCTTATTTAATAAGGATGCGGCTCCCGGCATTTCTTTCGCTTCCGGACGTGCGTTGAACACATCAGATTTGCTCCGGTATATCTCCTGTATCTCTTCTTCCGTAGCATTGCGTCCCCAGTGGCGTTGAGCCAGGATGTTTATAGTGCCGGCTCCTGTGCGTCCCTCGTGCATGTACGCTTCTTCGGCTGTCATGTGCAAGCCGAACTGTGTCATGGCGTGACTCCAGGCATAGGCGTGATTGGGCATGGAGTCGAACAGGACACCGTCCATATCAAAGAGCACGGCTTTGAGCCGTATATGCTCAAAGCCGTGTGTTTGCAGATACTGTTCTTTTTCTGTTTCAAACATAGGGAACGATTATTTGAGACGAGCCTGGATGGCTTCGCTTTCTTTTTCGTAACCCGGTTTGTTGAGAAGGGCGAACATGTTCTTCTTGTAAGCTTCCACGCCCGGCTGGTTGAACGTGTTCACTTGCAGGAGATTGCCGCTGATACCGCAGGCTTTTTCAAAGAAGTAGATGATTTGTCCCAGATAGTATTCGTTGAGTGTGGGAACGATGAGGCGCATATTAGGTACGCCGCCGTCCACGTGAGCCAGTTGCGTGCCCAGTTCGGCCATCTTGTTTACCTCGTCGATGCGCTTGCCGGCCAGGAAGTTCAGACCGTCCAGATTTTCTTCGTCAGAGGGGAAAAGCAGATTGTGGTTCGGTTTTTCAATACTGATGACCGTTTCAAAAATGGTGCGCTCGCCTTCCTGAATCCATTGGCCCATAGAATGGAGGTCGGTGGTGAAGTCCACGGCGGCAGGGAAGATGCCCTTTCCGTCCTTGCCTTCAGATTCACCGTAAAGCTGTTTCCACCATTCGTTCATAAAATGAAGCTTGGGCTGGTAGTTGACAAGGATTTCTATTTTCTTTCCTTCCTGGTAGAGCGCATTGCGGCAGGCTGCATATACAGCCGATGGGTTTTCCATAAAGGGTACGTCGTTGGCTGTAGCTTTCTCCATGTCGGCGGCACCGGCTACCAATTGTTCGATGTCGAAACCGGCAACGGCGATGGGCAGCAGACCTACCGGGGTCAGTACGGAAAAACGTCCGCCCACGTTGTCGGGGATAACGAAACTCTTATAGCCTTCTTTGTCGGCTGTCGTACGGGCCGCTCCCTTCTTGGCGTCGGTCACGGCAACGATTACTTTACGTGCGGTTTCCTTGCCGCGCTGCTCCTCGCATTGTTTCTTTAGCAGGCGGAATGCCAGTGCTGTTTCCGTGGTGGTACCGCTCTTGGATATATTGATGACACCGAATTTTTTATTCTTCAGATAGTCGCACAATTCGGCCAGATAATCCTCGCCGATGTTGTTCCCGGCAAACAGGATGACGGGGTTCTTGCCATCGTTGAGCAACCATTGGAAACTGTTGCTCAACGCTTCGATGACGGCACGGGCGCCTAAATAGCTTCCTCCGATGCCGGCAACAACCACGGCCTCGCAATTTTCGCGTAACACCTGTGCCGTAGCGTTCAGTTCAGCCAGAAATTCTTTGGTGATGGAAGACGGCAGATGAAGCCATCCTAAAAAATCGTTGCCGGGGCACGTGCCGTTTTCCAGTGCCTCCTGTGCGGTCTTTACCTGAGGTTCATAGGCCGCCAATGCGTCCGCGCTCAGGAACTGGCCGGCTTTTGTAATGTCTAATTTAATGTTATTCATCTTTTTACACTTTATAGAACTTGTTTGGTTGTTATCTGAAAGAATCGGTAAGTAGCTTGATTTCGATGCTGGGAGATATGCGTTCGTATAAGATGTTATAGACGGCATCCAGAATGGGCATGTTTACGTGTAGGTGTTTGTTAATGTCCTTCATGCACTTGGTACCGTAATATCCTTCCGCAATCATTTCCATTTCGATTTGCGCGCTCTTCACGCTATATCCCTTGCCTATCATGGTTCCGAACACACGGTTTCGGCTGAAATTGGAATATCCGGTTACAAGTAGGTCACCTACATACACGGAATCAATAATGCTGCGTTCGATGGGATGCACAGTGCGAAGGAGCCGATCCATTTCCTGTACGGCATTGGACATCAGTACAGCCTGGAAGTTGTCTCCGTATTTCAGACCGTGGCAGATACCGGCGGCTATGGCATACACGTTTTTCAGTACCGACGCATATTCGATGCCGATTACGTCATCGCTTGTCTTCGTTTTGACATATTCGCTGGATAGCATATCGGCAAAACATTGTGCCTTGTTCAGGTCGGAACATCCCACCGTCAAATAGGTAAGTCGGCTCAGGGCCACTTCCTCTGCATGGCTGGGACCTCCCAGAACAGCCAGATTCTCATCTGGTACATTGTATGCCTGATGGAAGTATTCCGAACATACGAGGTTGTTGTCCGGTACGATACCTTTGATGGCCGTAACGATGAACTTGTCACGCAAACGTGTCTTCAGTTTTTTCAGATGGCTTTTTAGATAGGGGGACGGAGTGACAAAAATCAGCGTGTCCGCGTTTTCCACCACCTTGTTGATGTCTGAAGAGAAATGAATGCGATTGACGTCGAAATGGACGCTGGTCAAATAGGCCGGATTGTGTCCCAGCCGGCGGAATTCCTCGATGCGGTCGTCCCGTCGCATATACCAGTAGATGGAATCATTTTGCTCCAGCATCATCTTGGCGATGGCGGTAGCCCAACTACCGCCTCCCATGATGGCTATGGTTCCGCAATTTCCCATGCTCCTTTAGTTGGCTTTTTCAATCCATCCCGCCATTTCGTTAACGGAAGGTTTGACGATATCTAATTTGTATTTCTTCAATATCTCTCCTACTTGTTGTTGTATCTTTTGCGGATTGACGCCGGACAAATCGCTTACCAGGTTGTAACCGGCTTTTTGCAGGACGGGTACGATGTCCTCCGGTATGCCTATTTCGGCAAACTTGGCAGGGCTGTCTTTCGGAATTTTCTTTTCCGGTTTCATTGTCGGGAAAAGCAGTACTTCCTGAATAGTGGGCTGGCCTGTCATGAGGATTGCCAGACGGTCGATGCCGATACCGATACCGCTGGTGGGAGGCATGCCGTATTGCAGGGAACGGAGGAAATCGTGGTCGATGACCATCGCTTCGTCATCTCCTTTGTCGGCCAGCTTCATTTGTTCGATGAAACGCTCTTCCTGATCGATGGGATCGTTCAGCTCGGAGTAGGCGTTGGCCAGTTCCTTACCGTTGACCATCAGTTCGAAACGTTCCGTCAGTCCGGGTTTGGAACGGTGCATCTTTGTGAGAGGGCTCATTTCCACCGGGTAATCCGTGATGAATGTAGGCTGGATGAATGTGCCTTCGCAGAATTCGCCGAATATCTCATCGATGAGTTTGCCCTTGCCCATCGTGTCATCGATTTCCATGTTCAGTTCCTTGCAGACAGTGCGTATCTCTTCTTCCGTCTTGCCGTTCAGGTCATGTCCGGTTTTCTCCTTGATGGCCTCCAGAATAGGCAGACGCCGATAGGGGGCCTTGAAACTTACCGTATGTTCGCCAATCTGAACTTCGGTCGAACCGTTCACGGCGATACATATCTTTTCGAGCAATTGCTCGGTGAAAGTCATCATCCAGTTGTAATCCTTGTAACTTACATACAGTTCCATGCAGGTGAATTCAGGATTGTGGGAACGATCCATGCCCTCGTTGCGGAAATTGCGCCCGATTTCATAAACACCTTCGAATCCGCCTACGATAAGACGTTTCAGATACAATTCGGTGGCAATGCGCAGGTATAAGTCTATGTCGAGTGCATTGTGGTGGGTTATGAACGGGCGTGCGCTGGCTCCGCCCGCTATCTGTTGCAGAATAGGAGTCTCCACTTCCGTGAATCCTGCTTCGTCGAATACCTGACGCATGGTGCGCAGGATGGTGGCACGCTTCAGGAAAGTTTCCTTTACCCCTTGGTTTACGACCAGATCGACATAACGCTGGCGATAGCGAAGTTCGGGATCGTCAAACGAATCATATACTTCGCCGTCCTTCACTTTCACGATGGGCAACGGTTTGATGCTCTTTGCCAGTACGGTCAGTTCTTTGGCATGCACGCTGATCTCACCCGTCTGGGTCCGGAATACAAAGCCTTTCACGCCGACAAAATCTCCCAGGTCGAGCAATTTCTTGAAAACGACGTTGTACATGTCTTTGTTTTCATCCGGACAGATGTCATCCCGGGTGATATATACTTGTATGCGTCCTTTGGAATCCTGTATTTCGATGAACGATGCCTTGCCCATAATGCGACGGCTCATCATACGGCCGGCTATACAAACTTCGCGCGCTTCCTCCGCATCCGAGAAGTCGGAACGGATGTCTGTTGAGAAAGCATTGGTGGGATATTCGGCGGCAGGATATGGCTCGATGCCCATGGCCCGCATTTCGTTCAGGTTGTTTCTTCTGACGATTTCCTGTTCGCTTAATTCTAAAATATTCATGTTTTAAACAATTTCGCTATTTGTTTGCAAAAATACAAAAGTTTTTCGGGATGGACATACTTTTTCTCAAATAGTTGTCACTGAAAGCCTTCATATACGTACACATTCGTTTCTTTTTGTACGAAACCCATGGAGCGGTATAATGCATTGGCTGCGATGCGGGAAGGGCGGGAAGTGAACAGCAACTGGCGGACGCCGTGTCGTTGCAGAAAATCCACAGCGTGTTCTACCAATCGTCTTCCGATACCCTGTCCTTGTGCCGTAGGGCATACGACCACGTCTTCCAGACAAGCTTTCCGTCCTGTGGGACTGGCATATACGCCCACTGTACACATGCCCTTGATATTTTTCTCGTCTCGGAATACGAACAGGTGGCTGCCGGGGGATTGTAATACGGTGTCCAGATCGGCTTGTGTCAGTTGTCTTCGTTTGCTTAATGTCTGTACCAGCGAATACAATTCCCGAAACTCCGTTTCGTTATATTTTGTCAGTTCCTCTATTTTCATAAGACGGAATATTATTCTTTGCAGATGCGTATGTAGTCAATGACAGGCATGAGGCCCTCGGGGTTGTTCAGGCGAATGGTATTTGTCCCAGGTCTCAGTCGGATGTCCAGCGGGAGAATTACAGTCGTGTCGGATGCTGTTGCGGGAATGTTACGGACATCGGCTTTTTTCCCGTTTACATAAATTGTGAACCGGCTCTCCATACCGGGAGATTCATATGCGACATACAGACGATAATGTCCTCCTTCCGTGCTTTGAATCTCATTCCATTGTATGTAGTTCTTTTCATTGCCTCCCAGATTCCCGACTCCTGTTTTTCCGCTGTAATGAGGGCAGTCCGTGAAGACAGGAGTATGGGCTTCCAGATGATTCGTGAGTTCCTGATAAGCGCCAAGATAGGCCGTTTCCGCTTCATAAAGCGTGCGTTCCATGCGCTTTTGGGCTGTCAAGGCATATATACGTGTGCCATGTGCAGGAACGAGGACGGAAAAAGAGTCACCTCGTATATGTATATCGGGAGACACCATTCTGCTGGAAAGTTCTTGCCGTTTGTATAGATCCCGTATCGCAACCAGTCCTTGTAAATCGATGTCAGAAAGCGATAAGGAAATGCGTTGGGGTAAATCTGTCGGGTTGTAGAAGGCCACGGCCCGGCGCGTTCCGTTAATCTGTTCTATATCTTTAACAAGTACGTAGCATTTGCCTATGTGTTGTGCCACGTATGCCTGTCGGTGGGGAGCTTGTTGGTTGAGTGCTATCAGTTCCGGATTGGACAGTAAGGCAAGAGTGGAGGAGGAGAGTTTCGTCAGATCGCACCCGATGAACAGCGGGGAGCACATCATGCACCAGAGGCCGAAATGCGTGCGGTCTTCTTCATCGGTTAGTCCGCGTCCTACTTCCAGCATATCCATGTCATTGTAATGCCCTTCTGATGCAAAAGCAGAAAGATAAAGGTTCTGTCGGATGATGTCTTTGACGGAAGACCAAGAAGGGCTTATATCGTGGGATATGCGCCAGGAATCGGCTACTTTTCCGACCCATGTGCCGGGGTAGTTCCATCGGCAGACATTCATGTGGATTTTTCTTCGGGTGGCCCTGCGGATAGCTTTTCTGATGGCTGTATAACGTTCCCGTTCGGAAAGTTGTAACTGCTCTGTATTCTGTCTGGCGTCTCCTCCGCAGAAATCCACCTTGATATAATCGAAACCGAGGTGATGAAAAAAGAAACGGGTGTCTTGTCGGTCATGCCCGTATAATCCTACGCCAGTTCCAAGTGTATCTGAATCCCAGAAAGAGCCGCAGGTATTGTGGCCGGCATCGCTGTAGATGCCGGCTTTCAGACCGAGATTGTGGATGTGTTGGACCACGGGTGCCAGTCCCTCAGGGAAACGCCCTGGATGTATGAGCAACTGTCCTTTTTTGTCTCTGCCTCCAAAGTATCCGTCATCGATGTTGATATAGTTATATCCGGCTTTGTTCAGTCCTGTGCTGACCATCGCGTCCGCCTGGCTACGGATAAGAGAGTCGCTGATGCTGACACGATATGTATTCCAGGAACTCCATCCCATGAGCGGACTGTCTTGTGCCTGTACGGAAAAAGGCAGCAATAGAATTAGAGTCAATGTTATGTGAAACCGCATTTTTTTTGTATTGTATTTGATTCTATCGCTTCTTCAAACCGTTTCCTTTTTTGCCGAAGTCCGGATCTATTTTCAATAGAGTAGTGACACCGATGGTGACAAGGCAACAGGACATGACGATGAGGAAGAAATGAAAATATCCCACCTGTTCCTGTAGCCAGCCTGCGACCATGCCGGGCAACATCATCGACAAAGCCATGAAGCCCGTGCACAAGGCATAGTGGGTCGTTTGCCGTGGACCGCGGGCGTAATACAGAAGGAAGAGCATATAGGCCGTGAAACCGAATCCGTAGCCGAATTGTTCGATGAAGAAACAACTGCTGATGAGCAGGAAGTTATGCGTCTGGTAATAACTGAGCAGGACATATACCAGATCAGGGAGTGTCAGACTCCAGACCATGGGCCAAAGCCATTTTTTCAGACCGTCACGTGCTGCCACGATGCCGCCCAGAATTCCGCCCAGTGTCAGTCCGATTATTCCGATAGTACCTTGAGCCATGCCTTGTTCCTGGGGAGAGAGCCCAAGACCACCGTTGGCAACGGAGTCGATGAGGAACAGTCCGGACATTTTTACGAGCAATGCTTCCGGAAGCCGGTAAAGCAACATGAACAGGAGAGCCGCGAAACATTGTGGTTTTTGAAAAAAAGAGACGACTGTTTCCGTAAAGTCGCGCAACAGTCGGCCTACCGCGACCTTTTCGGATGGAACATCCCGTATGGCACGGGGCAGGAAGACCGTGTGATAGAGCGTGAGGGCGATGAAGACAGCAGATAGAAAATAGAAGGTCAGGCTCCAGGAGTAGGCGATGCGCCGTGTATACGTTTCCAATAGCCCCGCCAATGCCAGCAATCCGCCTTGCCCTGCAATGGTGGCGATGCGGTAGAATGTACTTCTGATACCCACGTACAGACTCTGTTCGTGCGAGTCCAGTTCAAGCATGTAATATCCGTCGGCGGCGATGTCGTGTGTGGCGCTGCTGAAAGCCATCAGCCAGAAACAGGCGAGCGATGCCTGAAAAAAGCGGGAAGTCGGTATTGTGAAGGCGACCCCGCCCAAAGAAGCTCCTATCAGGAGTTGCATGGTCAGAATCCACCAGCGTTTTGTGCGTATCAGGTCGACGAACGGACTCCAGAACGGTTTGATAACCCAGGGAAGGTAAAGCCAACTCGTATAAAATGCAATATCCGTATTGGAGATGTTCAGCCGTTTGTACATCGTTACCGAAATGGCCATGACAGCCACATAAGGCAAAGCCTCGGCGAAATAGAGAGAGGGAATCCATCCCCATGGACTCGCAAAGCGCTTGTGCCCGTGTTTCTGTGTGTTATGCATGTTCCTACTTATACAATTTTTTCAGTCGGGTATCTTTATAGTAATGATGCAGGATGTCGTTGTATTTATATCCTTGCGCTCCCATGACGGCGGCTCCAATCTGGCACATGCCGACACCGTGTCCCCATCCGGCTCCTGTCAAGACGAATCTTCCGGGTATGCCGTTCGCATCAATATCATATTTATCGATGACAAAAGCGGAACTGAACAGATGTGTATGGCTCAGTGTGCGGCGTATCTCCAGTTCCTTGCCGATGGTGACGGTACGTTCCGACCCCACGATTTTCAGTTTGCTGATATGTCCGCCGTGTCCCCGTTCCACCGGTATCAGGTCGGCGATAGTCCCGTAATCTCCTTTCAGATTTTCATTTATCAGTTCGCTTATTTCTTTTTGTGTGTATTCAACCTTCCATCGGTAGAAATCGGTCGTTTCCCGGTCGTAGTCGTTGAGCACCTGTTGCAGTATCTGGGGGGCGTGCGTATTGCAGAATGACGGCGGAGTATTCCGGATCCATTTTTCCGCTTCTGTCTCTTGTGACAGATCCGGTAGTACCGTGTCGTGTTCATCGGAAGCGCAATCCCGTATGGATGTGAGATAAGGCTTGTGCGTGTTTTCCCAGCAATATTCAAATTCTTCGGTCGCGCCGCCGCAACATTTGGAGAAGCGTGTGTCACAGATTTCTTCTCCGCTCATGAGAATCTGTCCGCGGGTGGCCTTGACTGCTTCTATCACTTTCTCGTTCCAGGCCCGTGTGATACCCTGGTAGCGCTGACAATGGTCGTCGGCACAGACGTCGAAAAGGGTATGGTCTTCCCTGTCATACCAGCGGATGGATTCTGTTTCTGTTTTGATGAACGGAAAGAAGCCTCCGGTATGCTCTTCCAAAGACTCTCTTTTTTTCATCTGTGCATATAGCCAGCTTCGGCTGATGACGGCAGAGGCTTTTAGAAACTCCAGTGAGCAGGAGGCGCTCATTTCGCTGGAAATTACGCTTATCAGGTAGTCTTCGGCCGGTAACTGGTTGATGGCCGTAATCTTTCCCTCCTCGACAATCAGTTTCAAGGTTCCGCTGAATATCTGTGTTTCTTGCCGTTCCCAGTGGAACCGGATACCGATGGTGACGTTGTAAAGGGAGAAGGATGCCTTTTTTTCCAGAGGTATGAATGTGAGTTCACGGTATATGTTGCCGTTCCACAGGATACCTCCTTCATGGTATTCCACCAATTGGTCGCCTTGTACGGTTTCCCCCTTGGCGGAGTAATTGGTATTAAGTGAAAACTGCAGTTTCGTGTGGCTCATGATTCCCACGTTGACGATAGGTTCTTTCTGCCAGTCGTTTTCTTTGGGAGATGTTTCCGTCTTTTCGGCTTTGGGGGACTTTTCTTCCTTTATCAGCCGGATGACCGGTTCCAGTTCTTTGGGTGACAGGGTTACCTCGCGCAGGATATCGGTTGCGGTTTCTGCTGTCAGACGGGCGAAGTCCTCTTCGCGCGGTGTAATCAGTAAACCGCCCATGTCGATGGCTCCGGGACTGACAAGCATTTGTTTTTTGCCTTCGGCTGTATAACAGGCAGGGCGGTGTTTTTTGCGCGGGAATATCAAAGTTATAAGTTCGTCTTCCCGGCCGGTGATGCCGGCCTGCCGCCAGCAAAGTATGTTCATGAGCGGTTCCGGTTCTCCGTCAGGCAAAGGGAGTGCCTGATACAGTTTGCGGAATAACAGGCTCTCTTTGTCCGACGGATAGGATCGGATGACGAAAACGGGACATACATACCCCGTGAGCAGATACAGTCCGCAGTGGTCGGCCGAATGGCCTGCATCTTCCAGTGTAACCTCCTGTTCCGGTGAGAGAGGATACAGTTTCTCCATTTTGTTTTCGTAGGTACGCCAGTCACGCTCTACCGGCAGTATGCCGCGGCTTCCGGCCTGCAGGTGCATGTGGTCGGGAGCGGAAGCCCCGCAAGCAGGTCCGTTGTAAAACACGAGGTATTCGGGCATGTGCCAAGCCATCCTGCGTAATGTGCTGAAATGTCCTTCGATGGTCTGCGGTTGATGACGCCGTGTCGGAATGGTGAAGTGCTCCGGCAGGATAGGGAAGGGGTTCACAAGCAGCTGGTAATGTTTCTCTATCGGCAGGCAAGTCTGCTCGGCCGGCCGGTGATGGTCGCAGAGGAAGCAGGGACGTTTGCTGATAGAACTCCTGTCGGTCTGTGCTCCGGTGGAGACAATGCGGGCCGGATTATATTGTGCCTGGATCGTACTGTCACCCGCGGGCCATTCCTTGGTCTGCACCCGTGTCAGCGCCTCATAGCGTTTTCGCGCTTCTTCCCATATCGTCAACTGGCTGTGGAAGAATTCTTTCGCTTCCTTGTCCTCCAGTGTATGTTGCCAGCGGGCATTGAGTGCTTGCCGGGCCAAAACCTCTAAAGTACGCAGACGGTCCTTGTACTGATTGTTGAGGTTGATTTTATCGATACTCAGCGCTGCATCCGAATTACCGTCCCAGCGTCGGCACAGATACAGTTCATCGTAGATGCGTCCGATTCGGAATTTGCGCGACAGGCACAGTCCCAGTGCATAATCTTCTCCATAGCTCGTATTGGGTATCTGCCATTTGTGGAGTACCGGCGTATAGAATGCTCTTGGTGCTCCCAATCCGTTGATTCGCAAGGCATTGTTTCGTCCGTTTTCGGGAGTCCATTCTTTATGGTCTATCAGGCCGGGCGGGAGCGTCTGCAGATTGAAATCGGTCATGCGGTAAGAACCGATTACCATGGCGGCCCGTTGTTCGTAGAAAGCGTTCACGATGCGTTGCAGGGTTTGCGGGCTGCTATACAGGTCGTCCGAGTCCAGCTGTACGGTAAACCGTCCGCAGGAGGGGTGATGAACGGCTGTGTTCCAACAGCCTCCTATACCCAGATCTTTCCGCTCGGGGATGATGTGGATCACCCGTTTGTCGTCGCTGAAAGAGCGGATGACTTCCGTAGTGCCGTCGTCCGAATCATTGTCAACCACAATCAGATTGAAAGGGAAATCCGTTTCCTGCATGAGTACGCTTTTAATCGCGTCGCCAATGGTACGCACGCGGTTGCGGACGGGAATAACTACCGAAGCTTCGCACGGGAATGCTTTGCGGTCGAAGTCGATTTCGTTGAATTCATCCGGAGCAAGCCACGCACCGATAGCTTTCAGGTGAGCCGTACAAGCCGCTTCCATTTCTTTCTGGACCTCACGGTTCCGGGGATTCACGTAATCGAACTGTTTTTCGCCGCTTTTCCGTGTGTCCGCTTCCTCTTCCGTATAAAGGTATTCGTTTAGATGGAAAGGCATACCGATGCGGCTCAGATAGAGACGTACATCATACCATCCGGCATAGCGGTAGACCGGTAGTCCGGTTTGCCGGAAATAGGATTTGAGATATTCGGTTCGCAGGAACAATACGGAACCGAAATCAAAATCGTCTCTGAGGCTGCCGTACTGGTAGTCGATGACAGGGTGGGGCGTTTGCCGGCCGGCGGACATAACATAGTGATCGGCATATACAAAGGGAGCCTGTGAGTCTTCCGCGATACGTATCAGGCGTTCTAAGGCGTGAAAACCGAGTCGCAGCGGTGTCGTTTTTGTGTAGAACAGGCAATAGGGTGCCGTGGCCGTTTCGGCTATGAGTTGCAGCGTGGCCGTACTCCAAGGGTTGTCCGTGGTCAGCATCTTGGCATCACTGTCAGTCGTGTCTGTGCTTCCGGTCAGATTCAGCCAGTAGATTTCGTTTACAGACGCTTCTTCCGTTCGGAAAACTTCTTGTGTGGGCAATGACTGGTCCTTGCCGGTGTATGGGATAAAACAGTCGATAAGTTGTTTCATGCGATGTCGGTTTCTTTATGCAAACGGGGTGTTTTTCTTTCCCGGTTGCGATGATAGTGCAAATATACTGAAAAAAGACTGAAATCTACACAGGACAGAACAGCAAACCTTCTGCAAAGATTCTTTTCGGGAGTATCAGGGGGATTGGCCAAGACGGCGCATATTTCCGGTCTGCCTACAAATTATAGAATGCCTGCATGAGGCTGTGGCGATAGTTCTTGCTTATTTTAAGTTCGTTTATGTCGGACAACGGTGCGTCAAGGATGCAGTTGGAATCTTGAATCATCTTGATATGTTCTATGTTCACGATGTAGCGTTTGTGAATCTGTATGAGAGACGGCGAATAGTTCAGAATAATGTCGGCTGTAGTGCGCCGCCGCAGTATCTGTGTCTGTCCGTTGTAGCATATCGCTTCCCATAGCTTCCTGTCCTGGTTATAACGGAAATATCCGATATCCTCGAGCGTCAGGGGCTGGTGCTCATTCAGGGCGTTTACAACAAGTATGATCGGCAGGGTACCGGTATTCCTTTGTGTGACGGCATTCATGGATGCCAGCTTGTTTTCGTAGTAACGCGTCATTATTTTGCTCAGTTCCTGCTCGGTGGCTGGCTTCAGCAGGAAATCGAATGCCTGTTTGCGTATGGCATCGATGAGGTATTTGTCATGTGCGGTGTAGAAAACCACCTTCATATCGGGTTTTACCTCGTTGCGAATCATGGAACAGAATTCCAGGCCGCTCATGGTGGGCATCTCGACATCGATGAACAGGATGTCCGGTTCGGCATAGATGACTTTTTCCATAGCCTCTTCTGTGTTCGTGGACGTACCGGCTATATCTACCGAATAGTGATTCTCAAGCAACAAACGCAGTACCTCTATAGCTTCGCGGTTGTCGTCTATGATGTAGACTTTTGTTATCTTATTCATGTTTCACGTATTTGCTTTTAATCTGTCGTATAGTCATAGTCATCCGGCAACACAATCCAAGAGCGGCATCCCGTTCCGTTCTCTCCGTTCATGTTTTCTATGCCGAATGATATATGCCTGCGGTTTTTCTCGTTGAGCATCTGTATCGTTTGCTTTATTATACGCGTTCCGTTGTGCGGAATCGTTTTTCCGTCAGCCAGTCCGTGTCCGTTATCAGTCACTTCCACAAGAGTCGCTTCCCCGCTGCGCGACACCTTGATGCATAGCTCACGTGCGGTCCCGTCTTCCGGTCTTATGGTGCGCAATCCGTGTTTGATGGCATTCTCCACGAAAATCTGTATGGTCATGGACGGGAGCTGTACTTTGGAGATGTCGACGTCCGGGTCTATGAGTTTTGTGTATTTGAAACCGTCACCTATCTGCTGTTGTTCTATGCGAACATAATAGTCGATGAAGTCCAGTTCCTTTTCAAGTGTTGTCTGCAGGATGTCCGCCTGTTCGATTCCCATGCGTAACAGCTGTGTGAGTGAGTTTAGGTCCGACGGCGTGCCCTTCAGGCGTGCAAGCATCTCGTGGTTCAGGGCATTGAAGATGAAATGCGGTGTTATGCGGTTACGCGTGTTTATCATGCGCAGGCTCACAATCTGTTGCTTCATTGTAAGGCTTTTGAGTCGCTGGCGCCGTTGGCGTATTTTCATAAAGCAAAGAATCAGGGCGATAGCCAGGATGGCGGCTGCGAACATGGAGGCAATCCAGCGGTTTGCCATGCGGTGGTGGTCAATCTGCTGTTGCTGCCTTGCGATCTGCTTGTCATGATTGTACTGCATGAGTTGTGTGCTCATCTGCATGCGTATATGGTTGTTCTTTATGGAGTCTTCGAGAGCTTTCAGGGTGGCGGCCGTATGGAATGCTTTCTCCCACTGCCTGTTTGCCCTGGCTATGTTTTCAAGTGTTTTTAGCCGTATGAGCCTTTGTTCGGGAAGCATGTCGGCTGGTTCCTTGGCGGCTTCGGCCAGTCGGGCCGCACCCTTTGCGTTTCCGTCGAGCAGGGCGAGTTCCATGCGTTGCGTCTCGAGGTAATACAGAGGTATGTCAAATCCTACCTTGCGGAAAAATTGTTCCGCCTCGTCAATCAGCCTGCTTGCTTTTTCTCCCATGCCGAGTTTGATGTGGATGTCGGCGAGGTTCGTCCGTATGAATGCCATGTTCCATTCGGCGCCGTTACCTTTCTCAAGCATCGTTTCCGCATTCTCAAAGCATGTCTGCGCCTCTTTGTACCGCCCTTGCAGAAAGTAATCGTTGCCGCGGTTGTTGTAATAGATGAATTTATCGTCCTGTGTCATGTAGGGCATGAGTTCCCGGGTACGTTCCCACCAGATGCCGCTTTCCTTGAAATCTCCCATAGCGGTGTACACGGCGCTGATTCCCATATTGATGATGATATATGTGTCGTTGTTGAGCCCGGCCGAATCCGCCACGCTCAGTGCCTGCATATAATTGTCCGCACTCAGATCGAACCGGCCGTTCTGGCGGTATATGTCGGCAATGTTTGTAAGAGCCATTATGCGGTAGGGGGTATTGTAGGCCAGTCCGTTCATTCTTTCCAGCGCTTTCTTGTTATAATATATAGCCGAGTCCGGTATGCCCGCCATTCTGGCGAAGAAGGCGCCCCGTCCTATGAGCCAATCCACTTCGAGGCGGTGGCGTACGTAGGAATCCGACGACGGGGTGTGTCGCAGATAATGGCCGGTGCGGTTGTTTGTCATAAGAAACGAGTCGGCTTTCATTTCCTCGAAATAGCGTTTCGCGCGCATGCATAGCCATAAGTAGCTGTCGGGGGCTTCGTCCAGTGCTTTGCTTATGATTTTTTCGGCGGCGTCCATGCGTCCCAGCCGCATGGAGTCCTGTACGCCTTGCAGTTCGTATTCCATTACGGTCGGTCTGTTCTTCCCGTGCGGGGAATTACAGGAGGACGTGAAAAATATTCCGGATAGGATGAAGAGTAGCAGTCCGGTCAGATGATTCATAGGTTGTTCGTTTGTCTTTTGATGCAAAAATACGTAAAAAATAATAATATATCAAAGGGATGATAGCCCAAAACATCCTGACGGTTAGTTATGTTTGTTTTTTATCCCTTTTGCGTATGTATTTATGCTTTTTGTTGTCGGATATTCCCTTTTATGTGGATTTCCCGGTAAAAAGTGTTTGTTGCATTCTTTTATATGGCATACCTTTGCAACAGTTGGAATGTTTAAATAGTATAATGATGAAGACATATATCGGCCGGTTCGGTTGTGTGAACCGTTTTCTTGTTTGTTTTACAGATACAGTCTCTGGTTGAGACTTTTTATGATGGATTTCCGGCCTGATCTGAATTCCCATACGTGGTCTTGGCTTGGTTTTCCAGAAGAGTTGTAGTATGACAGATCCTCTTCCCCCTGATAGCCGGAAATGAACGGTTGGATTTGTCTGTTGCAACTCTTTTTTGTCTGTAAAGAATAACTGTTCAGTAGAAAATCGGCAGGGATTCGGAGTAATCCGTCCATGAATCATCGTTCATGAGGGACAACTATCCGAAGACTATTATTTATTATAGTTACCGTAATGTTGCATTCAAACTACGATAATGTATTCATTCTAACTATTATGAGCTCGTCAGGAATACTATCCTTAGGAGGTAAGAAATACTATCGTGAGCACCTAAGGATAGTATTTCATTTGCGGCAAGGGCAACTTCCGACCCGGCGAGTGGACCACACTTCACTATCCATAGTGAACAGTGCTCCACTACCCATAGTGAACAGCGTTTCACTACCTATAGTGGACCGCGCTCCACTCGGCAAGTGAACAGCTTGTGGCTTGACATGGGAACCGCTTGCGGAAGGGAAAGCCGAAGCCCGTCGCCGACCTCCTCTCTACACATATGTTGGCGGAAATATGCTTCAATGGTTCAAACTGCTTGATTGCCAGTGATAAATGGTTCATTTATCCTTCAGTTTTCCTTCATTTATCCTTCAGTTTTTCCCGCCGCAGGGTGCAGCTACCGCTAATCCCTGAACCATTACGCTCTGATAATCAGTGAGTCTGAACTATTGCTGAACCTTTTGTGAACCATTGCTGAACCATTACTTGTTGATAATCAGGGAGTCTGAACCATTGAAGCATATTTTCGCAAACATATGTGTATAGGAACCGTCCGTTTGGTTGCATTGGCAATCAATGCGTAGAACGCATTGTAATTCAATGAGTAATGGTTCAGGACCGAAAAAAATGTATGCTTGTTGCCCTCATGCGCGTACGCGCGTTCGCGTTAATATTTAATAGTTAGGAGCGATGATAAAATTATTGCCGCCTCTTCTCCTATACGTGTGCGGGAGAAGAGGCGGCGAGATACAAGTTTACAAAAATCGGCGTTCGATTTTTGTATGAGAAATACTCTGTTATTTCACAACGGTTTTTTGTCCGCTTATGATGTAGATGCCTTTTTCTGTTATCCGGTTTATACGGCGGCCGGAGAGGTCATAAATGACCGGAGTCTTTTCTGATGTATTGCTTTGTACGTCGCTGAGTCCTACAGTGACGGAAGCTGGGACGATATACCAGACGGAGGGATCGCTTCCGGCCCAGGGAACAAGGCGTGTGTTGTCTCCGGCCAGGTGGATGTACAGGTTGCCGCCCGTATGGTTCAGGTTGTTGAACTTGCTCAGACCTTCGGTGGTGCTTTCTATACGGAAGATACCGGCGTTTTCAGTCGTGCTGACGGGGGTGGACTGGGTCTCGTTCGCACCGAGGCAACCGAAGTAGAGTCCGCTTGCCGGATGATAAAGAAAGTATTCACCCTGATTTTCCGTTGCGACGAAAGTGAAATGCTGGTTCTCCTCTTCCACATTGGCTGTGTTCTCATTCGCTCCGATGAAATAACTTTTGTCCGCTTTGAGCGTCATCACAAAAGATGCACTTTCAGTAGAACGTCCGTAGTTGCGGAAATAATATTTCTGTCCCGGAGTCACTTCCACGCGCTTGGCTGTGGCCATAGCCGTGTTGAATGCCTCGTAGCTTTTGCGGCAGGGATTGTTTTCATAAGCCGACTGAGCGGACGAGATGACGTCTCTGGCTTCTTCCGTATACATGCCTACTATGTTGCCGAACTGAGCGTCCATGTTGGCAACGTATCCGGCAAGGGCCTCTTTCAGGTAGGACGCGCTGTCGGCCGGAGTCATTGGCTCGTAAGTATAGGCTCCGTCTGTGATTTCCTCTATGGAGTACTTCTTGTATACCATGTCGAAACCGCCGCCCCGGTTGTTCTCTTCGTAGAAGAAAGCCACATCGTTGTCCTTGTCAAGAGTCATTGTGGAATAGGCGGACGAAAGTGTCGTTACCTGCAGTTTTCCGTCCCAGTCTTTAGCCAGACCGGAGGCTGTGCGGAAGTCATGAAGGTCGGCCAGCTCCTTGTAGTTGATACCGACGTGGGAACGGTCGGACGGTCCGAACGGAACGGACTGGAGCAGAAGGAACATTTTCTTCTCGTCTGTGGAACGTTTGACGGGAATGCAGAGCGTTTCGCCGTTGCAGGCATTCGATGAGGCTGTAATACCCTTGACACTGCTGTTGGACGTGGCCATCTGCCCCCATGCTCCTTCGCCGGTTTCAGCGTTGGTGAAATGATAGATGTTGTAATACCGTCCGCCGCTGATGCGCGAGCTTACCAATATGCTTCCGTCCGGAAGTTCTTCTGCTTTCGGTTCGTCGCCTCCGCTCGGGATGGGACAGTCATCGGGAGTGCCCAGCAAGTTCCAGTTGCCTCCGAAGTCGTCGGAATAAAACACATAGTTCGTGTTGATATTGGTACCGGTTTTTACAAGGGCAGCACAATACAGACGGTAGTAATCTCCCACTTTGACAGTCGTGCTCTGGCATATTTTGCCGGAACCGATGAAGAAGCAGCGGATATTGCCGTCGCTGCGTTTGTCAAGCTGGCTGAACACCTGGTCCGCTATGTCCGTATAGTCGCTCCACGTCTGTCCGCCGTCTTCGGAATAGAAACGGGCCCAGCCCTGATGATTTTCGTGTGTGCCGCTGGGGAAACTTACGTTGCCGCAACAGCTTGTCACCAATACACGGTTGCTTTCGCGGTCAGCTACGATACAGGGATCTCCGAAAGCAATGTTGCTGGAACCGCTTCCCTTGGCTGCAACGAGTGTCTTCACTTCTCCCCACTGGCCGGTTTCATGGCTTTTGATGCGGAAACGAAGGTCGAGTTTTCCGTTGGTTGCCATACCGATGTCCGCTTTTGAATAGCGGTAGTCCGCTACGGCGATGAGATCGCCGTTCTGTGCCTTGGCAATGGCGGGGATACGATAGGGGACACCTTGCGGAGACGGATTCTCGAATACGACGAACCGGTCGTTGGCGAAGTCTTCCGGATTCACCTTTTCCAGATATACGTAGAAACCGGATGTTGTCACGGTGCCATTGGCCGGACCGGAAAGTACGAATGATGCTTTAGATGCGGAAAGATCGGATACGGCCACGTGTTCCGGGTAACCTATGCTGCCTTCTGTCGCATTCTCGTTTTCGGGAGTGACGGTCATGATGTCTGCGTGGCATGTGAAATTGAATTCATATCCGGTGATGATGTAACCTTCAGAGGCTTCCAGATAATAAGTCGTGCTTGCGGTGCCCTGCGAAAGACTCAGTTCGTCGTTGCTGGCCTGAACGCCGGCAGCGCTTTCTTCTTCCGTATGGAGGATGACCCGCGGGTCGGCGCTGTCGGACAGCCACATACCGTTGTTCACCGTTCCGTTGGCTAGATCCACTGTGACGGTAGCCTTCTTGCTTTTGATTGTTACCGTGAAGTCCGTGATGAGCGTTCCGCTGTTGGCGCCCGTCAGCGTCATATTAACATTCCGGGTATGCAGGTCTTTGTAGGTTACGGTCTGGGAGTCGGTATTTGAGGATGTCGTTACGTTCTTGTCTTCAAAAGCCCATGTCTGTTGGCTGGTGAGCGCTGTGAGCGTCATCGTGAATCCCGTAATGATATAATCCTCGTTGCATGACAGTGTGTACGACGAAGATTGGGCCGTACCGGAACGGGCATCGATGTGGTTGCCGTTCCATTGCATATTGTTGGCGCCGGCCGAGAACGTAAGCAGTCCGTCCGTCGACGTCCATGCGTTATTCCATGCGTTACCGGTCGCTCCGCTACGGGTGAGTGCCCCGTTTTCCTTGTTTACGGGAATGTCGATGCTTTCTGTGGGATAGATGACGGGGTCGTCTATGTCAGCCTCGATATCGGTTACGTCCACAATCCGGAACTGACACCCGGAGTCGTTTCTGTCCGTTCCGCTCTGTCCGGAACTCCAGTTGTAGATGGCGTCCTGGATTGTAGTCTGATTCAACTGGGTCGTGCCGCTGTGGATGATATAGAGTCCGTTACTGTTGCAATAGCTGAACTCCCATCCCTGTGCCGGTTCCGTTTTCGAGGTGATGATCTGTGTGTTGTAGGCGGCATCCGGCGATACATACGATTGGTCGTTTACGTTCTGAATATTCCATGAACCGTCTGCGCGGTGCAGGAATTTCCAGCGCGACGCGTTCTTGTTGTTCAGGGATGCGCCCGTAAGTCCCTTTCCTCTTCCGTTGGAAGTCATGTATTTGTTCCCGCGGTTCGGAGTATAGAGCATGAATTCGTGGTTTTCCCCCGCATTTTCGTCGGAAGGGAGAACCAGTGTCGCTTTGACAGTCGCGATGGCCTGATCGATCTGGCTACTGTAATCACCGTCGATGCCGGCATTAAAACTGTCCAGTAGGTCCCGGATTGTCTGGTTGAAGTTATTCACAGCTTCCGGATCGTAGCTTCCCAGGGACGTTCCGGCTTCGAACGTATAGCCGTAGGCTGCCGTGCGGATGTCGAAGCGGCTGACGTTTCTTTGTGCCTCCTCCGTCGTGATGGCGGTATAGTCTGTCCGGAGCTTTTCGTTGATGGTCCTGGCTATCTCTTGTGCTACGCGGACATATCCGATGCCGGTAAGATAGATGTTACCGGTAGCCATGAAGCACGTCTCGTCGCGTGAAGTCGTATAGGTGGCGCCGTACGTGTCGATGATGTATATTCGGTTATCCTCGCTGGCCAGAGTTTTCAGGGAAGTATTTAAGTCTATTACCTTTTGGGCGCGTGTGGCGTCGTTTGAGGGAAATGGCAGTACGGTCATTATAAAGATGGGCGTATCGGGGAGTTTGGTGCGGAGACTGTTTACCGCAGTCTGATAGGTAGAGAAGATTGCGGATGCTTCTGTACCAGCCTGTATGTCGCTTAGTCCGGCGTACAGGCATACGGCACGGGGAGTCTCCTTGACAACCTTGCCGGTGTTGCCCGTGAGGATGGCATCGAATGTGCCGGCCACGGCGGTTACGTTTACACTGGGATATCCCCAGCCGATACCGCGGTCTTTAAAGTCGGGCGATCCGAGCAGTTCGTGCCATTCTCCGTTGTGAATCATCTCGTCCCCGATGAGCAGAATGTCCGTCGCCTTTATGGGAGATGCGCCGAAGTAAGTGACACGCATTCCGTTGGAACCTGTCAGTCCGCCCCAGAGATTATCGGCGTTGGCCGGATAGACACATTCCTCGCCGACGTACTCTTTGATGGTCTCCATCCAGATACGGTAGCCTTTTTGTGTGAGATGCAGGCCGTCCCAGCTGTTGGATGTGGTGCTGGCGGATGCCGTCGTATTGCTCAGCGCGCCGTTGGTTGCCGTAAGACGGCTGTACAGATCGACATATACAAGATGACTGTCATTCTGGCTGTCAATCCATGCCTTTACGAGAGAGTTTGTCGTTTCTGTTTTCTCTTTCGTGCGGTTTCCGTTCAGGGAAGGCAGTATGCTTTCATAATAGGCGGTCGCTCCGGGAACTTCCGTACGAATGCGGGCAAGTATTTTCTGGATGCGTTGTGCGACGAGTTCCGGTGTGTAATTGTCTCCGGCTGTTCCCAGGTCGTTTGTGCCGATCATGAGAAATACTTTGGCGGGGTTTCCTGCAATCATTGATTCCAGGTTGTCCAGAATCTCTTGGGTGTAGCCTCCGGAGTTTCCCCGTCCGTGGATGTGCTGGCGGCTGCCGAATGCCTCGTACCAGTTCATCATGTTGGTGATGGAATTGCCGATGAAGACAATGTCACCTTCCTGACAGGTCGGCAGAACCTTGAAACTGCTGTAACGGTGGTTGCGGAATGCTTCGTCCGCCCGGATCGTCCGGACGGCGAACAGGGCAAGAACCGCAAGTAACAGTGAAGTAAAACTTCTGCTTTTCATAATAATTTAAAGTTTAAGTAAGCTAAATAATAAAATCCCTGTAAATGTACGTACATTTTTTATCTTATTCTAATTTTGCACGAAGGTTTTTAGTGTGATGGCTTTTTTTCGTCGTCTCGTTTTTTTGTATTATCTTTGTTTCCTGAATACAAACAGGATATGGACAAGTTGAAAAAGCCTCTTTTGGGTATGACACCGGCGGAGTTGCAGGCTGTGGCGGCAGAAATGAACATGCCGTCGTTTACGGCCGGGCAGATGGCAGGATGGATTTATACGAAAAAAGTCCGCCGGATAGAGGAAATGACCAATCTTTCGCGTGCCCACCGCGAAAAACTGGCCGAAGAATATGAGATAGGCTGTTCGGACCCGGTGGAGTGTCAGCGTTCGGCGGACGGAACGGTGAAATATCTGTTCCGGACAAGGGAAGGCGGTTTTGTGGAGACCGTATACATACCGGACGGGGAACGCGCCACGGTATGTGTGTCCTCACAGGTGGGATGCAAGATGAACTGCCTCTTTTGCATGACGGGAAAACAAGGCTTTGCCGGACATCTGTCGGCAACGGATATTCTGAACCAGTTTTATTCGCTTCCCGAACGGGATACATTGACGAATGCCGTTTTCATGGGGCAGGGAGAACCGTTTGACAATCTGGATAACGTATTGAAGGCGACATCGCTTCTTACGGCCCCTTGGGGATATGCCTGGAGTCCGAAGCGTATAACCGTTTCTACGGTGGGACTGCGTAAAGGTCTGAAGCGCTTTCTGGATGAAAGCGAATGCCATCTCGCGGTCAGTCTGCACAACCCCGTACCTCGGGAGCGGGCGGTACTGATGCCGGCTGAGCGCAGTTTTTCCATCGCGGAAATCGTGGCTTTGCTGCGCACGTATGACTTCTCCCATCAGCGCAGGCTTTCGTTCGAATATATCGTGTTCTCCGGCCGAAATGACGATATGGGGCATGCCAGGGCGCTGCTGGACTTGTTAAAGGGACTGGAATGCCGGGTCAATCTGATTCGTTTTCATGATATTCCGGAAGTGGAACTGAAAGGTGTTTCGGACGATGCGATGCTGAAGTTCCGCGATTATCTGACTCGGCACGGATTGTTTACGACTATCCGTGCTTCCCGTGGTCAGGATATATTTGCTGCCTGCGGTTTGCTGAGCACAGCCCGGCAACAGGAATTGAAACAATAAAATCATCAGTTATGAACAAGATGAAAAAGAATATTCGGACAGCGTTTCTGCTGCTTTCTATTTTTTGTGTGTCGGTTTCCTGCAGGGAATCGTTTATGAAACCGGCTTCGAGCGGTCGGCCCTATGAAATGCTGGTCGTGGTGGATGATTCTCTGTGGCAGCGGCCGGCCGGGCGGGCGTTGTTTGACATACTCGATACGGATGTACCCGGTCTGCCGCAACCGGAACGTTACTTCCGTCTATCCCAGACTTCTCCGGAACGCTTCAACCAGATACTGAATATATTCCGGAATATCATTATTGTTAAGATAGACAAAGATCAGTATACGCGGACCAAGATGCGCTTTTCGCGTGACGAGTATGCGCAACCTCAGATTATTCTGTCTATCCAAAGTTCCAGTGAGGAGGATTTTGCCGCTTATATAAAAGAGCATGGGGATATGATTCTTGAGTTCTTTCATAAAGTGGAGATGAATCGTCTGGGCAAACAGCTGAAGACAGAGCATTCGACGGTTGTGAAGGAGATGGCGACGGATATGTTCGACTGCAACTGGTTGGTGCCGAAAGAAATAGTGAACTATAAAAAGGGAAAGGATTTCTTCTGGGCAGCCTCGGGTTCTGCTTCGGTAATGGCCAATGTCTGCATGTATGCTTATCCTTATGAAGGTCCCGAGACCTTTACGAAAGACTATGTATTGGCGAAGCGGGATTCCTTTATGAAAGCCAATATTCCCGGTTCCAAACCTACGATGTATATGGCCACGGACACGCTCTGTACGTTTGTGAAACCTATTATGGTCAAAGGGCAGTTCGCGCTGGAAACCAGAGGACTCTGGCAGATGGAAAATGATGCGATGGGCGGGCCTTTCGTGAGCCTTTCGCGGGTGGATACGCTGAATAATCGTGTAATAGTGGTGGAGGGATTCCTGTATTCACCCGAAAAAATGAACCGCGGTATGATACGGCGCTTGGAAGGTTCTCTCTATACGTTGAATCTGCCGTCGGAACAGACACAGGATATAGAGTTGGGAATACCGGAGATTGAGGTTGTTGCTTCAAAAGATACAAAATAAAGAATAAAGATATGTCAGATTGTAGAAAAATAAGGGTTGGAATTACCCACGGAGATACTAACGGAGTCGGTTATGAATTGATATTGAAAACTTTTTCCGACCCGGTAATGTTTGATTTATGTACGCCGGTCGTATATGGCTCGCCGAAGATAGCGGCCTACCATCGGAAAGCTATCAATGTGGAGACGAACTTTCAGACTATCGAGTCGGCCAATGACGCACAGGACGGCAAACTGAATTTAGTTGCCTGTCTGGGGGATGATGTGAAGATAGAGTTCGGAAAGGCTACGGAAGAGAGCGGCCGGGCTGCTTTCACTTCGTTGGAACAGGCGGTGAAGGACTACCGGGAGGGACTTGTCGATGTATTGGTGACGGCACCGATTAATAAAAACTGTATCCAGAACGAAAACTTTCATTTTCCAGGGCATACGGAATACATTCAGGAACGAATCGGAGAAGGGGCAGAAGCCTTGATGATATTGATGGACGGAATGCTACGGGTGGCGTTGGTGACGACTCATTTGCCTCTGAAAGATATAGCGGAAGCGGTCACACAAGAAAATATAGCGAAGAAACTGCGTGTTCTTAATGCTTCCCTGAAGCGTGATTTCCAGATAAGCAAGCCTCGTATAGCGGTACTGGCTCTTAATCCTCATGCCGGAGACGGCGGTTTGCTGGGTCGGGAAGAAGAGGAGGTTATAAAGCCGGCGATGAAGACGGCGGAGACGGAGAATATTCTTTGTTTCGGACCTTTTGCTGCCGATGGATTTTTCGGTTCCCGGGCGTATGAGCGGTATGACGGTGTGCTGGCTATGTATCATGACCAGGGATTGGCTCCTTTTAAAGCGCTTGCCATGGCTGATGGCGTGAATTTTACGGCCGGTTTGCCGGTTGTGCGCACCTCTCCGGCTCATGGTACGGCGTATGATCTGGCCGGTCAGGGTAAAGCCGATCCGGCTTCTTTCCGTCAGGCCATCTATACGGCGATAGACATTCTGCGCAACCGGAGACGTTCTGATGAAGTGTCTGCCAATCCATTGCGGAAGCACTATCATGAGAAAAGGGACGATAGCGATAAACTGAATATGATTGAGAAATAAAAAAGATGAATCCTCGTCTTCGGAATGTATTTCTGGGCATCGGGGTATTGGCCGTCATATTGATGCTTTGTACCTTCGATATGTCCTATGCCGAATTGTGGAATAACATCCGCAGGGGAGGGTATTGGTTTGTTGCCGTATTGCTCCTCTGGTTTCCGATATACTTGCTCAACACATGGGCGTGGTATGCGATTATCCGGAATGGACAGCCTGCGTGTGTTTCTTTCTGGAGAGTATATAAATATACGGTATCCGGTTACGCCCTGAATTATGTGACACCGGTAGGACTGCTCGGAGGAGAACCCTATCGCATTATGGAACTGACACCTTATTTGGGAGCGGCCAAGGCTACTTCCTGCGTCATACTCTATGCCATGATGCACATTTTTTCCCATTTCTGTTTCTGGGGTTTCTCTGTGTTGCTTTATTTTGTATTATATGGCAAAACGATGGGGGCGGGGATGGCGGTCCTGATGGGAGTCTTTACAGCTTTTTGTCTGTTGGGGATTTATTTCTTTATGAAAGGTTATCGCCATGGGTTGGCATTGAATACTCTCGGTTATCTGGGAGGCTTGCCCGGCATAGGAGCGCGAATCAGGCGTTTCACGGAAAAGCATAGGGAGACTCTTGTGCGGGTGGACAGTCAGATAGCCGAATTGCATGCCGGTCACAAATGTGCTTTCTATAGTTCTTTGTTTCTGGAATTTCTGGCTCGTATCGTGGGATGCCTTGAGATACAGTTTATCCTTTTTATATTGACGGACAATATCTCATTCTGGGATTGCGTATTGATTCAGGCGTTTACATCCTTGTTTGCCAATCTTTTTTTCTTTATTCCCATGGAGATGGGGGCACGCGAGGGCGGATTTGCCCTGGCTGTCGGAGGATTGGCTCTGTCCGGAGCGTATGGTGTCTACACCGGACTCATCATGCGCGTACGGGAGATTTTCTGGATTGCTGTGGGATTGGTTTTGCTGAAAGTGGGCAACCGGCGTGATATACAATGTTGAAAACAAATGGCCTGCCTGCCAGACCGGTGTCCCCGGGCTCAAAATCCGTTCGCTATTGTGCGTGATGCCGGAGCAGTGCCTGATAGATATCCACATCCTGGGGAACGGTAATTTTGAAATTGAGTGTTTCTCCTTTAGATATATATAAGGTGTACAAATTCAGTTCGGCCATCAGCGTGTACAGCGATTGGGAATAAGTAATCCCCCGTCGGTCTGCTTCCAGAAAAGCCTCCTGCAAGACTGCTAAGGAAAATGTCTGAGGCGTCTGGGCACGGAACAACGTTTCGCGAGGCAGAAAGCCTTCCGATTGCAGACCGTCCGTACTCAGCATATAGGCTTCTTCGCTGGGGATGGCCGCGGTTGCGTTTCCGTGGCGGATGCATGTTTCCAGATTGTCGCTGATGACTTCCCGCGAAATCAGCGGCCTGACGGCCTCATGGGTTATTATAAAACTATCCGGCGGTAGCCCCTCCTTAGCCAGTCCTTCAAGGCCGTTCCTCAGGGATTGAAAACTGGTATTGCCGCTTGTAAATGTCTTCTGAAATTTGGTTATCTGAAACTTCTCTATCCACTGACAGACGCAAGACTGCCATTCGTCAGCACAGACCGCATATATGGCATCTATATCCGGATGCAAGGAGAAGGCGCGCAACGTATGTACGATAATAGGTTCCCCCTCTATTTCCAGAAATTGCTTGGGACAACGGCTGTGCATACGGCACCCTTGTCCTCCGGCCAGTACCAAAGCGATGTGGGGAGGTCTATTCATGAGCCTGTATTTCATCTGTTAAACGGGCGCAGAACTGCTCATGTACGTGGCGTGTGTAGAGCCTCAGTGCTTCCAGTACGACAATCTCAAACACGAAGAATATCCACGGCATACCGATGAGCAGTGACACGAAAAGTACTCCCACCCGAGTGTCGAACGTGAGAATATTGGTATATTTCATTAGGGGCAGGCTCAGGTTGCGGAACTTCCGGCGCAAATCCGATGGTATCTCTTTTTTGTAGGTCTGGTTGAGAATTCGGTAGAAGCGCTGGAATTTAGGAGTCATGCGTTCCTGTCCCCGGGTGTAGTTACCGTAAAAATACAGATAAAGTTTGTGAAACCATTCGCGGCTGTTCCAGTGCAGTTCATAATATAACTGGCGTTGCCGTGTGTAACGGTCCAGTTCGCTTCCGTTTTCTCCTTTTAGAAACCACAGGTGGATGTTGCGGTAATAATCGGCCAGGGCGCATTGTTTGGCATGACAATGAAATCCGCTGAAAGCGGCAATTATCCATATCCAGATACCCCATGTCTCGTGGAGGCGCAGACAGATAAAAAAATAGATGGAGAAGAACCATACGTCGCCGGCGAATCCGTCCAGAATCCGCCCCAGCAAAGTCTTTTGTCCTGTCATACGTGCCAGTTGCCCGTCTGCACAGTCATACCAGTTGGCCCAGATAAGAAGGAACATGCCGATGAGATTTGTTTTCCAGTCCTCCGACCAGAAGAAGAAGCCTGCCGCGGATCCAATGATGATGGACATCAGTGTGACGGCAATGGGGTGGACATGCAACTTCTTGAACAGCAAGGCCCATAAATAACCGGGAGTGCGGGTCACATACAATTCGAATGCCCCTTCCGTATCTTCAGATTTCAATGTGGCTTGTACTCGCTTCTTTAATTCTGATAAAGTCATAACAATCTTTTTCGACACATAACCTGCCATGCGGCATAACGTATTGCAATATTCGCAAAAAAAGGTGAGATATGCAAATAGCCTTCCTAAAAACTTCAAAAAGGCCTGCCAATTTTACGAGGAATCTAATTTTTTATGTAATTTTGTCAGCAAATGATGGAAATTAAACCGACTACATGAATACATCCGAAATACAGCTTTTGAAGAAACGATATGGGGTGGTGGGCAATTCCGAAGGGCTGAATCATGCGCTGGATATTGCCCTGCAGGTTGCCAAGACCGATCTGTCCGTACTGATAACGGGAGAAAGCGGTGTGGGAAAGGAAGTAGTGCCCCGCATGATACATGACAACAGTCTGCGCAAGACGAAGAAATATTTCGCCGTCAATTGCGGTTCCATACCGGAAGGGACGATTGACTCCGAATTGTTCGGCCACGAGAAAGGAGCGTTCACGGGAGCCGTAGGGGAGCGCGAGGGATATTTCGGTGCGGCCAACGGAGGTACGCTGTTTCTGGACGAAGTCGGGGAGTTGCCTCTTTCCACACAGGCCCGCCTGTTGCGCGTGCTGGAGACGGGAGAATATATCCGGGTAGGCTCCAGCGATGTGCGGAAAACCGACGTGCGTATTGTGGCGGCTACCAACGTGAATATGGCGGAAGCTATCTGCGACGGGCGTTTCCGCGAGGACCTTTTCTATCGTCTCAATACGATACCGGTGAAGATTCCTTCTCTGCGCGAGAGGGCGGAGGACATCGTATTGCTGTTCAAGAAATTTGCTATGGAGACGGCGGACAAATACAATATGCCGGAACCGGTGGAACTGACGGAGGCGGCAAAGATAAAGCTGAAAAGCTATCCCTGGCCCGGTAACATCCGCCAGCTTAAGAACGTGACAGAGCAGATTTCCATCCTTTCGCGGGAGCGCATTATCACTCCCGAGGTGTTGGCGGAGTATGTGCCCGATGCTCCGGTCACCCACGACATAGTGCCGGTCTCGTCGGGCGGTTCGTCCCACAGTTTCGAGACGGAACGTGAGATATTATATAAGATATTGTTCGATCTGCGCAATGACGTGACGGAACTAAAGAAACTGGTCAACAGCCAGCATACCGGCGCAATGAGCGGCGTGCCGGCCTCTTCGGGAGGAAATGCGGATCATCCGATGGCATATTACGCCGGTTCCGTGACATATCCGGCCGGTCGGACCGTGGAACGCCCGGCGGTGAATGTCGCTCCGGCAGCAGTGAAGAGGGTGGAAGAGGATATCCAGATGCCGGAGGAGTATGTGGAGGAATCGCTTTCGCTGAATGACTGGGAGCGGCAGATGATTATCCGTGCCCTCGACAAGAACAAGGGCCGCAGGAAAGGGACGGCCCGCGATCTGAATATATCCGAACGTACGCTTTACCGAAAAATAAAGGAATATGGCCTGGATAAATAAAATGAGCCGGAGGCTGATGGCCGGGGGCGCCGTGATGTTGTGTATGATGGCCTGCACGGTCTCTTATAAATTCAACGGTGCTTCCATCGACTACACCAAGGTGAAGACTATACAGATCACTCCGTTCCCCATCCGTTCGGCCTATGTGTACGGACCTATGCAGGCCATGTTCAACAACAAGCTGACGGATATTTACGCTTCCCAGACACGTCTGCAGCAGGTGAAGCGGAACGGCGACCTGCAGTTGTCCGGCGAGATTGTGGGATATGAACAGTTTAACAAGGCGATTTCCTCGGACGGGTATTCCGCCCAGACGCAGTTGAAACTGACCGTGAATGTGCGTTTCGTGAACAATGCAAATCATACGGAGGACTTTGAGCGGCGTTTCTCGGCCACGTCCGAATATGATTCGTCCCAACAGCTGACGGCGGTGCAGGATGCCCTGCTCGAACAGATGATAAAGGACATCACCGACCAGATATTCAATGCAACGGTAGCGAATTGGTAAAAACAGAGTAACGTAATGAACGGCAAAGACATAAATCTTTCGGAATATATCCGTCATCCGGAGCGTCTGGATGCGGACTCGCTTCACCGTCTGCGTACCCTGACGGAGCGTTACCCTTACCATCAGCCGGCCCGTCTGCTGATGTTGCGCAATCTGTACCAGATGCACGATGCCTCGTTCGGTGATGAACTGCGCAAGGCTGCAGTCTTTGTTCCGGATCGCAAGGCATTGTTCCAGCTGATAGAAAACTATAAATACGTCCTGCAGCCGGTGAAGAAACATGTTTCGCTGGCGGAACGGGAAACGGACGGCGAGCCGGTAGACCGTACCCAGTCGCTGATAGAATCTTTTTTGTCGGAGATTCCGGAGGAAAAGGAAAAGCCGCGCCGGAAACTTACCATAGCCGATGCCACGACGGACTACATGGCCTATCTGATGCAATGCGAGGATGCGGTGGAGGAGACAGCCGAAGTGCCCCGTCTGAATCGTCAGGACCTGATAGACGAATTCATTGGCCAGGGCGATCGGCGCATCGTCTTGTCGCAGGAACCGGACGAAGCATTGCAGACGCCTTCTCTGGAAGATGTAGTCCCGGAGGAGGACAGCGAGGACTATCTGACGGAAACTTTGGCCAAAATATACATAAAACAGGCCCGATATGAGAAAGCAATAGAAATTATCCGCAAGTTAAGTTTGAAATATCCAAAAAAAAACCGTTACTTTGCAGACCAAATACGTTTCTTGGAGAAATTGATAATAAATAACAAAAATAAATAAAAGTAAAATGTACACTCCTCTTGTAATTTTAATCGTGATTATCGCCGTATTGCTGTGTCTGATCGTGTTGATTCAGGAATCTAAAGGCGGCGGTCTGGCATCCAGTTTCTCTGCATCCAATCAGATTATGGGTGTCCGCAAGACTACTGACTTTATCGAAAAGGCAACGTGGGGATTGGCCATTGCCGTAGCTGTGCTCAGCATTGTAGCCGTCAAGTGTCTGCCCGAAGTGACAGACGGTTCTTCTGTCCTCATGAAAGAGGCCGTAGAGCAGAAAGCAGTCAATGCCGGCAATGTGCAGACGTTCGATGCTACGCAGACAACCCCTGCCGAGGCAACGGAAGCACCCGCCGAGTCCGCTCCTGCTGAAGCTCCCGCTCAGTAAGTAAAGAATTGTGGTATCCCCGCTCTTGCAGGGTGAAAGGCATTACCGTCCGGACGAATCGTATCAAAGGTTCGTCCGGACGGTTCTTTTATCCCGATATGTCCTCATCAGGAATATGAGAATGAATTCATTATCGTAGTTAGAGTGACGATCTTACGATAACTATACTTTCTTGAGAATTGGTTATTTGTTCTCGTCTGGAATCAATTTTTGGAAATACTCTATATCCTTTTTCTTCAGTTGGACATTAGAGAAAAGATTTTCCATTCCCTCACGGAATTTGGGAAGAGGAGGAAGATAGAAATATTTCTTGATGTCCAGAATCAAATCATGGATGCGTTGTGAAGTAAACAATGTGTCTATTACCTTTGGAAAACTTATGAGAGGAACATATATCTTTCCTTGTTTATAATCGACCTCCAGTCTGACGTTAATACAATAATCATTTTTTTCCTCCGGCATGTTTTCAAATGCTTCTATTTCTGTTTCATTCAGCAAGTTGTACAATTGCCATTTGTGAATCTTTTGCACATTACTCCAGAAGTTACTGCCAACACAATATATGCGCCAGTTATATGCGGTTTTATTACGGGGAAAATACAAGTCAATCATTTGGGCTGCATTTTTTCTTTCTTTTTGCGAATTCACATATATATGACTTGTATAGCCAGGACTTGTATAGTCATACCACAATATGGTGTCACCATCGAGGGGGACAGACTTGTACGGATGGTCTTCAGCATCTGCATAGATGTTATTGCAACAAAGTATAAATGCAATGCACGTGAAAAATAGCTGTTTCATGATATTATGATGTTAATGGTTTCACTATACTTTGATAAAAGCACAGAATTAATGTATAGATATAGATTCTACAAGTTAATCCATCCCTCATAACATACCCCACCGATTTCTATATGTATGATAAGGTAGTCTTCATCGGCAAAACCATGTAATGCGATTGCTTTTTGTTCATTGGGTGATACCATTCCGGAAAGCACGATTTCTTCGTTTGGGTTGTAGAGGGTGTAGTTTGCGCAGTCCTCCATTTGTGTGGCATCGATGAAGAGCGTTGAGGAGGAATCGTCGAAATACACCGATAAGGGGAGGTTTTGATTATGTGCAGGCGATCGTCGAGGAATAGGGGTTTCATTGGTATTCTTTTCAATAACTCTTTCGAGTCTGACTGAAACGAATTTTGCGTAGTCTATTACATCAACGTCCGCAGAAGCATTCATAGGGAAAATCATGGATATAACCCCTATGGCAAGAGTTTTAAGAATTGTGTTCATAATAATATTTTCTTTAAAGTTCGTGCACAAAATTAAAATTTAGCAAAATGACTACAAAATAAAAGGCTGTTTCATTTGTTTCATTTTGAAAGAAACTTTGTTTTAAAAACATAAGGTGTTGTTAATTATATGATATACAAATTAATAAATAAATATATTTTTTGTTGTTTCATTTGTTTCATTCTGCGGCTCATCCTATAAAATGAAACAAATGAAACAAAGAATTTTGATATTCTACTATAATATTTTGTCATTTTTATAAATTGTGTTATATTAGCAATGGTATTAAACGATATGAAGAATTAGATGGGAACATTTCATTTTCGACTGGCTTTTTTCATGTGTTTGCTGTGCGTGTTTTCGTCCTGCGACCGGGACGGAGAACTAAGGGATAAGTTCGAGTGCATAAAAAAGACGGGGAACTCTGACCCGAAGATGGCTCAGAAGATGCTTGACTCTTTGAGCACGGAACGGATAAACCGGTCGGAATACTGGCGGATGAAATATCTGTTGCTGAAAATCCGCATCGATGATAAAAACTTCCGTCCTGCCACTTCGGACGTGCAGGCCAAGGAGGTGGTAGATTATTTCGAGAGCCATGGAAACAGCCTTGAGCGGCAGGAGGCGTTTTATTATGCTGGCAGCGTGTATCGCGACCTGAGAGACCATCCCCTGTCGCTGCATTACTTTTTGGAAGCCATGGCAGTCGGCGAAGGTGTTGAACCGTTTGACACCACGTTGCTCAGGAATACGTATTCCAATCTCAGCTATCAGTATTTCATGGTGCAGGATTATGAGAATGCGGCAAAGATGAGCGAAAAGGAATATCGGCTTTCGGCTGAAAGCGGTAACTTGGACGCTTTGAGTGCCATGCAGTTGGCTGTGGCTTTATCCAGAATAAACAAGGAAGCGGATGCGGAGGAAAAATTTGTTGAGGCTTATGAGTTGCTCAACGGGATGGATTCCGTTTACCGGAGAAGCGTATTGTCTACTCTGCTTTATCATTTTTCCTGTCACAAGATGCGGGAATATGCCGATAAGTGTTTTGACCTTGCTCGACGAGAATGGGACTTTTCTGCATTGGAACCTATAGATTATACGGGGTTTGCGGAATACTATCTGCTGTCCGGCATTCCGGATTCCGCTATATATTATCATAAGTTGCTATGTGATAGTGATATGCCTCTTCTTTATGAGCATGAATCAAACAAAAGTTTGCTCCGTATATATTATAGGCTGGGCAATATGAAGGAAGCGGCTCGTTACGGAATTCAGTTTGCCTTGTGCAGCGACTCGTTGGATTTGGGCGAACGTCAGCGTCTGGCCGCTACGGTAAACAATGCTTTTCACTATCAGCGCGAGAAGATGGAGGAGGAAGCTCTTGTCCGGAAGGAGGAGAGTCATCGTCGTATAATGCGTCTGTCCGTTTGCCTTGCATTTGGAGTGGTCGTGTTGTTTTTGCTTCTCTTCTTGTTCCAGCGAAACCGGAGCCTTGCCAGGCAGAACGCGATACTGAAGAAGCTGAAAGCGGCGGAAGATAAGGCCGGAGAGATGGAAGGGCATATACGTGATGTTTCCGCACGACTGAAGGAGAAACAAACGGAGTTGGAGGCTTCAAAGGCGGAAATGATTGGAATCCAGAATGAGATAGATGAAAAGCAGCGTATTGTGGAGGAGCTGAGGGAGAAAATCCGTCAGTCGGAGGAGGAGCGTATGGCGAATGAACGGCTTCTGGCGGAGAACGCCCGGCGTAATCGGATGATGTCGCGGTTGATAAACCGGTGCGACCTTGCAGAGAGAGCGGGTCATGCGGCGGAAAAGATATACGAAGTTTTGAAGGAGGGTCGTGTGCCGGACAGTGGTGAATGGTCTGATTTTTACAGCCGGATGGATGCCCTGTATCCATGTTTTAAAGATGAGTTGATAGAGAAGTTAGGTAGCATGAAGCCCGAGAAGCTGAAGGTGGGGTATCTGATGCGTGCGGGCTTGCAGAACGCTCAGATCGGTGCCTTGGCAGAATCATCGCGGACCACCGTATGGCGGTGGATCCAGGAACTGGAGTGGATTAGGGAGGAGGAATCTTGAATATTACGTGTATGCCACGTCCTTTGGAGGTGATACGTGGCTACTACTAAAATGGAGGTATTCAACAATAAGTCTTGCCCATAAGTTTCTTCTCATAGACTACAGCATTATGGGCGAAGAAATCATCAAGATCTTCGTCCCCGAAGTGAAAGGCTGACAGTAATCAAGTACATCCTGAGTTACCCTTGCCAACTGACACTTTTCTTCAAGAATAAATTCTCCTGCCTTCATTTATTTTCCCAAGGGAACTTAAACTTGCGCATCTGCTTCATAACTTCAGCAATACGCGCCTCACGTTCCGGCAAAAGTCCAGGAGCAGGATGCTTTTCACGTTCTTCTGCCTTCCGTACGAAGTCATCCGCTATTTTCCCTGAGAGGATGGGCACTGCTTTAATTGGAATTGCCCTTTGTTTCTACAACTAAACAGGTATAGGGTTATTGAATGACGTATGGGAACAATTATCGAAATTCCCTGTAAGCTGATTTTGAAAATCAATCAATTATGCAAAAATAATGTACCATCATTCTGATATTGTATCTCTTAGAAATCCACTTTCTTCCGCAATAAATCCAGCATCCGCTCTTTTCCGGTAAACAGGAATCCTGTGGCATGTGTATTGTTGCCCATGCGGAGAGCGAACTCCTTGGCATTGATAGGGTGGACACAAAAGACAAATGAAGCCGATTCCAGAAAGATGGAATCTACCACAAACGGGAGGTCACCGTAGGCCGTTTGACAAATCTCCAGCGTGTCCTCCACTCCAAAGGGAAGGATGGAAGTGTATGCGGTGTAAATCTTTACGTCCTCGCTTGTTGCGAAGAGAGTTGCAGGTTCTTTCACACGAACCTTATAGCAGGCAGCAATCAGCAAAAGCCCTGTAACCATTATAACGAGTATGGAAAAAACTCCGTAACGTATCAGGAAACGTTTCATTTTATACATGTTAGGTGTGTTTATTCTATTATGGATTTTTCCTTAGGCATTGTCCGCCAATTCCAGTTGATTCCGGATAAGTTCGTAGTAATATCCCCGTTTGGCCACAAGCTGTGCATGCGTGCCGCTTTCCACTACTTTCCCATGCCGCAACACGATGATGTTATGTGCATTTTTCACAGTAGACAGTCGGTGGGCAATGACAATCCGTGTGCGTCCCTTGAAGTGGGAGGCAATGCCTTCCGTAATGCGTCGTTCGTTTTCGGCATCCAGCGAACTGGTAGCTTCGTCCAGCATCAGGTATTGCGGGTTTTTATATATGGCGCGGGCTATCATGATGCGTTGCTTCTCTCCTCCGCTTACCCCTATGCCTTCTGAACCTACTTTGGTCTGCAAACCCAACGGATGCTTCTCCGTATAGTCTTTCAGGCAAGCCAGACACACGGCCTCCTGCAGTTTTTCTTCGTCTTCCGTTTCCCCCAGAAGAATGTTGCGTCTTACCGTATCCGAAAATAAGAAGTTCTCCTGCATCACTATACCACAGGCTTGCCGGATCGACCTGGCCGTATAGCCAGTCAGCGGTTTCCCGTCCAGCAGTATTTCACCTTTTGTGGGTTCATAAAACTTTAATAAAAGTTTCATTAATGTAGTTTTCCCACTTCCGCTTTCGCCCACAATGGCCGTCATCTTGCCTGCGGGGATGGACAGGTTCACATGCTTGAGTACGGGGTCTCCGATGCTTCCGGTGTACGAGAAACTCAAATCGCGCACTTCTATACCCAGCGGGCGGTCGTGGGGCACATCCTTCTGCAAACAGTCGTCTTCATTGGTGCATAGCTGTACCTCTTCCGAACGTTCCAGGCTGATTTTGGCTTCTTGAAACTGTTGCAGGAAACCAATCAGTTGCGAGAGCGGACCATTCACTTGGCCTATGATAGCCGAAATACTCATCATCATGCCGAGGGTTAGATTTCCATTTACCACTTCCGCTGCAATCCAATAGGTGATGAATATGTTCCGTAACTGTCCGATGAGTGTGAATCCCGTGTTCTGTATCTGTCCCAGACGCAGTGACTTCTGGCTCATACGGTACTGCCGTTCCTGTAGTTCACACCACTCCCGCAATTTATAATCCTCGTAGGCATTGAGTTTGATGTCCGTTATTCCCTGTAACAGTTCATATTGTTTGTTTTGGTTTTCCGCGCTGATTTTGAACTGTTCGTAGTCGAGTGCCTTGCGATGTTGGAAAAACCATATTGTCCATCCTGTGCTGAGTGCCGTCAGTACTATGTAAGCACATAGTATGACAGGGCTATACCATCCGATGACAATAAGGTAGAACGGGGCGGAAACAATGGAGAAAAATGTTTGCAGCGTGCTGTAGGTAATGAATCCCTGCAGCCGACCATGATCCCCCAGTCGTTGCTGATAATCCCCCACGCTCTTTGTTTCAAAGAACGTCATGGGCAGTTGCAGCAATTTGGTCAGATAGTCCCGCAGAATGTTGATGTTGATGCGTGTGGTCATGTACAGGCTTACCCAGCTGCTGATAAGTCCCATCGAGAAAGTTCCGAAGAAGATGAACAGCTGTGCCAGCATGATACTCACAATCATGTTCATGTCCCGCAGTCCTATGCCATCGTCCACCATGGCCTGTGTGAAGAAAGGTGTGACGAGCGAGAGCAGAATGCCGAAAAGCATCCCCATGGCCGACTGAGACAATTCCAGTCTGAAAGGCCATACGTATTTTCGCGCAAAGCGCACGAAACTGTGTTTTTCCTTTACCGGTGCTTTTTCGTAAAAGACATCCGTAGGCTCTATGGCCACCGCTACGCCTTTTTCACCGTTCAGCCAAAATCGTCCGAATGCCTCTTCGCTGAAGGTATGCTTTCCGTAAGCGGGATTGGCCACATGATATTTCCATTCACCGTTCCACCGGCTGCGCTTCACTTTGTAAAGAACCACGAAATGATTTTGTTCCCAGTGCAGGATGGCAGGCAACGGACATTTCTTCCGCAATTGTTCCGTTGTCAGTTCAAACGTAGCGCTTCTCATTCCTATCTCCTTCAAAGCGTCCCGTATTCCCGCTACGCTCACTCCCTCCCGTGTCAGATGAGACAGTGAACGCAGGTAGCCCAGCGGATAGTCCTTGCCGTATGCGGAAGCCACCATGCGGATGCATGCCGGACCACAGTCCATCTTGTCGAATTGACGGGTATATCGTAGTTTCATTTTGTACGCTTTTTTGTTGTGTTGAAACGGTAGGATAGGGTGAGCATCGCATAGCGGCGCAGTACATTATAGTAGCGTTCGCTCTGCATCTGAGCATTGACGAAGTAGCTGTAATTTGACATGTTGTTCAAAATATCGAAGGCATTCGCTTCCAATCCCAACCTCTCGTTCAGGAAATTTTTCCTCAGGCGTACACTCCAGATAAACTGGTCTGTGTTGTAATTATTGTTGTTGTAGCCCCTACGGCTGTACATCTTCATGTCGTTTATCAAGACGATGCCCGAAAAGAGAGGAATATTGGTAGAAAAGCCGTAGTTGTAATCGAAAGCGTCCATTGTATTGAATCGTTTTCCCGTAGAGTGGTTCCACGAAAAAGTTCCAGTCAAGTCCACATATACTTGTTTACGGTTATAAGTGAAGCGTACGTTTTGGCTGGTGTATGTTTGGTTTACAGAGCTTCTGACGGAAGTCGGATTCCCGGCCAGCATGGCCAGGTCCACGCTGTGGCGATAGTTTATCGAGGTGTTGGCCCGGAATTGGAGATCCCATTCGGGAATAATCTTTTTAAACAGTTCAAACCATCCGCTCAATTTCCAGTTTCCGTCTATCACATCGGGACGGTAGGTGCGTACGCCCGTTGTTGCATCGTATGTTATGGTTTGGCAGAGCATGTTCTCCCACAGTGTATAATTGATGTTGAAGTTATAAATTGTCCAGTTCTTGAAAATTTCTCTTTTATAATTGAAGCCAGCCGTGTGCGTGTACATATCCTTAAGGTTGGGGTTTCCGCGACGTACTACTAACGGAGTAGACTCGTCGGTGTAGTCTATCAGATACCCCATGAGAGGCGCAGTGCCATAATATCCGTATCCTAATTTGTATTCGTGCTTCATTTTCTCCGTTTTTTGTTGGTGGGTGTATTGAACATGAGGGTCGAAGAACCATTTTGTTCGGTGTACTGCATCCGTGCTGTTCTTGGTATACTCATACTTGTCGTATGCGTTTTTAAATCCCAAGTCGATGTTCAGATTGCGGTCACCTTTGTTGTTAGGAAAGAAAACATAGTAAATACCCATCCCCCCTTCGTGCGTAAAATTCCGGTTTTTGGAATAATACGTGTTTGCCCAGTCCATCCATTGCGACAGATCGTCTTTAGTGGAGCTCAGTTGAACCATACTCCAGTTTTCCAACGGCGTGTTCACCAGATTGTAATACGGGTGTTTGTCCGAATAGTAGGATTGTGAAAACTTATAGATCGGAACCAGACTGATACGTTTGTTGTTTTTCAGGTTGAGCACATATTGGTATGAGGCTTGGGCAAAGTAGTTGTAGCTGATGATAGGCTCCTCGTGATAGCGTACCTGACGGTTACCGCCTGCCGCATCGTGTGCGTCATACAGCGTATGGTTATGCGTGTTTTTGTAGTTCCCCCCGAAGGAGATGTTCAGTTGGTCGTATAATAGATAGTGTACGGAACCCGAACCGGAACCGCCCAACTGCCATGTGTCGGCTTTGTAAAGCTGGTTATAAAAGAGTGATGAAATCAAGTTCTTTCTGTATATTTCCGAACTTCCGGGTGTGAAGAGGCTGTCTAAAGCTTCTCCCATATAGTGCTCGTTTAATTGTTCGAGAAAGTCCGCGCTTATTCTACGTTCTCGATTGTTCCAGTGTGTGAATTCCAAGTTTGGTTTCAGCTCATAATATTGTCCTTTTCTGGGAGTGTAACTGTTGGTTCCATTCAGTGAAGCCGTCCAGGAGTTATCCGTGTTGTGTGTGGTATTGCGTCCGTATACGTTTCCTTTGTTTAGGAACGTGATGGTCGACGAATGGCTCTCTCGTTTCGTCTTGCTCCATTTCCAGTTCAGGTTGTCAGACAGTTTCCACCTCTTGTTTTTTCCGTTATGCAGAAAATCCATCCGTGCCTCATGGGTTGTGGTGTTGCCCGCATTGCCTCGTGTCTGAAAGTTTCCTTCTCCGTCATAATATCCGTTTCCCAATACGTCGTTGGTATTTCCCACCAATGCCATGCGAGTTTGCTCCCCGAAATACAGACCGAACAATCGCGCTTGATAATGGTTGTCTGTGCCGTAGCCCACCGCTGTATTTCCTATCAGCCCCACACTGTATTCCCGCTTCAGGTTCACATCTACCACCAATGGGAGTTTCTTTCCCTCCGCGCGTGGGTCAACCCCCAGGGCCACCAGTTTGTCTGCAAGTTTCCCGTATACCTTCACTTTTTCCACCATATAAGCCGGTAGGTTGTCTAACGCCACTTTAGGATCCCCTTTGAAGAATTCCTCGCCGTTCACCAATAGACTCTGTACTTGTTCGCCGTTCATGTAAATCTGTCCGTTTCGATCTACCCTCATGCCGGGTAGTTTTTTCAGCAGATTGTCCAGCATGGATCCGCTACTTAGCTGGAATGCATCGGCGTTGTAGACGATGGTGTCTCCTTTCATCACCATCTTTATTTTAGTTGCTGTCACGGTCACTTCTCCCAGTTCATGTGTTTGTATGGAATCTTTTTTAGGCAATTTACACATCCACACGTCCCCAAAGCTATCTCCTGTTCTGCGTAGTTTCACATATTTGAAATTCACATTTTTATAAGTTGTGTGATATCCACCTTTTCTAAATCTCATGATGTATTTACCAGGTTTCCTGATGTCTCGGTAACATTGCCACCAACCATACCGCAATCCCAAAAATTCTTCTATAACAATGCTATCTGCTGGATTCAGCAGGGCAATCTGTACGGAGTCTATGGCTTCCTTGGTGAACGAATCTTTGATGAAGCCCTCTATGTGGTAGCTCTGTGCACGAAGAATTGAAGATAATGTAGATAGTAATAGAAATAGGGTGATTTTTCTCATGGAATATTTCGTTGTTTATGGGGTGTTCCACCGGCTGCGCTTCACTTTATAAAGAATCACGAAATGATTTTGTTCCCAGTGTAGGATGGCAGGCAACGGACACTTCTGCCGAAATTGTTCCGTTGTCAGTTCAAACGTGGCGCTTCTCATTCTTATCTCCTTCAAAGCGTCTCGTATTCCCGCTACGCTCACTCCCTCCCGTGTCAGATGAGACAGCGAATGCAGGTAGCTCAGCGGATAGTCCTTGCCGTACACGGAAGCCACCATGCGGATGCATGCTGGGCCACAGTCCATTTGGTCGAATTGGCGGGTATATATCATTGTATTTGGTTCCTCTTTTTTTTGTATTGTTCAAGAATAAACAAAGCACGACTTTTTAAGATATTATATTTTTTCTCTTCATCATATCCTTTAGGACAGGATTCGGTTGTAGCGGTTTCAAGTTTCATTTGACTACATCCTCCATGGCAAATTGGATAAATCCGACACTGACGGCATAAATCACTCCCATGTCTTATTGATAATCGTTTTTTGTATTTTTCATTCCATTTACAATTCCCATCTGGCGTAAGAATTCCTTCTCTGTTTTTAGAAACGAAATCACGTGCCGTACATTTATAAAGATCGCCGTTGTAATTTATAATGACGGTATTCTTTTTATCAGCATAACAATATGGGATAATGAATTTATTGGAAGAATTGACAAATAATTCAGCTTCTTCAAATGCACGTTCTATTTCTGCAACCTTCTTTTCTATTTGTTCCGTGTCTCCGTCGTGATCTTGCCATACACGTTGGAATGTAAAATTTAGTCGTTTTTTTTGAGAAGACGGAATATTTTGAAAGTCCAGTAAGACATCAATGAATGAAGGAAGGGATCTGTTTGTATAATTAAATCTAACTCCAACAGAAAATCCCAAAGATAAGGTTAAATGGATATTTTTAATTATGGTGGAGTAGGTTGGCTTGTCATCCTTTGTCTTTCTCACAGTGTTATGTACGTTCTCATTGCCGTCTATTGTGATTTGAAAGGATACATTTAGTCCTCTCATTTGTTCTAGGATTTTTTTTGTTAGCAAATAAGCGTTAGTGGTGAAGTGTATATTCAAATCAATCCCTTTTTTTCCGCAAGTGTTTGCCGCTTCGTTTATGATGCCTATGATGATTCGGTCAAAGAATAATAAAGGTTCACCACCGAAAAAAGAGAGATTGAGTCTGTTGATTGTGTTTATGTCAGACAAATTCTTTATTAGTGTTATGGTAGCCTGTTTGACATTTAAGCTCATGGCTGGCATGTTTTTATGAGTCTCGTAACAATACCAGCATTTCATGTTACAAGCGAGCGTAGGATTTATCGTAACAGTGAATTCCTTCATCTCGTTTTCCGTTTTTTCTATTTGGGCTATAAAGTTGGCAACTTCATCCGCGTCTTCTTCGACAAAAACACCTTTTTTTGTTAAGTATGAAAATAGTTCGGGGTGTAAGTTACGAATAGAATCCGGAGTCTCTTTTTTATAAAAATTAGCCAATTGTGGATTGAGAGCGATGACTTCGTCTGATTTTGCATTGTATATAATCAATCCCGTATGGTCTTGTAAACTGAAATTGAACTTGCTTTCTTTCATTGCTTTTTATTTTTAGGCTGTTTGTTGAATCGGTATATCGCGTGCGCCATGAAGTAAGAAGGCATCACATTCGTGAAACTTTCTGTGCGGCCTTGTGCATTGACGACACGGGTCACTTTTGAAAGATTGTGCAGCAAGTCGAAACCATCGAGGGCAAGGGTGAGATTGCCGTGCATGATACTCCGTTCCAGTCGCATGTTCCATACCAAATCGTCTGTGTTGAGCGACGGCTCTTCATAACCCCTGCGGCTGAACACGGTGAAGTCTGTGTTCAGGCCGATGCCCCACGGCAGAGGAATGCGTGCGTTTATGCCGTAATTGTAGTCCCATGCGCTGATGCCCGAGAAGTCGCTCCGCTTGCCGGTGAGCCGGTTGTAGCTGCCGCGTACTTTTGTACCGATATTCCAGCCGTTGCGGGAGTAACTCAATGTAAACTGTTCGTGCAGATACAGATTCCGGATGGTGCTCAAGCTGTTGACGGTTGCGCCTTCCACGTTGGCCATATCTACGTTATGATCGAAAGAGTAGGAGGTATTACTTCCCCATGAGAAACTCTTTTGTGCACCGAACTGCCTGTTAACCGAAAGGTTTCCGTCGGTGCGCCAGTTCCCGTTTACGTTGACGGGACGCACGGCGTATCCGCCGGTGACAGGATTGTACGTGCGTTCCGTGGCCAGTGCGTTATGGGTGCGCTGATAGGTTATGCGGAAGTCATAAAGCGGATAGATAAATTTACGTTGGGTTGTTACATTGAGCGACAGCTTGTGGTTTGTGCTTCGTCGCAACGAAGCGTTGCCCCTTTGCACGTAGAGCGGATCTGCATCGTTTATCAGTTCGATGGTATTCATGAGGTCGGGCTGCTGGCACGACAGTTCGTAGTTCAAGCTGAAATTAGTCGAGTAGTCGTTTCTTAGAAAACTCTGTTTGACGGAACCGTTTGGAGTGAAAAGAGCCTTCGTGCGGTGCAGGTCATAGTGTCGGGCACTGCGGTCGTAAAGCAAATGGTCCGCTTCAAAGCGCACGGGCAGGAATACGACCGCGACGGTTTGGTTTTTCTTGTTGCTCCGGTATTCCAGTTTCAGTTCTATCTGATGTTCACGCCGCCATCGTTCGGTGTGCTCGCTGTTTTGTATGTCTAATGCCTGCTGCATGTCGGAGGCGGAAGAGGGTAGTGTGCCGGTTCCGTGATTCGTCCCTTCGTTCCAGCCGTCTATACGGTCGAGACGGAATAGATCGTTCCGACCGCTGCGGTAGTCTTGCGCATAGCGGTAGGTCAGCGTGGGCCAAAAGGATTTGATTGGCATGAAGTAGGCCAGCCGCGTATTGTAATTATAGTGGCGCGAAGGTTTCATCCTATAGCGGTTGCGATAGTCGCGGGTAGATTCATCAGTGCCGAAGTATTCCAGCCGGTAATTGTCGAAGGCATGGGAGGTGTGCTTGTCATAACTGCCCGTTAAGTCGAAAAATAACATATCATGCACCCCTTTGCTTTGGAATGGTGACCACCACAGGCGGTATGGGGCGTTTATGCTCCAGTTTTCGCCTTTATGGTAGACCTCTTGACTGCGACGATAACGTGCTACTTGTCGTAATGTGCCCGCACCGGGCAGGAACAGGCTGTCGAGTATGCCGCCCGTGACGTATGAGTAAGGATTATCGGTGAACTCTCCGGCTAAGTTCAAGGAAGCATATCTGTTCTTGTCATAATTGAAATTGACACGTCCCGTGTGGCGGGCTTTTTTCTTTGATTGGAAGCTGTGGGTGCTGTTGACGCTTGTAGACCGATATGTTTCATTGCGCCGGCTTTGTGTGAAAGCCTTGTCGGAGGGGAGAAAACTCTCGCCGCTTGTTTGTGTAAGTATGTGGTTTTTCGAGTGCGAGGCGTTAAGATTGCTTGTCCATTCAAATGTTTTTTGCCGGTTTTCATAGTAATACTCCGCACCTCCGCTTTTGCTCGTCTGTATGCCGTCCGGCAGATAAGAGGGCGTCCAATCGCCTCTTTGTCCCGGGCGTCGCGTGTCGTTGGTGTTGTTGATGTTGCCGAAAAGTGCCAGACGCGAACAATCGGTGAAACGCATGGCGAACAATCTTCCCAGATACTTCTCCTCTGTGCCGTAAGCTGCTTCTGCATTTGCTATCCATCCTATGGAGTACTGCCGTTTCAAATTCACGTCCATTACCAGAGGACGGTCGTTGTCTGTAAGTCCGGTCATCTCTTCGAACTCCGTCTGCCGCTCATAGACTTTTACTTTGTCCACCATATAAGCCGGCAGGTTTTCAAGGGCTATCTTCGGGTCTCCTTTAAAGAAGTCTTTCCCGTTTACGAGTAGACTGCTGACGGGCTTCCCGTTAACGGTGATTATACCGTTTTCTTTCAGTTCGGCTCCCGGTAGCTGTTCGATAAGTGCGTCGAGCATGGAGCCTTGCGAAAGTTGGAAAGCGTCGGCATCGTAAACGATGGTGTCTTTCTTCATTACCATTTTTATTTTGGTGGCTTTCACTACCACCTCGCCAAGTTGTATATCCTTGGGGCGTTTGCGCATTCTTATTTTTTCGGGAACGGAAATATCGCTGCCACGTTTGTATTTCTGTATGGTGATAGGATAATAAACGGTGAAATAGTTAGGGTGTGTCAATTTGAAAATGTACCCCCCTTCCTGGGGAACCTTGCATACAATTAAAGAAGCCGTGCGCACTCCGTCATCGGTATTGTATCCCCACTTGCCTTTGTTGATAAAGGAGGAATCCGCCATGAGGACATCCACTTCTCCGTCCTCTATGATAGCATCGGTGAAAGCATCTGCCACAAATATAAATACGTCGATGGAATCAGTTTGGGCGTGTGTGGCCAACCTTACAAGGCAAAAGGATAAGATTAATAAGAACTTTTTCATAATAAAAAATTATGGATGCCCTGTATTCGGTACAGGAGCATCCGTTGTCTTTTAAAGAATTCCACAAACTGAAACTACAATGGAGGGTTTGGGGGTTGTTGGTTCTTCGGGCTTTTTTGTTATGTTAAAACAACCTTGATTGTCACAATTCTTATTGGTACAATCGCCGTTACCACATATGTAATTTGAACAATTTGAATTTACACAAGGGTCATTGGTACATTGTTGATTGGCTGCCATAACTGAAGCTACGGAAATCTTACCAAAACCGCCGCGTAGATGTCCTTCTTTGTCCGAAGACATCGGAGTGAACATTTGTTCACAATCGGATAATAATCCTTTTTCTTTTAGGAACATAATAAATGAATTTAAAGAATTAAAAATTATAATAAGGCTGTACGCCTTTTTAATTTATAGGTGGAACTTCGTAACGCTTGTGTTAAGTTACACAGATAACCGATAGCTCCTGTAAGCCCTTTGTTCCATTTGTTATAGTCTTGAGGAAGAAAAGTGGGCAATTCAATTATGTCCTTCCATTTCGGACGAAGTACATGCCATCCGTCTTTTCCAAACTCCAAGAAAAGAAGTGCATAACTGTCTGTGCGAAAATCAGAACTTTTGCCTAAGGCTTTTTGAGCAACTTTCTGAAGGCTACGAAGATATCGGGCATCAAAGGTGATATCGTTTTTCTTTTCAAGTAGAATAAACAAACGATTTGTTACATAGCAAAGAATCCCTCCTATACCACTTTGAAAAGAATAGTCTGTAATTCTTTCAGGATCTCTTTCCATAATCTTTTTATCAATGATGTTGAGCTTTTCTGAAAAATCAGCATCGGAGAGATTGTTGCGCATCATGTAGATGAGTCCCCACCCGATACCGCAAACACCATGAGAAAAGGATATGGACAACTCGGATTGGGGATGTATTTTTTCCAATATGCGTTCTAATAAATCTCTTGCTAATGTTACGTGTTCACTTGATTGCATGTGTTCTGCATATTCACAAAGTACAATTAATAGTCCCATGCATCCATCCCATAAATCAACGCATGATGTTTGAGCGCATTCTTTTAAAAAAATCAGCAGAAGAGGTATGCGCTTTTTTTCATGGTTGGCCATTGCTAATTTTTCTGTATCTATAATATCGTTTATTTCTAATATCTTTTCAAAATCTTCTTGAAGTATTTGTGTATAATATTGTTTCAGCAGTTTTAATGGTTTTTTATTTATTGATAGCCAAAACTGAATGTTTTCATAAATAGATTTATCTATTTTGTAAGCAATGGCATTAGCCCAGCATTGTAATGATGTTGGAAATAAGGTGTTTGAGATAACAAAAAGATTATAATGCATTTGAGCCGTAACAATTCTATATGGTGGAGCTGCTCTATAAATGTGTCCGAAAATTACGTTAGGCAGCAAACTGCATCCTCCCCCTTCCAACCAGGCTTTCAGACTCAGATAAGTTTCCTCACTTCCATAATGTATTAGTCCTTCCAATCCCTTAATATGAGCCCAATACCGTTTGCTCGCAGCATAGCCCGCGCCAAGGATACATGCTATATTGTTATATGGTAGCCTTTTGCGCCTTTTGTATTCGTTCCAATGTATTCCAGGAATATAATTATTATAATCGTAAAGAATATAGGCTCCGTTTGTAGTTACAGTTTTCTTTTCAAATATTACATGATTTTTTTCTTTTCCTAATGCTTTTGTTTGGCAACAAAGAATTTGTCTATCATTTTTTTTTAATTCTTTTATTATAATATTATGCCAATTAGGAGTGAAACAACGCATGTGCGCATCAAGAAGTAAAAAATAGGGAGTACGCGTTAAACGGGCTCCTTTTTCTTTTGAAGCAGCCGCACCTATGCGATAGGTGTTAAATATATAGGTTACGTTAAAGTTCACAAGATCGTCTTGATAATCATAATTATCATCTGAATGATCATTTATAACAATGATGTCTACATTGTTTCCGGCTGTGTTTCGAATACTCCTTACTGTGTTTCTAACCTCTTCTTTTTCATTAAGAAACGGAATGACGATCGTAAGTTGTTTGTTAGACAACGGTATAGATATATCTTCATGAGAGACTTTATTAATTCTTTTACTCAACCATTTCGCTCCGTCTTTTTTTATTTTATTTGTTTTTTTAAATAATTCAGCTGAGTGTCGGGATGTTACTTGGTTTTCAGAAATTCTATATTTTATGACTGGTGTGGTCAGATTGCGGAAAATGATCTCATGTTTTAGCATTTGCATCCAAAGTCGATAATCTTCTGCATACTTAAAATCCTCTTCGTAGTATAAATTGTATTTACTTAAAATCGACGCTCTTATCATTACGGAAGGATGTGCCATACAGCAAGAATTAATCATGTCTTGTATGGTGACTTTATGTAGAAGATTTATGATGCCGGATTGTTTCCCTATTTTTTGCATCCCACCTCCAAGTACTCCTATCTCCGTGTGTTTTTCCATATATCCTAATTGTGCTTTTAGCCTGTATGGCATCATCACATCGTCTGCATCCATACGGGCTATGTATTTGCCTCTCGCTTCATCTAACAACAAATTTAAAGAACCGATATAATCATGTTTATTCTGTATAAGTCTTATTCTCGCGTCGCTATAAGACCTTACAATGTTAACACTTTCATCCGTCGAACCATCGTCTACAATCAGTAGTTCAAAATCCTTATAGGTTTGCGTCAAAATGCTGTCTATGCATTCTTTCAAATAAGGGGCTGCATTATAGACCGGCATGCAGACGGAGATTGTTGGCGTTTTAGATGTCATTGTGGTTATATATTATAGTTCTACAGGTTAATCCATCTCTCATAACATATCCAGCCGATTTCTGTATGTATATGATAAGGTAGTCTTCATTGGCAAACCGTGTGATGCAATTGCTTTTTGCTCATTGGAGGCATAATATTTATCTTTGGTTCGTACACAAAATTAAAATTTAGCAAAATGACTACAAAATAAAAGGCTGTTTCATTTGTTTCATTTTGAAAGAAACTTTGTTTTAAAAACATAAGGTGTTGTTAATTATATGATATACAAATTAATAAATAAATATATTTTTTGTTGTTTCATTTGTTTCATTCTGCGGCTCATCCTATAAAATGAAACAAATGAAACAAAGAATTTTGATATTCTACTATAATATTTTGTCATTTTTATAAATTGTGTTATATTAGCAATGGTATTAAACGATATGAAGAATTAGATGGGAACATTTCATTTTCGACTGGCTTTTTTCATGTGTTTGCTGTGCGTGTTTTCGTCCTGCGACCGGGACGGAGAACTAAGGGATAAGTTCGAGTGCATAAAAAAGACGGGGAACTCTGACCCGAAGATGGCTCAGAAGATGCTTGACTCTTTGAGCACGGAACGGATAAACCGGTCGGAATACTGGCGGATGAAATATCTGTTGCTGAAAATCCGCATCGATGATAAAAACTTCCGTCCTGCCACTTCGGACGTGCAGGCCAAGGAGGTGGTAGATTATTTCGAGAGCCATGGAAACAGCCTTGAGCGGCAGGAGGCGTTTTATTATGCTGGCAGCGTGTATCGCGACCTGAGAGACCATCCCCTGTCGCTGCATTACTTTTTGGAAGCCATGGCAGTCGGCGAAGGTGTTGAACCGTTTGACACCACGTTGCTCAGGAATACGTATTCCAATCTCAGCTATCAGTATTTCATGGTGCAGGATTATGAGAATGCGGCAAAGATGAGCGAAAAGGAATATCGGCTTTCGGCTGAAAGCGGTAACTTGGACGCTTTGAGTGCCATGCAGTTGGCTGTGGCTTTATCCAGAATAAACAAGGAAGCGGATGCGGAGGAAAAATTTGTTGAGGCTTATGAGTTGCTTGACGGGACGGACTCCGTTTACCGGAGAAGCGTATCGTCCTCCCTGCTGGCTCATTTCTCCAACCACAAGATGCGGGAATATGCCGATAAGTGTTTTGACCTTGCTCGACGGGAATGGGACTTTTCCGCATTGGAACCTATAGATTATACAGGCCTTGCAAAATACTATCTGCTGTCCGGCATTCCGGATTCCGCTATATATTATTATAAGGCACGATGTGATATGGATATACCTCTTCTCCATAAATATGAGTCAAACAAAAATCTGCTCCGTATATATTATAGGCTGGGCAATATGAAGGAAGCGGCTCGTTACGGAATTCAGTTTGCCTTGTGCAGCGACTCGTTGGATTTGGGCGAACGTCAGCGTCTGGCCGCTACGGTAAACAATGCTTTTCACTATCAGCGCGAGAAGATGGAGGAGGAAGCTCTTGTCCGGAAGGAGGAGAGTCATCGTCGTATAATGCGTCTGTCCGTTTGCCTTGCATTTGGAGTGGTCGTGTTGTTTTTGCTTCTCTTCTTGTTCCAGCGAAACCGGAGCCTTGCCAGGCAGAACGCGATACTGAAGAAGCTGAAAGCGGCGGAAGATAAGGCCGGAGAGATGGAAGGGCATATACGTGATGTTTCCGCACGACTGAAGGAGAAACAAACGGAGTTGGAGGCTTCAAAGGCGGAAATGATTGGAATCCAGAATGAGATAGATGAAAAGCAGCGTATTGTGGAGGAGCTGAGGGAGAAAATCCGTCAGTCGGAGGAGGAGCGTATGGCGAATGAACGGCTTCTGGCGGAGAACGCCCGGCGTAATCGGATGATGTCGCGGTTGATAAACCGGTGCGACCTTGCAGAGAGAGCGGGTCATGCGGCGGAAAAGATATACGAAGTTTTGAAGGAGGGTCGTGTGCCGGACAGTGGTGAATGGTCTGATTTTTACAGCCGGATGGATGCCCTGTATCCATGTTTTAAAGATGAGTTGATAGAGAAGTTAGGTAGCATGAAGCCCGAGAAGCTGAAGGTGGGGTATCTGATGCGTGCGGGCTTGCAGAACGCCCAGATCGGTGCCTTGGCGGAATCATCGCGGACTACCGTATGGCGGTGGATTCAGGAACTGGAGTGGATTAGGGAGGAGTCTGTTTCTCCTCCGGATGGAGATAAGGAGGTTATAAGGTAGGTGTAAACTTCGACAGCACCACGTACATCATTGGCGATTGGTAGGTTAAATTGTAATTTTGAGCCGTTGATTTTAATGAATTATACGATAAAAAGACGCGCTGGAAACGCTTTAAAGGCATTTCCAGCGCGTAGCGGAGTGGAACCTTTATTTCTTGGTCTTTAGGATGGGCAGGAGATGTTTGATACCGTACAGGACGATCAGTGAGGAGATGGTCAGGCCAATAACGAGCCAAGTTGGAAAATCAGTGAGGTCGGACAGTGAGGCGACTATCAGGAAGAGCATAGCCGCCAAACAGAATATTTCTGCTGTCAACTGGATGTACAAAAGGCGTATGGTTCTTCGTTGTTTCATTCCTTCAGTACTATCTTCTTTCAGATGGCCGCCGATGTAAGTCCCCATCATGCAAGCTGTGAACACCAACCCGCCTGTGATTAGTTTGGGATAATCTGCTATTAGACCGTATAGAAATAGGACGAAGCTGCAGCACATCAATACGATTACTGTTTTTTTCATAAATATTGGTAATGTTTAGTAAGGGGGGTATTAGGGTTATATGTGCCTTCCATTATAGGTTCATTGTAATTCATTATATGCAGTGTATGGGATTTCATCTTTGAAATTTTTGTTGTCAAGTTTATTTAAACAAAATTGAAGCGCGAGAAAATAGAGGAGGCGCTTGTCCGGAAGGAGGAATCTTTTCCTCCTTCCGGATGAAGGGCAAGAGATACTTTAGCGCTTGAAAAACTTTTCGAAGAATAGTATCTGGTAGTCAATGGAGTTCGTCCAGTATTGTCCGTTGTGCTCTCCCGGGCGGGTGATGAAGTCGTGGCTGATATGCTGTTCCAGCAACCGATCGTGCAGATTCTTGTTTACGGTCAGGAAGAAGTCGCTTTCGCCGCAGTCGATGATAATGGCCAGATCTCCGTCCTTTATCCGGTCTGTCTGGTTGATGACGGTGTGTTCGTTCCATACCTGACGGTTGTTTTCATATTCGCCCAGTTGCAAGGCCATTCCCCAGTTCTTGGGAAAAGGGCGGATGTCCATACCGCCGCTGGTTGTTCCGGCTGCACCGAAAATATCATGATGGCGGATGGCATTCCACATGGCTCCGTGTCCGCCCATGCTCAAACCGGTAATGGCACGGTGTTGCCTGTCGGGGATGGTCTTGTAGTGACAATCCACATAGGTTGGCAGTTCCGATGAGATGAATGTCTCATAGCGGTAGGAGGCATCCTGCGGGCTGTCCCAATACCAGCTGTTTTTTCCGTCCGGACATACGAAAATAATCCCTTTCGCATCGGCTATCTGCGGTAGTTCCGGTTTGATGTTTATCCATGTGCCGGCGTGTCCGCCGTATCCGTGGAGTAGGTAGATGACGGGGCAGGCTACGCTATTTTTGCCCGAGGCGGCATCCGGCGTGACGGTTATCACTTGTACGTCCTTGTGCATGGAAGCGCTTTTCACCCATACGGTGTCTACCACGGCGGCAAACGAAGGGAATGCCGTTGATAAAAGGCATACTATTAACAGGATATTTCTTTTTTTCATGGTGTATGTCCGATTGGTTGGTGAAAGAACGTCAGGCGAAGATGGGGTAGGCGATCATCGTCTCGTTCACCTGATGGCGTACGGCTGCAATGACTTCCGGGTCGGCGGGAGCATCTAATACGCGTTCAATCAGTTCGGCGATGAGTATCATCAGCTCCTCACCGGCACCACGCGTCGTGATGGCAGGCGTACCCAGGCGGATACCGGATGTCTGGAAAGCGCTGCGGCTGTCGAACGGTACCATGTTTTTATTTACCGTGATGTCGGCGGCGACCAATGCGTTTTCGGCCACTTTGCCTGTGAGGTCGGGGTATTTGGAACGGAGGTCCACCAGCATGGAATGGTTGTCCGTGCCTCCGCTTACGATGTGGAATCCCCGTTTGGTCAGCTCTTCGGCCAATACGGCTGCATTCCGTTTTACGCGGGCAGCCCATTCGCGGAAAGCCGGTGTCAGTGCCTCGCCGAAGGCTACGGCTTTGGCTGCTATGACATGTTCCAGCGGACCGCCCTGGGTGCCGGGGAACACGGAACTGTTCAGCAACTGGCTCATTTTCTTAATTTCGCCCTTGGGGGTGGTTTTGCCCCAGGGATTGTCGAAGTCCTTTCCCATCAGGATGATACCTCCGCGCGGTCCCCGCAGGGTCTTGTGAGTGGTGGAGGTGACGATGTGCGCATACTTTACGGGGTTGTCCAGCAGTCCGGCGGCAATCAGTCCGGCAGGATGCGCCATGTCTACCATAAAGATGGCGCCCACCTTGTCGGCGATGGCACGCATGCGGGCATAATCCCATTCGCGGCTGTAGGCCGATCCGCCGCCGATGAGCAGACGGGGTTTGTGTTCCAATGCCAGACGTTCCATCTCGTCGTAGTCCACACGTCCGGTTTCCCGGTTCAGGTTATAACCGACTGCTTTGTACAGGATGCCGGAGGTGTTGACGGGTGAACCGTGTGACAAATGGCCTCCGTGGTCAAGATTCAGCCCCATGAAAGTGTCTCCGGGATTGAGGCAGGCCAGGAATACGGCTGCATTGGCTTGTGCGCCGGAGTGAGGCTGTACGTTGGCGTATTCCGCACCGAACAGTCTGCATACGCGTTCGATGGCCAGATTCTCTACTTCGTCCACAACCTGACAGCCCCCATAGTACCGTTTGCCGGGATAGCCTTCGGCATACTTGTTGGTAAGGCAGGAACCCATTGCCTGCATGACTTGTTCGCTGACAAAATTTTCAGAGGCAATCAGCTCGATGCCTTTGAGTTGACGCTGATGTTCCTTTTCAATCAGGTCGAAAATAGCTTGGTCTCTGTCCATATCTTTTTTGTTTTAGATGAATCGTTTGATTGATGTCTGTGTTTATGATTTGTGTCGTGCATCCGTTTTTTCTTTGGGGTGTTTCTCTACGCTCCATCCGAATTTCCCGATTTTTTCTCCCAGACCGTAATACGCCCCATGCAGGTAGACGAGCGGGGAGGCGCTGTCGAGCGACCACCGTCCCGTTTCTGCGTTCATGTATGCTTCGTCGGCCTGTATGTTTACGACATCGGCAATGAAGACATCGTGCGAGCCGAGTGAGATGATTTCCTTTACCCGGCATTCGATGCACAGGGGAGATTCCTCTATGATGGGTGCCTGTACGGCTTTGGCTTGTCCGGGTGTGAGTCCGGTTTCGCGGAACTTATCATAGTCGCGTCCCGACCGTACGCCGCACCAGTCTGTGGCGTATGCCATGGATTCGGTTGTCAGGTTGATGACAAACTCCATGTTTTCCCGGATGAGGGCATGGGAATGCCGTTCCGGACGCAGGGCGATGTAACACATCGGAGGGTTGGTACACAAAGTGCCGGTCCATGCTACTGTAATCAGGTTGTAGTCTTCCGGTTTGCTTCCGCAACTTACCAGTACGGCGGGCAAAGGATAAATCAGTGTGCCGGGTTTCCAATCCTGTTTCATACGGTGGGGTTATACCAGTTTTACATTGTCGAGATCCACTTCCTTGTTGCAGTAATGGCAACGCAGGGCTACTTTCCCGTTTCCGTTGTCAACCACATGGAAGTCGGTTTTCATCGGTTCGTTGTTGGTGATACATTTGGGATTGGCGCATTTGACGATACCTTTCAGTTCGTCGGGCAGCACGACCTCTTTCTTTTCCACCACTTCATAGTCACGAATGATGCAAAGGGTCACGTTCGGGCTTATTACCGCCAGCTGGTTCAGTTCCTCGTCGGAAAAAAACTTGCCTGCGATCTTGATGATGCTTTTGTGGCCCATCTTGTTGCTTTTCAAATTGTATCCGACAGTTATGGAGGATTTCATCTTTTCCAGATGGAGCAGGTTGATGACTTCGAACAGCTTGTTTGAAGGTATATGGTCGATTACTGTGCCGCTTTCGAGTGCGGCAACCAACAATTCTTCTCTTTTCATACGGTTAATGGGTATGTCGGTTTGTTTATTCAATGATGGTTCTGTCGTTCAGTACGTCGTCCAAGGTCAGCCCCAGGGCGTCGCAGATGAGAGCCTGACGGGCGAAGAGACCGTTGTGCGCCTGTTCGAAATAATAGGCGTGCGGGTCGTCGTCGATGGCATATTCTATTTCGTTCACACGAGGCAGGGGATGCAGTATGCGCATATTTTCCTTGGCTTTCTCCAGCATGGGGAGCTTGAGCAGATACAGGTCCTTGACTTTCTCGTATTCCATCAGGTCCGTGAAGCGTTCCTTCTGTACGCGCGTCATATAAAGAATGTCGGCGTCGGCAATCGTGTCTACGGTGAAGTCTTTGTGTTCTACGTAATTAATATGATTTTTTTCGCAGTACTCCTTATACACGTCCGGCATCTTCAGTTCATCCGGCGCGATGAAATGGAACGTCGGATTGAAATGGCGCATGGCCATCAGCAGGGAATGCACCGTGCGGCCGTATTTCAGGTCGCCCACCAGATGGATGTGCAGGTTCTCCAGCGTTCCCTGTGTCTTGTAGATGGAATAAAGGTCAAGCATGGTCTGTGAAGGGTGTTGGTTGGCTCCGTCCCCTGCATTGATGATAGGTACGGGAGACACTTCCGAGGCATAGCGTGCGGCTCCTTCGAGATAGTGGCGCATGACGATGATATCGGCATAGTTGCTCACCATCATGATCGTATCTTTCAGCGTTTCGCCTTTTGTGGAGCTTGTTACTTTCGGATCGGTGAATCCGATGACACGCGCTCCCAGTCGGTTGGCCGCCGTCTCGAAACTTAACCGCGTTCTGGTGGACGGCTCGAAAAATAAGGTTGCTACTACTTTACCATCCAATAGTTTACGGTTGGTATGCTTTTCAAATTCTTCCGCCATCCTAAGCAGATACATGATTTTTTCCTTAGAATGGTCGGCAATGGTTACCAAGCTCCTGTTTTCCATTTTTGGATAATTTTAGACTGAAAAATAGAATTTATTCAGGTTTCAAAGGTACGTAATTTTTTGCAGAGTTTTTCTGTTTTAAAGAAAAATATATTTCTCCTCCTTTTATTCGTTTATTCCGCCGTTTATTCGTAATTTTGCATTTTACGACCTCTATAAATGAACGAATAAGCTTATGCGGAAAAAGTTTGTTATAACCCTCTGGGGGCTTTTGTTGTTGTGCGTGGGTGCCGTGTTTTTTGCATTTTATGCCATCTGGCACGGCTGGATAGGGTATATGCCGAATCTCAGTCAGCTGGAAAATCCGGTCAACAAGTTTGCTTCGCAAGTTATATCTTCGGACGGCAAACTGTTGGGTACGTGGTCTTACAGCAAGGCGAACCGTATCTTCGTGGGGTATGATGATCTGTCGCCGTGGTTAGTGAAGGCGCTGGTCGCTACGGAGGATGTCCGTTTTTACGAGCATTCGGGTATCGACTATAAGGCACTGGGACGGGCTGTCGTCAAACGTGGATTGCTGGGGCAGACCAATGCCGGAGGTGGCAGTACTATCACGCAGCAGTTGGCCAAACAGCTTTATTCCGATGTGGCGCAGACGACGATGGAGCGTGTCCTGCAAAAGCCCATCGAATGGGTGATTGCCGTACAGCTGGAGCGCTTTTATACGAAAGAGGAGATTATCACCATGTATCTCAACTATTTCGATTTCCTTCACAGTGCCGTGGGGATAAAGACGGCGGCGAAGACATATTTCGGTAAGGAGCCGAAAGACCTGACGATCACAGAAGCCGCTATGCTGATAGGTATGTGTAAGAACCCCTCTTATTTTAATCCTGTGAGGAAACCGGAGCGCACGAAGGAAAGGCGCGATGTCGTGTTGGAACAGATGGTGAAGGCGGGTTATCTGACCGAAGCGGAAGCCGCGACGTATAAGGCGGAGCCTTTGGCGCTGAACTTCAAACGGGTGGATCATAAAGAGGGCAGCGCCACTTATCTGCGCGAATATCTGCGCGGCATTCTGATGGCTCATAAACCGGAGCGTTCGGAGTATGCTTCGTGGCAATATCAGAAGTATTATGAGGATTCGCTTTCCTGGGAAACGGATCCTTTGTACGGATGGTGTAACAAGAACAAGAAAAAGGACGGGACGTCATATAATATATACACCGACGGGTTGAAGATTTACACGACCGTAGACTCCCGTATGCAGCGTTATGCGGAAGAGGCTGTGCAGGAACATGTGGCCGAGACGCTGCAACCTGCTTTTGACAAGGAAAAACGCGGCTCGTCCACTCGTCCGTATTCATCCCGCCTGTCTAAGGAGGATGTGGACAGACTGTTGCGCAGGGCCATGCAGCAGAGCGAGCGGTATATCAAGATGAAGCAGGCCGGCTACACTCCGGAGCAGATAGATGAGGCTTTCCGCACACCGATAGAGATGAGTGTGTTCTCTTATCATGGAGAGGTGGATACGGTGATGACGCCGTTGGACTCTATCCGTTATTACAAAGGATTCCTGCGTGCCGGATTCATGTCGATGGACACGAAGAACGGTCATGTGAAGGCATACGTGGGAGGGCCTGACTATGCGCATTTCCAGTATGATATGGCCGGAGTAGGACGCCGGCAGGTGGGTTCTACCATCAAACCTTATCTGTATACGCTGGCGATGGAAAACGGCATGTCCCCCTGTGACGAGGCGCCTAATGTGCAGCAGACTTATGAAGTGGCCGGAAAGCCATGGACTCCGCGGAACGGAAGCCGTACGCGCTATGGCGAGATGGTGACGCTTAAATGGGGGCTGGCGCAGTCGAACAACTGGATATCCGCCTACCTGATGGATAAACTCAGTCCGGAAGCACTGAAAAAGCTGATACTGGATTTCGGAGTGCGTAACCAGAATATCCACCCGTCTATGGCTTTGTGTCTCGGACCTTGTGAAATAAGTGTGTCCGAGATGGTCAGCGCATATACGGCTTTTGCGAACAAAGGTATCCGGACTGCTCCGCTTTTTGTCACTCACATAGAAGACAACGAAGGCAATATCGTGGCTGAGTTTCAGCCTCGGATGAACGAGGTGATAAGCGAGGAAAGCGCCTATAAGATGATCGTGATGCTGCGGGGAGTCATTAACGGGGGAACGGGAGGACGCATACGTTTCCGGTATGGCATCAAGGCGGATATGTGCGGAAAGACGGGTACGACGAATGATAATTCAGACGCCTGGTTCATCGGATTCACCCCCTCGCTGGTCAACGGCTGTTGGGTGGGCGGTGACGAACGTGACATTCATTTCAACACGATGACCAACGGACAGGGAGCCGCTGCGGCTTTGCCTGTATGGGCGCTTTATATGAAGAAAGTATATGCCGATCCGTCGCTCGGGTATTCGGAGGACGAGAAATTTGTCATACCGGAAGATTTCGATCCTTGTGCCGATGTGTTTACAACGGAGGAAATCGTGGAAGAAGTCGGACTTGACCCTATTTTTGATTAACCTGAAATCTGATACATTATGAAAAAAACGGGATTGTTCCTGCTGGCCGTATGGATGTGCCTGTCTGTTATGGGAGCCGGGAAAAAGGTGCTGAAAGTGGCATGTGTCGGGAATAGTATAACATACGGTTATGGCCTTAAAGACCGGGCGCGGGATGCCTATCCTGTCCGTCTGCAGGAAATGCTGGGCGATGGCTATCAGGTGGAGAATTTCGGAAAGTCCGGCGCTACCTTATTATATAGGGGGCATCGTCCTTACGTGCAACAGGAAGAATTCCGGAAAGCGATGGATTTTGCCGGTGACATTGTCGTGATTCATCTGGGTATCAATGACACGGACCCGCGTGACTGGCCCCATTTTCGGGACGACTTCGTGGCGGATTATATGGCTTTGATAGATTCATTCCGCACGGTGAATCCGGATTGCCGGGTGCTGGTGGCCCGTATGACTCCTATTCCTGTCAGGCACAGTCGATTTGAAACCAGTACGCGTGACTGGCATGACGACATACAACGGGCCATCGAACAGGTGGCGACCAATACGGGGGCGCAGCTGATTGACTTTTACGAACCTCTTCATAGCCGGCATAACCTGTTCCCTGATGCCTTGCATCCCGATCCCGAAGGCACGGAAATTATGGCACGGGTGGTTTACGGCGCCCTTACGGGGCGATACGGCGGGCTGAATATGTCTCCTTTGTATACGGACAATATGGTGTTGCAGCATGCCTGTGACCTGCCGGTGTCGGGAAGAGCCGATGCGGGAGAAAAGGTGACAGTCGAGATTGCCGGACAGAAGCGGAAGGCCGTGGCGGACGCGAACGGGCGATGGAGCGTGATGTTGAAACCGCTGAAGGCCGGAGGACCGTATGAACTGAAAGTGTCCACGGCCCGGCGCACGCTTCGTTTTACGGATGTATTAGCCGGTGAGGTATGGCTGTGTTCCGGACAGTCCAATATGGAGTTTATGCTTAAACAGGCTGTGACCGGCGGACGGGATATTCCCCAGAGCGGGAACGACCGTATCCGTCTGTATAATATGAAACCGCGGTGGTATACTACAGATAAGCCCTGGGATGAGGACGCACTTGATTCAGTGAATCATCTGAAGTATTTCCATCCGTGCGAATGGCAGTCCTGCACACCGGAAACGTCGGCCGACTTTTCTGCCATCGCTTATTATTTCGGCCGTGTGCTGCAGGACAGTCTGCAGGTTCCGGTCGGGTTGATATGCAATGCTGTAGGCGGCTCTCCGGCTGAGGCCTGGATAGCACGCCGTACCCTGGAGCATGAATACCCCGTCATACTGCGCAATTGGACGGAGAACGATCTTATCCAGTCCTGGGTCAGAGGACGGGCGGCCGTGAATATTAAATTGTCGAAAGACAAGCTCCAGCGTCATCCGTATGAACCCTGTTATTTGTTTGAGGCAGCTGTCAGTCCCTTGCTGCCTTACCGTATCAAGGGAGTCATCTGGTATCAGGGGGAGTCTAATGCCCACAATGTGGACGCCCATGACAAGTTGTTCCCCCTGTTGCTCGATAGCTGGCGGGAAGCGTGGGGAATGGCAGACCTGCCTTTTTACATGGTACAGTTGTCCGGTCTGAACCGTCCCTCATGGCCTTGGTTCCGGGACAGTCAGCGCAGGTTGGCCGATAAATTGCAGGGTGTGTACATGGCTGTGTCGAGCGATTGCGGAGATTCGCTGGACGTGCATCCCCGTCGAAAACAACCTGTAGGTGAACGGCTGGCCGCCCAGGCGCTGTATCATACTTACGGGATGAAAAATCATGTCCCCTCCGGTCCTGTTTATTGTTCGGCTGAGTTTGTGAAAGGAGCGGCATACCTGACCTTTGACTATGCGGAAGGCATGCAGGGAGCGGAGGGTAAGCCTTTGTGCGGATTCGAGATTGCGGGAACAGACGGTTTGTTCCGCCCCGCCAAGGTGGTGGTTGAGGGAAATCGTTTGTGCGTGTCGGCCAAAGATGTGAAGCATCCGGTGGCTGTCCGCTATGGCTGGCAGCCTTATACGCGGGCCAATCTTGTGAACGGTGCCGGTTTGCCGGCTTCCACATTCCGTACGGATGATTGAAGCGCACCATATTTGTTCTTTCTATAAAAGAGTATTGGAATGAATAGGAAAGTTTTTTGGTGTGCAGGTATATATATGTCAGCCTCATTTTTTTCGATAGCCGGAGCGCGTGACAAAGGTGGCGGGGAATTTCCGGCAGCGTATGTCGCTGCGGAGAAGACAGCGGCCGATACTGTCCGTCAGCGTTTCCGTGTGTTTAAATGGCTTGGTAATTATTTGAAAAATACCAATAAGAAGACTGACCGTCCTTTTGATTACAGTGTGCTGATCGGACCCAGTTACGGCGCTTCGACATCCGTAGGGCTGGGAGGCACCGTTTCCGGCCTGTACAGTTGGGATCGTGCGGATTCATTATTGCCAAAATCCAATGTGTCGGTCTTTGCCAACGCCTCCCTTACGGGAATGCTGGCGGTGGGAGTGAGGGGCAACAACTTTCTTCCGCATGAACGGTATCGTCTCAATTATCAGTTATATATCCTGAACTTCCCCGGAAAGTTCTGGGGAATCGGTTATAAAAACGGGGCGGACGATGCCAATGAAGGGGATTACCGCCGTATTAAAGTGCAGTTTAAGCCGGATTTCCTTTTTCGGCTGTCGTCCCGCATGTATGTAGGAGTGGTGGGGGATATTCAGTGGGTGAATGCCTTTGGCATGGACCGTCCCGATCTGTTGGGCGGACAGGCTCATGCGGTTGTTGCCCGTGGCGCGGGGTTGAACTTTACGTTCGACTCCCGGGATTTCGTGCTGAACGCATATAGCGGGAATTATTTCTGCATAGAGCAGATGTTCTATCCCTCGGCGTTCGGCAACAGTTATGCGTTTAGTTATACGGACCTGACTTATTCCACGTATCATCAGGTGTGGAAAGGTGGTGTCCTCGCATTCGAGCTGCATTCTTTGTTTAATTACGGGGATGTGCCCTGGACGATGCTGGCGCAGGTCGGTGTGCAGGGGAGAATGAGAGGATATTACGAAGGCCGGTATCGTGACAGGAATATCATGGAAGGGCAACTGGAGTTGAGACAGCATATCAGGAAACGTCATGGAATGGCGTTCTGGGTAGGTGCGGCCAATGTGTTTCCTGATTTCAATGACATTTATTTCCATCAGATTCTGCCGAACTACGGGCTCGGTTATCGCTGGGAATTCAAGAAGCGGGTGAATGTCCGTCTGGACCTGGGTTTTACGAAAGACAACCCTAATTTTACGTTCAATATAAACGAAGCGTTTTAATAAAATAATGATATGACTATGGATATGACAAAATTGTATGGATTGGCCTTGGGTGTGATGGTCGCGACATCGGCCGATGCCCAGGAAGAATATCTCCGGTATGGTAATTTCGACTCATGGATTGTACGTAACATCAAGGAGAGCGGTATAATCGGCGGTCAGACAAAGACGTTGTACGAGATCGGTCCGTCTGCGACGTGGAACAATAATAATGCTTATAAAAACCAGGGCGGTTCTCCGTGGGCGACCTCCAATGTGATGGCCAAGGTATGCGGTATTACCAAAACGAACACGTCCGTATATCGCGAGAAACGGGGGAATGGATATTGTGTGAGGCTGGAGACGCATATCGAAAAATGCAAGGTAATGGGGCTGGTGAACATCAAAGTGCTGGCCGCCGGGTCTGTATGGCTGGGTAGTGCGCTCGAACCGATCACCAGTACGTCCAGTCCGATGAGCAAATTGTCGGCCGGTATGCCGTTCACCAAGAGGCCGAAAGCGCTGAAACTCGATTATAAGGTGAAACTGTCGGGAGAACCTGACCGTATTCGGGAGACCGGATTCAGCCGTGTGACGAAAGTGCCCGGAATGGATATGCCGGACATTATATGTGTGTTGCAGAAACGGTGGGAGGATGAGTCCGGAAATATTTATGCCAGACGGGTGGGTACCATGGTACAACGGTTCAATCACACTACGGCTGACTGGGTGAATGATGCTGAGTTTCCCATCCAGTACGGGGATATCACAAAGAAAAGCGGCTACCAGAGCTATATGGGACTGATTACGGGCGAAGATACAAAATATGCCATTAACAGCAAAGGTAAGAACGTGCCTGTACAGGAGATCGGATGGGCGGATGACGGTGAGTCGCCCACGCACATGGTGCTCCAGTTCGATTCAAGCCATGGAGGCGCCTATGTGGGTTCTATCGGAAACACGTTCTGGATAGACAATGTACGTGTCGTTTATTGATTAAGATGAAATCCTAATCCGTTTTTTATGAAGACAGACCGTTTGACGTTTGAAGGAGTGGAAACTCCCTGTTATGTGCTGGAGGAAGACCTGCTCCGCCGCAATCTGTGCCTGATAAGCCGGGTAGCGGAACGGGCGGGCGTGGAAATTATATTGGCATTCAAGGCTTTTGCCCTTTGGAAAACATTTCCCGTTTTCAGGGAATACATCCGTCATACCACGGCCAGTTCGCTCTATGAAGCCCGTCTGGCCGCCGAGGAGTTCGGGAGCCGTGCGCATACGTATTCTCCGGCTTATACGGAGCGGGATTTCCCGGGAATACTGGCCTGCAGCAGTCATGTGACATTCAATTCCTTTACGCAATATGAACGTTTCTATCCGCAGGTAAAGGCTTACAATGCCGATCGTGGCGAAGATGAGGAAACCGTGTCCTGCGGTCTGCGTATAAACCCGGAATACTCGGAAATAGAGGTGGAACTGTATAATCCTTGTGCGCCGGGCTCACGTTTCGGAGTGTTGGCCTCCCAGCTTCCGGAGCGTTTGCCGGAAGGCATAGATGGTTTCCATTGCCATTGCCATTGTGAAAGTTCCGCCGAAGCGTTGGAGCATACCCTGCAGCATGTGGAGGACAAGTTCGGCCCGTGGCTTTCCCAGGTCAAATGGCTCAATCTGGGAGGAGGGCATCTGATGACACGGAGCGATTACGATACGGAGCGTCTCGTGCGCCTGTTGAAAGAGCTGAAGGCGCGTCATCCGCATCTGTCCGTGATATTGGAACCGGGTTCCGCCTTTGCCTGGCAGACGGGAGTCCTGCTGGCTTCGGTGGTGGATGTTGTGGAGAATAAGGGCATACGTACAGCGGTGCTGGATGTCAGTTTCACCTGTCACATGCCGGATTGTCTGGAAATGCCCTATCAACCGGCAGTGCGCCATGCAGAGACACTGGATTCCGATTATGTCCGTGGTGCGGTTCCGGGTGAGCATGTGTACAGATTGGGGGGGAACAGTTGCCTGAGCGGTGATTTCATGGGTACATGGCGGTTTGACCATGAATTGCAAGTCGGGGAACGGATTGTTTTTGAAGACATGATTCATTATACAACGGTGAAAACCAATATGTTCAATGGTATTCATCATCCTTCGATAGCCATTCTCCGTGCAGATGGATGTGTGGATTATCTGCGTCGTTATGCTTATGAGGATTATCGGGACCGGATGTGCTGATGGAGAAAAATGCGGGGTGGAACGAAAAAAAACGGTAAAACGTTTGCGGTTTTAAAATAAAGTCGTACCTTTGCAACCGCATTCAGGGGAATGCTTAGCAGTTTTGAAATTCTGAAAGGCTGTAAATGCGGAAATAGCTCAGTTGGTAGAGCACAACCTTGCCAAGGTTGGGGTCGCGAGTTCGAGTCTCGTTTTCCGCTCTAAAGCCGCAAACTGTATCAGGCCCAGGTGGCGGAATGGTAGACGCGCTAGTTTCAGGTACTAGTGTTAGCAATGACGTGCAGGTTCGAGTCCTGTTCTGGGCACTCTTTCAAAAGCAGTTTGCATCTATTAGCTTCGGAGAGATGGCGGAATTGGTAGACGCGCTACTTTGAGGGGGTAGTGACAATTGTGTCGTGGGAGTTCGAGTCTCCTTCTCTTCACGAAGTTTGAATTATAAAAATCGATATTTTGCGGAAATAGCTCAGTTGGTAGAGCACAACCTTGCCAAGGTTGGGGTCGCGAGTTCGAGTCTCGTTTTCCGCTCCACTTAGTAAAAAGGCAATCCGAACGGGTTGCCTTTTTTGTTTGGTATGACGGATATGTCATACGTCTGTGCTGAAAATTACCTTCCTTACACACATGTTTGCGGGAAAATGCTTCAATGGTTCAGACTCGCTGATTATCAATAAGTAATGGTTCAGCAATGATTCATAAAAGGTTCAGGATGGTTCATACGCACTGATTATCAGAGCGTAATGGTTCAGGGGTTAGCGGTAGCTGCCCCCTGCGGCGGAAAAAACTGAAGGATTGATGAAGGAAAACTGAAGGATAAATGAACCATTTGTCGCTGGCAATCAAACAGTTTGAACCATTGAAGCATTTTCCCGCAAACATCTGTGTAGGGAGAAGTGCGGCGACAAGTTCCGGCCGACTATCCCGCAGGCAGTTCCGACGTCGAGCCACAGGCAAGGCGCTTGTCAAGTGGAGTGCTGTTCACTTGCCGGGTGGAGTGCGGTTCACTATAGGTAGTGAACCGCTGTTCAGTGTGGGTAGTGAAGCACGGTTTACTATAGGTAGTGGAGCGCTGTTCACTATGGGTAGTGAAATACTATCCTTAGCAACTCACGATAGTATTCCTTATCCCCTGAGGATTGTATTCTTAAGGTGTTTATGATAGTATTCCTGATGGTTTTATGATAGTTAGAATGAACATATCGTTTAAGTTTGAATGAAGACATTACGATAACTGTAATAACAGTCTCCGGATAGCCATCCATCATGAATGATGATTCAAGTGTAGAAAAGCGTCGAAGAGTGTCGACGTTTTCAATTTTGTTTTGACACACCTTCATTCAGTACTGAATAAGGGTGTGATTCAGTACTGAATGAGCCCTTAATACAGTACTGAATGAAGGACTGACGAAGCACTGAATGAACCCCTGATTCAGTACTGAATAAAGGTGCAATCCAGTACTGAATGAAAGTCCGCCCAAATACGGTATGACGAAGTGCTGAAAGTAAGCTGAAAAATACGATAATATCGGACAAATATTCCAAATCAGAAAAGAGAATATCTTTTAACTATTTTTTGGATGTATAGATGGAAGGAAAAAATAAAAACTTGAGTTTTACATGCTCATGATTGGGTAGATGAACCAAGTTTTTTAAATTTTAGTATACTTTTATTTGTTTTTTTATTACTTTTGCAACGACTCGATAATGCCTACGCCGGGTTCGGAGGGGGTGGCCAGTCGTGGTTGGTCTTCCGAAGGTAAACGAAGGGTGGGAAAAGGGTCGCTATAATTGAAAGCGTTTATCAAACGCTGGTTTTGACGTCTTGAAATCTCGCAAATTTCCAATGTTCTGTCAGAACTCAGCAACGATAGATGCCTAAGGGGTGTTTTATTGGCATCCTTGTCTCATTGTATACCTCTGTTTTTGGAACATGAGGACACTGTGAGTATAGGATTTATATAAACATCGGCGTGGGCTCTGCGTTGCTCGTTCAACAGAACAAGGCAATGCGAGAGCCTCAAGACGTGGAACGAGTGGCTGGTCGGATCTCCACGCTTTCTTTTTATAGCCAATCAAACATTTTTATAACAATGCCAACGCTGGGAGATTGGTCGGCACATAAGTATTTTTATGAAAAGTAAAAGTATTAGTATTAAAGGGGGGATATTGATGCTGGTTGCGACTTGTTTTGTTCATGTCGGAGTCTTTGCACAGGACGAAATACAGGATGGGAAACAACCGGAAAAAGTATCTGCGAAACATTATGGAGAGAGCGAAGATTATCGAAGAAGTTCTCTTTGTTTGTTGCTGATAACCAATAAGGGGGACAAATATGCTCAGGCCATAGAAGATCAGTTTAAAGCGATGCCATTGCCTGCTCGCTATAATGACTTGAATGTGAATGTGAGAGTCTTGAATGTGAATAAGAAATCAACGGAAAAAAGGGTGACGAAAGCGCTCAAGGAAAGAGGTTTGGCTAAAGAACTGGTGGGGACGTGGTTCAATCGTGATAACAGCGGACGTATGAACATGGAGCGTATACATGACTGGGGTGGATATAATGCCAATTACTCGGATCTAAAACGTGCGCAGAGTACAGAACGTGGGCTGGCGTTACTTTCCGACGAAGGGGCGGAATTGATAAAGAATACGTTTGTGCTTGTCTGTGATATCAGTTACTACGACAAGAGTAACACGGGAAAAGTCCTTGCCGGTCTTTTTTCTGCTGCTGCTGCAACAATGGACGTGATGGCTCAACAACAGGCTAATAAGGGAAATACGGCAAATGCCCAGATGTATAGTTCTATGTCTACATTGGGAGTGGCCGGTAGTGCATTGTCTCAGGAAATAGCCGGTTTCTCTGTCAATATAATGGCTTATCTTTATCGTTTGAAGTGGACGGATAAACTTCGTGACAAAATGTATTCTCAGTATTGGGTGGATGAGGAATTGTCGCCCGCGGAAGCTCAGTCTCGTCGTCGTGCTTTTGATAATGACAATACTTCGTTTCAACTGGAATATCTGGGAAAATATCGTACGCGTAGTGGCAAGACGGTATCGAAGAGTACAAGCAATTTAGACTTAGTCATTCGTCAGGTATGCTCCGATGCTGTGGACAAGGGTATCAACAATCTGGCGAAGATGTATCCGGTATTCAAACCGAAGACAGCTTTCACATGTGATGAAGGTAATATATATGCTTACATCGGCACAAAGGAAGGTGTGAATATAAAATCGAAATATGAAGTGCTGGAAACGAAGAAGAAGAAAAGCGGTTTTGAGTATAAGAAAGTGGCTACTGTGGTGCCGGTTGTCGGCAAAATCTGGAACAACCGGAATATGTTGATAAGTAGTGACAGTCTTGAACAGAAATACAAAGGTACGATGTTCCGGCGCACCGGCGGACGTAAGGATATTTGTGGGCAAGGACTGACTATGAGAGAAATGGGTAAGCTTGGCTATCAGTATAAAAAACACAGATTATATTGGGGTTTGGTGGCTGGAGCTTTGACGGTTTCTAATGATAAAGTTGAGAAAGCTTTTAATGAGAGGCCTAGATATAATGAAACATATGAGTATAGCGATGTAAGCGGTGGAGTGTTCGGATTTGAGATGGGATGGCTTGTTAATTTCCATACTCGTTTTGGCTGGAATGTCTTGTCTATGCAGGAGGTCGGAGGAAATGGCTTGCTTCAGTTAGCTTTCGGAAGTGGTGCGGTGTTTCGTACGAAACCTTGGGGAAAGAATGGACGTTGGTCTATGTTTGTATGGCCTACAATCGGATATGGTTTAACCTTTGCAGATGTTACTTGTCATTATGTTAAGCGGGTTTCTCATTACAAGTATTATACCTATGATTATAAGACAGAGAAAATAAGTATTGACGACTTTGGCTTTAATTGGAATGTAAAAGTAGGTATGAATATTACGGAGCGTTTTCTCGTTTGTGCTAACCTCAGTCAATATTATAAAGGTGCAACTATCGGATATTTATTCTAATAAACAAGGGTTTTGATTATGAAACGATTTTTGATTTCAATGTTAGCGAGTGTATTTGTCCTTGTTGCATTTGCACAGAGTGATTATAACATAGTAAGTGCGGGACAGGGCAAGAGTGGGCACTACTTGGTGAAGGTGACGACGATTGTGGGTAAGAGCGACCTGAAAGGTGGAAAGGCAGAAGACCTGCTGAAACGTTATGCTGTACATGGAGTGATGTTTCGTGGCTTGATGGCTTCCGACGGATATGGCGAGCAGAAACCACTTATCAAAGATCCCAATACGGAACAAATTAAGGTTGATTTCTTTAATGCGTTCTATGCCGAGAAGTCTTATAGGCGGTATGCATCGATTGTGGAATCCTCGTTGTCGAGTGTGAAAGTGAAAAAAGGTTATGAGGTCACAGCCAACCTGCTGGTAAATAAAGAGTCGTTGGCGAAATACCTCGAAGAGTCTGGCGTTATCAAAGGATTCTCTAATTTGTGGTAATCATGAAGGGACTAATCTTTCTTTGCGCAATTTGCCTGTCATTGGGCTCCGCCAATGCACAGGAACGGGAAATCCGTATGCCGGAAGAAACGGTACATCGTACTAACATCGCCGAAGTGGACCGGGGCTATTGGTGTTCCATAGAACTGGGTGGCGGTTCCACAACAATGGAGGGGATGAGGAACGTAGCCATGGCTGGCGTTGCTTTTACCAACGGTTACCGCTTTAACCTATATTTGAAGGTGGGTGCCGGTGTAGGCGTGCTCTATTATCCGAATAACGGCAATGTGCGTGATCCGAAGACCCATTTGGCCATGCCGCTCTTCGTGAACGCACGCGGAAACATCCTCTCCGATGAGATACGCCGTGTGGTGCCTTATTGGTCGGTGAATGTAGGTGCGACTCTGCCGGACGGCCTCTTTTTGACTCCGGGTGTGGGTTTGCGTATCGGAGAACGGCGTTCGGCCTTTCTGATAGGGATAAACTATACTTTCAGGCATCTGAATGCTCAACCGGAACGAACGGAGGACTACAGTGGAGTGATGTTGAAATTGGGTTATGAATTTTAATTCGTATTATATATGAGGAATTTAGGATATTGTATGGCGATATCCGCCTTGTTGTTGGGCGGTTGTAAAAGCAAAGAGACGGTAACTTCAACGGCAACCTATCATAGTTACGAAACGGAATGTCTGGGCAAGAGCATGGATGGTAAACAGACTTTGCGTGTGTGGGCTTCGGGTCGGAACAAGTCGGATGCCGTGGAACAGGCTGAAAAGAGGGCGGTTTACGATGTCGTGTTTACCGGTATATCTGCAGGGAGTGGCGAGTGTAATGCCTATCCGGTTATAGATGAGCCCAATGCCAGGAAGAAATACGAAGCATACTTCGACAAGTTCTTTGCCGATGGCGGCGCCTATCGCAAGTATGTGTCGACCAAGGGGCAACCGAAGATAGGTACGGACAAGTTTCAGGGAAAGGGTAATCTGATGTACGGTATTGTGGTGACGGTGAACCGGTCCGCTCTTCGCCAGCGTTTAGAGTTAGATAATATTATAGTTAAATAAAAAAAGCGCAGAAAGATGAAAAAATATATTGTTTTAGTGTTGGTTTTTATGTTTTGTGCAACAGAAGGTCTGTTGGCGCAGATGACTATGACACCTCCCCATGTGATGGTGGTGCCCGATATGATTTATTGCAAGACTCATGGTTATGTGCAGGAAATAAACAATAACGGCACAACGGAGACTGTGCCCGATTATGAAAAGGCATTGAGTGAGGATCCCTCGTTGCATTCCGTGCTTACGCAAGTAGCTCAGTTGATTACCGACCGGAACGAAAATATTGTTATTGTAGATCTGATGGAAGCTATCAACAATGCTAAGGCAGACGCTGCTATGGAGGTAGCCAACGCCGGTGATCAGTCGGAGAGTGTGGATGAAGCTATTATACGTAATTCTGAAGCTGATATTATTGTGAAAGTTCAGTTCGATCTATTGAAAAACGGTCCCCAATATCAGGTCTCTTATACGTTGACCGGAACGGATGCCTATACCAATCAAAAGTTTGCTCCGATTGAAGGAATGGGGGCTCCGTCCACATCTGCTAATCCCGTAGTGTTGCTTCGTGAGGCAGTTTTCGGCAACATGGATGCTTTTCTTACTAAAATGTTGTCTTATTATTCCAATATGCAGACCCGAGGGCGTATGGTGGCTTTCGATATTAAAACACTTTCGGCGGCTTCTGTAAACATGTCCAGTAAAATTGGTGAGTATACACTTCGTGAGCAGATAGAAGATTTCCTGTATGATAATTCCGTAGATGGAAACGGATTAGAGAGAGTCAAGAGCGGAAATACCTTTTTGCAGTATCAAGGAGTGTATATTCCGCTTGTATCTACTATTCGGGGACGGCAACGTAAACAGGGAGCGAAAGACGTAGCTCAGAAGCTTGTAAGTTATTTGGAACAGAACGGGGTAAATGCGGAGTTTAAGATCCAAGGATTGGGTAAGGTGAATATTTATATTAAATAAGGAAGGAAAAATATGAAGAGTGTATATATATTGTTGATCTCCTGTTTAGTGGGAGGGCTGTCGGCAAAAGCACAGGAAGATTGTGTAGTGCCTATGATGGTGCTGGTGGCTCCGGAACGGGTTGAGAAAGTTCCGGAAACGGTGCAAGCCACGTTGGAAACCCGTATGCGGCAGATGGTGACAAAAAGCGGTATGGAAGGTGGAGTTAAGTTTTCAAATTTCTGTATAGTGGCGAATGTCATCGAAGGTTCCAAGGAGTTGATGAGTGGTACCCGTCCGTTGGTTACGCTGAGAATGGAACTAGAACTCTTTGTGGGCAACAATTATACGGGAGAAAAATTTGCTTCCACATCTGTTACACTGAATGGTGCCGGACGTAATGAGGCGAAGGCTTATCAAGTGGCTATTGCCGGAGTTAAACCGGATAATATTCAGATACAGAATTTTTTGAAAGAAGCTAAGCGGAAGGTGAATGAATATTACGCCATTCAGGTACCCAATATTATTCTTCAAGCTAAGAAGTTTGCGACCCGTCATGCATACGAAGAAGCGTTGTGCCTGCTGGCTTCTGTGCCGACCTGTTGCAACGATTATGAAGACGTGGAGCAATGTATGCTTTCAGTTTTTCAGGAGTATGTGGATTACGATTGTGCAGAAAAAGTGGCTAAGGCGCGTGCCATTTGGAACGCTACTCAAGATGAGAAAGGAGCGGCTTTAGCTGGAGCCTATTTGGCTGCTATTGATCCGTCTTCGTCCTGTCGTGAGGAGACTTTGGCATTGGCCGAAATAATACGTCAACGTATAGGTGATGAATGGGAATTTACCAAAGAACAGCAGCGTGACGCTGTTTTACTTGAGCAGGCTCGAATCGAAGCCATGCGTGCCATTGGAGTTGCCTATGGAGAGAATCAAAAAGCAAAGACTGTCCATGAGAATTGGATTGTGAGATAACAGATTTAAATAAATAACAGATTCAGAGTATAAATGATGAAAATAAGATTATGTATAATGACGGCGCTTTTCAATGTATGCCTGTCATTGTCGGCACAGAAAGAAGAAATTCGGGCTTTTGAGAAGCAGAACAAGCCGATGTTGAAAATGTTGAAAAAGGAATATGCGGCTCATCCGGTAGTACAAATGACAGAAGATGGGAACTTTTATATACGGCTTGTCAAGAATATGAATGGAGTAGAACGGTTTTACCTGGCGGATGAAACAGGTGCCTTGATTTATCCGGAACCGTTGGATCATTGCAAGCCTACTGATAGCGGGGGATACTTTTTCATTGGTGTTAACGACGAAGACGGACGAGGTCTTTGGGGAGCGATTAAAATTACCGGTACGGTGGTATTTCCCTTGAAATATAAAGAAGGCGCATTATCCTATTGTCCGGCTTATGCGGAAAGTTCATATAAATATATGAATTCGACATATTGGCATCCGGCTTCGGCAGAATGCTGGGTGACTACAGAGACTGGAAGTGATGGTGTTACACACAATACTTTTTATGCTGCCGACGGAAAAACCGTGTTGAATCAATATGTAGGTACGTTGTCTCCGTTTATGTGTTATTTTTGGACGGTTCGTTCTGGTAAGACAGGAAGTAATACGGCCGGATTAATCACGACGGATGGAAAAAGCATCTTTCCACAAGAGTATAACCAGTTTGTGTTACTGACTTCCGGGCTGGTGGGATGTGCGAAGCGGGAGCCAGACGGTTTGTTACTCTACGGTGGTAAGATGCTTGATAGCCGTATTTTGGATGTCGAGGTTCCGCCTGTGTTCAATAGTTTGATGTATAGCGACAGCCAGAAGACAATTCTGTGCCGTATGCATAGGGGAGACGATTTTGAGCCTTACAATCCTATGGTAACGTATGAGACCTCACACCGTGACAAGGGGGAACGGCTGTTTGATCAGGGAAAATACGAAGACGTTATAGCCTATTACGAAGGTGAGGGATATGGCGCCAGATTGGGAAACTATTATATGGGATTGGCAGCAAAAGAAATTGGATATACAGAGATGAATAAGATGGATCGTTGTATTGCGACTTTGAAAAGCAATACCCAGTATTATTTGCCGGTCAAGAATCCGGAGAAATACCAGTTTGATGCCGGTACTATCACTACGATGTATATTTCCGCCGGGACATATCTGGAGAAGTTTATTAATGACAGCAATATACCTGATGACGATCCGTATAAGATAAAGGCGCGGAAGTTGAGAGGAGAAATTGTGACGGTTCGGAACGGTATTACTAAGAAAGTGTCAGAGTATGGTGATGCTTTGGCTGCCGCATCGCGTAAAAATGTGGAGCGTGAAGCTGCTATCGCGGCGCGACAGGCTCAACAACAGGCTACTGTAAACAGTATTGCCAGTGGGCTGACTAATATATTACTCGGTGGAACGAAAAAATAAAGTGGTTGACTTATATCTGAGTGATGAGTACGAAACAAAGTATTTTCCTGTTTCTTTTATGGGGGTCTTTCACCTGTCCCGTTTCTGTATCGGGACAGGTGAAAGACTCGTTTAATTCTGCTCGGCAACGTGTAGGAGGAAACCAACCTTCGGCATTCAATCAAAATCGTGCATCGAACTTTAATGATTACCGGCAACAGTTGAATGCGGAATATGTAAGCCGTACACGGGAGAAATGGAAAGGATTCAATTCTTTCCGGGGATTGGACCGCCCAGATAAGGATGAACGTCCCGTGGCACCCGTTACGATGCCTGAAGACGAGGCGCGCAGAGATAGACGGGACAATAGGATACAGATTGACGGAGTTGCCAATCCTGTGAAAGATGACAGCCGGCCGCAACCAATCGCACCCGTGAAGGATGTTCCGGAGGATGAAATACAGTATCTGACTTTCTCTTATCTCGGTACAGAGTGGAGGGTAAGGAAACCGCAGGATGGCGGACGGTTCACACTTGCCGGTGTGGGAGAGGATGCCGTGGCTGACGGATGGAATCAATTGAGTGGTGTGAGTTACAACAATTTCGTGGCAGATTGTATTAGATTGCGTTCCGGAAAGAAGTTGTGTGATTGGGCTTATCTCAAGATGTTACAGGCATTAGCTGAAAGTTATTGCGGTAAAGGCTCTAACGAGGCTACGTTGCTTATGGCTTATCTTTTTAGTCAGTCAGGGTACAAGATGAGACTTGGAGTGTGTAACGGCCGCTTGGAAATGTTTTATGCCAGTCGTCACAATGTTTATGGGGTACCTTATGTGGAATATGACGGTGAACGATTTTTTGCTATGTCCAGACTATCAGGCGACGTGCGTGTTAATGCAGCACGGTTCCCGAAAGAACAGTCGCTGTCTCTGTGGGTGACTGACGAACCTCAGGTTGAATATGTCGGGACACCGGTCCGGACATTGACTTCACAACGTTATCCCGATATGTCTGTGCGGGTGAGTGTGAATAAGAATTTGCTGTCGTTTTTCGACTCGTACCCTTCATCGGAAGTAGGCGGGAATTTTATGACACGGTGGGCGATGTATGCCAATACGCCTATTTGTTCAGAAGCGAAAAATGGATTGTATCCTCAGCTTAAGGGGGGTATTAGCCAGTGTTCGCAACTGGAAGCCGTAGAACGGTTATTGAATTGGGTGCAGACAGCTTTTGTTTATGAATATGACGATAAGGTTTGGGGCGGTGATCGTGCATTCTTTTCCGATGAGACTCTTTACTATCCTTATTGTGATTGCGAAGACCGTTCTATTCTGTTTACACGGTTAGTACGCGATTTACTCGGGTTGAAGTGTATACTTGTTTATTATCCGGGACACCTTGCTTCGGCCGTATGCTTTACCGAACCTGTGAGCGGGGACTATATTCAAGTTAGTGGTTTGCGTTATGTCGTATGTGATCCGACGTATATCGGAGCCTCTGTGGGACATACGATGCCAGATATGGACAATACGGCGGCTAAAGTTATCATGCTTCCGTAAATCTGTTATTTGTCAGGAGAAAAGACTTGTTTATTTCTCCTGACAAACATTTTTATTGATCCTTGTTCTCCTTGAATCCCTGGTATTTCTTCGGTAGGGAACTCATGACTGTAGCGTAGGCCTCGGCCATGGTCTCTTTCACGTTCTCCGGTCCTTGCCCTTTCGGCGGGATAGGGTGGTGGATGGTCATGATGATTTTGTGGCGTTTTACAAAGTTGAAGCCGGCCATACGCGGGAGAACATCAAATGACCCGTCTATGGTGACAGGCACTACGGGCAGTTGTAATTCGTCTGCCAGCTGGAAAGCTCCCTTGCGGAACACTCCCATGTGACCGGTGAATGTGCGGGCACCTTCGGGGAATACCACTACGGAAGTTCCCTCTTTCAGGATATTGCGTGCGTTGTCGTAAGTCTCCCGTATCTTTTTGGGACCGGACTTGTCTACAAAGATGTGGCGGGCGCTTTCGCAGGCTTTTCCTACAAGGAAAATCTTGCGGAGTGATTTTTTCATCATCCACTTGAAGTTACGGCCCAGATAACCGTAGATAAGGAAAATGTCAAAGGCACCCTGATGGTTGGCTACAAAAACGTAGGAAGTCTTGTGGTCCACGTTCTCATGTCCGCGTACTTCGACCGGAATGAAAAGCAGACGGCACATGATAATGGACCATATCTTGCCTGGATAGTATCCCCAGAAGTGAGCGCTGCCGATCCAGGACCCCAATATGGTGACGAGAGAGGTGACGGCCGTGCATAACAGGAGAAGCGGCAGTGCGATGCAGAACTGATATATGCGATACAATAGTGTCATGTTCGAGCGTATTTGGTTTTGTTTGACAAAAATACGATTTTTATTTATTTGTGATGCAAAGTAATGATATTTATTTCCGGCCAGGCGCCAAATCTGAAAGGAATCAGTGCGCCTCCCACGCCCAGACTTACATGGAGGGAGCGTCCGTTTTCACTGTACATTCCGCGCCATTCGGGATAGATGTATTGTGAAGGCGACCAGCCGAACAGCATGAACTGCATGCCATGAGTATGTCCGGACAGGGTCAGCTGGATGTCTGTTTCCGGTAATACCTTCCGGCGCCAGTGAGTAGGATCGTGGCTTAACAGAATTTTGAAGAGCGGTTTACAGCTTCGGGGATGACTGCCGTAACCGGGCAATGTTCCTAAGGCCTGTTGCAGGTTGCCGCGTTCCGGGAAAGGTGGTTTCCCGTCGTTTTCCACGCCAATGACGGCGATGCTATCCGTTTCGCGTTGCAGGACGGCGTGTCCGTTTGTCAGCAGGTGCCATCCCATCTGTTGCTGTCTCTCTTGTAATTGTTCCAGATGTTTTGCCTGTTCTTCGGGCGACAGGTATCGCGCGTAATTCTGGTAGTCGTGGTTGCCGAGAATGGAGAATACTCCGTCCGGTGCTTTCAGTCGGCTCAGAGACTTCATGAAGGGCAATAGTTCATCGGCGTCTGTGTTCACCAGATCGCCCGTGAACACGATGATGTCAGGAGACAGGGCATTGATGCTGTCTACCAGCAAATCTATCTGGCCTGTCCGGTGCTGGAACGATGCCAGGTGTACGTCGGAAAACTGCACGATGCGGTAACCGTCGAACGAGATCGGAAGTTCGGGGCTGTCGAAGTCGGCTTCCCGGACTACCAGCCGGTCGGGTCCCCACAGGGAACCGTAGACTACGGCGCAGAACATGCTCCATCGTGCAACGAGGGCAACGGGGCGGACGATCGGCCGGAAAGGCCGCCAAAACAGTCCCGGTATCCCAAGCAGTAGCGATATGAGGACATATACGATCTTGGGTAAGGCCACCAGCATGTACAACACGAGGTATATACTTATATATATAAGGTTGGCCGGCGATAACGTCTCCGTGCAACTTATGGCAGCAGCAGCGGCCAGCAGAAACAGTTCGGGAATCCAGTGCAGGATTTTCCTCCACCGCGGGATATCGTTCCGGCGCAGGTCGTCGTAATGTATGTACAGGTTGGGGAGCAACAGGGTGAGAACGATAATGGGAATGAGGCGTGCTATCATAAGACTAAGTTTTGGGTAATCATGTGAGGTTGGCAGCTAAATATTGCCGTGCCCGTTCGGGGGACAAACCTTTCCGTCGGGCATAATCGGCCAGTTGGTCGTCTCCGATTTTTCCAACGGCGAAATAGCGGGCCGCAGGATGGGCTAGCATCAGACCGCTTACAGAGGCGTGAGGTTGCATGGCCCCGTTTTCCGTAAGCCGGATGCCGATACTTCCGAAATCCAGCAGACGGTCGAGGTCGAAGTTCAGGCTCTGGTCGGGCAGTGACGGATAACCCACGGCCGGACGTATGCCCTGGAAGCGTTCTACGAACAGTTCTTCGGGCGTCAGCCGTTCGTCCGGGGCATATCCCCAGTAAGAGCGGCGTACGGCTTCGTGCATCTTTTCGGCAGTGGCTTCAGCCAGTCTGTCGGCCAGAGTCTGTGCCAGCAGATGGCGGTAACTGTCTGCATACGCCCCGTTTTCATATAGATGTTCCATATCCTCATCTACCGTGACGGCAAAGATTCCTACGGTATCGGGGATATTTTGTGAGGCCGGGCGCACGAAATCCGTCAGGCACAACAGCGGTTTGTCGGGCTGCATAGTGTGTTGCTGCCGCAACAGGGGCAGTCGTTCCGTGTGTTTTGTTCCGTTTCTTTCGATGATTACTTCCAAATCATCGCCTTCAGCCGCTGCTTCGAACAGGCCGAAGCGGGCATGTGTATTGAAATCCCTGTCGAGAGACCTCAGCATGCGCCGGGCCTCCTTGAACAATTGCATGGCCGCTTCCGCTTTCGGGCGTTCTTCTTCCGGAAAACCCGCCAACCAACCGGCCCGGCAGGCATCACATCCGTGCAGGCGGGCAATGGACGCAAAGCGGGGAGGAAAGTCCCAGGCATGGAAGAAGTAAATCCAGTTGATATATTCCTCTACCTCGTGCAGTGCATAATGCAATGTGTGAATCATCGGCAGAAAGTCAATGGGCGTCCGCGGTAGTTGTCGTCTATCCGTCCGTTGTCATAAACCAGATGTCCGTTGCAGTATGTTTGCACCACCTGCCACTGGAAGGCCATACCTTCCATCGGACTCCATCCGCATTTGCTGAGTATCTGTCCGGGTTTCAGTATCCACGGAGATGTCCGCCGCACCAGTACGAGGTCGGCATAGTATCCTTCGCGCAGGAATCCGCGGTCTTCTATGTCGAACAGGAGGGCAGGGGCATGACACATCAGTGCGGCCACCCGTTCTATCGGCAATATTCCTTTCTCTGCAAGACCGAGCATGCTCACCAGCGAGAATTGTATCATAGGCATGCCTGACAGTGCTTTCAGGCATCCGCCTTGTTTTTCCTCCGGCAGGTGAGGAGCGTGGTCAGTGGCCACGACGTCGATGCGTCCGTCTGTGAGCGCCAGTCTCAGTGCGTCGCGGTCGGATGCCGTTTTCACGGCGGGGTTACATTTGATACGCGCTCCCAGTCTGGCGTAGTCGGCATCAGTGAAGTACAGGTGGGGGATGCACGCTTCGGCCGTGATGCGCTTTGTGGGCCGGTCACTGCCGGGGGGGCAAAGCGGGGTCGGGCTGAACAGTTCCAATTCGCGGGCCGTTGTCACGTGTGCCACATGCAGACGGGCTCCCGTTTCTTTCGCCAGCCGAACCGCTAAGGACGAAGAGCGGTAGCATGCTTCGGCACTGCGTATTTCCGGGTGGTGAATCATATCGGGGTCTTCTCCGTAGCGTTCCCGGCAGGAGGCTGTGGCCGCTGCGATGAGGGCGCTGTCCTCGCAGTGCGTCATGATGGGCAGGGGAGAGCGCTCGAATATCCGATACAGAGCCTCGTCCTTGTCCACCAGCATGTTGCCCGTACTGCTTCCCATGAACAGTTTCACGCCGCACACCTTCTGCCGGTCGAGTCGTTCCAGAACATCCGTGTTTGTATTCGTGGCTCCGAAGAAAAAAGAGTAGTTGACCCGGCTTCGTCCGGCTCCGAGGGCGAATTTCTCTTCAAGCAGTTGCAGTTCGGTGGTCTGAGGAAGAACATTCGGCATGTCCATATAAGAAGTGACGCCTCCGGCAGCTGCGGCCCGGCTTTCGCTTTCGATATCCGCTTTTCGGGTCAGTCCCGGTTCACGGAAATGCACATGGTCGTCTATCACGCCTGGCAGCAGATAGCATCCTTCGGCGTCTATTGTACGTTCGGCCGTCAGGCAGTCTCCGCCTTCGCCGTCTTTCCGTATGCAGGCGATGCGGTCATCCTCAATCAGGACTGAACCTCTCGTACTCTGCCCCTCGTTTACCAGAATGGCGTTTCGTATCCAGGTTTTCATATCGTGTTTTCGTCTAAAATTGGCATTCTCACAAAGATAGGGATAAAAAACGGAATGTACCGGAAATCGGACAAAAATCGCGTATGAAATTGGATAAACCGTCGGACTTTCTTATCTTTGTCAGTCCCCGCAAACCATTCGTGGTGTTCCGTGTGGGGAAATTCACTAAGAAATAAGGAGGAAAAGATGAAGAGAGAAGAGTTTGAGGATTGCCTTCAACGGCAGTCATTCTTGCTGGATCGCATCCGGCTGGCGGGCCATGAACTGCATGATCATGTCAATCAGCATTATTCGGGCAATCTGCCCTATGGTTATCATCTCGACGCCGTAGCCGCCTGTGTGCGGGAATTCGGTCATGAAGTATGTGTGGAGGCGGAGGATGTGGTTCCCCTGGTCTTTTCCGCTTATTATCACGATAGTATCGAAGATGCACGTCTGACATACAACGACGTGATGCGCCATGCGCGGACGGCTGGCGGTATGGAAGAAGAGAAGGCACGGCTGGCGACGGAAATTGTCTATGCCCTCACGAACGAGAAAGGACGCAGCCGTGCCGAACGTGCCAATGAAAAGTATTATGCCGGTATACGGCAGACGCCGTATGCGCCTTTTGTGAAGGCATCGGACCGTCTGGCGAATATGCGCTACTCCTTCCGGTTGACATCGCCGTCGAACATCCGCATGATGAAAGTGTATGCGGGCGAGTGGGAACACTTTATACAGTCGATCAGGGGAAGCGGTGAGGATGTGCGCTTTTCGGTACCCGACTCGCTTGTCGGGCAGATAGAGGATTTGATAAAAGGAGCCGGGACCGTATGATGAAATTGAAGGATTGGATAAAGGCGTATGAAGCCTGCGTGTTTGATTTTGACTTGACGCTGGCTGATGGCAGCGAATGGATTGTCGAGTCCTTTCATCGTGTCCTTTCGGTTCATGGATACACGGACGTGGAGGATGAGAATATCCGCCGTACCATCGGCATGACGCTCGAAGATGCCTTTGCGCGGCTGACGGGTGATACCGACAGGGCGGTGCTGGAGGCTTATCACAGGGAGTATACTGCCGTATGCCGCCCTCACATGGCGGAGCACACACGATTTTATCCGGAGGGATTGCAGTTGCTGCGCCTGTTGCGGGAGTCAGGCATCCGGCTGGGTATCGTTTCCACAAAAGAAGGAAGTGTGATTGTCCGTACGTTGGAACTGAACGGTTTGGAAGGTTGGTTCGATACAGTTATCGGTCTGAAGGACGCTCCGGCCCACAAGCCGGACCCTTCCGGGCTGCGTGAGGCCATACGGCGTCTGGGCGTATCGGAGCAACGTACGCTCTATTTCGGTGACAACATCATCGACGGGCAGACAGCCTGGAATGCGGGAGTGGATTATGTGGGAGTGACAACCGGAGTGCACTCGGCGGAAGAACTGGCGCGTTATCCTCATCGGGCGGTGGTGGCAACGCTGGCTGAACTGTATGAAGCAACGGCGGAAGAATCGGGCCGATAGCGTCCGGACAGGTGTTCAAGTGCATTAAAGAATGCTATTGTATTCAGGTGTCGGAGCATAAAAAAAGGGCTTCCGCTGAAGCCCAACCTTTGTTAACCTTAAATCTAATACTATGAAAAACACGATGCAAAGGTACACACTTTGGATTAATCTGCAAAGACCTGTGCATCTTTTTGGTAAAAATCGCGTTTTTCTTGATTTATATCAATAAGGTCAGTTCTTTTTCGGGAATTTCCGGAACCAACTGTCCATGCGCAGACGGATAACACCGAAGACAGCCTCGCTGAAGATTCCTCCGCTCATCTTGCTTGTTCCCAATTCGCGGTTGACGAAGATGACCGGCACCTCCTTGATACGGAAACCGCACTTGTGGGCTGTGAATTTCATCTCTATCTGGAATGCGTATCCCTTGAAACGGATTTTGTCCAGTTCTATGGTTTCGAGTACCTGCCGGCGGTAACACTTGAAACCGGCTGTCGTGTCGTGGATCTTCAGTCCTGTAACGAGTTGTACGTACTTGGAGGCATAGTATGACATAAGTACGCGTCCGATAGGCCAGTTGACGACATTCACGCCGCTCACGTAGCGGGAACCGATGGCTACGTCGAATCCTTCCTCGGCACAGGCCGCATAAAGGCGCGGCAGGTCGTTAGGATTGTGGCTGAAATCGGCATCCATCTCAAACACATAGTCGTATTTATGTTCGATGGCCCACCGGAATCCGGCGATGTAGGCGGTGCCCAGCCCCAGTTTGCCAGTCCGCTGTATGAGGTGGAGACGTCCGGCGAATTCTTCAGCCATCAGCCGTTTCACTATGTCGGCCGTTCCGTCGGGCGACCCGTCGTCGATGATGAGGACGTGGAAAGACTGCGGCAGACCGAATACGGCCCGGATGATATTTTCGATGTTTTCGCGTTCGTTGTAGGTCGGGATAATGACAATGCTGTCTGAGTTCATAATGCCTTGGGTGGTTTTAAGGTTGCTTCGTAAGGTTAATGTAAGGCAAATATAGGGAGAAATGGTGAAACGCGGGTATGCATGACGATTTATTTTAAGGGGCGCAGGCTGTTTTTTGTCGATTTTTCGTATTTTTGTACGCTTTTTGAAATGGAAATACAAGAACTTCTGACTTTATATGCCGCCCACCCGCAGGTAAAAGCGCTGGGACGGCTGTTGCTGGATGACAGTGTACGGACGATGCACGTCGCCGGCTTGTGTGCATCCGCTCCGCCGGTTGTTTTCGCGTCGCTTACCGGAGCAGCTCCTGCGGCGTTGTCGCGACCTTACGTGTTTGTACTCGATGATGCGGAAGAGGCCGGTTATTTTTATCACGACCTGACGCAGTTGCTGGGCGAGGAGCAGGTTTTTTATTTTCCTTCTTCCTATCGCCGTTCTGTGCGTTATGCCCAGAGGGATGCGGCCAGTGAGATTCTGCGTATGGAGGTGCTGAGTCGTCTGTCTGCCGGAGTGAAACCTCTTTTTGTTGTAACCAGTCCCGAGGCATTGGCGGAGAAAGTGGTTTCGCGTGAGAAACTGAGCAGTCAGACCCTTCGTCTCGGAACGGGAGAACGGGTGGACATCGCTTTCGTGGAAGAAACACTTTTTTCCTATGGATTCCGGCGTGTAGATTATGTATACGAACCCGGGCAGTATGCCGTCAGAGGCAGTATTGTCGATGTGTTTTCCTATTCTTCGGAGTATCCGTTCCGCATCGATTTCTTTGGTGACGAAGTGGATAGTATCCGTACATTTGACGTGCAGACCCAGCTTTCTCAGGGACGTTGCGAATCCGTTTCCATCGTGCCCGAACTGAGAGGCGGGACGGAGGAGACGGTTTGTCTGTCCCACTTCTTGCCGGCTGATACCGTACTGGTGGTCCGCGACTGGCTTTATGTCTGTGAGGCGGTGGACCGGATCTGGCAGGAAGGTTTCTCGCAACAGGCGTTGCTGGAGCAGGAAGTGCACAGCGAGATGGAAGAACAGGAACAGCGCGAACGCTTGCGTCGTGAGAGTATACTGACGGACGGGGCGCAGTTCCGTCGCGGGTTTCTTGATTTTCGACGGGTAGAGTTCGGGCACCGTCCTTCGGGCGCACCGCAGGCCACCGTGGGGTTTGAACAGGAAGCCCAGCCCGTGTTCCATAAAAATTTTGAACTCGTAAACAAATCTTTCGCCGACTATCTGTCGCAGGGATATACCTTATATATATTGGCGGATTCGGCCAAACAGACCGACCGTCTGCAAGCCATATTCGAAGAACAGGCACCCGGTGTGTGCTTCACGCCTGTAGGGCGGACACTCCATGGCGGATTTGCGGACCACACGTTGCGTGTCTGTCTGTTCACCGATCACCAGATATTCGACCGGTTCCATAAATACAACCTTCGCAGCGATAAGGCACGCAGCGGCAAAGTGGCATTGTCGCTCAAAGAAATACAACAGTTCCAGATGGGAGACTATGTTGTTCACGTGGATCATGGGGTGGGGCGTTTCGGAGGACTTGTGCGCATACCCAACGGGACTACGACACAGGAGGTCATCAAGATTCTCTATCAGAATGATGACGTTGTCTTTGTTTCCATTCACTCGCTCCATAAGGTGAGCAAGTATAAAGGACGCGACGGCGAACCGCCCCGCATGAGTCGTCTCGGTACCGGAGCCTGGGAGAAATTGAAAGAGCGCACGAAGAATAAGATTAAAGACATCGCGCGTGATCTTATACGTCTCTATTCGCGCCGGCGTGAAGAAAAAGGCTTTGCTTTCAGTCCCGATAGTTTCCTTCAACACGAGCTGGAGGCCGGTTTCCTTTACGAAGACACGCCCGATCAGCTGAAAGCCACTCAGGATGTGAAGGCCGATATGGAACGCGACAGGCCGATGGACCGCCTGGTGTGCGGCGACGTGGGTTTCGGTAAGACGGAGGTGGCCGTGCGCGCCGCTTTCAAGGCTTGTGCCGATAATAAGCAGGTGGCGGTGCTTGTGCCCACGACCGTGTTGGCCTACCAGCATTTTCAGACTTTTACCGGACGTCTCCGCGGAATGCCCGTGCGTGTGGAGTATCTGAGCCGTGCCCGTAGTGCCGCCAAGACGAAAGAAATACTCCGTGACTTGACTGAGGGAAAGGTGAACATTCTCATTGGGACGCATAAACTCATTTCCAAATCTGTGAAATTCCGCGATCTGGGGTTGCTGATCATAGACGAGGAACAGAAGTTCGGGGTATCCACAAAGGAGAAACTGCGGCAGATGAAAGTCAATGTCGACACGCTTACGCTTACTGCCACGCCTATTCCCCGCACGTTGCAATTCTCCCTTATGGGAGCGCGCGACCTCTCCGTCATACAGACTCCTCCTCCCAACCGCTATCCTATACAGACCGAGGTGCATACCTTTAGCGGCGATATCATAGCTGAGGCTATCAATTTCGAGATGAGCCGTAACGGGCAGGTATTCATCGTCAATAACCGTATTTCCAATCTGCCGGAACTGGAGGCGCTTGTCCGGAAGCACGTACCCGATGCCCGCGTCTGTGTGGGACACGGACGTATGTTGCCCGAAGAGCTGGAACAAGTGATTTTCGGTTTTGCCAATTACGATTATGATGTGCTCATTTCCACCACTATCATCGAGAGCGGTATCGATATCCCTAATGCCAATACCATTATCGTCAACGCGGCGCAAAACTTCGGTTTAAGCGACCTCCATCAGATGAGGGGGCGCGTGGGACGGAGCAACAAGAAGGCGTTCTGCTATCTGCTTGCGCCACCTCTTTCCGTTCTCACGCAGGAAGCACGCCGCCGTCTTCAGGCGATTGAGAATTTTTCCGATCTGGGTTCCGGTATTCATATTGCCATGCAGGACCTCGACATACGCGGTGCCGGTAATCTGCTCGGAACGGAGCAGAGCGGGTTTATTGCCGATCTGGGCTACGAGACGTATCAAAAGATTCTTTCCGAAGCGGTGAAGGAACTCCGTAACGATGAATTTTCTCATCTCTATGCCAGCGAGATGGCGGCAGGAGGTGATCTCAACGGAGCCGATTTTGTGGATGAGTGCGCACTGGAGAGCGACCTGCAGATGTTTTTTTCCGAAGAATTCGTGCCGGGAAGTAGCGAGCGCATGCTGCTCTATCGTGAATTGGACGGATTGGAGAAGCCCGAGGACGTGGAAGCTTTCCGGCGACGTCTTACCGATCGCTTCGGTGCCATTCCCGATGAGGGGGAAGAGCTTATCCGTGTCGTTTCCTTGCGCCGTCTGGGGCGTTATCTCGGTGCAGAGAAGATATTCCTCAAGGCTGGCCGCATGAGTCTTTATTTTGTGAACAAGGCCGACAGTCCTTTCTATCAAAGCCGTGCTTTCGGTCAGTGTCTGGCATACGCAGGAATGAATGTTCACCGATGCAGTATTCGGGAGACAGACGGACGTCGTTCAATGGTGGTCCGGGAGGTAAATTCCGTGAGCGAGGCTGTGGCTGTGCTTTCGTATATCTCAGAATTGCAGGCTGTGTGACTTTTCTTACAGGATGCGGAAAAGCAGATCAGTCCGCTGTCAGACCGCTTTCCTGTTTCAGATAGCGGAAGTGCAGGGGAGGGGTGATTTCTACGATACGTGCTTTGGCGTTGTCCATTCTCGGTATCTCGTTTATGGCTTTGCCAAGGCTTGCTCCCTGTACGACGCGGGAGAATAGGCCGTGGCTCACGGCCAGTATTGTTTGTCCGGCATGCTTCTCTGCAACCTCTTTCAAAAACTGTTCGGCACGGGTAAACATGTCGTCTATACTCTCTACCGTATTGTTCAGCCCTTGCCGTGCCGTGAGGTAACTGATGCCTGTCAGATTTCCCCAGTCCCGTTCGCGGAGCAGGACTGTGGGGATGAGTGGCAGACCGTGCGGTTCGTTCAGGATGTCTGCCGTGTCGAGGCAACGTTGCAGATCGCTGCACAGGAGAGCATCGAAATGTATGGCGGCCAGCCGGTCCCGTAGTTCGCGCGCCTGTCCGCGTCCCAGTTCTGTCAGGTGTCCCGGCATGTGCCCTTGGAGGATGCCTGCCACGTTTTCCTCCGTTTCTCCGTGGCGTACGAGGTAAATCCGTGTTGTCATGTGTTCCTTGTTCTTGGGGAATATCATTTGAAAAAAGAGAAGCCTGTCAACAATCCGGCTGACAGGCTTCTTTTAGAATTTCTATGAAATGTTTTTTAGAAGAACAGATAGCGGTTGTCTATAAGGTTCGCTTTCGTGCGCAACTCCATGATGAAGTTTCTTGCGGCATTCAACTGCTGGCTACTCAGTTGTTCTTCTTCTTTCTTGCTGTCAAATGTTTCGTTGCCTTTCTCTTTGTTTAGAACCTGGAAAGCATACACGCCGCTGTTGCCTTTCACTGCCGTTTTGTAGGCACCTTTGGCACTATTGCTCACAGCGCCGCTGAGAACAGGTTCGCTGGCACCGATGGAACGGATGAATGCAGGAGAATTGAATGTGATATGCTTGATTGTATCTGACTTGGCGCCCTTGATGTTGCCTGCTTCCGCTATGGATTTTGCTGCTTCCAGTTCTTTCTTCAGAATATCGGCTTTCTTGTCCTTGATTACTTCGGATGTAAGGAACTCTTTGACATCTTCTACCGTCAGATAGCCTTTTTCGTGGATACCTGTAAGAATGACTACCAGCATGCAGTCATTATTGCCACATTCATACAACGGTGATACCGCGCCTTTCTTTGTGTCGTCATTGAATATCCAGCGCAGTGCCTCGGTCGTGTTACGTTGGTTGGCCACATAGTGTTCTGTGTTCTGCATGCCTTTGTAATCCATCAGGCGATAGCCGTTTTTCTGTGCATTGGCTTCGATTTCCTCCAAAGTCGGATTGGAGGCCAGGAAATGGCTGAAATCATTGTATGCTTTTGTATACGTGTCTTTGCTGAAATCGACTTCGCGTTTGATGACGGCAGCGGTGTATTTGTCCACCATAGCCCGGCGGTCGGTAACCTGGAGGATGACATTGATACTTCCGATGGGCAGGTTCACTACTTGGCTTGCGGGTGTTTCTGTCAGTGTCTTGATATATTTAAGGTTGTTGGCATCCAGTTGCGCACCGTCATATTGTGCGGAAGTCAGCCATACTTTTCCGCCTGTCTGTCCGTATTTCTTGGCGATTTCTTCAAAATCAGCACCGGCGTTGAGAGCGGTCATGATACTGTCGCTGGTCTTCTTGACTGTGGCTTCGTCCTGTGCTGCCACCTGAATCTGGCGATACTCGATAGAGTCCGGCATGGAGACTTTGGCAACGAGCCGTACGATATTCAGCGTATTGTCGGCCATGTTGTATACCGGACCGTTCTGTGTGCCTATGCTCATGGAATCAAGCTGTGCGGCGATATCGCGCGGATAGACCTCTTTTTTCACGGGAAGACTGAAATAAGCTACGGAAGAACCGCTTTCGCGGACAACCTTGGCTGGTTCCTGTCCTTCGGCAAGCATCTGGCTGTATTCGGCCATTTCCTTGTCCAGTTCGGCGCGGTCGGCCTGGCTGGCGCTTACCTGTACCGTGATGTACTTGATATCGCGGCTTTCAGTAGTCTGGATGAAAGCTTCTTTAAATTCTTTGTATTTGGCTTTCAGGTCGGCATCGCTTACCTGAACCGTGCTGTCGGGTACGGTAGTGTACGGAACGGCGGCCAGCAGGATGTCGCTTTCGTTGATACGGCCTTCGTAGTTGTCCTTTGCACAAACGGGGTTGCTGATGAACGAACTCTGGAGCAGTGCCGTGTATTTGTTTTGAAGAGCTTCCTGACGAAGAGACTTTTCAAGGAACATCCACAGGTTGTAGATATTTGTATAGTATTCTCTGATTTCAGGAGTCATGTTGTCCGGACTGTTCTTCATGTCTTCATAGTTGCTCAGGAAGTTTTTAAGCTCGGTCGCGTCAAAACGTCCGGTCTGCGGGTTGCGGAAAGGTGAACTATTCAGCAGAGGACTGCTTCCTTCGTTTATGATAGACTGGATCTCAGCGTCGGTTACGGTAAGGCCCAGTTCTTCGGCTTCATGTTCTATCAGTTTGTAGTTTATAAAATTATTCCATACCTGATCACGTAATTGTGTCATTTGCATGTCGTCGAATGAAGTCTGTCCGCTGGTCGCTTTCAGTATATTTGCAAATTCTTCGACCATGTTCTGAAACTCTTGTGCTGTGATGTTCTCGCCGTTGACCTGACCGATATTCATTCTGTGTTCGTTCCTGGTCGACTGAATGGAACTGAACAATCCTTCGGCAATGAATGCAAGGAGTGCAAGACCGATGATTGTTGCCAACAACTTACTTCTGTTGCGGATTTTTAGTAATGCTGCCATATTATTAATTTTATTTTTTGATTATTCCGAAATTGCGCACGAAGATACAAAAAAGCTTGCATATAAAGATGGTTTTACCCGGAAAAATTAAGCTATTCGGATATTTTCAAACGTACAAGTTCTATTTTGGTTGTCGTGTTTTTGATAATCTTAAATTCAAACGGGCCGAATTTGACTATTTCGTTTAGTTTCGGAAAACTCTGATACTGGTGCAGGATAAGTCCGCCTACGGTCAGGTAGTCATCCGATTCCGGCAGTTGTATGTTCAGCATCTCGTTGGCTTTTTCTATTTCCAACCGGGCGGACAGGATGTATTCGTTTTCTCCTATGGACTTGGCAACGTAATTGTTGTTGTCATGTTCATCTTCGATGTCGCCGAAGATTTCCTCTACCAGGTCTTCCATGGTGACGATACCCGACGTACCGCCGAATTCGTCCACGACGACAGCCAGCGATTTTTTCTGCTGCATGAATGTCTGCAGCATTTTGTGTGCCGGCATTGTTTCCGGTACGATGGGAACTTCCCGGATTTGTTTGGTCCAGTCTTGAGGATGACGGAACATCTCGGAAGAGTGGATGAATCCTACAATGTTGTCAATATCTCCTTCGTAGACTACGATTTTGGAGTTTCCGCTCTCTATAAAATGATTTCTGAGCATTTCAATGGGGGAATCAATGTCTATGGCTTCGATTTCCGTACGGGGTACAATGCAGTCGCGTACTTTGATGCTTGAGAAGTCCAGCGCGTTTCTGAATATCTTCACTTCATCGGTGATAGATTCCTCGCTGCGTACGTTTTTGATACTCGACTGGATGAAATAGTCCAAATCCACTTTGGTGAAAGCCTGGTCGCTGGCCTGTTTGGTAACTTTCAGTCCGAGAAGGCGGAGCATGACTTTGGACAGTCCGCTTGTGAATTTTGATATCGGGTAGAGCAGTATGTAGAACAGCATAGCGGGGATGGCAAAGACATTCATCATGCGGTTTGGATTTATCTTGAACAAGGTTTTCGGCAGAAATTCTCCGGTAATCAGGACGATGAACGTGGAAATAACCGTCTGGAGAGTCAGCATGATTCCTTCATTATCTGTCAGGTGTATAGGTGTCAGGATGAATTTGTTGATGACCTGGGCCATCAGGATGCCGTAGATAACCAGGGCTATGTTGTTGCCCACCAATAGTGTGGATATGAAATTATTGGGGTGGCTGTAGAAAACACTTACTATTTTTGTAGTGAGACTTTGGGAGGAACGGTCTACCTCGAATTTGAGCTTGTTGGAGGAGACGAATGCAATTTCCATGCCGGAGAAAAATGCAGACAACAATAATATAAAGACAATCTGTATGAGTATGCTGGTCATAAAGGATTTATTGAATGGTGTTTTTATTATGGTTTGGCCGGAGCTGTCCGGACAGAATCAGCCGAATTTTCCGAGTCGTTGAAAGGCATGAATCCCTGTGCATTGTTGAACGTGTACCGCGTCATCTGCTCGTTGGACGTAAAGTTATAGGCTTTCAGTTCCTTGTCGGGCATGGCGATATCGACAAACTGGTGGGAATAGATTTCGTGGTCGCTCATGTCCCAGAACAGTTCCTCCGTGCGGAAGATGGTGCCTTGCAGATTGCGCACGAGCACCCGGCCCCGTAATTCCCACAGTCGCTGATTGTAGCAATAAGCCGTGTCGGACTGTACGAACCAGTCCGTATGAAACGTCGAGTCGAATTTTTCCAGGAGTATTCCTTTAATGAACACCCATTTGGGGGGCTGGGTGTTATTGTAGATGTCCCATTCCTCGGCTACCACTTTATAGCGGATGACACCGGAGTCGGATATCAGGTTGGATATTCCCCTTGAGTGCATGAACGGGAGCGAGTCATTTTCGTTCACAGGAGGGGCGATATGTTCTTTCTCTCCCCCGCAGGCTGCGACCGAAAGGAGCATGGCGGCTGCACAAGAGAAAACAGTCAGACGTAACGGATAAATCTTTCTGGGAATATTCCGCATTTCCGGCATCAGTTGATCTTCCATTTCATGAACCAGCGCTCGTTGAAAGTGAGTCCGATGTTGATCTTGAAATAGTCTTCCGTAATCATCAGGTTGTTGGCCGAGGCGATGCGCGACCATTGCACACCGAGGTTGATTAACGAGCGGCTGTTAATCTTGTTGGAGATAGGAAGCCCTACGCCGGCCGTGATTCCGTATTCACGGGGGCCGTTGGCTCCGTTGATTTTGACATACGGCGTCGAGAAGGAGGCTCCCATCCGATAGCGGATGCGTTGTCCGTATTTTCGGTTGGTTGGGTCCGGAACGTATTCAGCGCCGATAATGGTTTTGGTACGGTTTAGATAAGCACCTTCTTTTGAAACGAACGAGGAAGGATTGTTTCCTGTCGTTTCGGGAATGTAGGGGGACTTGCATTTGTTCCAGCGTTCGTGCAGAACGTCTGCGCCGACCTGCCAGCGGTCCTTGTGGTTCCATGCCGCTCCGACACTGATAGTGTAAGGCAGCTCGAATGCCTTCGGTACACTTTGTGTAATGGTGTCGCTGTTGCTGGTGAAGCTGTGGTTGTAAGCGGTGCTGTTGATAGTGTGTCCGATACCAACGGTCGCTCCTACGGTCAATACGTTTTGTTTGTCCAGTCTTAGTTGGTATTGTGCGCCGATATCCAGCTTATAGCTGTAAAGGTCTGCCTCGTAGAGGCGGTTCAATCCGTTTCCACCGCTGGACAGCGTCTGGATAATGCTGTGGCTGTATTCTCCCCACAAGTAACCGGCGTTTGCTCCGATGGAAAAGTTCCGGAACGGGCTCCAGCCGATGCCGATATAGGCTTCATGCAGTCCTCCGTTTCCCGTGTGGACGAATGTGGCAGTCGTTTCATCGTTCGTGCTGTATCGTGTGAAATTATATCCGATGGTCGTATAAGGCATGAAACCGAACGACAGACCCAATCCTTTGTTTATCCGGAATCCGGCGTTGATGTATTCCAGCGATGTGTTGTACACATTCATGGTGGTAGCCCCTTGTTTGAAGCGTCCGCCTTGCAGCGCCATGCCGACGTCGAAGATAAACGATAGCGAATCGATGGCGGCGTAGGAGGCCGGATTTTGCATGTTGATCACGTTTCCTTTTCGTATTCCTTGCGACAATCCGCTCATGCTGCGGTTGAATCCTTGAGACTGCTCGTTCAGTGTTCCCAGTCCGAAACGGGAATATGAAGAGTTGGATCCGTTGGTCTGTGCGTATGAAAGCCCTGACATTGCAAACAGGAGCAGGCTGCAGATTACTTGCTTATAACTTGTCATTATTGAACGTTAATATACAATTAAGGCCCTTTGGGACAATAAAATTGTCTACAAAGATGAGACTTTTTATCGTGGAATCAAAATTTATATAGTCTCCACCTGTTAAAAAAATCAAAAGCTGCGGGTATTTTTCCTTGAAATGCTTGATATACCCCTCTATCTCGTATCTCATACCCTCTATGGCACCGGCCCGGATAGCCGTTTCCGTATCGAATCCGAGCATAGGAACTTTGCCTTCCGCCTCTACCAGCGGCAGTCTTGCCGTATATGTATGCAGGGCTTTCAGCCGCATGTGCATGCCGGGCGCGATGTTGCCTCCCCAATAACAGCCCTGTGCGTCGATGAAATCGTATGTGATGCATGTGCCGGCATCAATAATCAGTATGTCGTGGCCAGGCTGCTGGCTGTAGGCGCCTACAGCTGCTGCCAGCCGGTCTGCTCCCAATCTTTCCGGACTTGCATAACGGTTTTGGATAGGGATGGGGGTTTGCCAGTTCAGATGGAGCATGGGAAATGTTATATGCTTCAGCCGTTCTTCGGCCTCGGGGGTGATGTCAATTACCGTTCCCAAAATGCCGTGCCGGAACGCGTGTCTCTGAAGGAATTCGGGAAGGGCTTCCAGCGTAGTATTGGACGTGTGTACTTCCTCGATAGGTTTCGAACCTTCAAAAGCAACCAGCTTGGCTCGTGTGTTTCCAATGTCGATGACTAAATTCACTGATTCAGTTTTTGATACGCAAAGATACAACAAAAGGATGGAATAAACGAATGATTTTGAAAGAATGAATGCCGGAAGGCAGTGCACGGCTGGGCACGGATGAGCAGCACTTCGCTATATCCTGCGAGCGGTACTTCATCCGGCAAGCGGTGTTTGCCGGAATCTTCTGAGCCATCATAAAGAATAGAGGCAAACTCTATTTTTTCTTGTTCTACCAGCATATAAATCAAGATTTATATTTAATTTTGTGCACACAAGCACTAAGCAATTACCGACAATCTAATTTGATATGGATATGGAAAAACAAACTACCAAAATTCTCAGAATGATGACGGCGGCTGTCTGGCTGCTTGCTGGTTCGCAGGCAATTGCCGCTACTGACATCGTATTCCGGTTGAAAAACACGTTGGGTTTCTCCCGTACGGAGGAGGTCGTTACCGTACAGGTTCCTGAAGGAACCGAACTCGGAGGTAAAATGTTGCTTGACGAAGCCGGTAACAATATTCCTTATGAGGCACGTCCGGATGGCACTATTCTCTTTCGTGCCACGGTGGGATATGCCTCTACGGCAACCTATACGTTGACCGACGGCCTTTCCGTTCCGCTGAAAAAACTGACCTATGCGGCGCAGATGATGCCTTCGAGCCGCAACGATATTGCCTGGGAAAACGACTTGGCTGCTTACCGCATGTACAGTCACCAGTTGCAGGCATCGGAACCGAATACGGCCAACGGCGTGGACCTGTGGCAGAAGAAGCAGTCCGAGCCTATCATAGATAAAATGTATACCATGTCCAATTACCATTCGGAGAATGAATACGGCGTGGATGCCTATTCCGTGAACGGTAAAACGCTTGGTGCCGGCGGAGTGTCGGTATACGCTGCCGGTAAACTCTGGTTACACGATGCCTATGACGAATGCCGTATCCTGGAAAATGGTCCTCTGCGCTCGGAATTCGAGCTTATATATAATAAGGTAGAGGTGAACGGAAAGTATTACACCAAGACGCTTCGTATCGAGACCACTGCAGGCCGTATACTGAATAAGGCGACCGTGCGTTATGACGGTCCGCAGCAGGACATGAAGATGGCAGTCTGCATTTACCAGCATACGAATATGACAGGTGTGTCGCCCGAAGGAGTGGCTTTTACAGAAATACCGGGACTGATCGGTTGGGCGGAAAACAAAAGTGAAGGAACCATTACCTCTGCCGGTGCCCGCTTTTATCTGGGGGCCTGCATGCCCGGTGTTGAGACGATAACCAAGGAGATTGACAACCATCTGAGTCTTATGTGCGACTATGTGCCCGGTACGGATTTAGTCTATTACTTCGGCGGAGGCTGGAACATATTCCCCCGCGATACGTATGCGTCCGATGATGACTGGTTTGATGCGCTTGACCGTTTCCGGCAGACTGTGGAACATCCTCTGACGGAAACTTCCATGCAGACATTGCCCAACAAGGATGACGTTATCGAAATCATTCACCGTGTGAACGGCCGTTGGCAGGAGACCCATCCCACGCACGGGGATTTCTTCTGGAACCGTGCGGTTTATCATGTGGGGAATATGGAAGCCTATGCGCTCACCGGCGATGCCGCCTATCTCGACTATTCCACAGCTTGGGCGGAGCAGAACAACTGGTGCGGCGCTCCCGGAACGGATAAGACAAAGTGGAAATACTCTTATGGTGAGGGTGGGGACTATGTCTTGTTCGGCGACTGCCAGATCTGTTTCCAGATTTATGCTGACCTGTACAACTTTAATCCTTCGCCGGAGAAGATAGCCCGTGCGCTTGAGGTGATGGATTATGAAATTCATACGGCCAATGTGGACTACCTGTGGTGGGTGGACGGGCTCTTCATGGTGATGCCCGTCATGACATGCATGTATAAGCTGACCGGTAACGAACTTTATCTGCAGAAAATGTACGAATATTGGAAGTACGCCACTGAGCTAATGTATGACGAGGAGGAGAATCTCTATTACCGGGACGGCAAATACATTTACCCCGCTCACAAGACGAGCAACGGTAAGAAAGACTTCTGGGCGCGTGGCGACGGATGGATATTCGCGGCTTTTGCCCGCGTGCTGGCCGACTTGCCCTCCGACGATCCTCATCGCGATGAATATATTGATGTTTACCGTAAGATGGCCCGTTCCGTAGCCGCCGCACAGCAGCCCGAAGGATACTGGACCCGCAGTCTGATAGATCCGGCTTATGCTCCTGGTTACGAGAGTAGCGGTACGTGTCTGTTTACGTACGGTTATCTTTGGGGATTCAACAATGGCATTCTTTCTGAAAAGGAATATGGCGTTACGGTGGAACGTGCCTGGAATTATCTGACTACGGTGGCTCTCCGGGAGGACGGTTCGGTTGGCTATATGCAGCCCATAGGGGAGAGTGCCGACCCGAATCATACGGTGGCCGCCAGTTCCGTGACGGATTTCGGCACCGGGGCTTTCTTACTTGCAGCCAGCGAGATGGCGCGTTTCGCAACGGGTGATATGTCGGTGCCTGCATTGCGTATTTCGTCAGCAAAACTGGTGGAACCGAACCGGATGCAGGTGGCATTCAACGATGTGCCCGATCAGACGGAGGCGGATAATCTCTCTCATTACAAGTTGAACGGCAAACCGTTTGAAGCGACGGTCGAGAGCGACGGCGAACGTACCGTTTTCATCACGTTTGCCCGGGCATTGGATTTCGGGCGCTATACGTTGGAAATCGAAGGACTGAGAAGTCAGGCCGGAGGTGAGATGAAAGGTGTGCAGAGCCGTCTGCTCGTCCATACTGTGCCGCTGACTCTCTGTCCGGCGGGTATCAAGGTGACGGCTAGCGGTAACCAGTCAGGTAATACCCCCGCCAACACCATAGACAACAGTCTTTCCAGTCGCTGGAGCCAAGCCGGCATCGGCCAGTGGATACGTTATGACCTGGGGACGGAGCAGCCGGTCGAAGCTGTAGACCTTGCTTTCTATGCCGGACTGGAGCGCATTTCCTATTTCGAGGTGCAGGTGTCTGCAGACGGGACAAACTATACAACCGTTCTGTCGGACTGCCGGACGAGCGGACAGACTAATGAGATGGAACGTTACACATTCCCTGAGCCGCGTCAGGCACGTTATGTGCGTATCATGTGCAATGGAAACTCCCAGGGAGGAGATAATTGGAACAGTATCACGGAAGCACGAATCCGTGTAACGGAAACAGCGCTGGATGGGCTTGCTCTGCCGACGGAAGTATATACCGATTTCCTGTTGCCAGAGATGACGGCGGCCGGAAACCCCATCCTCTGGTATTCCTCCCGTCCGTCTGTGCTTGCTGCTTCCGGACTGGTGACGCCGGCTGCAGAACCCGTCGAAGTGAAGCTCGGCGCCATGGTGGGATCGCAGGAGAAGATGTTCGACATGACCGTCATGCCGCGTACTCCGGAAAAGACGCTTCGCCTGTACTATGCTTTTGAGGAAAGCGACGTGTATATGGATGGCTCTTCCCGCAAACTGATCGACCGTAGCGGCTGCGGTCGTGACGCGACAGTGTTCGGGAAAACTGTGATAGACGGAACGTTGAACCTGACGTCTAACACGGCCACCGGTTTCAGTACGAACGGCTACGCGTTCGTCCCGAAAGGATTACTCGACAGTCTGCGCAGTTATACTGTCATGTTTACCGCTGTTCCCGCCAGTCTGGACAATCTGCCCAGGTTCTACGACTTCGGGGCGGCCAACTATCACAGTATGTTTTTGCGTGCGGGCTCTTTCGCAGCCGGAATGAAATACAACGGCGGGGGAACTGTGCTGATAACGGCGCCGGAGCAACCGGCTATCGGCCTGGAACAGAACTACGCTGTGACATTTGATGCGCACACCGGTGTGACGGCCGTTTATGTGAACGAGGAAAAGGTGGCAGAGAGCACCTCTATCATTTATGAGCCCTATGAACTGGCGCGGCTGAAAGCGGATACGCGTAATTATATAGGTCGCACGCAATGGTGGGACAATTCGAGTTACCGTTCCGGAAATCAGGACTACCGGGGTACGATGGACAACTTCCGTGTTTATGCTTTGGCGTTGACATCCGAGGAGATGAAAGCGGTGCACGAAAGTGAAGTGACGGCTGTGTCCCGCCTGTCTGCGCCATCTGTCGGCTTCCGTCTGCGCAGTGCGGTGGTCCGCGTGGGCGAGGTGGTCGAACTCGCGTGTGCCGGCGGTACGGCGGAGACTTGTACGGTGGAGCTGTTTGATGCCTTGGGGACCCGCGTGAACCGTTGGACGGCCGATGGCTTCCCCTTCTCGTTTACTGCCGATGTGGCGGCCGGCATCTATATCGTGTGTGTCACGGGAGCCGAAGGTCGTCCCTTTACGGCGAAACTTGTAGTCAGGTAAGGCTTGGTGAATTCGTGCTTGGACGGGCACGGAGGATTGAAGGACTGGAATCACTGCGGTGGAGCTGCGGCTGCACTGCGGTGATTCTCTCGTTCTTGCGACCCATTTCCCGGAAAATAAAATGTTTTTTCCTGCTTCCGATAGGGACATTTTGCCGAAATAAATGTAAATTTGCGGCTCATGGCAAGAAATACCTCTCTTTTTATGAAATTCATCCGGCTGGTGCTGGTCTGCATCTTTGGGTTTATAGTCCGGTTAGCTCATGCAGTGCCGGCGGATTCGCTGGACGTCAGTCTGCTCACGTGTGCGCCCGGCGGGGAAATTTATGAACTTTACGGGCATACGGCCCTGCGCTGCCGGGACTACCGTACGGGTGCGGATGTCGTGTTTAATTACGGAGTGTTCAATTTCAATACCCCTCATTTCGTATGGAGATTTACGCGTGGCGAGTGCGACTACGAGGTGCGCTATGTGCCTTTCCCGTATTTCTATGAAGAGTATCACCAGCGGGGAAGTTGTGTCATCGAGCAGGTGCTTAACCTGACTACGGAGGAGAAGATTCGGCTGATAGAGGCGCTTGAGGAAAATTGCCGGCCCGAGAACCGAAGGTACAGGTATAACTTTCTGTATGACAACTGCACAACGCGTGTGCGCGACCAGATAGAGCGTGCCGTAGACGGACGTATTGTGTATCCGTCCGGCGAGTCTCGTACATATCCGTCCGGAAAGCCGAGGACATACCGCGGCATCATCCACGAATATACGGCCGGCCACCCGTGGGCCGAACTGGGCAACGACCTTTGTCTTGGGGCGGCGGTGGATACCCTCATCGGGGTGCGTGAGCAGATGTTCGCGCCGTTCTATCTGAAGGCGTTTGCCGGGGGAGCCTTCATCGTCGGGGCGGGGGGAAAACGTCCGCTTGTGTTATCGGAAGATTATGTCGTTCTGCCGTGTGCTGGTCGACCGGAGGCGGGCGGGGAAGTGCCGCTGGGTTTGGTTTTCTGGGGACTATGTGTGTCGCTCTTGTTCCTTACGCTGGTCGAGTTGCGCCGCGGGCTGTGTTTCTGGTGGCTGGATGCGTTGCTGATGACGGGGCAGGGCCTCGTGGGGCTCATTCTTACGTTCCTTTTCTTTTTCTCCACCCATCCGGCGGTGGATACCAACTGGCAGATACTTTTGTTCAATCCCGTGCCGTTGCTGATGATGCCGTGGGTGGTACGTTGCGCAATTCTGCGTCGCCCTACGCACTGGCATGCGGTGAATCTCGCGTGGTTAACACTTTTTATATTATTTTCTCCGTTCATTCCGCAAGATTTCACCATAGTAATTGTACCTTTGACACTCGTTTTGTGGGCACGTTCCCTAAGGTATATCCTATTTTATAAAAAGCAATGCGTTCAAGACCGATGAAAAGTTACCGGCTTCTCACCTCTCTGGTTGTCGTTCTGGCTATGGCCGGAGCCGACGCACAGACTGCGTCGCCTGTGCCCCGACTGGTGGTCAGCATCATGGTCGACCAGTTGCGTAGCGATTATCTGGATGCATTTGCACCGCTCTACGGGGAACGCGGGTTCAAACGGCTGATGAAAGAAGGGTATGCCCTCCTGAACGCGGAATACCCTTTCAGCGGCCCCGACCGCGCCTCGGCTGTGGCCTGCCTTTATTCGGGCACCTCGCCTTATGACAACGGAGTGGTCGGTGCCACGTGGATGAACCGGCAGACGTTGCGCCCTGTCTATTGCGTGGACGATCCTGCCTTCCCCGGAAACCTGACAACGGAGGCTTCCTCGCCGCTTCATCTGGCGGTGTCCACCCTGCCGGATGAGCTGAAAGTGGCCACGGGGGGCAAGGGACTGGTGTATGCCGTTTCTCCGTATCGCGATGCGGCCGTGCTTTCGGCCGGGCATGCGGCGGACGCGGCTTTCTGGCTCAACGATCTGACGGGACAATGGTGCAGTTCGTCATATTACGGTCCGTATCCTCAGTGGGCCGTGAATTACGACCGTTACAGTTCGCTGGGAAAGCGCATCGGCGACATCGTCTGGGAGCCGGTCAATGACCTGGTCGGCAATTTCAATTATTTTGTGTCCGGCGGCATGAAGCAGCCTTTCAAGCACAGCTTCGGCGGCAACCGGAAATTCCGTGCCTTCAAGTCGAGCGCGCCGGTCAACGAGGAAGTGACACGTTTCGCTACGTATTGCGTCGACAACACGGCGCTGGGCATGGACGGAGTGACCGACTTCTTGGCGTTGACATATTATGCCGGCAACTTCGAACACTATCCGGTGTCGGAGTTCCCCATCGAACAGCAGGATGTCTATGTGCGGCTCGATCGCGAACTGGGCAACCTGATAGATGCGCTGGAGAAGAAGGTGGGCAAGGGGCAGGTGCTTTTCGTGGTCACTTCCACCGGCTATGCCGACGAGGAAACGGCCGATTTGTCGAAATACCGCATCCCGACAGGTACGTTCAGCATCACCAAGGCGTCGGCCCTGCTCAACATGTTCCTTATGGCCGTCTACGGGCAAGGGGCGTACGTGGAGACTGTCTATGAGAACCAACTGTATCTGAATCATAAGTTGATAGAGGACAAACAGCTCAATTATACCGAAGTATTGGAGCGTTCGCAGGATTTTCTCGTGCGTATGAGCGGGGTGAAGGACGTCTACACCGCGCAGCGTCTGGCACTGGGCGCCTGGACGCCCGGCATCAGTCGCCTGCGGAACAGCTACAGTCCCAAGTGTTCGGGCGACATTCTGGTGGAAGTAGCCTCGGGATGGAAACTTGTGAATGAAGAGACCGGCTATGAACAGTTGGTGCGCAGTTCGTACATGGGCTTCCCGCTGTTTTTCTTTGGTTGCAATGTCACGGCACAGACCGTGAAGACACCGGTGACGGTGGACTGTGTGGCGCCGACTGTCGCACAGATGATTCGCATCCGCGCTCCGAACGCCTGCACGATGGCTCCCCTCACCGGTCTCAACTGACAGAAGGCCGGTCGTGTCGGCAGGGCAGGGGATTTTTCTCCGTATTCTTTCCGTTTTTATAAAATTATTGCGCCCCGGCGGCGCCATTTTACGAATACAAATAATAGTACGCATGGATATAAACAAGTTTTTAAGCAAGCTCTTTGGAAACAAATCCACGAGGGATATGAAACAGATTCAGCCTCTGGTGGAAAAAGTGAAGGAGGCCTATCCGGCCATCAAGGGACTCAGTAACGATCAGTTGCGCGCCCGGACGCAGGAAATCAGGCAACAGATTCAGAAGTCGGTCACGAGCCTGAAGGCACGCATCGACGAGGTGAAGGCAAAGGTGGAACAGACGGAGATGCAGGACCGCGCCCCGCTGTTCGCCCAGATAGACAAGCTGGAGAAGGAAGTGCTCGACAAGTACGAGGAAGTGCTCGACGAGGTGATGCCCGTCGTCTTCTCTATCGTGAAGGAGACGGCACGCCGTTTCGCCGAAAACAAGACGGTCAAGGTGTGCGCCACGGACTTCGACCGCGAGTTGGCTGCCCGTTATGATTTCGTGACGATAGAGGGCGACAAGGCACTCTATTCCAACCATTGGATGGCCGGCGGAAACGACACGCAGTGGAACATGGTACACTATGACGTGCAGCTCTTCGGCGGCGTGGTACTCCACCAGGGCAAGATTGCCGAGATGGCCACGGGTGAGGGAAAGACGCTGGTGGCCACCCTGCCGGTGTTCCTCAACGCACTGACCGGCAACGGCGTGCACGTGGTAACGGTGAACGACTACCTGGCCAAGCGCGACTCCGAGTGGATGGGACCCCTCTACATGTTCCACGGCCTGAGCGTCGACTGCATCGACAAGCACCAGCCGAACTCCGAGGCACGCCGCCGCGCCTACCGCGCCGACATCACTTTCGGTACGAACAACGAATTCGGCTTCGACTATCTGCGCGACAACATGGCCACCGACCCGAAGGATCTCGTACAGCGCGCCCATAACTTCGCCATCGTGGACGAGGTCGACTCCGTGCTCATCGACGATGCCCGCACGCCCCTCATTATTTCCGGTCCCGTGCCCCGCGGCGACGACCAACTCTTCGAGCAGTACCAGCCACTGGTGGAGAAACTCGTGGGTGTACAGCGCCAGCTGGCTACCCAGTACCTGGCCGAGGCCAAGCAGCTCATCGCCTCCGACGACAAGGAGAAGGTGCAGGCCGGATTCCTGCAGTTGTTCCGCAGCCACAAGGCGCTACCCAAGAACAAACCGCTCATCAAGTACCTCTCGGAGCAGGGCATCAAGGCCGGTATGCTCCGCACGGAGGAAATCTATATCGAGAACAACAACAAGCGCATGCCCGAAGCCGTGGAGCCGCTCTACTTTGTGGTGGACGAGAAGATGAACAGCGTCGACTTCACGGACAAAGGTAACGAATGGCTGGCGCGCTCCACATCGGATCCCGACCTGTTCGTCCTGCCGGACATGGCGATGGAAATGTCGCAGTTGGAGGCCGACACGACACTGAGCGAGGAAGAGCGGCTGATGAAAAAAGACCGGCTTTACACGGAATACGCCGTGAAGAGCGAGCGCATACACACGATACAGCAGTTGCTCAAGGCCTATACGATGTTCAACCGCGACGACGAGTACGTGATTATCGACGGCGAGGTAAAAATCGTGGACGAGCAGACGGGACGTATCATGGATGGCCGCCGCTGGAGCGACGGACTGCATCAGGCAGTGGAGGCCAAGGAGCACGTCAAGGTGCAGGCCGCTACGCAGACCTTCGCCACCATCACTCTGCAGAATTATTTCCGCATGTATCACAAGTTGTCGGGCATGACGGGTACGGCCACGACAGAGGCCGGTGAGTTCTGGGATATCTACAAGCTCGACGTGGTGGAGATTCCGACCAACCGCCCCGTAGCCCGCAACGACATGAACGACCGCATCTACAAGACCCAGCGCGAGAAATACAAGGCCGTGATACAGGAGGTGGAGGAAATGATCTACCAGGGACGCCCCGTACTCGTGGGCACCACTTCGGTGGAAATCTCCGAGATGCTCAGCAAGATGCTGCAGATGCGCCGGATACCCCACAATGTGCTGAACGCCAAACTACACCAGCAGGAGGCCGACATCGTGGCGCAGGCCGGACAGAGCCGTCTCGCCACGGTGTACGTGTGTCCCGACGGGCACGCCGCCGGCGACCGGCAGACGGCACAGCGCTACTGGGACAACGTCCTGGCCCACGACAAGAAAGGAACCGCGCCGACCGGAGAGATTCGTGAAGAGGAGCGTCCCGTGGGAGCCGTGACCATCGCCACCAACATGGCCGGCCGCGGAACGGACATTAAACTGAGCGACGAGGTGAAGGCCGCCGGCGGTCTGGCCATCATCGGTACGGAGCGCCACGAGAGCCGCCGCGTCGACCGCCAGCTGCGCGGTCGTGCCGGCCGTCAGGGCGACCCCGGTTCGTCCGTGTTCTACGTGTCGCTCGAAGACAAGCTGATGCGCCTCTTCGGCAGCGACCGCATCGCGCGTCTCATGGACCGCATGGGCCACGAGGACGGCGAGATGATGGAGCACAAGATGCTGAGCAGCTCCATCGAGCGCGCCCAAAAGAAGGTGGAGGAAAACCACTTCGGCGTGCGCAAGCGCCTGCTCGAATACGACGACGTCATGAACAAGCAGCGCACCGTGGTCTACGGCAAGCGCCGCCACGCCCTCATGGGCGAGCGCATCGGCATGGACATCGCCGACATGGTGTGGGACCGCTGTGCGAAGATCATCAGTGCGCAGGACTACGAAGGCTGCCGCCAGTCGTTCGTCGAAGAGTTCGCGATGGAAGTGCCCTTCACCGAGGCCGAGTTGGCCGACACGAAGCCCGAGGCGCTGTGCGAGAAAGCCTTCCAGGCGGCGATGGCCCGCTTCAAGCAGAAGACCGACCTGATGGCCTCCGTGGCCAACCCCGTCATCCGGCAGGTGTACGAGACGCAGGGCGCGATGTACGAAAACATCATGGTGCCCATCACCGACGGCCGCCGCATGTATCAGGTGTCCGTGCCCCTGAAGGAAGCCTACGAGACGGAGAGCCGCTCCATCGTCAAGGCTTTCGAGAAAGCCATCCTGCTACACACCATCGACGAGGCCTGGAAGGAGAACCTGCGCGACCTGGACGACCTGAAACACTCCGTGCAGAACGCCAGCTACGAGCAGAAGGATCCGTTGCTTATCTTCAAGATAGAGAGCGCGTCGCTCTTCGACAAAATGGTGGACCGCATGTATTCGCAGGCCATCAGCGTGCTCATGCGCGGACAGATACCGGTGCAGGAGCCGCAGCAGGTGCAGGAGGCCGCTGCCGGGCAGCAGCCTCAGCGGCGCGAGCAGTACGTGGAGAGCCGTTCCGATCTGACCGACCCGAACCAGGCCGCTGCAGCCGGACGCGACACCCGCGAGCCGCAGAAGCGCCAGCCGCTCGTGGCCGACAAGATGCCGGGACGCAACGACCCCTGTCCCTGCGGCAGCGGCAAGAAATTCAAGCACTGCCACGGCAGAGGGCTCTGACCCCGCCGCGCCTGCAGTCCGGCCGGATGGCAGGCGCGGCGGACGGCGGGCTGCATCCATATAAGGAATACGGATGACGCCGGTTGACGGATGGACGCGGATTTATTCCCCCGATTCACGGAAGGATATAATCCGCGTCCATCTTGTTTTGTCTGCATCCTCGCCGCTCCCGTCCCCGTGTCCCCTGCCGCGGCCCGCGCGCGGAAAAGTCCTCTTTCCCTTGTGGTTTTTTCATTCTTTTTTTGTACTTTTGACACACGAAAACCAATCCTTCCAAAAAATCGAAAGCGTGATGAAAGCTACGACTCAGACGATACAGGCGATAGAACGGGCGCTGCGCAAGGTGGCCGCCAAGTATCCCAACGAAGAAGACAGGCAGACCCTGACGGACATCTACCTGCAGGCCAAGCCCGAGTCGGGCGAGCTACTGGCCTTCAACGACGAGGACGAGGAACTCACCCGCTGCGTCGTCGAACAATGGATAGACTACCGCGGGGAACATTTCTACTCCGACATCATGCCCCTGCTGCGGCAGTGTATCCAGAACATGACCGCCACGTTCGAAAACACGGGGCTGCTCAAACCCTATTCCTTCGTGCTGCAGAACGACGAGAAGGAGACGCTCGGCGACATCTACCTGATGGACGACGAGCACCAGATATTCGACGGCGAACTGCTCAAGGGGCTCGACAGCGACCTCGACGAGTTCCTCGAAAAACTGCTCGGCGAATAACCCCCTCCACGCATCCCGCCCTCCGCCATGAATCTTGTGCACCGCTACGGCCGCCACGCGCTGGCCTTTCTCATCGTCGCCATCTGGGGTACCACGTTCGTGTCCACCAAGGTGCTGATGCTCCAGGGCCTTTCGCCCGCCGTCATCTTCTTCATCCGCTTCCTGCTGGCCTACGCCTGCATTCTCCCCTTCGCCCCGCGGCCCCTGCTGTGCGCCGCGTGGTGCGACGAGGCGCTGATGCTCGCGCTGGGCGTCACCGGCGGTTCGCTCTACTTCTTTACCGAGAACATGGCGCTCCGCTATTCCTACTGCTCCAACGTGGCCCTCATCGTATGCGCCACGCCCCTTGTCACGAGCTTCCTCCTCGGCCTCTTCTACCGCGACGAGCGCCCCGGCTGGCGCAGCTTCCTCTGCTCGCTGCTCGCCCTTGGCGGCATGGCGCTGGTCGTCCTCAACGGGCATTTCGTGCTCCGCCTCTCTCCCGCGGGCGACGCGCTTGCCCTGTGCGCGTCCGTCCTCTGGGCCCTCTATTCGCTGGCGTTCCGCGCCGTGGGCGGGCGCTACCCGCTGCTCTTCGTCACGCGCAAGACCTTCTTCTACGGTCTGCTGACGATACTCCCGTTCCTCTCCGACGATGGCGGCGCCCTGCCGCTCCTCCGCTCTGCCGGCGCCACCGTGTGGGCCAATCTCCTCTATCTGGGCGTCGTGGCCTCCTTTTTCTGCTTCTTCGGCTGGAACGTGGCCATGCGCCGCCTCGGCGTGATCCGCTCCACCAACTATCTCTACCTCAATCCTGTCGTCACGCTCGTTACCTCCCACTGGATTCTGGACGAGCAGGTCACGCCGCTCGCCCTCCTCGGTTCCGCGCTCGTGCTGGGCGGCCTGTATGCCGGCGACGTTTGCCGCCGCCGGGAGCGCGCCGGGGCGGGACAGCCTGCCGCGTGCGGAGGGCGCGGCGCATGAGCCGGCAGGAGCGGGACGGGGGGGCGGACTTCCTCCGCTGCGTGTTCATCCTGCTGATGGTGGCCTTCCATCTGGCCTGGTTCGCCGACCGCCACCCCGTGCTGAAATCCTTCGTCTACACCTTCCACATGCCCGGTTTTCTCCTCCTCTCGGGCTGGTTCACCGCCGTCCGCGTCCCTGCGTCCGCCTTCCTGCGCCGCGTGGGGTGGGTCGTCGTGCCCTATGTCGTGATGGAGACGGGCTACGTCGTGGCCGCCTCCGTGCTGCCCGTGCGCGAGCAGGCGGGCGAGCCCACGCCCCTATCGCTGCTCCTCCGCCTCGTGTGGAACCCGCTGGGTCCCTACTGGTATCTGCACACGTGGGTCATCTGCCAGTCGCTCTGCTTCCTGCTCGTGCGGTGGATGCCGTCCGCGCGTCCGCTCGTGCGGCTCGCCGCGGCCGCCGTGCCCGTCGTCCTGCTCTCGTGCCTGTGTCCCGTCTTCGGGCTGGCCAACGCGCTCTACTACCTCGCGGGCTGGACGCTGCGCGAGAGCGGCGTGCCCCTGCGGCGCGCCTTTCCGCCTGCGTCGTGGCAGCCGTTGCTGCTGTTGTTGCTATGCGCCTGCCCCTCGCAGTTCGACAAAAACCTGCCCGGCGGCTACGCGCTGGTGTGGTGCGTCGTGTCGTTGCTCTTCCGTCTGTCCGCCGTGCCGGCGGTGCGTTCCTGCCGCGTCTGCCTCTTCGTGGGGCGCAACACGCTGCCCGTCCTCCTCTTCTCGCCCGTGTTCACGATGGCTGCCCGGGGGCTGCAGCCCTGGTTCTCGGCCGACGGGAGCGGCACGCTGTTCATGCTCGCCGGCACGGCGCTTTCCGTGGGCGGTTCGCTGGCCGTGGCCTGGGCGGCCGACCGCACGGGCGTATCGCGCTTCTTTTTCGGCCGTCCCCGCGTGCTGCGGTAGGGGGGCTGCGGCGATGGGGATTCGCTGCTTCGCGGCGTAGACTCGGGTGTAATCGTGGATTTCCGGGCACGAACCGTTGCTTTTGGGGCACTGGCCGCTGCTTCCACCGGAGGGGCAGCGGAGGTTCTCTCGGGGGGGATGCATGGTCCCTGTTCGGGATACCATTGTTTTTTGGGACGGGGGCTGCGGAAGGACTTTTTCCCCGCGTGCGGAGGGGGATTTTTTATTCGCCCTTCAGGTAGTTTTCGGGTATCGTGCTGGCGTTGCCGTCGCGTCCGGCGTAGTAGTGGGGCGACATGATTTCGACGCCTGCCTCGTTGAACGTGTCCTGGATGTTCTGGTGCAGGTCGGACATGATCTGCGCCAGCCGGTCGGCGTCCTTTATGTAGGCGTTTATCTGGTAGCAGGGGTAGTAGTCCTGCAGCTCTGTTTCGAGCACGAAGGGGCGCGGCTCGTGGAGCACGCCGGCGGTCTTGCGCGCGGCGTCGATGAGCAGCTGGTGTACCTGACGCCAGGGGGCGTCGTAGCCGATGGTGACCGTCGTGTGGATGATGAGGCCGAACTGGCGGGCCGAGGCGCTGTAGTTGACGGTGTGCGACGACATGATGAAGGCGTTCGGTATCGTGACGACTTCGTTCTTGGGCGTGCGCAGGCGGGTCACGAAGGGGGTTTTTTCGATCACGTTGCCCGTCGTGTCGTTCAGTTTGATGCGGTCGCCCAGTTTGAAGGGGCGCATGTAGGTGATGACGAGGCCGGCTATGATGTTGCCGATGACTGTGCTGGATCCGAGCGAGATGATGAGGCCGACGAACACCGAGATGCCCTGGAAGACGCCGGAGTCGGAGCCGGGCAGGTAGGGATATATCATCGCAATCATGAAGGCGTAGAGCAGGAAGCGGATGATGTTGAACGTCGGCTGCGCCCAGTCGGGGTAGAAGCCGGTTATCTTCAGCTTTTCGTTTTCGATTTCCCGTGCGATGTAGTGGATTCCGCGCACGATGTATTTGATGCAGTACCAGATGACGAGGATGATGAAGAGGTTGGGGATGTATTCCACGACGGACTTGAGTATCATCTTGACGGGCTCGATGATGTAGAGGAATATGCGCATGGCGAGTTTCTCGGTCTGCGGGAAGATGGCGAACAGCATGGGGACGCTGAGCGTGAGCTGCAGCAGGAGGACGGCGTAGCGCAGCAGGTTGCTCAGGAAGATGAGCATCAGGCCGAGCTGGTGGGTGTCGAACAGTTCGTAGTCGCGCAGGATGATGGGGCGCAGGCGCTGCTGCTTGAAGCGGATGATCCGGCGGCGCAGCTTGCGGAACAGGCGGTTGGTGAGCCGGAAGAGGAGGTACTGCACGGCCAGCACGAGGAGGAACAGGCCCGTGCGGCGCAGCGTCTGCAGGAGGTTGTGCTGCTCCTTCAGGTCGCTGATCTTGGCGGACAGGAGGGGCTTGTAGCGTTCGGCCAGCGCCTGACGCGAGGTGCCTTGCCAGATGGCGTCCTGGTCGGTGATGCTGACGATTACCTTGTTGCCGTACATGATGTCGATGTAGTTTTCGTTCTCCAGCAGGTGGACGGAGTCGTGGCGCAGGCTGTTTCTGTCGCGGCCTATCTTCGCGAGGATGTCGCAGGTCATTTCCGCGCGGTCGAGGGCGGAGTAGCCGCCTCGTCCGGCGTAGAGCATGAAGAGGGTGTCGCCGTCGACGGCGACGGGCACGCCGGGCGTGAGCGCCCGCAGCGAGTCGATGCAATGGCGCTGTCCGGCCAGCTTCAGTGAGTCGGCCGCCTGGCCTTGGTTGCGCGCGCTGTCGAGTTCGGCGCGCAGGAGCATCTCGTTCAGTTTCATCTCCTGCAGCTGGAGGGTCATTTCGTGCAGGCGGACGGAGTCGCGCCGGCTGCGTTCGGCGGCGGTCAGTGTGTCGGCCGCGGGGGCGGCGAGGCTGTCGGCGCGGGGTTGGTTGAGTGCGGTATGAATCAGTTGTTCGGCTTTCCGGATCAGTTGGGGCCGCGCCTGGAGGGCGGACGTGCAGATTCCTGTGAGGAGCAGGAGGCAGGCGGTCAGTTTTTTCATGTCGACTTTTTGTTTTGTGTCTTTCCGTGGCCGGTGCGGGACGGCGTTGCGCCGTTGTCCCCGGCGTTGCGGAGCGGGGTTTTGACGGTTGCAAAGGTAGGAATTTTTCCGGATAAACGGATTAAACCGGCGCATTTTGTTTGGGGCCGTCCGGGCGGGGGGATTTGTTTGCGGCGGCGCGTGCGGCGCGCCCGCCGCCCTGCGGCTATGGGTGCCGGAGGCATCGTCGGGGGCGTCCGGCGGTAATAAGGTACGCGCGCGTGCGCGCGTACCTTATATTATATATAGGGAGGGGTGATGGTATGGGCGGGTGATTACTGCCGCCGGTCTTCCTCCTTCGCCTCGTTCCACCAGGCGTCCATCTCGCCCAGCGTCAGTTCGCGCCACTCCTTGCCGCTCTCCCGCATGCGCTGTTCCACGTGGTTGAAGCGGCGGATGAATTTCCGGTTCGTGCGTTCCAGCGCGTTGTCGGGGTTGATGTGGTAGAGCCGTCCGGCGTTGACGATGCTGAACAGGAAGTCGCCGAATTCGTCCGTGGCCCGTTCGTGGTCGTCGCGTTCCAGCTCGGCCTCCAGTTCGCGCAGCTCTTCGCGCACCTTGTCCCACACCTGCGCGCGTTCCTCCCAGTCGAATCCCACGTTGCGCGCCTTGTCCTGTATGCGGTAGGCCTTGATGAGCGAGGGCAGCGCCTCGGGCACGCCGGCGAGCACAGTGCGGTTGCCGTCCTTTTCCTTCAGCTTGATCTGTTCCCAGTTCTGGGCTACCTCTCCGGCCGATTCGGCCTTCGCCTCTCCGTACACATGCGGGTGACGGAAGATGAGCTTGTCCGTCAGCCGGTTGCAGACGTCGGCTATGTCGAATTCCCCCTTCTCGCTGGCAATCCTGGCGTAGAAGGCGATGTGCAGTAGCACGTCGCCCAGTTCCTTGCAGATGTTGGGGCCGTCGTCCTTCATGAGCGCGTCGCACAGTTCAAAAGTCTCCTCTATCGTGTTTGGGCGCAGGCTCTCATTCGTCTGCTTGCGGTCCCACGGGCATTTTTCGCGCAGCGTGTCGAGCACGTCGAGGAAGCGCCCGAAGGCTTCCATCTTCTCTTCTCTTGTGTGCGTCATATCCTTCAATTTTTTTGTTTTGTGGTGTAGCGGTGGCAAATGTACGAAGAAATCTCCAGCCCTCTGTCTCTTTTCCTGAAAAACCGCGACGGGGCGGAAATGTAAATCACGGGTGACGGTTCATTTTTATATATCATTTGTTTTTATTTCCCCGTCATGTTTTTTTAAGAAAAATATCGCCCGTTTGTGAAAAAATCTATATATTTGCATTGTTAGACGAGCCTCCGGTTCCGGACGGACGGTGGAGGACGTTCGCTAAAATAAAGTCAAGTAAATGAAAAAGAGTTTGTTCTATGCATTTGGTATAGCCCTCGCAGTGTCTTTTTCCGTGGCGACGGCCTATGCTCAGAAAGTGGATTATTCCGTAGTATCGGTCCCGGAGGAATCGGGAACGAAGTTTACACAGATTTCCTTGCCCGCAGATTTGGTCTGTATGCCCGAGGTGAAGCGTTCGATGAACGGCATCGGCTGGTTTTCCAACCGCATTCTGGATATTTCAAAGGACGGGGCCAGCATAGCCTATCTGTCGTACCGCAACAACACGACAAACATTTTTATCAAGGACCTGGCGCGCCAGGGAGCTTCCATCCAGAAGACCAATCGCACGGCGGTGCTGGATTTCGCCTATTCGCCCGACGGGAAAAACATCTGCTTCTCGGAGGCCCGCGGCAAGACGAACCAGATTTTCCAGACGACGGCCGACAAGGGATTTATCTGCCGGCAGATTACCAACGGCAACGGCGACTACTCCCCGATTTATTCCTCGGACATGAGCCTTGTTTTCTTCGCCCGGCAGGAGAACAGCGGGACCAGCATCTGGAGCTACCATCTGAAGAACAATTTCTTGGCCAACTATTGTCCGGGCATGAATCCCTGGCCGGTGGCGGGGGAGGAGGCTTTCATCTGCGTGCGCCCCAATGCCGCGGGCAACAGCGAGATATGGAAAGTCAACTATGCCACGGGCGTGGAGGAGTGCATCGTGTCGCAGCCGGGGCGCGACTTTACCTCGCCCAGCATCTCGCCGGACGGCAAGTGGCTGCTTTTCGTGGGGAGCAACAAGATTGAGAGCGGCAAGGTCCGTTACTGGAATACGGACATCTTCGTGAGTCGGCTGGACGGGACGGAATTCACGCAGTTGACCTATCACGCGGCCGATGACCTGAGTCCCGTGTGGGGCAAGGACGGGCGCTCCATCTATTTCGTCTCTCAGCGGGGTAGCGCCGAGGCACAGGCCAATATCTGGCGCATGACGTTCGAGTATTAGTGTTTTATCAACATAATTAATTTAAATCGTATCAAGTAAATGAAAAAGATTAAGTATTGTTTGACTATGATGTTGTTGGCATGCTCAACAATGTCTTTTGCACAGTTCTCCAACGGTGGTGGCAGCAAGTCGTCAGCCGCAGACACGGAAGCCTGGAAGGGGTTGCGTTTCAGCTATGATTTGACGCAGCCGAGATGGACAGGCAGTGGTGACGGTTATGAAAGCAGCTACAAGTTCAACGGCTTCACGCTCGGTTATGTTCACGCGTTCAACATCGCTCAGATGCCTCTGTTCATCGAAACCGGTGCCGGCATCAGCTTCGCACGTTACAGCGATAGCGAAGATGATATGACGTACAAGGAAACTTTGTTGGGTCTGCGCATTCCTGTAAATTTGGTGTACAAAGTGCAGATTAACGACAAGCTGGCCATCAAACCTTTCACAGGTTTCTATCTAAGAGCAAACCTGATGGGTAAGGCTGCATTAAGCTCTGATGATTCCGAAATACAGGATTACATAGACGAGTATATGGATGGCGGCGATTCTAACCTCTTCGACGAGGACGACATGGGCAAGGACGGTACATGGAAGCGTGTACAGTTCGGCTGGCAGATTGGCGCAACGCTGGACATCAACAAGTTCAATATCGGCATCGGCTACGCTCTCGACTTCAACGAAATCTCTGAAAAGACGAAGTACGGTATCTTCTCGGCTACCGTGGGCTTCAACTTCTAAAAAAATCCGGGCAAGGCCCGGTCGGTAAAACACTATGCGCGCCCCGTCGGATGTACTTCCGGCGGGGCGCTTTCCGTTCGGGGGCGGGCGGAGCGTCGGTCTTCCCGTCCGGAAGAAATTTCCGTAACGGGGCGGAAATACCGCGTATATGGTATTGCGCCGGCCGGAAGGATGGCGTATCTTTGTATGACCTTTTTCTACAAAACGAAAGGACGCATCGGAAAAGAATAGAAAAATGATTTAAATACAAAGATTATGTCAGCAAAACATTACCACTTTGAGACGCTGCAGCTCCACGTGGGGCAGGAGCAGCCCGATCCGGCCACGGACGCCCGCGCCGTGCCCATCTACCAGACCACTTCCTATGTGTTCCGCGACTCGGCGCACGCCGCTGCGCGGTTCAGCCTGCAGGATGCCGGAAACATCTACGGCCGTCTGACCAACTCCACGCAGGACGTGCTCGAACGGCGCGTGGCCGCGCTGGAGGGAGGCGTGGCCGCCTTGGCCGTGGCTTCCGGCGCCGCGGCCATCACGTATGCCTTTGAGAACATCGCCCGCGCGGGCGACCACATCGTGGCCGCGAAGACCATCTACGGCGGAAGCTACAACCTGCTCCGTCATACATTGCCCGCCTACGGCGTGGATGCAACCTTCGTGGAGCCCGCCGACCCCGATAACTTTGAACGGGCCATCCGGGAGAACACCAAGGCTGTCTTCATCGAGACGCTGGGCAATCCCAATTCGAACATCATCGACATCGAGGCCGTGGCCGCGATTGCCCACCGCCACGGTATCCCGCTCATCGTGGACAACACCTTCGCCACGCCCTACCTGTGCCGTCCCATCGAACACGGGGCGGACATCGTGGTGCATTCCGCCACGAAGTTCATTGGCGGCCACGGCACTTCGCTGGGCGGCGTCATCGTGGACTCCGGCCGCTTCGACTGGGCGGCCTCCGGCAAGTTTCCGCAACTGACGGAGCCGGACAGCAGTTATCACGGTGTGCGGTTTATCGATGCCGCCGGCGCGGCAGCCTACGTGGTGCGCATCCGTGCCATCCTGCTGCGCGACACGGGGGCTGCCATCAGTCCGTTCAACGCTTTCCTGCTGTTGCAGGGACTGGAGACGCTCTCGCTGCGGGTGGAACGCCACGTCTTCAACGCTCTGCGGGTGGTGGATTTCCTCGCAAAGCATCCGAAGGTGCGCCGCGTGAACCATCCCGCTCTGCCGGAGCATCCCGATCACGGTCTGTACGACCGCTATTTCCCGCAGGGGGGCGGTTCCATTTTTACGTTCGAGGTGGACGGCGGGCAGGAGGAAGCCCACCGCTTCATCGACAGTCTGGAGATTTTCTCCCTGCTGGCTAACGTGGCCGACGTGAAGTCGCTGGTTATCCATCCGGCGAGCACGACCCATTCCCAGCTGAACGAACAGGAACTGGCCGAGCAGGATATCACGCCCGGTACCATACGTCTGTCCGTCGGAACGGAGCATATAGATGACCTGCTGGCGGACCTCGGGCAGGCGCTGGACAAGATTTGATATACCTTATTATATATAATGAGTGAAAAAATGGAATAAAATGGCGAAGATTTATCACCAACTGACCGAACTGATCGGTCGTACTCCCTTGCTGGAGTTGCACAACATAGAAAAAGAAGAGGGGCTGCAGGCGCGCCTGATTGCCAAGGTCGAATATTTCAATCCCGGCGGCAGCGTGAAGGACCGCATCGCACTGGCCATGATAGAAGAGGCCGAGAAGGAGGGGAGGCTACACCCCGGGGCGCTCATCATCGAGCCCACGAGCGGCAATACCGGCATCGGGCTGGCCTGGGTGGCTGCGGTGAAAGGGTACAAGCTTATCCTGACCATGCCCGAGACGATGAGCGTGGAGCGGCAGAACCTGCTGAAAGCTCTGGGTGCGACTCTGGTTCTGACACCGGGAAGCGAGGGAATGAAAGGGGCCATCCGCGTGGCGACGGAGCTACAGGCACAGAATCCCGGTTCGTTTATCCCGCAGCAGTTTGAAAATGCGGCCAATCCGGCGGTACACGCCCGCACGACGGCCGAGGAAATATGGGCAGACACGGACGGACGGGTGGACTTTTTTGTGGCTGGAGTGGGCACGGGAGGAACGCTGAGCGGTACCGGTGAAGGACTGAAGCGTCATAATCCGGCCCTGCAAGCCGTTGCCGTGGAGCCGGACGGTTCGCCGGTGCTGTCGGGCGGTTCGCCGGGGCCGCACAAGTTGCAAGGCATCGGAGCCGGATTCATACCCGGGAATTACGATGCGGAGACGGTGGATGCGGTTGTTCGCGTGACGGACGACGATGCCATCCGTGCATCGCGGTTGCTGGCCCGCCGGGAAGGGTTGCTGGTGGGCATATCCTCCGGTGCGGCGCTGCATGCGGCCGTAGAGATTGCCCGCAAGCCGGAAAACGCGGGTAAGACGGTGGTGGTTCTCCTGCCGGATACGGGAGAGCGCTATCTCTCCACTATCTTGTATGCCTTTGAGGATTATCCTTTATAATAAAACAAGGTACATGAATATGGTACGGATGTGTGTGTTGGCCGACAATCAGGATCTGTCCCGTGCCGGGTTACGTTTTCTTTTGGAACGTCTACCCGGCACGGGACAGATTGAGGAGGTGGCCGACAAAGCTTCGCTGATGTCGCTCCTGTCAGGCTGTCCCGGGGCGGTGGTGGTGCTGGATTACACTCTGTTCGACCTGAAGGGCGTGGAGGAACTCATCATTCTGTTCCGTCGTTTCCCGCTTGTCCGCTGGGTGTTGTTTTCTCACGAGTTGAGCGAAACGTTCATCCGACGGATGAGCGCCGAAGAGTCGGCCGGCCTTTTGCTAAAGGAATGTTCCGCCGCGGAGATACTCGAAGCCCTTTCGGAGGCCTTCTGCGGCCGGAAGTACGTCTGCCGGCAGTTGCGCGGATTGTTGGCTCAGGCACCGGCCGGTCGGGAGGCGGTCGTGTTGACTCCCGCGGAGACGGAGATTCTGAAACTGGTGGCCCGTGGTCTGTCCGTCAAGGAAATCGCCCGGGAACGCGTATCCAGTGTGCACACCGTTGTGACACACAAGAAGAATCTGTTCCGCAAGCTGGGGGTGAACAATGTATACGAAGCTACGAAGTACGCCCTCCGCGCCGGAGTGGTAGAGATGGTGGAGTATTATATATAGTCTTTTCAAATGATTTCATTTTCTGATTAAAAAGAAAATTCGTATTTTTGCGCCGGTTTATATGGAAATAGAAACAGGTGATAAGATAACCGCAAACACGATATGAGTAAGAAATTTGCCGAGCGCGCTCATCTGAACCTCTCTGAGGTGAACAAAGAGGTGCTGAAACAATGGGACGACGAAGATGTTTTCCACAAAAGTATGACAGAACGTGAGGGGTGTCCTTCCTTTATTTTCTTTGAAGGACCTCCGTCGGCCAACGGCCATCCGGGCATTCACCATGTGCTGGCCCGTTCCATCAAGGATACGTTCTGCCGCTTCAAGACGATGAAAGGATATCAGGTGAAGCGCAAGGCTGGCTGGGATACGCACGGACTGCCCGTGGAACTGGGCGTGGAGAAGGAACTGGGTATTACGAAGGAAGATATCGGGAAGACTATCTCAATCGAGGACTATAACCGCAAATGCCGCACGAACGTGATGATGTACACCGAGGAGTGGGCCGATCTGAGCCACAGGATGGGCTATTGGGTGGATATGGAACATCCTTACATCACGTATGACAATAAATATATCGAGTCCCTGTGGTGGCTGCTCAAACAGCTTTACGGAAAGGGACTGCTCTACAAGGGCTATACCATACAGCCTTATTCGCCGGCGGCAGGTACGGGACTCAGTTCCCACGAGCTGAACCAGCCCGGATGTTACCGCGACGTGAAAGATACCACCGTCACAGCGCTTTTCCGCATCCGCGACCCTCGTCCGGAGATGGCGGAGTGGGGCACGCCCTGTTTCGTGGCGTGGACCACGACTCCCTGGACATTGCCGTCCAACACGGCTCTCTGCGTGGGGCCGAACATCGACTACGTGTGCGTGCAGACATACAATCCCTATACGGCCGGGAAGGTCAGCATCGTGATGGCGAAGAGTCGTCTGGATGCTTATCTGAAACCGGAGGGAGCGGATATGTTGCTGGAAGAATACAAGCCGGGCGACAAGGTGGTGCCCTACCGCATCGTGGGTGAATACAAGGGCAGCGACTTGACGGGCATGCGCTACGAGCAGTTGATGCCGTGGGTGGCTCCGCTTGAAAAGGTGGAAGACGGTGCGCCGGCTTACGTGACCGAATATGCGGCCGCTCATTCCGACAAGACTTTCTCTGTGGGGAAAGACACGTTTGTGGAGCTCTCGGAAAAGGCTTTCCGCGTCATTCCCGGTGATTATGTGACGACGGAGGACGGTACGGGTATCGTGCACATCGCGCCGACGTTCGGTGCCGACGACGCCAAAGTAGCCCGTGCAGCCGGCATACCTTCGCTGTTTATGATAAACCGGATGGGTGAGACGCGCCCGATGGTGGATATGACCGGCAAGTACTATCTGCTGGACGAATGCGCTCCTGAATTCGTGGCCGCTTGCGTGCATGCGGACGAGTACGGACGCCATGCCGGCGATTACGTGAAGAACGCCTATGCTCCCCGATACAATGTGGACGGAAAATACGACGAGAAAGCCGCCGCCAAGGACGAAGACCTGAACATCGTGCTTTGCCTGGAGATGAAGCAGGCCGGTCTGGCGTTCAAGATAGAGAAGCATGTTCACAATTATCCGCATTGCTGGCGCACCGACAAACCGGTGCTCTACTATCCGCTCGACAGCTGGTTTATCCGCAGTACGGCAGTCAAGGAACGTATGATAGAGCTGAACAGAACGATAAATTGGAAACCGGCCTCCACGGGTACGGGGCGTTTCGGCAAATGGCTGGAAAACCTGAATGACTGGAACCTGAGCCGGAGCCGCTACTGGGGTACGCCGCTGCCAATCTGGCGCAACCGCGACACGCGGGAGGAAATCTGCATAGGTTCGGTGGAAGAACTGTATGAAGAAATAGAGAAATCCGTTGCTGCCGGTGTCATGTTCTCGAATCCGCTGAAGGAAAAGGGATTCGTGCCGGGAGACTATTCTCAGGAAAACTACGACCGCATCGACCTGCACCGTCCGTTCGTGGACGATGTCGTGCTCGTCAGTCCCACAGGGCAGCCGATGAAGCGCGAGCTCGACTTGATTGATGTCTGGTTCGATTCAGGTGCCATGCCGTATGCGCAGATACACTATCCGTTCGAGAACAAGGAAGCGCTGGACAACCGTACGGTCTATCCCGCCGACTTCATTGCCGAAGGAGTGGACCAGACCCGCGGATGGTTCTTCACGCTCCATGCCATCGCCACGATGGTCTTCGACACCGTGGCCTACAAGGCTGTCATTTCCAACGGACTGGTGCTTGACAAGAACGGGAACAAGATGTCCAAACGTCTTGGCAATGCCGTGGATCCTTTTGCGGCCATCGAGAAATACGGTTCTGACGCCGTACGCTGGTACATGATAACCAACTCTTCCCCATGGGACAATCTGAAGTTTGACGAAGCCGGCGTGCAGGAAGCCAGCCGTACGTTCTTCGGCAAGCTCTTCCAGACATATTCTTTCCTCACCATGTATGCCAACGTGGACGGATGGTGCTACGAGGAGGAAGATGTACCGGCGGCCGACCGGCCGGAGATAGACCGGTGGATATTGTCGGAGTTGAACACGCTGGTGAAGAACGTCGAGACTTGCTACAATGATTATGAGCCGACGCGCGCCGGACGTCTTATTCAGGATTATGTGATAGATAACGTGAGCAATTGGTTTGTTCGTCTGAGCCGCAAGCGCTTCTGGGGCAGTGCTATGAGCATGGACAAGCAGTCGGCCTACCAGACTTTGTACACCTGTCTGGAGACGGTGGCCCGTCTGATGGCGCCCATCGCTCCTTATTACGCCGACCGCTTGTACAGAGACCTGACGGCGGCCACCGGACGCGGCAGTGCGGGCAGCGTGCATTTGGCACCCTTCCCCGTCTGTGACGAAGCCTTGGTGGATAAGGAACTGGAAGCGCGTATGGAGCTGGCACAGCAGATAACCTCGATGGTGCTCTCGCTCCGCAAGAAAGAGAAGATCATCGTGCGCCAGCCTTTGCAGTGCATCTCCATCCCGGCGGTGGACGCAGCCAGTCAGGCTCGTATCGAGGCCGTGCGCCAGTTGATACTGGACGAGGTGAACGTCAAGGAACTCCGCTTTGTGGAGGGCAACGGCATGTTGGTGAAGAAAGTGAAATGCAACTTCCGGACGATGGGCAAGAAGTTCGGCAAACTGATGAAGAGCGTGGCTGCGGCCGTGGATGCCCTGACGCAGGAACAGATAACCCGCTTGGAACAGGACGGTCTGCTGGCGTTGACCGTAGATGGAAACGACCTACGGATAGACGCTGCCGACGTGGAGATTTACAGCGAGGATATCCCCGGCTGGACGGTGGCCAACGAGGGCAGTCTGACCGTGGCGCTCGACATTACGGTGACGGAGCAGCTCCGCAACGAAGGAATGGCCCGTGAAATCGTGAAGCGCATCCAGAACATCCGCAAGGAGAGCGGTTTTGAAATCACAGACCGCATCCGTGTGTCCGTATCCCGTCAGGAACAGACGGATCAGGCGGTTGCGGACTACACGCCTTACATCTGTGCCCAGGTGCTGGCCAATTCGCTTGAGATTGTCGACGGGCTGGCAGAAGGCACGGAACTCGATTTCGAGGAATTCTGTCTGTGGGTGAAGGTGGAAAAGGATGCGGAATGAAACGAATTTTTATGTGACAAGGGGATGCAGTCCCCGCGGTTTGCCTCTTATTTTACATACAGAAGAAAGTCATGGTTGAAAGGACACGTTACAGCGACGAGGAACTGGCCGAGTTCAAGGCGCTGATTGAAGAGAAACTGGCGCTGGCCAGACGCGATTATGATTCAATGCTGAGATCATTGATGAACAGAGACAACAACGGGGTGGACGACACGTCGCCTACCTACAAGGCACTGGACGAAGGAGCCAACACGCAGTCCAAGGAGGAACTGATGACGTTGACCGCCCGTCAGGAGCGCTTTATCAACGGATTGCAGGCTGCATTGGGACGCATCGAAAACAAAACCTATGGCATCTGTCGCGAGACCGGCAAGTTGATTCCGAAGGAGCGGTTACGTGTGGTGCCCCATGCCACGCTGAGTATCGAGGCCAAGAATAAAAAGAACAGAAGATAAAGAAAGTCAAAGGAAAGTGGGAAGAAGGAATAAAATCTGCGGGAGAGGAGTTTTGGTTGCCGGAATCATTCTGGGAGTTTTGCTCGTTGATCAGGCAATAAAGATTGCGGTGAAGACCGGCATGTACATGCACGAGAAAATCCGCGTGACGGACTGGTTCTACATCTTTTTTACGGAGAACCGGGGAATGGCTTTCGGGATGGAGATTATCGGCAAACTGTTCCTGACGTCTTTCCGCATCATTGTCGTGGTGGCTCTCCTGTACTATCTGTTCAGGCTCGTGCGCAGGAATGTTCCCACGGGCTTCGTCGTATGTCTGTCACTGATTGTGGCCGGTGCACTCGGCAACATTATCGACAGCGTCTTTTACGGACTGATATTCAACAATCCTCCGGCTCCGATGGTTGCGGAGTTCGTGCCTTTCGGCATGGGGTATGAGAATATTTTCTACGGCCGGGTGGTCGACATGTTTTATTTCCCCCTGATAGAGAGCCAGTGGCCTTCGTGGATGCCTTGGGTAGGCGGGGAACCGTTTGTTTTCTTCAGCCCGATTTTCAACTTTGCCGACGCGGCCATCAGTTGCGGCATCGTGGCCTTGCTGCTTTTCTATCACAAACGTCTGTCGTTGTAATGAACCGTACGGGGAAAGACATCATGAAAGGTTTTTGTCAGGCGGATGCGGACAACTGTGCGGCGGCGCTCCGGCGTCCTTTCCTGTATGGTTGCCGGCTGTTGTTGGCATGTCTTCTGTTGCTGACCGGTTGCCGTCCCGAGATGCCGTCCGGCGTGATATCGCCGTCGCGGATGGAGGCGCTCCTGTACGATTACCACGTGGCGCAGGCGATGGCCGAGGAGAACTATGACAGTATCGATGAATTGCGTTACGTCTACGTGCAGGCCGTGTTCCGCAAACACGGGGTTACGGAGGCCGATTTTGATTCCTCCATGGTGTGGTATTCCGCCCATGCCGATTACCTGAGCGGGATATACCGGCGGTTGTCCGCGCGTTACGAGGCGGAATCCAAGGCTTACGGGACCGGCACTTCCGAGAGCGAACTTTATGCCAATCTGGGCAGCCAGGGCGATACGGCCAATATCTGGACGGATCGCGTGTTCTACGTACTGAGACCCAACCGTATCGAGAACAAGATAGCATTTTCGATGAAGACGGATTCCACATTCCGCCGCGGCGACTCCTTTTTGTGGCGTTTCACGCCCCGTTTCGTCTGCAAGGAAGGTGCACGGGGAGGATTTGCGGTTATGCTTGTCCGCTATGCGGACGGCAAGGCTACGGCGGTGCACCGGCGCATCGAAGGTGACTGGGGCGTGAAGATGGAACTGAAAGCCGATGCGAAACGCGATATCAGCGAATTGTACGGTTTCATTTATTTCCCCTCCGTGCCGGGTGTCAAAGCCTACCGGATGATGGTCGTTTCCGACGTTTCCCTGATACGTTTCCATCCTAAGCAAGAGACGCCGGTGAAGAAAGATACGCTGGCGAATGATACCTTGCAGCGGAAAGCGCCGGAGGAAGAGGGTGTGCCGGAGGTTGACACGGCGAATGTCCGCCGTCTTACGCCGGCCGAGTTGCGCCGCACGCAGGACGGTGAGCGTACGATTGAAATCGTGAAAGAACGTCCGTACACGGTTCCGAAGAATACGCGCCGCCAGCAACGGCAGACCCGTCGCTAAGGGGAGGAACGGGGAAACGCACGCATCATACATACGGTCTTGCAACAGTGAAACGATACGCCTGTACCTTATTATATATAGCTCCCGGACAAACGCTGAAGAATGCGGTGGTGGAGGTCGGGGCCGACGGTGTGCCCGTGCGCTGGTATGCCCTGCGCGGGGAACTGCCGTTTACGGAGTGGCTCGGGGGCGTCATGGTATTCCTGCCCGCAGGTGCCGTCCCGCCGGAAGATGGGACAGAGGATTTCCCATCGTGGCTGGAGACTGTTTTCCGAGGAGCCGGTAACGGAGCGCCTTGCCGTCTGTGGCAGGTTTGTGGCCTGTCGGCCGGAGAGCGTCGTCTGCCGCCTGCGGCTTTTTTCCGCCGGTTGCAGGGCAGGGAGTGAGAAGCCGACAAATAAATCCGCCGGATGGTTCTCCCGCGGTTTAAATCCCGTGCCCGGGAAAGAAGTGACGCTCTCCTTTTGGGCGGAAAGAAGAATCCTGTGAGTTTTTGTTTTTCAGAAGAAGTTCCCCTCCGTGGCGAGGGGATTGTTGTTTTATGCCGGGGACCGGCACCTTGTGCGTTAGGCCCGCCGCCGGAATTCCGCACAGATGATGGCGGTGGCCACGGCCACGTTCAGGCTCTCCGTCGTCGCCCGCTGCGGCGGGAAGTTGGGAATGTGCAGACGGCGGGTGACGGCCTGCGCCACCTCGGCGCTGATGCCGCGCCCCTCGTTGCCCATGACGATGACGCCGCGCTGCTCCAGCGGCTGGGCATAGAGGGACTGGCCGTCGAGAAATGTCCCGTAGACAGGCACGTCGGCGGGCAGGCGCCGCAGCAGGTCGGGCAACGGGTGGCAGTATACCCGCACGCGGGCGAGCGCCCCCATCGTGGCCTGCACGGTCTTCGGATTATAGACGTCGGCGCAGCCGGGCGAGCAGAAGACCGTCTCGATGCCGAACCAGTCCGCCAGTCGGAGGATGGTGCCCAGATTGCCCGGGTCCTGCACGTCGTCCAGCGCCAGGCAGAGCCGCCGCGCCGGTTCCCCCGCCGGCAGTTCTCCCGGCTCCGGTATGCGGAACAGCGCCACGACTTCCTGCGGATTTTTCAGCAGGCTGGTGCGCCGCAGTTCCTCCTCCGTCACCGTGTCGTATTCGGTCGTCCGCCGCCGTTCCTCCGCTCCGTGCCGCCGGAGCCACGCATCAGTGGCCGCGGCGTACACGCACTCGAAGTGCGGCCACAGGTCACCCACCAGTTTCGGTCCCTCGGCCACGAACAATCCCGTCTCCTGGCGTTTTTTCTTCATCTCGAGCGACCGTATCAGTTTGATTCTGCTTTTGCTGATCATCTATTCGTCCGTTTTTGCTGATTTCCGGTGCAAAACTACAAAGTTATTTTCGATAAATTTCTATCTTTGCGCTGCAAATCAATATTCGGGGACGTGATTTCTGTGCGGAAAACTGTCAGTCTTTTCATTCATTCGGGCGTGCTGCTGCTTCTGGCCGCGTGCTCGGCTACGAAGTTCATTCCCGACGGCAGCTACATGCTCGACAACATCAGCCTCCGTTCGCCGCAGAAGGACGTGCGGACGGCTCCGCTCAAAGGCTACATCCGTCAGCACCCCAACTCCCGCTGGTTCAGTCTGGTGAAAGTGCCCATGGGGCCGTATGCCCTGTCGGGACGCGACACGACACGGCGCATCAACCGCTTTCTGCAGCGCATCGGCGAGGCCCCTGTGGTCTACGACGCAGGCCAGGCCGCGCGCACGCAGGCCGACATGGAGGCCGCCGTGGTCAACATGGGCTATCTGGACGGCGGAGTGACGCTCGAGGAGAAGCGGAAGGGGAAGAAGCTCAAGCTCGTCTATACCATCGAGCCGGGCGAGCGCTACAGGGTGCGCCGCGTGGTGCGCCACATCGACGATGACACGCTCCGTGTGCTGCTCACAGGACGTGACACAGCCTCGTCGCTCCTGCGTGCCGGCATGCCCTTCGATATCAATGTGCTCGAGGCCGAGCGTTCGCGCATCTATTCGCTGCTGCAGAACAGCGGATACTATAAGTTCAACAAGGATTTCGTCAGCTACGAGGCGGATACGTGCGTGGGCGACCGGCAGGTGGACCTCACGCTGTGCCTGTCGGCTTATGCGGCTTCGGCGGCGGACAGCCTGCGGCCGCACCGCCGCTACGGGCTCCGCCGCGTGACGGTGGTCGACGAGGGCTATCTGCAGGCCGGCCATCAGAGCGTGCCGTCCGATACGTTCCGCTACCGCGGCCGCGACATCGTCTACGACGGCAAGCCCCATCTGCGCTTCACGCGCCTCTCCGAGAGCGTGGCGCTCCGCCCGGGCGCCATGTACCGCGAGCGCGACGTGCAGCAGACGTACAACAGCTTCGGCCGCCTCGGCGCCGTCATGTCCTCGTCCGTCAAGATGCGCGAGGTGCATCCCGACAGCGCCCTGCTCGACTGCCGCGTGGCCGTGAACATGAACCGCCCCTATACGTTCAGCCTGGAGCCGGAGGGGACCAACTCGGCCGGAAACCTCGGCGCCGCCGTCTCGCTGGGCTATCAGAACAGGAACCTCTTCCGCGGGGCGGAGCTGCTGAGCATCAAGCTGCGCGGAGCTTTCGAGGCCATCAGGGGGCTCGAAGGCTATGCCGACGAGAATTACATGGAGTTCAGCGCCGAGGCGGGGCTTACTTTTCCCGAGTTCAAGCTGCCTTTCCTGAGCGAAAACTACCGTCGTTCGGTGCAGGCCGCGTCCGAGGTGTCCGTCATGTACGACTCGCAAAACCGCCCCGAGTTCCACCGCCGCGTGCTCACCGGCGCGCTGCGCTACCGCTGGAGCCGCTTCAACCGCCGCCTCGTGCACCGCATCGATCTGCTCGACCTCAACTACGTCTTCATGCCCTGGATTTCGGAGACTTTCAAGCGCGACTATCTCGACGACGCGGGCAACCGCAACGCCATCCTGCGCTACAACTACGAGAATCTTTTCATCATGAAACTCGGCTACAGCTTCACCTACAACTCGCAAGGCGGCAGCGGGCCGGCGGCTACCTACGGCACCGACGCCACCCAGCTGCGCCTGCGCGCCGAGGCGGCCGGCAACCTGCTCTACGGCGCCTCGCGCCTGTTCCGGGTGGAGCAGAACGCGGACGGCGTGTACACGCTCTTCAACATCGCCTACGCCCAGTACGTGCGCGGCGACTTCGACTTCTCACGCAGTTTCCGCATCGACGGGCGCAATTCCCTGGCCCTGCACGCCGCATTGGGCGTGGCCTATCCCTACGGCAACTCCCGCATCCTGCCCTACGAGAGGCGCTACTTCAGCGGCGGAGCCAACAGCGTGCGCGGGTGGTCGGTGCGCGAACTGGGGCCCGGCACTTACCGCGGCACGGACGGCCGCATCGATTTCATCAACCAGACGGGCGACGTGAAGCTTGATCTGAGCGTCGAATACCGCACGTTCCTCTTCTGGAAGCTCCACGGCGCCGCCTTCGTCGACGCGGGCAACATCTGGACCGTCCGCGACTATGAGGAGCAGCCGGGCGGGCAGTTCCGTTTCTCCACTTTCTGGCGCCAGATTGCCGTGGCCTACGGGCTCGGCCTGCGGCTCAACTTTGATTTTTTCATCCTGCGTCTCGACGGCGGCATGAAGGCGGTGACGCCGTACGATGCCGGTGCGCGCGAGAAGTTTGCCATCGTGCATCCCGACTTCCGCCGCGACTTCACGTTTCATTTCGCCGTCGGGCTTCCGTTCTGATTCTCTTTGCCTCCGTCGGGCCTTTCTTTGTTCTTTCCTAGTTGTATACCAATGGATTGTCGCGTTGGTCCCATGCTTTCCTTTCTAAAATCCCGTGCCTCTTTTCCCGCGGAGGTATAGGGGAATTTTGCCGGAGGGAGGCATTTTTTTTCAAAAACCAATGCTTTTTTCTGCTGGCGGTATACTGTTTCTTTTCTAACGGTATACCGTTTTTCTGCTGGCGGTATACCGTTTTTTTTCTAACGGTATACCGTTTTTCTGCTGGAAGTATACCGTTTTTTTTTCTAACGGTATACCGTTTTCCGGCTGGCGGTATACCGTTTTTCTGCGGGGGCGCGCTGCTCTTCGGAAGAGGGCGTGGAGATGCGTTTCCTCGCGCGCGTATATATAAATAAGAACGCGCGCGCGCACGCGCGTACCTATTATATATAGGGAGAGAGTGGCGGGCGGGTCAGCCGCGGCCGCACAGGGCGCGGAAGTCACAGCGGGCACAGGTGCGGGGTAGGTCGGTCTGCGTGAAAGGACGGGCGGGGTCGAACACTTCCTCCAGCAGGCTGCGCAGCACGGGTTCGAAATCGGCCATGAGGGGGCGGAAATCGGTCACGGGCACGCGGGCGAGGGGGATGAGCGGCGAGTAGTCGTCGCCGTGCGACTTGTGGACGAAGAAGAGCGCGGGCATGACGGGCTGCGTCGTCTCGTGGCACACGACCCAGGCGTAGAGGAATGTCTGCAGGCTGTAGTGCGGGCGGTTGTCGTCCGGCGCCGTCAGCTGCGCCATGTCGCGGGGCTCCTCGGGGCGGCCTCCGGTCTTGTAGTCGAGGATGCGCAGGGTGTCGACAGGGTGTCCGTCGGCGGCGGGCACGCGCACGATGTCCATGCGGTCCACGATGCCGCCCAGACGGATGCGCAGGTCGCCGCGGGGCGTGGGCACGGCGACGGTCACTTCGTGGGGCTGCTCCATCTCCTTCATCTCGAAAGGCGCCAGCCGCAGGTCGTGCGTCAGGAGCTGGCGGAGGTAGGAGAGTATCACGCGGCGGGCCACGACGAGGTTGCCGTCGTAGCGCAGCGGGCGGTCCTCGCCGTCGGCGCAGAAGACGTGCCGGCGGAAGGCGTCGTCGACGAACGGGCGCAGCGTCAGGTCGGGCTGCGCGAGCAGGCGTTCGAGGTCGGCGCGGGCGATGAGGGGACCGTCGGCCGTGAGACGGCGGTAGACGCCTTCGGCCGCGGCGTGGAACACGGTGCCGAAGAGGGCGGCGTCGAGCCCGTCGGCAGGGTCGCGGCGGACGCGCAGGCGCGCCACGTGGCGGTAGTAGAACTTCAGGGGGCAGTCGGCGTAGTCGTTCAGTGCCGAGGGGGACAGGGGGCGCGAGGCAGGGCATCGCTCGTCGAAGCTGTTCTGGAGGATGCGCATGACGCTGTCTGTCTTTTCGGCCCGCAGGTCGGGCGTGTCGGTCAGTCCCGGTGTGCTGTCCAGCGTGAGGGCGCGCACGGGCAGATCGGTTTCGGCCAGCAGCTGTTGCATGAAGCGCGACATCTCGCCCTGCCCGCCGCTGCCGTCGGCCGCGACGTTGTAGAGCATCGTGACGCGCTCGGCGCGCTGCAGCAGGCGGTAGAAGTAGAAGGCGTAGACGGCGGTCTTGTGGCGCACGGTGGTGAGGCCGAAGACTTCGCGCAGGCTGTAGGGGATGAACGAGGTGTTGCTGACGGGGCGGGGTAGCTTTCCTTCGTTGACGGAGAGGAGGACGACGTGGCGGAAGTCGAGGTTGCGCGTTTCGAGCACGCCCATCACCTGCAGGCCGGTGGCCGGTTCGCCGTGGAAGGGGACGGACGTGCTCTCCATGGCGGCGCGCAGGAGGCGGCGCAGGGTGGCGGGGCGCACGTCGAGGGTGCCGTCCTCGGTGAGGCGGCGGAAGCGGTTCAGTATGTTGTGGGTCTGGAAGAGGGTTTCGTTGTAGAGCGGCTGCAGGGGTTGGCTGTCGGCAGACTGCGTGCGGAAGCCGGCGGCCACGCCGGTCACGGCGGCAAGCAGGTAGTCGAGCAGCGCTGTGTTGTCCGCGGGGCGGGTGTAGAGCAGGCCGCGGGGGGTGAAGGCGGCATAGGGATGCGTGTCCACGCGCTCCCGCTGTTCGGTGCGGAAGCGCCCTTCGTCGGCGTCGTATCCCTCGGTCTGGAGGTCGAGCAGGGCGTTGATGAAGCTGTAGACGGGCGTGTCGGCGAGGGGGTAGCCCATGGTGACGTTGAGGCGTGCCGGACCGCCGTCCCCGTGCGGGGGGATGGAGTGGAGCACGGGGCGGAGCAGGGTTTCGTCGCAGAGGACGACGGCGGTTTCGTTCTCGCGGGGGGTGAGGTTGTGGCGCAGCCATTGGGGGAGGAAGCGGGCCTGGGCGTTCTCGGACGGTGCGGCGATGTAGGTGATTTCCTTGTCGCGGCGCAGGTTGTCGTAGGCCTCGGCGGGCAGGCAGCCGGGGTAGCGGCGCAGGTTGTCGCGGATGAAGGTGCCGGCCTCGGCCAGCGGGTTGTCTTCGGTGTAGTAGCGGTCGTAGTCCCAGTAGAAGAGGGCTTTGCCGTGGTCGCGGAGGACGTCGAAGAGGCGGCGTTCGACGTCGTTGAGGACGTTGAAGCCCACGAAGACATAGGTCTTGCCGTCCGTGAGCAGGGGGCTGTCGGGGGTGAGGCGTTCCGTGGCCACGTGGCGGTAGAGCGCGCCTTCGTAGAGTACGCCCCGGTCGCGGAGCCGCCGGCCGTAGTCGGTGTAGATGTCGTGCATGACGTTCCACATCCGGAGGAACTTCTCCTTGAGCCGCGAGTTTCCCTCGACGGAGAAGCCGTCGAAGAAACGGCGCAGGGCGCTTTCCTGGCCGGGGGTGAGGAAGTCGCTGCCGTCGAGTGACTTGAGCGCCTGTATGTTGGAGAACAAGGCACGGGCGTCGGCCAGATGCTTGTCGATGTCGTCGAAGTCGGAGAGCAGTATCTCGCCCCAGCCGTAAAAGCGGTCGGCAGTCTCGGGCTCGTCGACGTGGCCGGCGTAGACGCGGTACAGCTCGCACACGGCACGGATGGGGTCGCACAATTCGTAATCAGAGAGCGAGCGGAAGAGTTCGCTGATGGTCTGGTAGCGGGGTGCCCACACGGGGGTGGCGGACAGACTGACGAGCGCCTGGTTCATGAAGAGGCCGGCGCGTTTGTTGGGGAAGACTATTTCGATGTCAGTCAGGTTGGTGCCGTATCTGTCGAGCAGGTCGCGGGCCACGAGGGTGAGGAATCGTTCCATACTGTGCGGGGGTGTCAGAGTGTGATTTCTTCTGTCTTGTTGGTGTAGACGTACCAGAGGTAGCCGCGGACGGTGGCGGCGGGGTGCATGGCGGCGAGCAGTGTCATGTATTCGCGCACCTGGCGGGGGTAGTCCTCGTCGTGCGGCGCGCCGAACTTGAAGTCGACCACGATGATTTCGTTGCCGGCCACCATGACGCGGTCGGGGCGCCGTACGAGGCATTCGTCGTCCGCGGGGCCGGCCGAGAGGATGGAGCACTCGTTGTAGAGCCGGTAGCGGCCGCTGAACCAGTCGGCCACCTGCGGCCGTCGCAGTCCGTTGTCCACGAGCTGCCGCAGGCGGTCGAGCTTCCGCCGCTCGCCGATGAGGCCTTCGGCTTCCACCTGCAGGAGGACGCGCCCGACGTCGGCCGCGGTATGTATGGTCGAGAAGATGTAGTGGAGCAGTCGTCCCGTCTGCACGTATCCGTCGTCGGCGTCGGGTGTGTCCTCGTCCGTTCCGGCCTGCCGGATGAAGAGCTCCGAGCGGTTTGACTGGCGGAATTCCATCGGGCTTTCGTAGGATGTCATGCCGATGGGCACGGATTCGGGTCTCAGTGCCATGCGGTTTTGCTCTTCGTTCTGTCCGGAGTTTTGGTCTGTGCCGGTCACGGGCGTTCCGTAGTCGAATCCGGTGATTACTTCCTGCCGCAGGTCCTTCTTCAGTTCCAGTTCTTCGGTCGTCAGTCGCGCTCCCTCCAGGCTGCGGGGCATGGCGGCGTGGACAAGGTCGCTCAGCAGGCTGTTGTCCGTCAGTTGGAACCGGGTCTTTCCCCACACGAAGAGGTTTTTCTCGGCGCGGGTGAAGGCCACGTACATCATGTTGAGCGCGTCGACGCGCATCTGCAGGTGCTCTTCTTCATACTCGCGGTGGAAAACAGAGTCCTGCATGCGTTTCTCGAACGGGACAGGGATGACGGGCAGGGCGTCGTAGGGCGTTTCGGACGGGGTACACCACAGCAGGTTGCGCTGGCCCGGCCCGCCGGCGCGCTCGCTCTCGATGTCCCAGTGGAAGTAGGGGAGGAGCACGGTGTGGAACTCCAGGCCCTTTGACTTGTGGATGGTGAGCAGGCGTATGCCGTCGGTGTCGCCGGCGGGGACGGACTGCGTGGCGAGCGTCTCGTCCCAGTAGGCGAGGAACGTTTTCAGGTCGGAGGGATTGGACTGCACGTATTCCGTCACCTTGTCGAAGTAGGTGAACAGGTAGGCGTCCTGCCCCGTCAGGCGGTCGAGCGAGAAGAGGCGGTAGAGCCGTTCCTGCAGTTCGTAGAGGGGCAGGCCGCGCAGCCGGTCGGCGTGGCGGACGAACTCCTCGGGCAGCAGGTCGTCGGACGGACGGAGCAACAGGTCGTTGAGCTCTGCATCATCGCGGAGCACGTCGCGGCGGTAGCGCATGACGAGGTAGGCGCGGGAGACGGCGTCGTCCGGGGCGGCCAGACACCGCAGGGCGGCGATGATGAGGCTGACGGCCGGCGAGGACGAGAGCAGGAAGGCTTCGTCCGAGACCAGCCGCACGTGGGGCAGCCGGCGGGCGAAGCAATCGATGATGGGTTCGGCATAGCTCCTCTTGCGCAGCAGGATGGTCATCTGCGGGTAGGGCAGCCCGGCGGCGTGGAGCGCCTCCACCTGTTCACACAGGTCGGCGAGCATCCGTTCCTCCCAGTCGTCGCCGTCGCGCAGGCTGTTCTTGTAGAAGCGCAGGCGGACGAAACCGCCGTCGGCCTTGCCGTCCGGGCATTTCTGTTCCGCATCGGCATAGGCTTCGGTTATGCGCGGCGGGGCGTCGGGCGCGAGAGCGTCGAGCAATGCCGCTGCCTGCGGGAAGAATACTTTGTTGAAGGCTATGATGCGCGGCGCGCTGCGGTAGTTGTAGCTCAGGTGGCGGATGTCGGGATTGCTGGCCTTCATCTCTTCGCCGATGCCGGCCAATAGCTGCCAGTCGCCGCCTCGCCAGCGGTAGATGCTCTGCTTCACGTCGCCCACGAGCAGGTTGGTGTGTCCCGTGGCGATGTTCTCCACCAGCAGTTTCTTGAAGTTGCTCCATTGCAGCACCGATGTGTCCTGGAACTCGTCTATCATGACGTGGCGGAAGTCGGTCCCCATTTTCTCGAAGATGAACGGGGCGTCGGTGTCCGCCACCAGTTCGTTGAGCAGGATGGGAGTTTTGGCCAGCAGGAAGCGGTTTGTTTCATTGTTCAGCACCGTCACTTCCTCGTTGATGAGGCTGAGCAGCCGCAGGGGGTTCAGGTATTTGCGGGTCAGGTCGGCGCTGTTGTACTGCGTCATTCCCTCCGTCTGGAAGCGGCGCACCTCGGCCAGCAGGCTGCTGAAGTGCCCGGCGGTCTCTCGCCATTCGGGCGAAGCCTGTTTGGCCTTTACGAGCATGTTCATCGGGTCTTCGACGTACTTCCGGAGCGTGTCCTTGAAATCCGCATCCGGCTTTCCCCCGGCCAGCGCCTCGATGTATTTGCCTAAGGTGCTTCCGCGGCTGAAGTCCGTGCAGACGAGCCCCCGCGCCTCCATTTCCTCGATGAAGTGGGCGGCGGCGCTCTGTATGCGGTCGTTCGCGTCGTCCTGCAGGGCTTTCAGCGTCTGCCGCAGCTGTCGCATGAAGCTGTCGTCCCCGAGGAGGGCGGCCAGCCGCTCGCTGTTGAGCAGGTATGGCCGGCGGAATATTTCCGCGGCGAAAGTCTTCAGTTCGCCGCTGACGTCCCATTTGTCGTTGTCCCGCAGCCTGTCCTCCACGTATTCGGTGATCCATCCCAGCGTGCGCGGTTCGATATGGAGGCGTTCCATGATGCGGTCCACGGCCATGCCCAGTGCTTCGCGGTCGTTGAGGTCGACCTGCAGGTTGGCCGTCAGGCTCAGTTCGTGCGCCAGATTCTGCAGCACTTTCTGGAAGAAAGAGTCGATGGTTTCCACCTGGAAGCGGCTGTAGTCGTGGAGAATGGCCTTCAGCGCCTCTCCGGCCCGGCGGCCGATTTCGCCGTCGTCCGCCGTCTGGCCGTCGCATGCCAATTCCTTTTTCAGTGCCAGCAGATACCTGGCGGAAGAGGGCAGTCCTTTCCACAGCCCATAGAGCTGTTGCAGGATGCGCTCTTTCATCTCGGCAGTCGCTTTGTTGGTGAACGTCACGGCAAGAATGTGCCTGAACGCGCCGGGATTCTGCGCGCTGACGAGCAGCTTGATGTACTGCACGGCCAGCGTGAAAGTCTTACCGGAACCGGCGGATGCTTTGTAGACGATGAGGCGGGAGGACATGGGCGGGCGGTTGCAGTCAGTTATCGGTGTTTTGGTAGAGGTAGCGTTTGATGCTTTTTTTCGCGGTTTTCTCAAATTCTTCGTTGCGGAACGCAATGCGGGTTATTTGTGAATAGGCGGGCAGTTCCTTGTTCAGTTCCTGCCGGCTCTGGTCCAGCAGTTCCGTCAGTTTCGCCTCGTCATAACCGTTTTTCAGTGCTTCGTCTATGTCCGGATATACCAGTGCCACGAGTTTGTCGCGGTTCATGATGATGAGCGATTCGTTCACGAAGGGCATGTTGTTCAGTTTGGCCTCGATTTCCTCCGGGTAGATGTTTTGTCCGCTGGCACTCAGCAGCATGTTCTTGCACCGTCCCTTGATGAAGACATCGCCCTCTTCGCTGATGACGGCCATGTCGCCCGTGTGTATCCATCCGTCGCGGTCGAGCACGGCGGCCGTGGCTTCCTCGTTCTTGTAATATCCCAGCATGGTGTTCATGCCGCGGCAGAGGAGTTCGCCCGGTATGCGGGCCGGGTCGTTGCTGTCCACGCGGAGTTCCATGCGGTGGGCCGCCCGCCCGCACGAGGTGTATCGCGTTTCGTGCCAGGGACTGTGGCAGATGATGGGGCCGCACTCTGTCATTCCGTAGGCGATGGAGTAGGGGAAGTTGATTTTCTTGAGGAAGGCTTCCACTTCGGCGTTGAAGGGCGCCCCGCCGATGATGATTTCCGAGATATTTCCGCCGAAGAGTTTCATGCTTTCCTCGCGCGCGCGTTCCTTTAATATGTCGTTGACGAACGGGACACGCAGGAGGAGCTTACCCAGTTTGTTGTCGATGCGCGGCAGCACCTCCTTCTTGAATATTTTCTCCACCACCAGCGGCACGCAGGAGATGACGCGGGGATGGATGCGGGCCACGGTGGTCATGATGATTTTGGGCGACGGCATGCGTGTGAGGAAGTGCAGATGGGCGCCGTGGGTGATGCCGTAGAGGAAATCGTACACCAGCCCGAACACATGTCCCATGGGTAGCATGGACACGATGTTGTCGCCCGGCCGGATGCCGATGGTATCGCGGCAGAACAGGATGTTGGACACCAGGCTGCGGGCCGGCAGCATGACGCCCTTGGAAAAGCCCGTCGTACCGGAAGTGTAGTTGATGACCACGAGGCTCTCGGGCGATTCCTCCCGCCGGTAGCGCACGTGTGCGGATGAGAAGATGCAGGGGAACTTGCGGCCGAAGAGTTCGTTCAGGTGCTCGCGGGAGTAGGTCAGTTTGTCCGACCGGCTGGTCAGCAGTTCGAAATCCTTCACGCTGACGATACCTTCCAGCGCGGGCATGCGGTCTTCGTTCAGGTTCTCCCACACCTGGTCGCCCACGAACAGCAGGCGTGCCTCGCAGTGGTTCACGATGTTGTGTATGTTGTCCAGTTTGAACTCATGTAGTATGGGCACGATAACGGCTCCATAGGTAATCGTGGCGAGGAAAGCCACGCACCAGTTGCCGCTGTTCCGTCCGCAGAGGGCTATACGGTCGCCCGGCCGGACGCCGACGGTTTCCATCACGAGGTGTATCTTTTCTATTTTTCTTGCAACGTCTTTGTATTGGAGGGTTTCGCCCTGGAAATCGGTGAGTGCTTTTCGCTCCCAGTTCCGAATAATGCTTTCTTCCAGAAGTTCAATCAGTCCTATCTTCGTCATTTTGTGTTTCGGTCTTGAATATTTGTTTGTACAAATATAGTTAAAAAGCTCCAATGCAAGGGAAAAAGGTTTTCCTTTTTTCTGCTCCGAGGCATTTTTACTACCTTTGCGCGTCTTTTACCAACGATGGAATATTGCATGCAAGACAGCGGAATGGAGATGGCGGCCTTGTTCGATTTGGATGGGGTGGTGTTTGACACGGAGAGCCAGTACAGCGGTTTCTGGGGTATGATAGGGCGGGAATTCCGTCCGGAGATACCCCGTTTTGAGTTGAAAATAAAGGGGCAGACCCTCACGCAGATATACGACGGATGGTTCGCCGGCGAGGACAGGATGCAGCGCGACATCACGGCGCGACTGGACGCGTTCGAGCGCGTCATGCGTTTTGATTATGTTCCTGGCGTGGAACGTTTTCTGGACGCCCTGAAGGCAGAAGGCGTCTTCAGGGCTGTGGTCACCAGTTCCAACCGTGAGAAGATGGAACGTGTCTATGCCGCCTGCCCCGGTTTCCGGGAGAAGTTCGACTGTATCCTGACGGCCGAGGACTTTGCTGTCTCGAAGCCCGCTCCCGACTGTTATCTGCGGGGAGCCGCGGCGGCCGGAATGCCTCCCGTCCGGTGTGTCGTCTTCGAGGACTCTTTCCACGGTATCGAGGCCGGTCGCCGGGCCGGAATGTGCGTCGTGGGGCTGTCCACGACCAATTCGTCCGATGCCATCGCTCCTTTCTGCCGGGGGGTGATACCCGATTTTACGGCCTTTACGGTAGAAAATATGCGCGATTTGCTCCTCGGGTTTGAAAAATAATGTAATTTTGCGCCGAATTTTAAAAACACAGATTATATGGCTGGATATTTAGTAGACGACACCCGCAAGGTGACGACACATCGGTTGATAGAAATGAAGCAGCAGGGCAAGAAGATAGCCATGCTCACGGCATACGATTATACGATGGCCCAGATTGTGGACGGGGCCGGGGTGGATGCTGTACTGGTGGGCGACTCGGCCTCCAACGTCATGGCCGGTAATGTGACCACATTGCCCATGACGCTGGATCAGATGATTTATCATGCCACTTCGGTGGTGCGGGGTGTGAAACGTGCGCTCGTCGTATGTGACATGCCTTTCGGTTCCTACCAGGTGAACGCCACGGAGGGCGTTTCCAACGCTATCCGCATCATGAAGGAGAGTGGGTGCGACGCCCTGAAGCTGGAGGGCGGTGTGGAAATTATCGACACGGTGAAGACAATCCTGGCGGCGGGCATACCCATCATGGGGCATCTGGGACTGACGCCGCAGAGCATCAACAAGTTCGGCACATATGCCGTGCGTGCCCGCGAGGAGGCCGAGGCCAACAAACTGGTCGAGGACGCCCACGCGCTGGAGGAGGCCGGCTGTTTCGGCCTCGTGCTGGAGAAGATTCCCGCAGGACTGGCCGCGCGGGTGGCATCGGAACTGACAATTCCCGTCATAGGTATCGGTGCGGGAGGCGGAGTGGATGGCCAGGTGCTGGTCGTGGACGATATGCTGGGCATGTCGAAGGGCTTCTCGCCCAAGTTCCTGCGTCGCTATGCCGACCTGCATACCGTGATGACGGACGCCATCGGGCAGTATGTCAGTGACGTGAAGTCTCAGGATTTCCCAAATGTCAACGAACAATATTAGATAGGTAAGAGGTGCAGACGCAACTGACGGCCGGAGGAAAACGGGGATGGCGCTTGAATTGCTGGCGCATCTGTGTGATGAACCTTCTCGTAGGAATGGCTCTCTACATGATGTTTCCTTTTATTTCGCGGATACTTTCTCCCGCAGGAGCGGGAGAAAGTGCTTGTTTCCTGCTTTTCGGCCTGGCCTACGTGGCGGGCCTATTGCTGCCGGGGCCGTTCTGCAACTACTGGCTCGATGTGTTTAAACGCAAGGGGGTGTGCCGCAGGGCTTTGTTTCTGCTCGTGGTTACGCAAGTGTTTCTGTTCTGGTTGCTTCCTCCTTCCCTGGTGCCTTTCTGCGGACTGTTACTGGGGGCGGCAGTGGGATTGTTCCAGATATCGGCGGGCAGCACGTTGCTGGTGGATCTCTCGCCGGCTGACTGCCGTACGCTGACTTCACATATTTATTATTGGTTCACGCGGCTGGCTTTGGCCTTGGGGCCGGTGATGGGCCTGCTGATAGTGGGCCAGGTAGGATACTTCTGGCTGCCGGTGTTTTCGCTGGTATGCGGCTGTGTGGCTTTCCTGCTGCTCCAGTCGGTGGAAGTCCCTTTTCGTGCCCCGCTGGAACCGCCGGTCGTTTCCCTCGACCGCTTCTGGATGCCGCGGGCTTTCCGGTTGTTTGCCGGTCTTCTGCCGGTGACGCTGGCCGCCGGTCTGATGCTTTCGCTGTATACCCGTCCCGAGTGGTATGCCATGATGGCGGCGGGTTTTTTTTGTTCCCTCTCGGTGCACCGTATGCTGTGGGCGGGGCGCGATGTCCGTCGGGAAATAATTTTCGGCATGATGCTCATGATGTCTGCTGTTCTTTTGTGCATCTTCCTGCTTTCTTTCCCGCTCTGGTCGATGTCGCTTGTCGCCCTGTTGTTTGCCTGGGGGCTGGGGCACGTGAGCAGCCGTTACCTGCTGTTCTTTGTGCGCGTGTCCAGACATTGTGAGCGTGGTACGGCGCAGACCACTTATCTGATAGCCTGGGAATCCGGCCTTTTGCTGGGGCTTTCAGTCGGTTTAATGGCAGGGGCGTTCGGTCCGGCTCTGGTGCTGGCTTGTTTGTTGCTGTCGTTGTCATTGATCGTATATTTGTTGTTTATCCATCGGTGGCTTGTCAAGGCCTGCTGGAAAGAAAAAGTTTCGTAAAGTCTTACTGACATTCTCCGATACATCTTGGTACCAGGCAAATTGATTACATATTTGAGTGGACAACGGTTTACTTACCCCAGTGGAGCGCTGTTCATTTAGGGTAGTGGAGCGCTGTTCACTTAGGGTAATGGAACGCTGTTCATTTAGGGTAGTGGAGCGCTGTTCACTTAGGGTGGTGGAGCGCTGTTCACTTAGGGTAGTGGCGTGCTTATGGGACGACGTCGGAACAGTTGCCTTCATCCCTTCACGGGTACTATGATGCGACTGTCTCATCAGTTGCCGGGACGGAATGTTATGTTCTATAGCATAGATTTATGTTAAAGTTAAGTTATTTTTAATCTTCAACGGTGGAAAAGTTATAATTTTATGCATCAAAATAAAATAAGACATAGACGATAATTCAAATTTAATTAATTCAATAAAACATGAAAAGCAGTTTTTTGGAAAGACGACTGAGTCGTTTGGTCCTTCCTGCTTGTGCTGTCTTGTTGGCCGGTACGGCGTTTACCTCGTGTGAGGATGAATTGCTTACCGGAATGCCCTCCTGGTTGGGGAGCAGCATTTACGACGAGTTGCAGGCAAGGGGAAATTACCAGACGACTTTACGGCTCATTAATGACCCTGCCCTGAATTACGCCTCCGTACTTCAGCGGACGGGTAGCAAAACACTTTTTGCTGCGGACGACGAGGCTTACAACCGGTTTTTCAGGAAGAACGACTGGGGGGTAAAGCGTTACGAAGACCTGTCGGAGGCTCAGAAGAAACTTCTGTTCAACACGTCGATGGTGAACAATGCCTATCTGATAGAACTTCTGTCGAGCGTGAGCGGCAATCCGCCGGGCGAGGGAAAGTGCATGCGGCGTATGACATCGCTGTCGGTGTTCGACTCCGTCCCGCGCGTGTGGGCCAAGGACATGCCGGATAATATTTATTGGAGTGCAGCCCGAGAGAAATTCCCCGACGAGCAGCATCAGATGTTACTCATGAAGAATAATACGGCGGCGCCGATGGTGCATTTTCTGCCGAAGTTCATGACGGCGAACAATATTACGAAAGAGGATTTCTATAAACTGACCAACGGACAGACCAATGACATCACCCAGGCTTATGTGAACGGGAGTCTGGTGGGAGAAAAGGACAAGACGTGTCAGAACGGATACCTGCAGTTTGTCAATGAGGTTGTGCAGCCCCTTGACAACATGGCCGAGATTATCCGGAAGAAACCGCAGTTCTCGCAGTTCAGTCGGTTGCTGGAGCGTTTCTCCTTTCCGCAGCGCAGTGCGAGCATGACGGCGCAGTGGAAACAGAACACAGGTGGCGACGAGGATGTCTATGTGAAGCGTTATTTTTATTATGAGAATGACAATTCACAGCTTAACGTAGATGATTACGGCAACAAGGCTACGGCGCAACTGTCTTTCGATCCGGGAAACAATACCTATATATATAGCAACTCGGGCGGCTACACGATGTCGCATGACGCAGGCGTCATTCTGGCACCTACGGATGAGGCGCTTGATGAATTTTGGAACGGCGAAGGACGTTCCCTGCAGGAGAAATTCGGTTCGTGGGACGAGGTAAGCGATTCCATCGTGGTGGCCTTGATCAACAACATGATGCTTTCTTCGTTCATAGCTTCCGTGCCCAGCAAGTTCGGTTCCGTTGTCAATACGGCGCAGGAGAACATGGGCATCGAGGCGGCCGACGTGGACAGCTGTTTCTTGGGATGCAATGGCGTGGTGTATCAGGTTAACAAGGTGTTCTCTGTGCCTGACTACCGTTCTGTGACCTATCCGGCTTTGTTGAACACAGACCGCATGGGTGTCATCAATGAGGCTATCAGTATTTTGAAAATGAAGGAATTCCTTAACCAGATGTCGTTTGACAAGGTGGAGGACAAGTATAGCTTCATTATTCCTACGAACATGGCTCTGACGCGCTATGTGGATCCGGTGTCGGTGGCCAAAGGATCGCCGCTGGTGTATGAGTTTTATATCGACAGCCGCGCCAGCAACACGGGACAGAAAGTGAAAGCGCACGTGCGGTCATACAATCCGGAGACGGGTGAACTGGGCGACTACAAACCAGCGCGTGAGGAACCGCAGGACTCTGTCGTGAAGAACCGTCTGCAGGATATTCTGGACAACCATCTTGTGCTGGGACAGTTTAACGCGCAACAGGAGTATTACCGCACGAAAAGCGGCGGCGTGGTGCATGTGTCCGGTTACGGTACGGAAGACCTGAGATTGCAGGGTACGTGGCAGAACGACCGCGGTACTTCCGTATCCGTGAATCCGAATGACATATTCGATATGTCGCAAACGGGTAACGGTATTTCTTATATCATCGACGGAGAGCCCCTGATGACGACGCCCCGTTCTGTCTACAAGATATTGTCGGAGGACGAGGCTTATAAGGAATTCTTCACGTTGCTCGACGGCAGTGACAATCTGATGTCGGCTATGGTGGACAACCGTGCGACAGTGGACAAGGGCATCACCATCTTCAGTAATTACCACTATACGTTGTATGTGCCTACGAACGAGTCTGTACGTGAGCTCATCGACAGCGGAAAGCTGCCGACGTGGGATCAGGTGGATGCAATCCGTGAAAACGAGGAACTGCTCGATGCGGACCGGAAGCAACAGGTGGATTCACTGACGAATGTCATCGAGAGCTTCCTGCGTTATCATATTTATGACAATGCGCTCTATATCGGAGGCGAGACGGTGACGAGAGGAATCTACGAGTCTTCTTATCTGGGTGCCAACGGACGTTTTGTACGCGCTACGGTGACGAACGATGCCACAGGATTTACCGTGCGTGACAATTGCAACAACGTCCGTCGGGTGCTGACCGACGGCGACCACTCCAACAAACTGGCGCGGGAGTATGTGTTCAATCACAGGGACAAGACGAGAGCAACCAACATCTACACGTCCTCGTATGCGGTGATTCATCTGATTGACAAACCGCTGTTCTATGCGACCGATCAGTTTGCCGAATCCAAACAACAGTAAACATCAGGAGTATGAAAAAGTTGAAATTCATTATATTTATAAGTTGCCTCGCCCTGGCTATGCGGGCGGGAGCGCAAGGAATCACCAGTGTCAGCGGTACTGTTTCAGACTCGTATGATGTGCTGATGGGTGTGGCCGTGGTGGAAATCGATGCGGCCAACCGTATCGTGAGTTCCGCACTGACGGATATGAACGGTAACTTCGTGCTGAAAATTCACAATCAGAAGAACCGTATCCGTTTCAGCTATATGGGTATGAAGACGGTGTTCCTTCCTATTAATAAAAAGGTATATAAGGTACAGATGGAGGACAACACGAAAGTGTTGGACGTGGTCAACGTGACGGCCAAGAAGAAGATGCAGACATCCGGTCTGGCCATTCCCGAACGGGAAGTCTCTTTTGCAGCGCAGACAATCAATGCGAAAGAGTTTGAAGGACTGGGATTCACTTCCATCGACGAAGCCCTGCAAGGACGTATATCCGGTTTGGACATCGTTCTCAATTCCGGTGACTTGGGTGCCGGTACGAGCATGCGTCTGCGTGGTGCGTCCACCATCAGTTCGGTGGTTTCGAACGAACCGTTGATTGTGGTTAACGGCAACGTGATGAACGTGGATCAGACGGGCTTTGACGTGAATACGGCCAACGAGGAAAGTTTCGCCCAGTTGCTGAATGTCAATCCCGAGGATATCGAGGATATCAAGGTTATGAAGGATGCCGCCGCTACGGCTATCTGGGGTTCGCAGGGTGCGAACGGCGTGATAGAAATCCGTACCAAGCGCGGACACCGGGGCAAACCTACGCTCTCCTACACGCTCCGCATGACGGGTACCTATCAGCCGACCGGTATCAAACTGCTGACGGGCGACCAGTATACGATGTTGCTCAAGGAGGCTTATTTCAACCCGACACAGAGCGACATGGCGGCCAACATCCGGGAACTGAACTATGAAAGTCCTTCCACATTCTCGGAGGCCGAGATGTTCAATGAAAATACGGATTGGGTGAAGGAGGTGACACAGTTTGGCCTTCGTCAGCAGCACTATGTGTCCGTGGAAGGTGGTGATGAGAAAGCCGTTTTCCGTATATCGGGAGGTTACGACCACGAAACCGGCTCTATCATCAAGCAGAAGCTGGACCGCTTTTCCACCCGTATGGCGCTGGACTATTATGTGAACGACCGCATCAAGATTGCGAGCAACTTTTCGCTAACGTACACGGACAACGAACGTAACAGCGACAACCTGCTGGCCATTGCGTACAGGAAGATGCCCAATCTGGCCATTTATGAGCAGGACCGTAACGGTGTCTCCACGGGACGTTATTATTATATGTTGCAGGGACCGGAAAACGATGATTTTCTCAGCGACCAGCGTGGCCTGCCCAATCCGATTGCGAGTGCTAACCTTGCCAAAAATGAGCTCCGTACGTATGACATCGTGCCGGAACTTATCTTGGAGTACGACCTGCTGGGCACGGATGACGAACATCATCGCCTGAAGTATGAAGGACGCGTGCTGATGAATATCTTCAACAGTTATCTGGATTCGGATTATCCGCGTGAACTGTCGACGGCTAATTATCAGTATTCACATTCAGCCACTTCGACGAGTACAAAGAGCCTGCAGTTTACGACGACGCACACGCTTACTTTTGCTCCCCATTTCAAGAACAAGAAGCATGACTTCCTGGCGATGGGACGTTTTCAGTTGGTGAGCGGTAGCGGTAGCGGACTGTCCAACAGTGCCGATCGTTTGCCGGATGGAATCGAAGCACCCAGTTTGGGACGTGTCACCGGAGTGAGCAGTTCTTTTTCCCAGTGGAGAAGTTTGTATTATACGTTTTCGGCCCATTATGCCTACAATTCGCGCTACATCTTCGACGTGTCGGCGCGTATGGACGCTACCACGAAGTTTGGTCCGAGCAAGCGCTGGGGTGTATTTCCTGCTGTGTCCGGTCGTTGGAACATTAGTGACGAGTCGTGGATGAAGTGGTCGCGCAAGTGGTTGAATATGCTCTCTGTCCGTCCGGGATGGGGTCTGGTGGGTTCGCAGCCTAACCGCGATTACCTGTATATCAACACCTATTCCAATGCCGGCAACTATTTGGGAATGTCCGGTATGCAGCCCAACGGTATCAAACTGAACGATCTGAGTTGGGAATCCAAGTATACGTGGAACGTGGGTTTCGACCTGGGATTCCTGGAAAACAAGGTGACGATGGACATCAACCTGTATACGCAACTGACGAAGAACATGCTGATGGGGAATGCCGCCATACCCGGTTCTACGGGTTTCGGTTCGCTGGCCTTCAAGAATGTGGGTGACATGCGCAACCGCGGATGGGAATTCAACATCAACGCCAACGACATCCTGAAGAAAGGAAAGTTTGCCATGAATGTGAACGTGACCTTTGCAAACAATCACAATGTCATCAAGAAGATGGATGCAGGTATTTTGGCTAGCTTGAACAGCAGTTTCTCGGAAGGTAATGCCAGACTCCTGCAGCGTGTACAGATAGACAATCCCTTCGGTGCCATCTACGGCTATCGTTATCAGGGTGTCTACCAGTACAACTATGACACGTTCAAGAACATGACTCCCGAACAGCAGGCACAGGTGACAGCACCCGTGGCCCGGAATGCAAACGGAGAAGTGATTCTGGACGACCGCGGCAATCCGCTCCAGATGCGTTATTGCTACAACACGACCGATTATAAGTTCAAGGGCGGAGACGCCATGTATGAGGATGTCAATCACGACGGTAACATCGATCAGCTGGATATCGTCTATCTGGGCAATTCGTTGCCGAAGCTGACCGGCGGTTTCGGATTCCGCCTGAAATATTCAAGGTGGTCACTCAACGCGCAATTCAACTATCGTATTGATTACGATATCGTGAACATGGCTCGTTTGAACATGGAAAGCATGTCGTCCAACAACAATCAGAGCCAGGCGGTGAACTACCGCTGGCGTAAGGAGGGGGATGTGACGACTATACCGCGCGCCATGACGACCGCTACGGATGTGGCAAACTACAATACGCTGATTAGCGACCGTTTTGTGGAAGACGGAACTTTCCTGCGGTTGAATTACTTGCAGATAGCTTACGGATTTGATGGAAAGAAGATAAAGAAGTGGGGACTTAATAAGTTGAGCTTTTATGCCAATGCGAACAATCTGTTCTGCCTGACGAAGTACACAGGCGTGGATCCCGAGGTCAGCTACGGCGGCTACAGCGTTTCGCAGGACAATGCACAGACTCCTCGTTCGAAATCGTATACGTTGGGTATCAGCGTAGGATTCTAATTTATAAAGAATGTGTTTATGAAAAGCATAAAGAATAAACTGATTCAGGCGATGATTGTCGCCGGCATGGGGCTGATGACGGTTTCCTGTGCGGACTTTTTGGACATCAAGCCGCTCGATACAGTGACGGATGACAACTACTGGGACGAGCGCAATGATGTGGATCAAATGATTATCGGTCTTTATACCCGTATGCAGAGTTACGATTTCCTGTCCCGTGCGCTGGTATGGGGCGAGGTTCGTTCGGATAATGTGTATCAGGGAGAAGAAACGCTGAAGCGCGATGCTTCCGTCTATAATATTACGCGGGAGAACATCCTGGCCAACAACGCTTATACGTCGTGGACACCGTTCTATTCCGTTATCAACCGCTGCAACCTGATCATAGAGAAGGCGCCCGAGGTGTCGCAGAAGGATCCGAGCTATACGGAGAGCGACCTGCGGGCGACGATAGCCGAGGCCAAGGCCATTCGTGCCTTGTGCTATTTCTATTTGATCCGTACATTTCGAGATGTCCCGTATTATACGTATTCCATCCAGTCGGATGAGCAGCGGCCTGCCATGCCGGCTACCTCTTTCAGCGTCATTCTTTCCAACCTAATTAATGATCTGGAGGATTGCAGGGCTGATGCGCTGGTTTCATACGTGGACAAGGAAAACAATCCTTTCCGCGTAACCCGAAACTCTATCAATGCCCTGTTGGCCGACATGTATCTGTGGCAACAGAATTACGACATGGCGGCCAAGCGCTGCGACGATGTGATGCAGGCGAAACGTAAGGAATATGATGATGCTGTACTGCAGGGAGGCAGCATATCCTCCTCTGCTTCTTTGTATGGTCTGGGGGCGGATGCCACACGAAAGTTTGCCCTTCTGAGAGAAGACTATACAGGAAGTTCCGACTACTTCGGCCGTGGCTGGGGGGCTACGTTCTGCGACGGAGGCAGCTACGAGTCTCTGCTGGAGTTACAGTTCGACTCGCGGGAAGTAAGCGGTTATGCCAAGAATGATGTGGTTGGCAAACTCTATGGCGGTATCGAGGACAAAAAACTCCGTCCGGGCGGCTGTATTGCTCCCAGCACGTCTCTGGCAAGCGACGTGAACTCCGGTACGCTGAAGTATTTCACGAGCACCAAGGATATACGTTCGTGGCTTGACATGCAGACGAGTGTGGAAAGCGCTTCTTCCCAGATAACCAAATTTGTGACTTGGGCGGGACGTGTGACGGCTGAAAACAACTCTTACCGATCTTCTTTCGGATACCGGAGCGTAAACTCGGCCAACTGGATTTTCTATCGTCTGTCGGATGTGATGCTGATGAAAGCGGAAGCGTTGGCGTGTCAGATGGAGGACGGAATGAGTCTCAGTACGATGAGTGCCGAGGACAAGTTGCTGAGAGATTCGATCTTTAACATTGTTTATGCCGTCAATCTGCGTTCCTTGATGGGTATTACCAATGCGGGTACGCATCCCGATGCACTGTCCATCAGCCGGTATACGGATAAAACATCTCTTTTGAAATTGGTTATGGGCGAGCGTCAGCGGGAACTGCTGTTTGAAGGCAAGCGCTGGTTCGACCTGGTGCGCCACGCCCGTCGCGAGGGCAATACACTGTCGCTTCGCAGCGCCGTGCGCGGCAAGTTCAAGGATGAAGCCACGGCGGCCGACCACAGGCTGGCGACGATGGACGCCATTTACTGGCCTATCAATACTTCGGAACTGGACCTGAACCCGTATCTGAAACAGAATCCGGCGTATGGCGGTATCGACAATTCTTATGAATCAACCAATTAATTGCGCGTATTATGAAAAAGATAAAATATTCGATTCTCGCAGTGCTGTTTTCGCTTGTGCTGGGCGGTAACTTGTTGACGGCCTGCAACGACGACATGCCCGCGGAGAGCTATTTCACGTTTACGGGCGAGATGATGAGCGACTATCTGAACAATCGCGGCGAATACAGCCAGTTTGCGGCGGTTGTACAGAAGGCCGGACTGATGGATTTGCTTTCGGCCTATGGTACTTATACCTGTTTCGCGCCTACGAACGAGGCGATGAACCGTTATCTGGTAGCGAGCGGTTACGGTTCGGTAGACAATATGCCCCGGATGATGTGTGATACCATTGCCCGTATGCACTTGATGGACAAGGCTTACCATACGTCTGAGATTCAGAACTTGAAATCCCTGCCCACGTTCAATATGCTGCGGCGTTTCATTCAGGTGAGATCCGTACTGATGGGAGTGGAGGGAGCCGATTCCGTGGCTGTCATCGAGCTGAACTCCGGTGTGCACATCATCAATGAACTGATGAACGACTCCGTGCAGAACGGTATCATTCAGCCGGTGGACGCCGTACTGATGCCGTCGAACGAAGCGTTGCCCGACGTGTTGGAGAAAAACGACCAGATAAAGTTGTTCAACCTGGCCCTTGAAATGACAGGACTGAAGAAGTTGATGTATGAATATGGCGATCCGGAATGGAACGAAAAGTTTGAGACTTATGAGGATTTCAAGTTCCAGAGCGATATCCACGTTCATCTGACACGGGTGCCGGAGACGCATAACACCTGTTTTACAGCCTTTGTCGTGAAGGATGAAATCCTGAAAGAGAAGTACGGCATAGAAACGGTGGATCAGTTGTATGACAAGGCGGCCGAGATATATGGCGAGGTCTATCCCGAAGAGGTAGGGCAGAGCTACTGGCAGAACACGCCGGAGGCTTTGAAAGACCGTCGCAACCCTTTGAACCGCTTCATAGCGTACCATCTGCTCGACCGTCTGGGACTCTATGACAAACTGACGACCATCACGACGCTGGACCTGACGCTGGTGGATCCTACGGAGTGGTATACGACGATGTGTCCCAATGCCATGGTGAAGGTGCAACAGGCCCGGATGCCCCAGTATATCGGCAATTCCGTGTCAGGCGACCTCTATCTCAACCGTTGTTTTGACGGACGTAACAATCTGGACGGGGCGCATGTGTTTCCGAATGTGGAGGAAGGCTACACGAATCAGGCACTGAACGGTGTGTACTATTACATTGACGACATCATAGACTATGGAAAGACAACGCAGGAAGTTGTGTTCAACGCCCGTATCCGCATGGATATGTCCACATTGTTCCCGGAGCTGATGTCGAACGAGATACGCGGTAACGGTGACAACTATACGGAGAACTTTGCAGATACGAAGTTCGGTTCCTCCTATTACTTCCCGGACGGTTATCTGAAGAATGCCACTCTGAAAGGCGACGGTAAGTTCGTGTACCTCCGTCCGCGCAACTATTTCTGGAGCTACGAGGGAGATGAATGCAACCTGGTGGGCAAGACATACGACTTCGAGTTTACGCTTCCTCCGGTTCCCACGGGCGATTATGAAATCCGTCTTGGCTATTGTGCGACGGCCACGCGTGGTGTCATGCAGGTTTATTTCGACGGCAAGCCGCAGGGTATACCTTTGGACATGAGAATCTTTGCGAACGATCCTTCCATCGGATGGGTACGCTTCGGTATCACGACCTCCGAAGAGGCTAAGGAAGAAAGTAAGAAAGCCATGAAGAACAAAGGCTTCTACCGCGGACCGGCCAGCGTGTTCAACTTTACTTCGTCCAACCACCGTGACGGGGAAAACACCAGTGCGAAATCATATTTCTTCCACAACTTCCGGACGTTCCGCATGGTGTTGTGCCGCGTGTCCAATCTGGACGGCAACATAGAGCATAAGTTGCGCCTGCGTTCAGTATATTCCGAAGGAGATGCCGAGGTGATGATCGACTACATTGAAATCGTGCCCAAGAGCATTTACGGTGTGGATTTCGACGGTATGAAAGAAGATGATAATTGATTAACGGATTCGATTATATATGATGAAATACATATTTAAATATAAGATTCAGACAGGGTTGGCAACGATGATGGTTGCCGCCTCCCTGTCCGTTTCGTGCACCGATACGTGGGATGACCACTATGGCAAGGGGCAGGAAGTGCATGGAAACACATTGTGGCAGAACATCAGTGAGGACGGCGAACTGGCCCAGTTTGCCCGGGTGCTGAAGAGTTGCGGCTATGACACGCGGCTTAACGACCGTCAGGTGTTCACCGTTTTTGCCCCGGTGATAGACGAGCAGACGGCAGACAGCCTGATAGGCGTGTACATGACGGAGAAGAACCGGGGAGTGAAGGAAAGCGACAATTCCATGATTGTGCAGTTCCTGAACAATCATATCGCCCTTTACGGTCATTCCGTGTCCGGTGAGACGAACGATTCCCTCTATATGTGGAACGGCAAGAACATGAAACTGACGTCCACGACGTTTGGCAATTACGAACTTCTGGCAGGGCAGCGGGTGGCCTGCAACGGCATCCTGTATAAAGTGGGCGGTATCCAGCCTTATTTCCGCAACATCTGGGAGCAGATACAGTTCGATCCGCGGCTGTCCCATCTGTCGGATTACATCTCCAGATTCAACCGCTATGAACTGGACCCCGATGCCAGTGTGCCGGGAGGCGTGGTGGACGGAAACATCGTCTATCTGGACTCCGTCACCTATTTCTATAACAGCCTGATTTCTTCGCTCGGTTATATCAACCGCGAAGACTCTTCCTATATAATGATGGCTCCGGTCAACGACGTATGGGACGAGAAGGTGGAGCAGTACAAGCGTTATTACGTCTATAACAACAAGGTGACGGGGCGCGACTCGCTTCAAAACCTGCGTGCCACATCGGCTCTGCTGGAGGATCTGTTCTACAACAGGAACACGCAGCGTAGCATTGAGGACTCAATCTGTTCTACTACCTATTCCTCCTTCACGCCCGGCTATAGCGTCTACGAGAAGCCTTTCCAGCCCGGTGGCATCTTCTACGGTATGGAACAGCTGGATTGCAGCAACGGTACCCTGTATGTGGCCGAGCAGTTCCCCATCCATCCCGAGCAGTCGTACTTCATGCGTACGTTTAATATGGAAGCCGAGACGGAGAGCTATTATGAAGTGGAAAACGAGGACGTGACCAACTGTTTCGAGCGTACGGTGCCGAACACGTCGGAGTTTAAAGTATCGAAGGACAAGTTCCTGCTGATTTCTGCTGCCCGGACATCGAATACTTCTGTCACCTTCTCTCTTCCTAACATTCTTTCAGGATGTTACTATGACATTTATTGCGTGTTCGTCCCGGCCATCGCCTATGACGAGAATGCCACGGCGCAGGAACGCTTGCCTTACAGGGCCTCGTTCTATCTCAGCTATAAGCAACAGAACGGAACTTATTATAACGAACGCTTGAATACGGCGTTGGAAAATCCCAATCCGTCGCCGGGACAGCAGAAACGTTACTATGTGACGCAGCCGGATGTGGTGGACACGGTGCTGGTGGTGAAGAATATGAAGTTCCCGGTCACCAATATCGGCGACAACGAGACGGAAGTCAAGTTGCAGATACGTTCCAACGTGAACCAGTCGGAACAGACGGTGTATTCCCGTACGATGCGCGTCGACTGTTTCCTGTTGCGTCCCCATGTAGAGGAAGATTGAGGAATGATTGTTGAACATTATAGACTTATCTGATGAATAAATATAGATTTTATTATTTGTCGTTGATGATGATGGGTTCCCTGGGAATCTATTCACAGAACGAGGCCGCGGCGGACTCTGCCGGTGTGACGAGAGTGCCCCGGGCGGAGAAGAAAGTGCCTACCCGCAACGTGACGGGAAAGGTGTATAATGCCAATGCCGGCCAGCCCTTGGCGGGCGCGATGGTGCGTGTGAGCGGTATGGAAGGCTACAGTGCACTGACAGGAGAGGACGGTACGTTCACGCTGGCAGTCCCTCTTCACGCGACGGTGCTGGAAGTGACAGCCCCGGACTTCAACACGGTGATGGCCGGTCTGCGTGGAGCGTCCGAAGTGCAGGATATTCATCTCTATTCGGCCGTGGTTCCCGGATTCTACGAGGAAGGAAACAACATCTTGGGCAACTCCGTGGCTTCCGATTTCAGTAGAAGCACGGTAATCAACATATCGGAAGAGATCGGCAACCGGCTGGGTGCCGACGTGCATACGGTGGGGCGCAGCGGTACTCCCGGCATCGGCAGCTACATGAACATCGGCGGAGTGAACTCCCTGCTGGCCAATTCCCAGCCTCTGATTGTGGTAGACGGTGTGATACTCGACCAGCAGTACGGACGCACGATGCTCCATTCCGGTTTTTACAACGACTTCCTGACCAACCTGAATGTGAATGACATCGAAAAGGTGGAAGTGATGCGGAACGGTACGGCTATCTACGGAGCCAAGGGTGCTAATGGCGTGATATTCATCAACACCAAGCGCAACAAGAGTCTGGCCACCCGCATTGATGCGACCGTGTCCGCAGGTATCGAACTCCGTCCCAGGATGTATGACCTCATGAACGGCGGGCAGTTCAAGACATACGCTTCGGAGTTGTTGCGCACGACGGGAACCAGCGCCAAGAACTTTAAGTTTCTCAACCCTGATCCCACGAACTATTGGTACAACAAGTACAACAACGACACCGACTGGTCCGACGAAGTCTACCGCGAAGCTTTCACGCAGAACTATGGCGTGAACGTGCAGGGAGGCGGCGAAGTGGCCAGCTACAACCTGTCGCTGAACTACACGATGGGGCAGAGCACGCTGAAGGAAAACGATATGAACCGACTGAACATACGTTTCAACACTGATATCTTGCTGTCCAGCATATTCAAGGTGCGCTTCGACGCCTCGTATGTCAACATGACGCGCGACCTGCGTGATCAGGGTGCTCCGGACGGCTATGACAACGGTACGGTTTCGGCTCCCAATTTCCTGGCTTTGGTGAAAAGCCCCATGCTGAGCCCCTATTCCTATGCCAACGGAGTCATTTCTACGATGCATCTGGACACGGACGACGAGGACTATCTGAACGAGGCCATGTCGCACATACGCAATGCCAACTACAAGCTGCCAAATCCGTCGTGCATCAACGAATACGGTTCGGCGGAGAACAAGAACCGTTTTGAGAACAGCTTCGTGAACATCGCAGTCACACCGCGCTTCGACTTCAACAAGCACCTGACACTGAGCTCGCTGTTCAGTTATTCGCTGACGAATACCAACAACAAGTATTATATTCCGATTAACGGTGTGCCCGAGTATTACGTGAAGACGATGGCCGACTACATGAAGAACGAAATCCGTTCACTCTATTCCAAGCAGAACTATGTGACGAGCGACACACGTCTGGAATGGAATAATCAGTACGGTCCGCACGACATCCGTTTGATGGGCGGGTTCCGCTATCAGAATGACAGTTATTCGCTCAACACCCAGTTGGGATACAACACTGGCAACGACAAGACCCCAGCCGTGAATAACAGTCAGATAAAGAGCACTGACGGTGTGAGCAACGACTGGGCCTCCATGACTTGGTACGGGCAAGCTGCCTACAACTACCGCCAGCGCTACTTTGTCGAAGGCAGTCTGGCCGTGGAGTCCTCCTCCCTGTTCGGCCGGCAGGCCCGCGACGGCTTCAAATTGGGCGGCGTCGTGTGGGGGGTGTTCCCGAGCCTGCAGGCCGGCTGGATGGTGAGCAATGAGAAATGGTTTTCCTGTCCCGGCATCGACCGGCTCAAGATTATCGCCGGCTATAGCGTAAGCGGTAACGACGACATCGCGGCCGACGCTTCGCGCACGTATTTCGGCACGACCTCCTATCTGGGTCTTGTCACCGGACTCGTCATCGGCAATATCGGCAACCCCTCCTTGCAGTGGGAGACGACCCACCGCTGGAATGCCGGTCTTGATATGAACCTGTTGCACAACCGCATGAACGTGAAGTTTAACTATTTCCACAGCACGACGGACAACCTGCTTACCTATAAGAGCCTGCGATCCGTGACCGGTATCGAGAAGAACTGGAGCAATGGCGGCGCGCTGCTGAACCACGGCTACGACGTGTCAGTGTCGGCTCATCTGCTGGCCAGACGCAACTGGAACTGGACGTTGGGCGCCAGTGTGGGACATTATGACAATGAGCTGACATCGCTGCCCGACAATGCCGCGTATACGGATGCCGAGATTTACGGCGCGACGGTGCGTTCGCAGGTAGGTCAGCCTGTGTCTATGTTCTACGGCTATAAGACGGCCGTGACAAACAACGGGCACATTGTCTACGCCACTACCGAAGAGGCGAAAGCGGACAACCTTTACGTGCTGGATGCCAATGGCGTGACCCGCCATTACTTCGGGGCCGGTGATGTGAAGTATGCCGACCTGAACGGCGACGGATGTATCGACGAGAACGACCGCACGTTTATCGGTAACCCCAATCCCGATTTCTATGGAAACATATTCACCTCCCTGTCGTGGAAGCGCTTGCGTCTCGACGTGAACTTCAACTATAGCGTCGGTGGCGACGTGTTCAACTATGTGCGCCAGCAGCTGGAGAGCGGAAGTCGCTTCTTCAACCAGTCGCAGGCCATGCTGGGACGCTGGGCGGCGGAAGGCCAGGCCACGGACGTGCCCCGCGTCACTTATGGCGATCCGCTGGGCAACGCCGCCTTCAGCGACCGCTGGATAGAGGACGGCAGCTATCTGCGCCTCAAGAACGTGACGCTGAGCTACGACATCCCCATCAACAATCCTTTCATCCAGGGACTGACCGTGTGGGGCACGGCCTCCAATCTCCTCACGCTGACCCGCTATTTAGGCACGGACCCCGAGTTCTCGCTGGGTAACAGTGTGCTTGAGCAGGGCATCGACCGCGGCCTACTGTCCCGCGGGCGCAGTTTCACGTTAGGTGTTAAAATCAATCTCTAAACAAAGCGACGAATATGAAAAGAGCATATTATACATTCCGTATTTTATTCCTGTCCGTGCTGCTGGGCAGTGCAGCCGCTTCGTGCGACGACATGCTGGACATGGAGTCAGGCTACGTGCTGAATGACCCCAATCATCTGAATTCCGCGGCCGACACGGTGAACACCGTGCTGGGAATCCTCAATAAACTGCAAATGATTGCTGACCGCACCAACCTGCTGGGCGAGGTGCGCGGAGACTTGGTCACGCTGACCGACTATGCCTCCCGCGACCTGCACCAGATGGCGGACTTCGCTATGGACGACAAGAACAGTTACAACAATCCCCGTGACTACTATGCCGTCATCAACAACTGCAACTACTTCCTGGCCTATGCCGACACGTCTTTGACAGACAACCGCAATAAGAAAATCTTTGAACGTGAGTATGCCGCAGTAAAGTCCATCCGCGCCTGGACCTACCTGCAGCTCGTGCTCAACTACGGCCGCGTGCCGTTCGTCACGGAGCCCATTCTGGACGAGGCTGCCGGTCTCAGGGACTATCCTCTCTACGAGTTGCCGCAGGTGTGCGATTATTTCATCGAAGACCTGACGCCGTATGAGAATGCCGACCTGCCCGACTATCGTTACGTGGACGGCCGCGTCGATCCCCATCTCTGCTTCTTCCCTGTGCCCGTGGTGCTGGGCGACCTATACCTGTGGCGCGGAGCGACGGGCGGCGTGAACGACTACCGCCAGGCTGCTCTCTCGTATTACAACTGGATCGTGACGGAGCGCGAGGGCTACAAGGAACAGCTTGCGACGTCGAATTACAAGAACTCCTGGAGTTCGGAGCTGTTGAAAAACGGGAAATACAGCCTGACGTCCAGCTATTCGGGCTATTTCTACGGGGCGGAGTCCTATGGAGGCGAATATCTGACGATTATCCCGATGGACTCGGCCGCCAACATGGGGTGCTTCAGCCGGCTTCGCGCGTTGTATAATTCCATGCCGGACAACAGCTACCACCATTCCATCGGCATTTCACCGCGCATGAAGGAAATTTCGCGCGAGCAGATTTATTGCGGCACGTACAACGACGGCACGCAGACGGTGACGGTCTATCCCGGCGTCCTGCCGGAGGCTATGGAGGACTACGTGGGCGACCTGCGTCTGCCTCTCATGTACACGGCCGGAAACATGAATTCCCAGGGAACGACCATTTCCCTGCAGATGCTGGACAAGCACCAGGGGCGCGACGTGCCTATCTACCGCCGTTCGACAGTCTACCTGCGCATGGCCGAGGCGCTCAATCAGGCGGGTTATCCGCGTTTCGCCTATGCGATCCTGAGCACGGGAGTGAACAACGACACCATCAAGGGGCGCGTGTTGCCGTATTGCAATGCCGAAGACAGTGCCTTTGTCAACCGCTTCGATTTCCGTACCGACCTCTTCCGCATCGAGGGAAACAATATCAATACGCTGGGCATACATTCCCGTGGCTGCGGCGAGACGCAGTTCAACAAATATTACCAGTATCCGGCTTATCCGGTGGCCTTGCCGGAGGAACATACCGAGGCAGACTCGCTGGAGTGGGTGGCCGCGGCACGGGACTACGAGGTGGCCCGGCTGGACGAGATGCTGGTGACGGAGGACGCGCTGGAACTCTGCTTCGAGGGTACGCGCTTCTACGACCTGATGCGTGTGGCCCTACGCCGCAACGACCCGTCTTATCTGGCCAAGGCAGTCAGTCGCCGTGCCGGCGAGAAGTCGGGTGACGCCCGTCTGGAAGGCCTGTTGTCTGACAAGCGCAACTGGTACATGAAGTGGAGCAATGAAGTCGGCTATTGATTGAATGCATAAGTTTGCATCCGAGGCTGCAATGTGACGGAAGGTTACGTTGCAGCCTCGTTCTCTTTTTATGGGGTAGCGGAGTCTGTTCACTTGGGGAATGGAGTGCTGCCCGCTTCCGGCACGGAATCCGCACCGTCCGTGTGCCCCTTTTTTCTTCCTGTCCGGTTTTATTCTCGGTGGCGGGTGGGGAACCATTACTTGACGCTATTACTAAAAATAAAGGTTAAAAGATTAATAGTCATGGTACTATTCCTACTAAAACATTCGTTATCTAAAAACTTAGTATTATATTTGCCGGTAGAATAACCGATAAGAGTTTTTGAGAAATGAAGAAGACATACACATTGACCAAGGCGGAAATGCAAGTGATGAACATCCTGTGGGCATTGCCCGACGGAGGGTGTATACACGACATCATCGAGGGTTACGGGGAGCCGCGTCCGGCCTATACCACTGTGGCCACCTTTCTGAAGATTTTGTGCAACAAAGGGTTTGTTTCTTTCCGCAAGGCGCAGGGAAAGACCTACTGGTACTTCCCGTTGGTGTCGAAGGAGGACTATACGCGGCGGGTGATGAGCGAGGTGAAGGAGAATTTCTTTAGCGGCTCCCTGTCGTCGCTGCTTTGTTTTTTCGTGAGGGAGGAAAAACTTTCGAGAGAGGATGTGGCTGAGCTACTCGACATGATTGAGGAGTGAGGCCGAGAGTCACACGTAAAATCCGGAAACTATGATGGGAACGTTGTTTGTATATGCCGTGCAATCAGCTCTGTGCCTGTCGCTGCTGTTTTTGCCCTATTGGTTGTTGATGCGGTGCGACACGTTTTTCGCTTTCAACCGTCTGTTGCTGCTGTCTGTGCTGGTGCTTTCCTTTCTGCTGCCGTTCTTTGTGCCGATTCCGCAGGGCGGGACGACGGAGGCGATAGGTCTGATGGCGGTGGATGGGGGCGGAACGATCCTGTGGACTGACGGCGGCGGAGCGGACGTTTGTGCGGTGCTGTTGCTCGTGGCGGCCTATGCCGTGGGAGTGCTTGTGCTGTCGCTGAAAGGCATCTGGCAACTGGGGCGCATGCTGTGGTTCATTCCGCGCGGCTGCCTGTGGGTACACCGCGAGGACGTCGCCACGGTGTATTGCCACGCCCGTCCGGTGGCTTCGTTCAGCTGGATGCACTGTATTGTCATTTCCGAGGCCGATTACCGGGCGGACGGTACCGTGCTCCTAACCCATGAACTGGCGCATGTACGCCGGGGGCATTCGTGGGACATGCTGCTGGCTCATGCCTGCCTTGTGCTTCAGTGGTTCAATCCGCTGGTCTGGTGTCTGATGCGCGAGTTGAGAACCGTGCATGAGTATGAGGCCGATGCGGCTGTGCTCCGTTCGGGCAAAGTGGATGTTCGGATGTATCAGAATTTATTGATAATGAAAGCTGTCGGCGGCGCGCCATTTATCTGGGTCGACACTTTCAGCTATGGATACCTTAAAAAAAGAATCAGAATGATGAAAAGAAGATCAAATCCGTGGGCACGCATGAAAGGATTCTACGTGCTTCCGGTGGCCATGTTGGCTCTGAGTGCTATGGCGGCTCCCGCCTGGGAGGCGCGTTGTGAGGAATGGCGGAATGTGGATTTCCGCGGATGGACGGCTCCAGACCGCGACGCAAAGGGAGCGGGGGATGCCGCCACGTTGCCGTTGGGCGAGAATAGGGAAAAGGTGTACGACGTTTCGGATGTGTTGCCTGGATTTCCGGGCGGCGAGGCGGCTATGCTTAAGTTCCTGCAGAACAATCTGCACTATCCGGCCGATGCCCTTAAGAAGGGTGTGGATGGACGTGTCGTCTGCGGATTCGTGGTGAACTCCACAGGGGAGATACGGGATGTGGAAGTTGTGAAATCCGTGGATTCTTCCTGCGATGGGGAGGCTGTGCGGGTCATCAAGGCCATGCCGAAGTGGACGCCCGGCATGGTGGGCGGGAAGCCCGTCAGTGTGCGGGTCAAGCTGCCCGTCTTGTTTCGGTTGCGCTGAACGGTGCGTACGCCGGCTGCACGTCGGGGGGAGGGGAGAGAATCCTCTCCTCCTTTTGTTGTCGGGTGGCGGAAAAAAGAATGAAGATTCAGTGCGTTGCATTCCTCAAATTTCGGTAAAGTATATGCGGGTTCATGTTTTCTGCGTATCTTTAAATAAGATAGGCAGCATCTCGGGAAAAGAAATTCAATCGAGCTTGTTTCTTTTCCGCTCGATTTACACTATCTTTGCAGACGGAAAATAAACCAGAGAATCATTCATTTTAACCAATAATTTATGGAATTCAAGAACGACAGCTGGGCCGGCTTCAAAGGCGATGTCTGGAAGAAGGAAATCAACGTGAGGGACTTCATCCAGAATAACTACACTCCTTATACGGGCGACGACACGTTTCTGGTGCCTTCTTCGGAGAAAACCCGTAAGGTGTGGAACAAACTGACCGAGATGTTTAAGGAAGAGCGCGAGCGCGGGGTGTATGACACGGAGACGAAATTGCCGCAGAGCATCACCACCTACGGGCCGGGCTATATAGACAAGGAGAACGAGGTCATCGTGGGATTGCAGACGGACGCGCCGCTGAAACGCGGTATCTTCCCCAAGGGCGGTATCCGTATGGTGGAGAACAGTCTGGAGGCATACGGTTATCACCTCGACCCGATGACGAAGGAGATATTTACGAAATACCGCAAGACTCACAACGAGGGGGTGTTCTCCGCCTACACAGACGAGATGCTGGCGGCTCGCCGATCGGCTATCATCACGGGACTGCCGGACGCTTACGGGCGCGGGCGCATCATCGGTGACTACCGCCGGGTGGCTCTCTACGGTACGACCATTCTCATCGAGGAGAAGAAGCATTTTCAAAAGCGTCTCGACATTCAGGAAATCACGGAGGAAATCATCCGCAGTCGCGAGGAGGTGACGGAACAGATCCGTGCTCTGAAGGATTTCGAGAAAATGTGTGCCGGCTACGGCTTTGATGTGACGCGTCCGGCCCGCGACGCCCGCGAGGCCGTGCAGTTTGTCTATCTGGCCTATCTGGCAGCCGTGAAAGACCAGGATGGCGCCGCCATGTCTATCGGCCGTACGGCCACGTTCCTCGACATTTACATCGAGAAGGACATCCGGGAAGGCCGTCTGACAGAAGAAGAGGCACAGGAACTGGTGGACCAGATGATTATCAAGCTGCGCATCGTGCGTTTCCTGCGCACGCCGGAGTACAACGATCTTTTCTCGGGCGATCCCGTATGGGTGACCGAGTCGCTGGGCGGTATGGGTATCGACGGACGCACGCTGGTGACGAAGACTTGCTTCCGCTATCTCCACACTCTCTACAACCTGGGGCCGGCTCCCGAGCCCAACCTTACGGTGCTGTGGGCCGACAAACTGCCCGAAAACTGGAAGCGCTTCTGTGCCAAGGTCTCTATCGACACGTCGGCCATCCAGTATGAGAACGACGACCTGATGCGCGTTGACTATGGCGACGATTACGGTATCGCCTGCTGCGTGTCGCCGATGAAAATCGGTAAGCAGATGCAGTATTTCGGCGCGCGTGCCAATCTGGCCAAGTGCCTGCTGTATGCCATCAATGGCGGTCGCGACGAGCGCAGCGGCGTGCAGGTGGCTCCGAAATACGAGGGTATCACGAGCGAGTATCTGGACTACGATGAGGTGATGGTGAAGTATGAACAGATGATGCGCTGGCTGGCTAAGGTGTATGTGAATGCCCTGAAGATTATCCATTACATGCACGACAAATATGCTTACGAGGCTTTCGAGATGTCGTTGCACGACGGGACAGTGGAGCGCATCCGTGCCACGGGTATCGCCGGACTGTCCATCGTAGCCGACTCGCTGGCCGCCATCCGCGACTGCAAGGTGAAAGTGATCCGCGACGAGCGTGGTCTGGCCGTCGGCTTCGAGCGTGAGGGCGATTATGTGCCTTTCGGTAACAACTGCGACAGCACCGACCAGATTGCCGTGGACATCACGGAGAAGTTTATGGAATATCTGCGTCAGCATGAGACGTACCGCAATGCCACTCCCACACAATCTATACTTACGATTACGAGCAACGTCGTTTACGGTAAGAAGACGGGTACGACGCCCGACGGCCGCGAGGGCGGTACGCCGTTCGCTCCGGGTGCGAACCCGATGAACGGACGCGATCTGAAAGGAGCCGTGGCTGCACTGGCTTCGGTGGCCAAACTGCCGTTCCAGCATGCGCACGATGGTATTTCTTACACGTTTGCCATTTCGCCGGCAGCATTGGGTAAGGAGCGTGAGAACCGCATCGAGAATCTCGTGAACCTGCTGAACGGTTACTTCACGCCCTCCGGCGGCCAGCATCTGAACGTAAACGTGTTTGACCGCGATCTGCTGGTGGATGCCATGGAGCATCCCGAGAAGTATCCGCAGCTGACTATTCGTGTGTCGGGATATGCGGTGAACTTCGTGAAGCTGACGCGCGAGCAACAACTGGACGTGATTTCACGTACTATCAATCAGAGCATGTGATAAGAAAATCCTCTTGCATGGAACTTATCGGCAAGATACATTCATTGGAGAGTTTCGGGACCGTGGACGGTCCCGGAATTCGTTTTGTGACCTTCCTCCAGGGGTGTCCTCTGCGTTGCGTCTATTGCCACAATCCCGACACGTGGGATCTGCAGCGCAAGGTGGCGTATGAGTACACGCCCCGCCAGCTGATGGACGAGGTGTTGCGCTACCGCAGTTTCATTGCCCGCGGAGGGGTAACGCTGACGGGCGGTGAACCGCTGATGCAGGCGGACTTTGCCCGCGAGTTCTTCCGTCTCTGCCGGGAGGAGAGTATTCACACGGCTTTGGACACGGCCGGTTCGGTGCTGACACCGCAGGCGTTGTCCGTGCTGGACTATACGGACCTGGCCTTGCTCGATATCAAGGCGCTGCGTCCGGAACTGTGCCGCCGGGTCTGCGGGGCTGATGGCAGTCATTCCTTGCGCTTCCTGGAGGAGTTGCAGCGTCGGGACATACCGGTGTGGATCCGCCATGTCGTAGTGCCCGGCCTGACGGACAATGATGCCGAGCTGGAGGCATTGGTCGACCATGTGCGCAAGTATGACGTGGTGCAGAAGATAGAGTGGTTGCCCTATCACACGATGGGAATCTTTAAGTACAGAGAATTGGGCGCGACGTATCCGCTGGAAGGGCTGGAGCCTTTGTCTGCGGAACGGATAGCCGACATACGGAAGCGGTATCCGCTCTAATGCCCTCTTAAAAAGTAACTCCCGCGAAAGATAGCTTTCGCGGGAGTTACTTTTTAAGAGGGGGTGCCCCTAAACGAGAGGAGCTACCCCGTGGTATTTTTATTCACCTTTCTCCATCTGAGCCTTCAGGGCTGCCAATGCGTCGATGTCGCCGAGCGTAGTGGAAGCAGCCTGATTCTGGATGGCCGGAGCTTCGTCCTTCTTGCCGCCCTTCTTGGCTGTGTTGGCTGCCTTCTTGGCTTCCTTGGCCTCCGCACGCTGAACATCTTCGAAGATGCGGCTGTGGGACAGGATGATGCGCTTGCTCTCCTTGTTGAACTCGATAACCTTGAATTGCAGTTTCTCGTTCAACTGAGCCTGGCTACCGTCTTCCTTAACCAAGTGCTTCGGAGTGGCGAAGCCTTCAACACCGTATTCCAACTGGATGACAGCACCCTTGTCAAGCATTTCGATGATGGTACCTTCGTGGATGGAATCTTGTGTGAATACCGTTTCGAATACATCCCAGGGGTTCTCTTCCAGCTGCTTGTGGCCGAGGCTCAGGCGACGGTTCTCCTTGTCGATTTCCAGCACGCACACGTCGATGGTGGCACCGATCTGAGTGAATTCCGAAGGATGTTTGATTTTCTTTGTCCATGACAGGTCTGAGATGTGAATCAGACCGTCTACGCCTTCTTCTATTTCTACGAATACACCGAAGTTGGTGAAGTTACGAACTTTGGCTGTGTGCTTGGAACCTACCGGATATTTCGTTTCGATGTTTTCCCACGGATCGTCCTTCAGCTGCTTGATGCCGAGAGACATCTTGCGCTCCTCGCGGTCGAGGGTCAGGATGACAGCTTCCACTTCGTCGCCCACTTTCATGAAGTCCTGAGCCGAACGCAGGTGCTGGCTCCATGACATTTCAGATACGTGGATCAAACCTTCCACGCCCGGAGCGATTTCGATGAATGCTCCATAGTCGGCCATGACAACGACTTTGCCTTTCACCTTGTCACCCACCTTCAGGTCGGGGTCAAGAGCGTCCCACGGATGCGGAGTGAGCTGCTTCAGACCGAGAGCGATACGCTTCTTCTCGTCGTCGAAGTCGAGGATAACGACGTTGATCTTCTGGTCGAATTCCACAACTTCCTTCGGATCGCTTACGCGCCCCCATGACAAGTCGGTGATATGGATCAGACCGTCTACGCCACCCAGATCGATGAATACGCCGTAAGAGGTGATGTTCTTGACAGTACCTTCCAGCACCTGGCCTTTCTCCAGTTTGCTGATGATTTCTTTCTTCTGCTGTTCCAGTTCGGCCTCGATGAGAGCCTTGTGTGAAACAACCACGTTCTTGAATTCCTGGTTGATCTTGACAACCTTGAATTCCATAGTCTTGCCTACGAATACGTCGTAGTCGCGGATAGGCTTCACGTCGATCTGTGAACCCGGCAGGAAAGCTTCGATGCCGAATACGTCCACGATCATACCGCCCTTTGTGCGGCACTTGATGTAGCCCTTGATGATTTCCTCGTTCTCCAATGCTTCGTTCACACGGTCCCAAGAACGGGTTGCGCGTGCTTTCTTGTGGGAAAGAACGAGTTGTCCTTTTTTGTCTTCTTGATTCTCGATGTAGACTTCCACCGTGTCGCCCACCTTCAGGTCGGGGTTGTAGCGGAATTCGCTCATGGGGATGATACCGTCGGACTTAAAGCCGATGTTTACCACCACTTCACGCTTGTTCATTGAAATAACCGTTCCGTCTACTACTTCGTGGTCATTTACCTTGTTCAGTGAACCGTCATAAGCCTTAGCCTGTTCGTCGCGGCTCACATCCGTTTTTGCATCACCGCTTTCGTACTCATCCCAGTCGAAATCTGCCAACGGTGCTACGTTTTTTAAATCTGCCATTTGGTTAATAAAATAGTGAATAATTAATAATGTTAGACATTATGTTGTTGATAATCGGGCGCAAATTTACACTTTTCCTGCGAGACGGGCAATGAAAAAAACAAAAAAATGCCGAGATGGGCTGTTTTTATCCCATAGAATGTTTCCCGCCGGATGTTTTTCTTTGCTTTTTATTGTATATTTGCCCAGTTTTTTAATACGATTATAGATATGGGAAAGGTAAAATGTATCGGAATATTGACTTCCGGCGGAGACGCACCGGGCATGAACGCCGCCATCCGGGCCGTCACCCGTTCGGCCATTGCGGCCGGTTTCGGCGTGAAAGGCATATACCGGGGGTATGAGGGTCTGATTAATAATGAAATCGAAGAATTCACGACGGAAAATGTGAGCAACATCATTCAGCGGGGAGGCACTATACTGAAGACGGCACGCAGCAAGGAATTCATGACGCCGGAGGGAAGGCAGAGGGCTTATGACAACATGAAGGAGCAGGGGATAGACGCCCTGATAGTCATCGGCGGAAACGGTTCGCTGGCCGGCGCGCGTATTTTTGCCGAAGAGTTCGACGTTCCCTGTATCGGTTTGCCGGGAACCATTGACAACGACCTTTACGGTACGGATCTGACCATCGGATACGACACGACGCTGAATACGATAGTGGAATGTGTGGACAAGATACGCGACACGGCCACTTCCCATGAGCGTATTTTCTTTGTGGAGGTGATGGGGCGCGATGCCGGCTTTCTGGCTCAGAACAGCGCGATTGCCAGCGGGGCCGAGGCTGCCATCATTCCCGAGGACACGACCAATGCGGACCAGTTGGAGCAGTTTATCGGCCGCGGTATCCGCAAGAGTAAAAATTCCAGTATGGTGATTGTGTCGGAAAGTCCCAAATGCGGTGCCATGTATTATGCGGAGCGTGTGCGGAAGGAATATCCCGAGTACGACGTGCGCGTGTCCATACTGGGACACCTGCAGCGTGGCGGTTCCCCCAGTGCCAGCGACCGCATCCTGGCCTCCCGGCTGGGCGTGGGAGCCGTGCAGGCTATTCTGGAAGGTCAGCGCAACGTGATGGTAGGCATCAAGAACGACGACATCGTGTATGTGCCGTTCTCCAATGCCATCAAGAATGACAAACCGGTGAAAAAGGAACTTATCGACGTGTTAGGTATATTGTCTATATAATAAAACGGAATCGGGTATGAAGGATGTAATGAGAAAAAGAATTTTCGGCCTCATCGCCTGTCTGGCTATGTTGATGTGTGCCGGGCTGGTGGCTTCCTGCGAGAGTGAGGATGGGCCGGGCAGTGCGGACGGCGATGTGGATGTGTCTGCCGAGTTGCTGACAGGCAGCTGGAAGCTCACGCTGGAAAAAGGCTGGTATATGGTAGGCGACAAAAAGGAAGTGTACACGGAAGACCTGGCGGCTCAGAACCGCGTCTATGAGTTCCGGGCGGACGGGACGCTGGTGGACAGGTTGAACAGCCGCACCGGGAAATGGTCTTTGTCGGGAAACAGGCTGATGATGATGGGCGAGGAGTCTTACATCGTGTCTTATGGCAGCAACCGCATGGTGACGGAGTATTATACCGACACGGAATACAAGCAGTCCACCTACCTGCGTGTGAACTGACGGCCGGCGGCGGATTCCGCAGGCGGAGGCGCGTCATTTGTATGAGATACGAATGTCGCGCCTCCCCTGTCTTATACACCCGTTGTTGTGCGGGGCGTATAAAAAAAGGGCTTCCGCTGAAGCCCAACCTTTGTTAACCTTAAATCTAATACTATGAAAAACACGATGCAAATATATGCACTTGCGGAGCATCCGGCAAGATGATCCGGTGAAAAAACATGCTTATGGCATATTTTCTTGATTTAAATCAATTTCCTGTGTGCCACCATCCTTTTCGTCCGGCGCTTTGCGGCCGCAATGCTTGCAATAGAGGGCTTCGTGGTCCAGACGCCGGCCGCAACCCGTGCAGACGCGCCGGCTGCGCCGGCTGTTGTCGATGATGGCGGCGGAGACGATACCCGTGGGGACGGCGATGATGGTATACCCCGTCAGCATGACCAGCGTGGAGAGGATGCGCCCGATGAACGTGACCGGCGTGATGTCGCCGTAGCCTACCGTGGTCAGTGTGACCGTGGCCCAGTAGATGCTGGTCAGGATATCGGTGAAGCCGGAACCGGGCCGGCCGCTTTCCACGATGTACATGATCGTGCCGATGGAAATGACCAGTATGACGACGAACAGGAAAAACACGAATATCTTGTTGAAGCTGGCCTTCATGGAGCGGAGGAGCATGTCCCCTTCATTGAGGAAACTGAAAAGTTTGAATACGCGGAAAATCCTTATCAGGCGGAAGGAGCGGAGGACAAGGACATAGCGTATGCCGGGGAAGAAGAAAGACAGGTAGAGAGGCAGGGTGGACAGGAGGTCGACGATGCCGAAGAAGCTCAGGGCATACCGCCGGGGGCGGGGGGAGCAGTAGAGCCGCAGCCCGTATTCGAGGGTGAAGAACACCGTGAACACATATTCCAGTACGGTCAGTACCGTGGTAAGCAGCGGGGGCAGGCCCGGATATGTCTCGAGGATAACGGTGAAGATGCTCAGCACGATGGCGGCGATGAGGGCCACATCGAATGTCTTGCCCCAGAACGTGTCGGCCTCGAAGATGATTTCGTAGATTTTCTTTTTCAGTTCGCTTTGTTTCATGATATAAGCCGTATTATTTGCTTTCCGTGTTTCCGGTTCCGTCTTGCCGTGCCTTCCGTTCGTCCTCCAGTTCCTGGCGCCTCACGGCCTCTTCCAGCAGGTCGTGGAACGACTTCACCTCGTTGTAATGCTCGAGCACCTTGCGCATTTTCTTCTTGTGGCGTTCCCTTTTCCGTTGCTTGACGGCAAAGGGGTGGAGCATCTTGTCCTGCAGTCCCGGCGCCACTTTTTCCAGGATGTCGCCCAGCGTGCGCGTCCGCCTTAATTTGCCTGTGCTTTTGTCGATGGCGTCCGTCACCGGTAGTTTTCCGTCGCGTCGGCCGTCTACCACCACCTCTTTCAGCGTGTCGGTGCGGAGGGAGTCGTGCGGCACGGGGGGGACGGTGTCGGCGGGCATCAGCAGGAAAAGCAACCGGGCTATCATGGTTGTCAATGGTATGATTCGGTGGACAAAGTTAGGACTTTTGTTCCATTCCTCCGTAGAGCGCGGACGTATTTAATCTTTTTTAGCCGTGGCCGGCTGCGTATTACCTGTTACAGGGGCAATTTCCTGTAGCTTAAACTTGTCCGGTTGGAATGTAATCCTTATTTTTGCGGTATAATATAAAAGTGAGGTCGCATAAAGTCCGTAACAAAACATACACAATATGGCAACATTGACTTTAAATATTACAGATGCATCGATTCTTCCAAGTCTGAAAAGAATTTTAGGTGCATTGGAAGGAGTTACCATCGTTGCTCCTCCTTCCAGAAAGAAAACAGAGATGCAAAAAGCAAGAGACGATGTGAAGGCCGGACGTCTGATATCATATTCCGATAAAGAGGAACTTTTTGACGATTTGGGAATCTGATGGCGTACGAGGTTAAAATCACCAAGAACTTCAAGAAGAACGTTGACTTGTGCAAGCGCAGGGGATTTCCTATGAACTTATTGCGTGAAGTGCTTGACACTCTTATTGAAACAGGAACCTTGCCGGAAAAATATCGTCCTCATAGATTGTCGGGAAACCATGCCGGCGAATGGGAAGCCCATATAAGCAGCGATTGGCTGATTACATGGGAGAGACATGACAATCTGTTGCTGCTGATTATGCTATCCACCGGCACTCACTCGGACTTGTTCGGGAAAAACAGGAAATAAGTCTTTAAACTTGTCCGGTTGGAATGTAATCCTTATTTTTGCGGTATAAATGAGTATGTAAAGACAAATCCCCCTTGCGTATGACAGAGAAAATCAATCCCGACCAAGTGATCCGTTTCGACTGGGCGATGAAACGCCTGCTCCGCAACAAGGCCAACTTCAGCGTACTGGAGGGGCTGCTCACCACGTTGCTGGGCGAACGTATCATCATCCAGCGTCTTTTGGAGAGCGAGAGCAACCAGGAGTCGGAATACGACAAATACAACCGGGTGGACATCCTGGCCGAAGACTCCCGGGGACAGCTTCTGCTGGTGGAAGTGCAGAACAACAACGAGTACGCCTATTTCCAGCGCATGCTCTTCGGCACGTCCAAATTAGTCACGGAATACATCAACCGCGGCGAGGGCTACCACAAGGTGAGCAAGGTGTACAGCGTCAACATCGTCTATTTCTCTTTGGGCCACGGCACGGACTATGTCTACCATGGCCGCACGGAGTTCCGCGGCATCCACACGGGCGAGCTGCTCGAACTGACTCCTTTCCAGAAACAGAAATTCAAGGCCGATGCGGTGAGCCAGCTCTATCCCGAGTATTTCATCCTGCGGGTGAACGACTTCAACCGGGTGGCGACGAGTCCGCTGGAGGAGTGGATTTATTACCTGAACACCGGCGAGATACCTTCTTCCGCCACAGCGCCCGGTCTGGAGGCGGCGCGTGAGAGGCTGAAGCTGGACACGATGACCCAGGATGAGCTCCGCGCCTACTACCGCCATCTGGACAACGTCGTCATTCTAAAATCCAACATCTACACGGAACGCGAGGAGGGACGCGAGGAGGGACGTGCCGAGGGACGTGCCGAGGGGCGTGCCGAAGCAACCGTTGACATTGCGAGAAAGTTGAAGCGGCTGGGACTTCCCCCGGCTTCGATAGCGGAGAGCACGGGGCTGACGGAGAAAGAGATAGAACGCTTGTAACGGAACGGGAAGATGGTAGGGCGGAGGCCCCGTATTCCCCCGCTGTGTCGGGATACGGGGTCTCCGTGTACGTTTTTCAGCAGTCTTTTTCACAGGTCCGCATATTCCGCCGTGGCGTCGAAACAGGGGCACGCCTTGGGCGTGGCACCCGGCATGTCGCGGTGGCCGCGGACGACGGCGTCGGGAAACAGGGCCTTCAGCTGTTTCAGCAGGACGCGCAGGGCGTCACGCTGTTTTCCCGTGCGTGTGTCGGCCGGACGTCCGCCGGCATCCAGTCCGCCCTCGTAACAGATACCGATGCTGCAACGGTTGTACGGGCGGCAGTGGGCACCCACTTCCAGCAGCCGCCGGTGTTGCGTGACGGTGCCGTCCGTGCGCACGTAGAAGTGGTAACCGATGGTGCGGAAGCCGCGCCGGAGATGGCTGCGCAGCAGCTGTTCCACCGTGAAGGGCAGTGTCGGGCGCGTGGCCGTGCAATGGACGATGAGGTAGCGCACACTCTCCCCGGAGTGCATCAACGTCCCGCTTTCGAGGTCGGTGAGGAGGGTTTGCTCGTCGCGCACCCTCTTGCCGCCGGCCTTCATGGGAAATGTGTACTGTATCATACGCATGCCGTCTACCAGTGGTTTACACACGACGACACGCCGAGGGCCGTCAGGGCGGCTACCAATGCCTGTACCACGGCCTGGAGGATTTTCATCCAGTTGAGTCTGTTCGATTCATTCATGATGGTTGAGATTTAAAAATTATTGATTAAGAGGATTGTGAGGAGGAGGGAGAGAGGGCACTGCCGCGCGCCCCCTCTCCGGCCGGTTTAGGGATTCGCGGACTCGTCGTCGCCGCTGCCCACGGGCTCTCCCTTGTAGTTCACCTTCACCACCTCGGTGCGCTCGGGCATGAGCGCGTAGCGGAAAGTCCCGTTCACGATGGTATATTCGGGCTTGAAGGCGGGTCGTATGGAGCGGATGAGGCGGGCGGTCACCTCCTCGGGTTTCTCCACGGTGCCCTTGGTGAGCAGCTGGTTGTAGAAGACTCCCAGTCCGTCGAGCCTGATTTTGTATCCCAGCGCCATGTGTCCCTGGCAGAAGTAGACCAGGCGGTTGATGACGCCCTGCACGTCGGCCGAGGTGAGGGACGATTCCTCGGCGATCTGGTCGGCCACCTGCTTGGTGGAGATGACGCCATAGTAGTGGGCTCTCAGGCTGTAGACGGTCTGTCCCTTTTTCGTGCCTATCTGCACTGCGGTTTTCTTAGCATAATACGGTTGTGCCATGATGTTTTTAAGTTTTTAATGGGTTAATGAATCATTTTTTGCAGTCTTCAAAGGCCTTTCTTAGACTGACACAAAGGTACGTCGGGCGCCGGGGCACATTTTCCGATGCTTTCGTTTGCTTTCGCTTGCGGGTGCGGATGGCCTTCGGATTTGTGCGGGTCATGCAGGTTCCGTGCCGGAATCCCCGTTTGTCCGTCCCATAGCGGACCGCGCTCCGCTACCCGTAGTGAACCGCGCTCCGCTACCTGTAGTGAACCGCGCTCCGCTACCTGTAGTGAACCGCGCTCCGCTACCTGTAGTGAACCGCGCTCCGCTGCCTGTAGTGAACCGCACTCCATCCGGAAAGCGAACCGCGCTCCATCCGGGCAGCCGGACGCTGTCCGCCCGCAGAGGCGCAGGCGGCCGGCTGCGGAAGGGCGCTACGGTTCGCCGATGTAGCTCACGAGTATGCGCACCTGTTCCCGGGTGAAGGACTTGTCGTACGTCCGGTACGAAGCCCTGCGGAGGTCATCCTGCAAGCTGTCGTTCCGCTTGATGAGGTTTCTCAGGTTGGTCACGGCCGCCTCGTCGTTCGGCGAATCGGGGAAATACATCCGTGCCAGTTCCCGCTTGGCGTAGGAACGCACGCGGAAATCATCGTTATACGTGCAATAATCATTTGTTTTCATGTGATTTATGTTTTTTTATTAAATGGTTTGACTAATTCTTTTCGGCGTGTGTGGGGCAGGGGCATCTTGCAATCTTGCATCTTGCACCGGCCTCTCACACCCACACACGCGCACGCGCACGCGCGAAGAAAACCGGAGGGCGGTGTGTTTTCTCACCTCCCGGCTCTTGTTTTCACCGCCGGATTGAACACATACTTGCCTTTATCCGTCCGTTGCAATTGTCCGCGGGCCACCATGCGCGAGAGCATCGAATCGATCGTACAGGTCTGAATGCCGAAACGTTCGGCCAATTCCACGGCTTCGGTACGCGTGAACGCCATGGGCAGGCTCTGCAGCAGGGCCTCGGGGGGCGACAGCCTGCGCCCCGGGACGGCCGTATCGGGCAGCAGGGTGAGCACGCGGCAGGCGTTGCGGTAGAGCGGCTCGGCCAGCGAGAGCACAGCCTCGAGGTCGTCGTCCGTGACGGCCAGTATGTGGCGGGGACAGAGCCCGTCCTCCACGTTCTCGGCCGGGATGGCGGGGTCGGGGGTGATGCCGCGCCCCGTCTCTATGGCCCGCATCAGGGCCACGACGGAGGCCACGCGCAGCAGATTGATGCTCTCTCGCGCCACGCTCGACTTCATGTAGCCCCGCTCCTGCGTGCCGGCGGCGTGGTGGTAAAGTTGCGAGAGGCGGGCGTTGAACACGTCCTGCTGGCCGGGCGAGAGGCGCAGCTCCAGCCGGCCGTAGCGGGCGGGCAGGCTGTCCGCCACCTGTTGCCATTCGGCGCCCCAGGCCGAGAAGCGCGCCTCGATGTCGGTGGCCTCCGGGGCAAACTGGTCGACGAAGGCGTCCTGCTGCGGCATGGTCAGGTAGAGGGCACGGCTGAACTGCCCGTTGGCGGCCGACGACACGAGGGGCTGCACTTGGTCGGGCGTGCCGCTCACGAGGACGGCCAGACGCGGGTTTCTCACCTCGTGGTACTCCTTGTCCGTGCGGCGGTAGATGGACACGGTGTCGCCCTCGAAACACTTGCGCAGGATGTCGCTCCATCCGTAGTCGCTGTTGAGCATGGCGCTGAGCGTGTCGGCTTCGGCCTCGCAGATGAGCCCTGCGCCGTCGTTCGTGTCGAGCAGCTCGATGAGTCCCGGCGCGGTGATGTTTCCCGGCATCAGGGCGAGCTTCATGCGCGGCTCCTCGGGGCGCTCCATCCGGGTGCGCTGCTTCCCAGCGCTGTCGTATGCCGCTTTGTCGCGCTCATACAGCTTGCGCTGCGCGCGGTAATCGGCGGAGAGCCGCTGGTGGAGCGCGTCGGCCAGTTTGCGGGCCCAGGTGATGACGCTCTTTCCCGAAGCGGGGGGCGCCACGACGAACATCTGTATGACGGGGTACCACAGGCGACGGCTGTAGCGTGTGCAGAGCAGCCGGCCGCGTGCCAGCAGGAATCCCGTCACGACGACGACGGCCAGCGTGAGCACGTCGCGCTGCGCCTCGTTTTCGCCGCAGTCCACCATCTGTTGCATGAAGCGTGGCCAGCGGTATCCGTCGCGGAGGCGGAAGCGGAAGGCGTCGTCAGAGAAGCCGTTCTCCGCTTCCGGACCGTCTTCCATGCGGGGCGTGTGTTCCGGCCTGTCTGTAACGAGGCTCTCACGCGCGCGCGTGTGTGGGTGTGAGAGGCCGGTGCAAGATGCAAGATTGCAAGATGTGCCGTGCTGCGGCATGTCGAACGTGGCGTGCTCGCGGGCGTAAAGCCCGTAGACGGACTTCACGATGGCGCGCACCTCGCGCTCGCCCAGGTCGTGGCCCAGCGCCCAGCCTTCGGCTTCGGCCTGTGCCACGCCCAGCCGGTTCATCATGGCCACGCATTTCATGATATAGTTGTTGCGGTTGCCCCGCACGTAGCTCTCGCCGTGGCTTTCCACCACGCGCACGGCGTAGTCCACGGGCGTGAGTGACGGGGCGGCGGTGCCGGCCGTTTGGGCTTCGCCGCGGACGGAGGGGCCGTTTGCGGCCGGACGGCGTTCGGATGCGGCAGCGCTGCCGTGCCCCGCGGCGTCCGGTGCGGTCGGCTTGGAGTCCGCTGCGCGCCCCACGACGAAGGGCACGGCGTCGGGGCGGAAGAAGGCGTGCGGGTCGTGGCACAGGGCCGAGAGGCGGTTCACGTTGGCGCACTTCTCGTCGAAGGGCAGGCCCGTGAGTTCGGCGTAGTGGCGGTTGGCCGTCAGGAAAGCCTCGGGGTAGAGTGCCGCGGCGGTCGCCGCTGCCGGGCAGCCGCCGGCCCCGTTCTCCGGTCCCGCGGCCTCGTAGCAGCAGAGCACGCGCAGGCCTCGGCCCGACACGGTGACGTAGGAGAGAAACGTGTGCGGGTCGGCGTTCACGCGGGCTCGCACACGTTCGATGTCGCCCTCCACGTGGTCCAGGTCCACCATCGTCACGCCCGTGAGCGCGGCCACGTCGGCCGCCTCCTTGCCCCGTCCGTTGAGCCGGCAGGCGGGCGTGATGCACAGTTGCGCGGCCTTCCAGCGCCAGTCGCGCGTCTGTCGGTAACGCTCGGTCAGTTCGCGCAGTGCGCCCCCGGTGAGGTGGTTCACCACCATCACCCACGAAACGGCCTCCGACTCTTTGGCCGTGAACCCCCGCAGAAGGGAGGTTGGTTTCAGTTTGTCCATAAACAAAAAAACTTTAATAGGTTAGACTTACATTTGTCCGCGTGGCCGGCCGGCTTCATTGGACTTCGGAACAAAGGTAATGGGGCGTTTCCGGAGGTGCAACTTTTCTGTGGCTGTGCATTCGACAGACCGGCCGTCGAATTCGATAGTCTGTCTGTCGAAAAAAAGATTATAAAAAATTGCAATTATTATAGAAAATGCTTATATTTGCCGATCTGTCCCATAATGTTTTTTAATCCGCTGGTATGGCAAACGCGAGAGCACTGTTAGAAGAACTTCTGGTAGGCTGTCCTGACTGTCTGGTCAGGGTGGAGCACTACCTGCATGTGCTTCAGAACCAGTGTAGTTCGGCCAAGGACGTGGCTTTCGAGGTGATACTCCCGCTGGTGCGCGAGGACGGTGTGTCGGAGAAGCGGGTGCGCAAGACGGCGGTGTACGAAGTCCTGTCGGGTGTGGCTGATCCGAAGATAACTAAAAGCAATACGAGCCATTATGTGTGTGAGGCCTTCAAGTCGTGGAAGGATGACGTGAGGAGGCAGCTCGAGAAGGCTGAAAGGGAGGAACAGGCGAAGGCTGAGGCGGACCGGCGCGCGAAGGCCGAGGCGGACCGGCGCGCGGAGATGAAGGTGAAGCTGACGGACGCGGAGGCCGAATGGGACAGGGAAAAGATCGAGCGGGCGAAGCCGGAGACGAGGCGCACGGGCGAGGAGGACGCGGAAGCGGCGGCCGGGCATTTCAACGTCGGGCGGGGGAGGAAGGCTCTCCTGATAACAAGCGAAAACCCTATGTTGCTGGACATGGTGCGTGCGTATCTCAAGCAGGTGATAGGCGACATGAACATCGAGTACAGGTTTGTGGTGGAGCCCACGTTCAGAGATTGTGATATAGAAGAACGTTGTAGAAAAAATCTCGATAAAGATTCTAAATATGACAGCCAAGGTGACCTCTTACGACTCATATCATCCCCCGGACGGAGCATTGCGCGCCGCCGGGCGACGGGGGCGTTGCGGGTGCCGCTGTCATTTTCGCGGGGCGTTGCCCGCCTGCGTGCCTGCGCCTGACGGGCGGGGCGCCGGGGGCTGCGCGGCCTTATGCCGGCCGGAAATAAACAAAGGCCGCTTCACAGCGACCTTTGTTTCTAGTTTTTTTAGGTATTAGTTTTGTTTAAGGTAAAAAGATTGTTTTTCAGGATAACGATGCAAAGATAAAGGCTTTTTTTATACAAAACAAATAAATTTATATGCTTAATAGCATGTTTTGCGCATGTTTTGCAATTTATACCTTGCAATCGCACTTAACGAATGTTTTTGTGTCCCGTGGGCGCTCCTGTGATAGGCGATCATGCCTTCGACGGGAGAGGGGATGATGCGCCCCGTGGTGAACCCTGTGGTGCGGGCTGCCTCCTCGATCTCGTCGGCGAACACGTGGGCGACGCTTCCCGTCATGTGTACGGGCAGGTCGGGTCGGGCATAGGCGACGAGATTGCGGCGGAAGAATGATTCGAAGCTTTCTGTCAGCAGCCGGCGCATCTCCGGTTCCCGGCGGTGTTCGGCCATGAAGTAGGTGAATCCTGCGAGATAGCGGTTGGGCAGCGGCCGGCGGTAGACGTGTTCGATAATCTGTCCGGCGGTGAGATGATAGCGGTCGGCGAAGGCGTTGCTTACGGCCTCCGGAAGGAGTCCTTTCAGCAGGTCGCCCAGCAGTCGTTTGCCCAATGCGGCGCCGCTGCCTTCGTCTCCGAGGATGTAGCCCAGCGGCGGGGTGTGGGCGCAGATCTGCCGGCCGTCGTACAGGCAGGAGTTGGAACCCGTTCCGAGGATACAGGCTATGCCTTCGTCGTGTCCGCACAGGGCACGTGCCGCCCCCAGCAGATCGGAGCTGACATGGATGGCGGCTGCGGGGAACGTCTGTGTCAGGGCTTTCTCCACGGTGGGAACCGTGGAGGGCAGGCAACCGGCACCGTAGAAGTGTATCTCCCTGACGTCAGCCAGGATGCCCCGGTCGCCGTCTGCAGGGGCTGACGGGGAAAGCAGTTGTGCGTTCAGCAGTCCGGCAATCGTTTCCGTGTCCATCAGAACGGGATTGATGCCGGCCGTCTCTATGCAGAGGGGGGGCTCCTCTCCCTGCCATGCGCGCCAGGAGGTCTTGGTAGAGCCGCTGTCCGCTAATAGAATGGTTCCGGTTTCCTTCATGTTGCAACTTGTCTTATGCAAAGGTAATCATTTTATGGAATCGCCGGTTCGGAACAATACGGAAAAAGAGTGCCCGGCGGACACTCTTTTTCGGTTGGCGGTCACAGAAATGAACGTTATTTCACTCCGTGCATCTTGAATCCCTTTATGTCGTTCCAGTGGCCGCGCGTGAAGTCGGGCACTTCCACGGGAGCGTTGTTGTTGATCATGGACAGGTAGCCCAGTTCGGCCACGCAGCACCATTCGGCCAGGTCGTATACGTCGATATCGAGGGGCAGGCCGTTTTGCAGGCAGTATACCATGCGGTAGTCCATGATGAAGTCCATGCCGCCGTGTCCTCCTACTGATTTGGCTTTCTCGCCCATCTCCTTGATCAGGGGGTGGGTGTATTGTGCTACCAGCGCGGCGTTGGCTTCGGGAGAGAGGAAGCCGTGGGCGTTCAGGTTCTCGTGGTTGGGCACGCCTTCAATCTGTGTGGCCTTGCCTTCAATGGCGTATCCCTGAACCGGATATTTGTTGGCGAAGCCGGCCGTACCGGTCAGCTGATACTTGCGGCTGTAGGGCTGCGGGTTCATCACGTTGTGCTGGATTTCGATGACTTTTCCGTTTTCCGTGCTGATAAGCGTGGTTGTGTGGTCGCCGTTCTGGAAGTCCGTCACCGTTTCGCCTGAAACCTTCTTGATGTATTCGGGGCCGTGCACGGCTTTCGTTTCCATGGCTACCAGTGTCTTCAGGCGGTCGCCGCGATGAATGTCGAGCAACTGGCAGCAGGGGCCGAGGCCGTGGGTGGCATATACGTCGCCCTTGTGCAGACGGTTGTACTGCATGCGCCAGCCTATCTTGTCGTTTTCTCCATCCTTCCAGTAGTATCCCCAGAAGTCATCCAGGTTGTGGATGTAGGCGCCTTCCACGCGGAGCACTTCGCCGAAGATGCCTTTCTGCGCCATGTTCAGCGTGTTCATTTCGAAGAAGTCGTAGCAACAGTTTTCCAGCTGGATGCAATGTTTGCGTGTGCGCTCGGACGTGTTGATCAGGTTCCAGCAGTCTTGCAGGCTCATGGCCGAGGGAACTTCGATGGCGGCGTGTTTGCCGTGTTCCATCGCATAGAGGGCTACGGGCACGTGGTGGTTCCAGTCGGTGGCGATATATACGAGGTCGATGTCCTCGCGTTCGCACAATGCCTTGTAACCGTCTTCGCCGCTATATTCGGCTGCTTTGGGGAGGCCGGCCTTTTCCAGTGTCTGGTTGGCTTTTGCGGCGCGTGCCGGAACATAGTCGCACAAAGCTACGATCTTGACGTTCAGCCCTACGTCCTTCATGTGGGTGAAGCGTTCCACGGCTCCGGGGCCGCGCATACCCAGTCCGACGAAACCGACGCGCACGACAGGCAGGGCCGGAGTGGTCATCTGCAGGGCATGCTGCTGGTCGGACGGGCGTTTAGGCACGACTGTGCGGATGACGCCGTCTTTCCCTTTTTTCCATTTTGTAGTGAATTGCGGGTTGAGGGTTTCTTTATCCCCCTTGTCTGTTGCAGCCGTTGTCAGTACGGGAGCACCCGCCAATGCAAAGCATAAGACACCGGCCAATAAGCAACGGAGTTTTTTCATAAGTTTTAAATATTAAGTTAAATAATAGAGTTGTTTCTATGGACAAAGGTAAGTCTTTTTTTTGAGAGTGGCGAGGAAAAGGCCGAAAAAAAACATTTTTTATATTGAAGACTGTACGAATATGGCGCATCATCTTGAGGATGGTGCGCCATAAAAAAGTACGCCCTCAGGGATTCGAACCCTGGACCCATTGATTAAGAGTCAATTGCTCT
>CAZIMK010000002.1:0-177909 GCA_964540455.1 uncultured Paraprevotella sp.
CCGCTTGGCTAATATATATGCGTATCCCCACTGATTTTCTACTGACCCGTATTAAAGGCTCATTCAGTACTGCATCACACCCTCATTCAGTACTGAATAAAGGCGCAACAAAACGAGATTGAAAACATCGGCACTCTTCGACGTTTTTCGACACTTGGCACTCCCTTTGTTTCGTATCTTGCAAAAACAGGTGGCATGAAAAGCTATATTTTTCCTTGAAAGCCCACCGCTTCGCAACAGACACCATCGGGAGGAATATTATCCATTGTATAAAAATACAAAAAACAGCGGAGAATCTGAGGGTATAGAATCATACAGTCCGCTTGTTCGGGGAAGGCAACTACCGCAGTATTGAACATTCATGACAATCAAATTACATTATGCAGGCGATGTTATTACCAGACATAATGCATCTGCTCTTCTCCGTTTCTCTATGTGAAATGTATTGTGTATATATTTTTAAAACTAAAGAAAATGAGCACTTCGCAGAATGTTCCCAAAAGCTTCCGATTGGGCATTTTTATCTTTCCAACTGGGTAATTTCATTTTCCCAACTGGAGAGTTTTATTTTTCCAGGTATCCCTTTTTTAGCCCGTTTTCCAGCCTTTGTTACCAACCCGTTCGTTTTCAGCAGAACTACGGCATACCTTTTTAGATAGCATTATGCAACAAAAGACCTACATATTTTTATCTTATTTATAACAAGGCTAATATATCATACGCCAAATAATCTATCCATCTCCATACAATTACGTACATACCATTGCTCCATATAAGATGCTTCGTTCTCAATATCTTTCAACAAGTCAAAGCTATTACCATTCCAGCGTTCATATTCTCGCTCCCATGCTCCTGAATATTTAAAGAGGGTGGCATAAGCTCGTATTTTGGATAAAACATTTTCTTCAGACAATACACCCTGGCGCAATTCATGCCAACATTGCGCCATTTTTGTTCGGTATCCACCTAAGTTTTTTTGATACATCAAGGTAAAAGGATGGACTCCATGTATCACTTCACCAAAAGTAGCTTCCTTATCACAAAGCACACTATTCCATTCCCGACCGAATGTTGCATCCAAATCCCAAGGAGTTATCCAAAATCGATAATCTTCCTTGATGTCATGAATACTCAAATAGGAATTTTTAAGAAAATTATCACGGGCATTTATAGCCAATAAAAACACTGGTACCGTAACTATATTATTATCATAAAATCTTTGTTGACAAAAGCCAGCTAATCCTGATTCTTCTATCTCATCTAATTCGCGTATCAATCGCAACAAAGGTTCCCACGACAAAGAAGACGGATTATTATCTGGATATGCCAATTCCCAATCGTTCCAAACAAGACCGTCTACTGGTTTATCCTCATCCGGTTTCAAATAAACAGAATTTCCCCACGTAATACCTTTATATATCACCCCCCGAATTCCATCCTCCACATCGCCCGGAATGCTTTTTTTCAAACCTAACAGTTTTCTATTCACTTTATCACTCATGCAATATAAACCATGGTAACGACCATTGAACAGAACTTCGACAAATACACCACGCGTTCCATTACACACCAGTTCATCGTATGGATGTTCTTCAATCTCGTTCCACAAATCAAAACACAGCCTGTTACGCATACGGGACAAGTCTACTGCCATTGCATCAAGTATCCATTTATCATCTTTTCTAATCCCCCAAAGCGACATATTCTTGTCCTCTCCATTTTCTTTCTTGAGAGAAACAAGCATACTCTTCTTGGGATAGCAAAACGAGGTAGCTCCTCGATAGTGAACCTGACAGGTATTATCCACGCATATCCTGTCATCTGTGCGCCGTGCCGGATCTATTACGCGTATCTGTGCCGGTACATCCTCTCTCTGATTTATAGTATATCCGTCCGCCACCGAAATGCAAACCAACGGCAAGCTCGTAAACACCACATTCCACAATTGCTGAACAGGTGAACCGACAGCCAATGTATGTTCTCCATGCCAATCCTCCACTTCCACACAATGGTTAATCACAATCTTTCCATCCCATAAAAGATGTATATTTTCCCCATCACGCAGTTTCATACGAAATCCCGTTTGTTCAGACAAATTTTCAGGCAACGTAAAATACAATTTTCCTTCCATTGTATCAGCCACAACCGGAATATCCGAGGATGAAAGTTCAATATCTCCCATAGGAAGCACAAAAGTATTCAAAATGTCATCCTCAAAACCGTCCTTCGGCAACACAATCTCATCTTTTTCACAAGAGACCAATACCCCACACATAATAACAAAAAGATACAGTAAACAAGGGTAACAAATAAAAATCCGAAAAGAGCCATCCCGTTTTTTTATCCACAAGCCTGAGTCGAGAATCATTTTTCTCATCACTTCACGTTCATTTTTTATGCCCTCTGGCTCCAACAGGACGTTATATAATAATATGCACGTGCATAAAAACACATCTACACATAAACCAAAGCGTGAAGCCCATGTCGCCCGCTTCACTCTTTGAGGCCTTCGAACTTGCCCGAACAATTGAAACGAGCAACGAGACCCCACGCCGATATGTATATGAGACTTCATCCCTTCGTATCTGTCCATCGACAATATACGATAAGGGACGAAACATCATCATGAGACATACCCCATGAGCATCGTCGTTGCAAGATTTCCGATTGTTCTTTTGAAGTGTTCGAAGTTTCAAAGAGACAGAAACCAAGCGTCCACAACGCTTTTTACCACAATGTCAGCCCACCACCATCCGCATCTTATAAAAGAATGCATCGGCGCAGGACCAAAACCTTATATATAAAACATATTTCGGTTGTACGAAGATAGTATCTTTATATTGAATCACCAAAAGAAATGTATTGTTTTTCACCCAACCGCTTGCCGAATAACTCATAGACACATCAGGCCGAGACTGTCCGGACAGTCTCGGCCTGATGTGTTATCGGCTATCATTTACCGCACCGTCACCTGCAACGGCTGTTTCATGTTGGCCGCATAACGTTTCAGGGCGTTCTGCCAGTCGGCCAACGTGGGAACATCGTATTTGCTCCAGGCCGAACCGAAATAATAGGTGAACGTCTCGCCCGGCTTGTAGTCGCAAATGCCGACCACATGGGCTATGCCTCCGGCTTTCTCTTCCTTCAAAGGTATGTATTTCACGGCTTTCAAACCGTTCGGGAACAAACAACCGGCATAGAGCTGGCCATTCATCACCTCGGGATGGTCCATCGCATCGGCATAGGCCACATAACCCGCTTTCTTATCCATCACATACGTGTCGGGGGAACTCTTGTGTACTACGACACCGGCAGCCACCTTGCGGGAAACGGACAATCCGTCGTACGTGACGGCACAGCGGTTGAGATGGGTACCGCGGTCAAGCGTAATGACACGCACCTCCGTAACCTTTTCATCCACACCGACCTTCACGGGAGCGAAAGTCAGACGGACAGTGAAACGCAACGGACCGTTGTCCAGTATCTCCGCCTTCTCATAACAACGGGGATAGACAAACTCATCGCCTTCCATCAGGGTCGGCACACCGGCACCCAACGTGGCTCCCACCGTATAGGCATCCATGCCCAGACCGTGGTCGCGGTGATAGGTGAGTGTACGGTGCAGGGCATCGCACTCGCCTCCCCGGCCAGCCTTACGCAGCCGGTCCTGCAAACCGTACGACGTCAGTTCGCTGTTATAGAGTGTCTCCAATACAGGTTCGGGACGGTTCTTACAGAACACATCGAAACCATAGATATGCTGCCCGCTCTTCTGAATGGCCGGACCGTAAGCACGCCAGCCATTGCGGTCGTTCTCCCATGCCAGGTCATCCTCGCGGTTGGGCCACAGACGGCCGAACGCCCCGAACTTGAACACGGAGGGAGTTCCTTTGCAAATACTCAGGCTGACCGTCGTATGGGGACGTACAAAAGCCTGAATCAGAAGTTTGCCGTCGTACGTGAGCTGGTAAGGCTGTTCGTTGCCGTCGGTATCGAGCACGACCAGCTGGCGGCCACCGCACACGCCCAGTTTTCCGCAGACAGACGCCGCATCCAGTTCCACAACCTGAGCGACCATATCCTTGGCCGTATTCGCAATATCCACCTTAACAGTCTGTGTACCCCGTCCGGTCGTCCCGTCTAAATAACGCACACGCTCGCAGGCTGCCAATAACCAGGCACCCGTACCGAACGGAGCCTGCGAACTGGCGTCCACTTTCCGCGTAGGGTCGGGCTTCTCGCCGATGGGTTGAACGAAACCGATGGTGCCATCAGGCTGCAAAGCCGTATTCACCAAATAGTTCCAGGCCTTCTCTATCACCGGAGCATATTTAGCCTTGTCAAGCAGACCATGATTCACTCCCCACATCAGACCATACGTAAAGAATCCCGTACCGCTGGTCTCGGGTCCCGGCGCATCGGCCTCACACAGCATGCTCCGGCTCCAATAACCACCTTCTTGCTGACAACGTGCCACTCCCTCGGCCAACTGGCGGAAACGTTGCACGAAGAAATCACGATGTTCATAATCCCCCGGCATATCGGCCAGTACTTTGGCCAGTCCGGCCAGCACCCAGCCGTCGCCGCGCGCCCAGAAACTCTTGCCTTCATCGGTAGTCTTCACCTTCGGATAGATATACTTGGCATCGCGATAATAGAGCTGTGCCTCGTGGTCGAACATCAAACTGTCGCTCCACAGGAAATTCTCATACAGGCGGTCGAGATACATCTTGTCGCCCGTAAGGCGGTACATCTTCGTCATGACCGGCATCACCATATACAAGGCATCGCTCCACCACCAGAACTTGTTCTCGTTCATGTGACATTCATAACTCATCACTTCCTTAGCCCGCGCCACCTTATAGTCGGCGGGGTTCAACTGATACATATCTATGTATGTTTGGAAACAGATCTGCCAGTCACCGAACAACACGAAATCCTGCCCCTCGCCGTATGTCTTCCATCGCCAGTTCCGCTTATCGTCGCTGTTGGCCCCCCGCCAGCGGTTGTGTTCGCACCAGCGGTTGCTGTATTCATAGTAAGCCGCTTTTCCCGTCAGCTTATAAACCTCCATGTTACCGGTATAATAGGCCGCATGGTCCCAGAAAGCCCACACCTTGGGGGAGTGGCTTGCCTGATACGTGTCATTTACTTTCTCAATGAGTTTCAGCACATCGGATGAACTGTTCTGCGCCACAAGCACCGACGGCCGGAACAAACCCGCACATAAAAGCAAGGCAAACATCCATAATACATTTGTTCTTTGTTTTTTCATCGTGTTTATTTTAAGATTATTCTTTCACAAAAAGATCATAGGGCAAAGATAGTGTTTTTTTCCTATATATTGAACTGCATGGCCTCTACAATTCCGCAAGCCGTCCCTGCCAGGTTCCCCGCTCCGCCATGCGGTGTTTCACCCGCTCGGTGAACTCATAGTTTTTCAGGCCCCAGTCGGGGGCGATAAGAAGTTCTTTGGGCGATTGGGACACAAAACGTTCCAACACCAGATCGGGGCGCAGATGCTCGACATAGTCTATCACAAGTTCGATATATTCGTCCGCCGTATAGAGGCGGAATGCAGCGGGTTCCGATTCGTATTCATGCGCCATGCGCGTACCGCGGATCAGCTGAAGTTGGTGGAGTTTCAGCGTAGTCAGCGGCAAACGGGATAAAAGACAAGCCTGCCGGATAAGTTCGTCCCGCCCCTCCCCCGGCAATCCGAGTATTACATGGCCGCCCGTACGGATGCCCCGTCCCGCCGTACGTTCCACAGCCTCTGCCGTCACGGCAAAAGTATGTCCACGGTTGATATGCCTCAACGTTTCGTCATTAGCACTTTCTATGCCGTATTCCACCATCAGAAACGTCCTGCGGTTCAAATCCTCCAGACAGTCCAGCAGACTGTCGGGCATACAGTCGGGACGCGTACCTATGACCAGTCCCACGACATCCGGCACAGCCAGCGCCTCCTCATACTTGCGAATCAGTGTCTCCGTCTCGCCGTACGTATTCGTATAGGCTTGGAAATAGGCAAGATATTTCATATCCGGATATTTACGCGAGAAGAAGGCCTTCCCTTCTTCCAACTGTTGTGTCACGCTTTTCTCCGTACGGCAGTAATCGGGATTGAACGTCTGGTTGTTGCAATAGGTACATCCCCCCCACCCCTTCGTTCCGTCACGGTTGGGACAGGTGAAACCGGCATTGAGAGAAATCTTCTGCACTTTATATGGAAAAAGCCGGCGGAAGTAGGTTCCTAAATCCAGGTAAAGGGGATGCTGCTCCATTCTTTTCACAGATAACGGTGGGCAAAGATAGAAAAAAAAACTATCTTTAGAAGAGATAAGCCACATTTCGGCAAAACATTCAGGCAAGCTTGATGGTTTTGCTCTCAATTTGCATTATCTTTGTCCATGTATTCAATAATGAAACCATTAAACATAAGTTATATATGAGAAAGATGATTAGTCTGTTGCTTTTTGGACTGCTGGCAACTTTATCCCTGCGGGCCGGAAATGCACCTTTGGACATGAAAGACCTGTGCAACGGCCGTTATTATGCGGAACGCATCAGTGGAGTGAACCCCATGAACGACGGAGAGAACTATTCCCAGTTAAGCGCGGACAGGCGGCAGATCGTGTCGTATTCGTTCAGGACCGGCCTACAGACCGGCGTGCTGTTTGACGTGGCCACGGCCAAAAACGTACAGTTGAACCGCATCGACGGTTACATCATGTCACCCGACGAAAGCAATATCCTGATACAGACAGAGACAAAAGGCATCTACCGCCATTCGTTCACGGCCGTATACTATATATATAATGTACGCAACCGTACACTGGTTCCTCTGTCGGCCAACGGTGCCCAGCAGGTACCCCGGTTCTCACGAGACGGCAACATGGTTGCTTTCGTACGCGGCAACAACCTTTTTCTGGTGAAACTGCTGTTCAACAACAGCGAAAGCCAGGTGACCAAGGACGGCAAGTTCAACGAAATCATCAACGGTATCCCCGACTGGGTGAACGAAGAGGAGTTCAGCAACGACTGTTCGTTCGACTTCAATGCCGACAACACGATGCTCGCCTGGATACGGTACGACGAAAGCCGGGTGCCTCTGTTCTCATTCCCGCTGTACAAGGGCAGCTATCCCACGCGCAAAGAGTATGCGGAATATCCCGGACGCTATGAATACAAATACCCGATGGCCGGCGTAACCAACTCCACCGTAACGGTACACACGTTCGATATCAAGAGCCGTGTCACCCGCCAGATAAAACTGCCCATCGCCCCCGACGGCTATATCCCCCGCATCAAGTTCACGGCCGACGCTGAAAAGTTGGCCATCTATACGCTGAACCGCCATCAGGACAATCTGGAGATTTACATGGCCAACCCGCGTTCCACGGAATGCAAGATGATCGTGCGCGATCAGGTAGACAAGTACATCACGGAACAGGCTTACCAGCAGTTGCCGTTCTATGAAAAGCACTTCATCCTGGCCAGCGAACGGAACGGCTACAACCATCTCTACCTGTACAACCTGAACGGAACTCTGGTGCGCCAGCTAACAAAAGGAAACTTCGTCGTGACGGACTTCTACGGATATGACGAGAAAACGGGCGAATGCTATTACGCGTCCAACGCCGAGAGCCCTCTCCGCAAGGCCATCTACAAAACGGATGGCAAAGGAAAGACCGTGAAACTGTCCACCGAGAGCGGAACCAATCAGGCCATATTCAGCAAGAGTCTGAAATATTACATGAACGTGTACTCCAACATTGACACGCCGCCCGTGACGTCGCTGTGCGACAACCGGGGCAAGATACTGAAAATACTGCTTGACAACCAGCCCCTGAAAGAACGGCTGGCTGAAGTGCAGCTGGGCAAGCGGGAGTTTTTCACATTCAAGACAGGCGAAGGTGTGGAGCTGAACGGCTACATGGTGAAGCCGGCCAACTTCAACGCTTCTAAGAAATATCCCGTCATTCTTTTCCAATACAGCGGCCCCGGTTCGCAGCAGGTGCTTGATTCGTGGTACACAGGACAGATGACCGGCATGTTGTTCGAACAGTATATGGCACAGAAGGATTTTCTGATGGTCTGTGTGGACGGACGGGGAACCGGCGGACGAGGAGCTGCTTTTGAGAAATGCACCTACCTGAACCTAGGTGACCTGGAGTCGAAGGACCAGGTGGAGACGGCTCTCTATCTGGGCAGTCTGCCTTACGTGGACAAAGACCATATCGGAATCTGGGGATGGAGCTTCGGAGGCTTCAACACACTGATGAGCATGAGCGAGGGACGCCCCGTATTCGCAGCCGGCGTAGCGGTGGCTCCTCCCACTTGCTTCCGTTATTACGACACCGTGTACACCGAACGTTTCATGCGGACTCCCCAGGAGAATCCGACCGGTTATGACCGTAATCCGATTACCCGCGCCGGCCAGTTGCACGGCAAATTGCTGATATGCCACGGAACGGCGGACGACAACGTTCACTTCCGCAACGTAACAGAATATGCCGATGCACTGGTACAGGCCGACAAGTATTTCATGATGCTGCCTTATACCAACCGGAACCACAGCATCTACGGAGGTAACACGCGCATCCACCTGTTCAACAGCATCGCGGACTTCTTCATCCGGGAACTGAAATAACAGGATAGTCCCCGGGACTCCGGTTCAAGGACTGTCATGAATAACCAGCAGATGCAAATGAATGATTGGAGAAAAACAATCTGTCATTTACGTCTGCCGGTTTTGGAGTCAGCTGAAAATCTGTGAGGATTTCGGAACAATCCGTCGATGAATCATCATTCATGATGGATAACTATCCGGAGGCTATTATGATAGTTATTGTAACGTCATCATCCTAACTTATGGGAACACCAGGAATACTATCGTAAGCACCTAAGGATAGTATTTCACTACCCACAGTGAACAGCGCTCCACTTGACAAAAGAATAGCCTACGGGATGACATTGGAATAGCCTACGAGATGACATTGGAATAGCCTACGAGATGACATTGGAACAGCCTACGGGATGACATTGGAATAGCCTACGGGATGACATTGGAACAGCCTACGGGATGGTAGGGCGGAGCCCGCCGCCGCCCTACTCCCTACACACATGTTGGCGGGAACATCCGCTACAGAGGCACGTACTCCACGAAGGCCTCCATGGCCTCGTAGGCAGCCAGACCCAAGTTCTTATACAGTTCGGCCGTAGCATGGTTGCGGTCCTCCGAGCGTTGCCAGAACAGACGTTCGTCATTGCCCAGGAAAGGAGCACTCTCCATCTGCGACTGATGTTTGAGGATGGCATTTCGCTTTGCTCTCAGCTCTTCCGGACTGATGGGCACCACCATCTCGATGTTCTCTATCTCCCATTCTGCCCAAGCGCCCCGATACATCCAGATGCGGCAATCCTTGAGCCATTCCGCTCCAGATTCCTTCTCCAGATCGATGGCCGCAAAGACGGCATCCGTACACACACGGTGCGTACCGTGCGGATCAGCCAGGTCGCCGGCCACGAATACCTGATGGGGCCGTACCTCCCTTAGCAGATTGCGCACAATCTCCACATCCGCCTCGCTGATGGGGTTCTTCTGTATCTTGCCCGTCTCATAGAATGGCAAATCGAGGAAATGCACCCGTTCGAGAGGAATGCCGCTGTACATACTGGCAATACGGGCTTCTCCCCTGCGTATCAATCCTTTGACGGACAAGATATCGCGCGTGTCCATGTCATTGACTTTCTTCCCGGCCAGGAATTTGCGTATCTCTGCATATTTGTCATTAATGATTGAATTGGCCCCGTTGTCAAACAACTGATTGAAACCGTCGATGAAGTGCAGAAAACGAATTACTTCCTCATCGCCGACAGCTATGTTGCCAGATGTCTGATAGGCCACGTGCACTTCATGCTTCTGTTTCACCAGACGCTGAAGCGTCCCTCCCATAGAAATGACATCGTCATCCGGATGTGGCGAGAAAATGACTACCCGCTTGGGGTAAGGTTTCGCACGTTCCGGACGATAGGTGTCATCTGCGTCCGGCTTGCCGCCCGGCCATCCGGTTATCGTATGCTGGAGGTCGTTAAAGATGCGGATGTTCACATCGTAAGCCGAACCATAGAGAGCAAGCAACTCACCCAGTCCGTTTTCGTTATAATCCTTGTTTGTCAGTTTGAGGATAGGTTTGCCTGTCAGTCCACACAGCCACACGATAGCGCTGCGAATCAGTTTTTCGTTCCATTCACAGGACGTGACCAGCCACGGACGCTGGATACGGGTCAGATGTCCGGCAGCAGCCAAGTCCGTCACCACACGGGCGTCGTTGTGAAGTTGTAGGAAAGAGGCAGACAACGTATCCGTGGCATTACCTTCCACAGCCCGCTTCACCACCTCTGCCTTCTCTTCGCCCCAGGCGAAGAGGTATATCTTGCGTGCCGAGAGAATCGTGCCGACACCCATCGTGATGGAACAGGCCGGTACATTCTCCATGCCACCGAACACCTTGGCCGCGTCATTACGGGACGAATTTTCAAGGAGCACCAGCCGAGTGCGGGAATTTATCTGTGATCCGGCCTGGTTTAACGCGATGTTGCCCATCTGACCTATCCCCAGCAGGGCAATGTCTATCCCACCGTGTTCGGTCATCAGCTGTTCAAAACGGCTACAGAATCCCAACACCTGCGTCTGAGCTATCGTGCTGTCTGGCGTATAAATATTCTCCCGGGCAATATCCACCTTGCTCAGAAAGCGTTCCCACAGGGTCTGATAGTTGCTGTAAGCCGTGCCCGGCTCCAGAGGATAGTATTCATAAATGACAAACACCACTACGTTTTTAAAACTCAGTCCTTCATGAAGGTGTTTGTCTATCAGACAGGCATACAAATCCATCGGAGAGTTTCCGCCAGCAACGGCCAGCACACATTTCTTCCCCGCCTGCTGCCTGTCGGCTATGATACGGGCAATCTCGTCCGCTACTATCCTTGACCCTTCTTCCTGCGACTCGTATATGTCTGTCGGAATCTTTTCCAGGCGTGTCAATACGGAACGTTCTATATCGTCCATCGGCTTGTAATACCGTGGCGACACGCTGTTCAAAGTAATCTGTGAACTCAAATTTGTTCTCATAGCTACGTTTTTATGGTTTTCCTATAAGGTTAATCAGGTCTTCGGAGTGTCAGAAGTAAAAGCCCAGCCCTATCTTCAGCCCTACCTTGCTACCACCGGCAAAGTCATTCAAACTCATATTGTAATAAACCGCCGGTTCTATCGTCAGAAAACGGTTGATGAAAAAAGCATAGCCGACTTCCGGACACAGCTGGACGTTGTTTATGCTCTTTGTCATGTGTTCGTATTGCAACCCTACTCCCAAATAGACTCCGTTCTGGACAAAATAATAGCGTCCGCCTGCCCCGATAGAGAAGTTGTCAGTATAGCGAGTATGATCATATCCCAGTTTTCCATACAGCATCCACGCATCCTCTATGAAATAACCGCCTAAGGCGCTCAGGCCGAACACAGCCTGCTCCTTATCGCTGTACGACAGATTCAATCCGGTGAGAGAGGTAGATATATACGATTTATCCTTCTCAAACTGTGCTTTCGCACTTAACGTAACTGCCATCAGCAGCAAAGTAAACATTAACTTTTTCATCATTTTCCATTCTTTAAAATTGTTTATATTCAAATTTCAGATTCACCCGCATTACCGGAATTACTTTAATTCTTTTTTCCGTATAGTGTCAATAGCCGGTACCAACGCACGAAAGACACCAGCATGACAATGGAAGCCAAGCCTCCGGACACACACCCGACTGTCTGTGAACACCGTAATCCTTCCGGAGCGACCACGATGTATGCCGTACATACGCACGTCATGAACAACGCCGGAAACAATGCCACATAAAAATTCCTTCCCCGACGCGCCAACCATATAGTCACGGCCCATAAAGTAAAAATAGACAATGTCTGGTTGAACCACGCAAAATAGCGCCAAAGCACATCGAAATTGATATTCATCAAAACGGCCGCCACAAGAAACACCGGCAGAGAAACCAGCAACCGCCGTCCAACGGTATGCTGCCTGTAATGCAAAAAGTCAGAAACAATCAGGCGGGCACAGCGGAACGCCGTATCACCGGAAGTAACAGGAGCCGCCACAACGCCCAATATAGCCAGCACGGCACCGGCCGTGCCCAACCAATTCCGGCAAATAAAATTCACCACAACTGCCGGATTCGACTTCCCGTCCGGTGACATAATTTCCGCCAGATGTTCATAACTGCCTGCGAACTTGATGGCCGCGGCCGCCCATATCAAAGCCACAACACCTTCCGTTATCATGGCACCGTAAAACACAGGACGTCCCAGTTTCTCATCTTTCACGCAACGCGCCATCATCGGGCTCTGCGTCGCATGAAAACCACTGATAGCTCCGCAGGCTATGGTGACGAACAGCATAGGGAACAAGGACAGCCTCCGGTCGGGATGGTGGTTGGAAAATGCGTCTGTAATTTCCGGCATCCACCCACTGTTGGAGAATATACCGTACAACACACCTGCTGCCATAATCAGTAACGCTAGTCCGAACACAGGATAAATACGCCCGATAAGGGCATCTATGGGAAGAAGTGTTGCCAGTATATAATACGCAAATATGACCACGGCCCAGAAACCGGCACTCCCAAACATACCCCATCCGGCTGTCATGGACTCCAGCAGTCCCGCCGGCGTCTTAACAAAAACCGTCCCGACCAATACCATAAGTATCAGAGAGAAGATGCGCATCACAAGCCGCATACCGCCCCCCAGTTCGTCGCCGACGATCTCGGGCAGACTGGCTCCCCCCTTGCGTATGGAAATCATTCCGGTTAAATAATCATGTACAGCACCGGCAAAAATGGCTCCCAGTACAATCCACAGATATGCGGCCGGACCGTACAGGATACCCAAAATAGCTCCGAATATGGGTCCCGTACCGGCAATATTAAGAAACTGTATCAGAAACACTTTCCATGTAGGCATCGGAATGTAGTCCACTCCGTCCCGTTGTGTGAAACACGGAGTTTGACGGTTCGTGTCCGCCCCGAAAACCTTCTCCACAAAAGAACCATAAAGAAAGTAACCCGCCACAAGCGCTACAAGCGCCGCACAAAATGTTATCATCCCTGTTTTGTTTAGAATCACACAAAAGTAACAATTTATAGATTATTCACGTCCATTTCCCACAAAAACTTTCCTAAAGCCGATGAATTATTCTAACTTTGCGCCCTCATACAAGACAAAAACACAGGTTATGAAACGTTTCCTACCTTATTATATATATGTATGTCTTTCGATAACAGTCCTGTTCTCCTGCGCTTCCCCCTCATCTGCACAACAGACTCCGCCGTATCCCAAATATGAAGTACGGGCTGTCTGGCTGACCACTCTGAACGGACTGGACTGGCCTTCGTCAAAAGCCGTCAGCCCCGAAAAGAGAAAAGAGCAACAGGAGGAGCTTTGCCGGCTGCTGGACCGCTTGCAGGTTATCCGCATCAATACGGTTCTGTTTCAGACGCGCGTACGTGGAAGCGTCATATATCCTTCTGCCATCGAACCGTGGGATGTCAGCCTCACCGGCACTCCCGGGAAAGACCCCGGCTACGACCCATTGCAGTTTGCCGTCGAAGAATGCCACCGGCGAGGCATGGAACTGCATGCATGGGTGGTGACAATCCCTTGCTTTAAGACAGCCGTCGCAAAGGCCATGGGAAACCGTTCCGTACTAAAAACTCACCCTGAACTATGCAGGAAACACAACGACATGTGGTATCTGGATCCGGGAATACCAGAAACTGCCGATTATCTGGCATCCCTGTGTCGGGAAATAACGGAGAAATACGATATCGACGGCGTCCATTTCGACTATATCCGCTATCCGGAAAACGCACGGCAGTTCGCGGACAACTCTACATACCGCAAATATGGCAAAGGACTATCGCGGGACAAATGGCGACGCGACAATATCACGCGTTGCGTCCGCCGCATGTACGAAACGATAAAAAGTATCAAGCCGTGGGTCAAAGTGAGCAGTTCTCCCATCGGGAAATTCAACGATCTGAGCCGTTATTCCTCGCGGGGCTGGAATGCGTTCCAGACTGTGCATCAGGATGCCCAGGGATGGTGCCGGGACGGTATACACGACATGCTTTTCCCGATGATGTATTTTCAGGGAGATCACTTTTTCCCGTTTGCCGACGACTGGAATGATAACTGCTGGGGACGTCCCGTATGCCCCGGACTGGGTATATATTTCCTGCACCCGCGCGAAAAGGACTGGCCTTTAGAAGTGATCGAACGCCAACTGCATTTCATACGCAACACCGGATTAAAAGGAGAGGCTTATTTCCGTTCCCGCTTTCTGACGGACAACGTGAAAGGACTGTACGACTACTTGGATCAACAGTTCTATCCTTTCCCGGCTCTGACTCCTCCATGCACATGGCTGGACAACGTCGCCCCGAACAGCCCTGAAAATCTGATAGCCTTTACATCCGGCGGAAAAGGTTACCTCATGTGGGAAACCTCACAGGACAACATCTGCGGCACGGACGTATACTACAACGTTTACGCTTCGCGTTCCTATCCTGTCGACATTTCCCGGCCGGAAAATCTGGTATCCGTGAAACAGCGGGACACCCGTTACGAATACAATCCTGTTTTCTGCACTCTCAACGGTATTCATTTCGCCGTTACGGCCATCGACCGCTTCGGAAACGAAAGTCCGGCGGCCACGGTTCCCTTTCAAAGCGGTACAGAAGTGATGACTCATCAACTAGCACATGACAAACATTCATTGAACCTGCCGGCCGGCAAAGCAGAATTCGTAATGATTACCGACGGGCAAGGCCGTTCCGTCCTGACTGCTCCGTACACCACAAAAATCAATATAAGAAAACTACCGGAAGGATATTACGAAGTACGGACTCTGGAAGCGGAAGGGATATCCCGGCGAATCGGTTGTTTCTTCAAGTAACAAGCGGATGTACGTCCATATAGGCATGATAGGACGTACCGGTAGCCACAGGAGTCAAGGGCCAATAACCCGCAATAACCTTCCCGCCGACCTGCACCCGTGGGGCATCCTGTATTTGCCGGACGGACCACTGCCGCAAGACTGCCGGATCGTTTGAATAGGTTACGCGAAAAATACCTTCTGACGTTCCGGCCAGACGCCTCGACAGATGAATGGCCACCATTCCCATCGTCATCCGCAAGTTCAGTTCCACACAAGGATGCACGACATACCTGTCCGCTTGCCGACACACCATCATGTCCACACCGCAATAACCTTCATACATTCCGGCTACTTCCTCTTCCAGACGGCTCTGCAAAAACCGCTTTGCCACATCAAGGGACTCCAACGGAACATACTGGCCCAACATCGTTCTCAGCACCTCTTCCGTCGCAAGTCTGTTTCCGACGTATGCCCCCTGTTGATTCGTATGGAAAAGCGAAAGCCCCTCATAACGGACAAGCCCGCATCCGTTGCAATAAAATTCCATACCAAAATCCACCGCTCTATGATAAAGAGGCTCCACCATCACGCAACCCTGCGTCCGCAACAAGCGACGGCACCATCCGTCAAGCGGCGGGACATACCTGCCACGTCCCAAACGCAGCCCTTTGCCACTGCCGGACCAGGGAGCCTTGAGCAGCGCCTCCGGCCACCGAGACAGACAACACCGTATATCATCTTCCGTATGACAAGCAACAGCTTCACCGCAATAACCGGCAGCGGAAAAACCTTCTTCTCCACCCCATAAAAGCCGGTAATCCGACAGCCAGCGGGCTGCCGTCTGTCTGCCCGACAACCTGCGGTACTCCTCCATCCAAGCCTGTGACGGAAACAAGGTGTCCGGAAGCCCCGAATCGCGCAAACGCGTCAGCAACAAAGGGCTCCACCCCCACGGACATATCCGCTCCAGTTTGTAACCGGAACTTCTATCCATCCAACCGAACGGCGGACACACTCCCAATGATTCCTCCTGCAAGCGCATGGATGATTCATACATCCCTTCCGCTCCGCATAGGATACCCCCGGCCATCCACCACCCCGGCAGCATACACATATCGACAGCCATCCTCCGCGCCGAACGAGGAGGAATAAAATGAGGATCGTTGTTGGCCAACGCCAAATCGTTCTCCGGATTAAAGACATAAAGTTCCATGCGACAAAGGTACAAATAAAACATCTTCACGGCAACGGAACTGCCATCCCGCACAACATATAAATTCACGCTTGTCCATCTATTTTTTGCCAACTCTACTTTGCAAACCGAAGTATTTCCATTATCTTTGCAAACGTATAGACAGCCGAAAGATGGAAGCATTTTTCAGAACACATGCCTACTTGGTCGAACACACTCATGTTCCCGTGCGTCGTGCGCTCATGGATGAGATAAACTGGAATGACAGGCTTATCGGCATCAAGGGCACAAGAGGCGTGGGCAAGACAACGTTTCTGCTGCAATACGCCAAGGAGCACTACGGCGTGGAAGACCGGAAGTGTCTGTACATCAACATGAACAACTTCTACTTTCAGGGCAAAGGCATCGCCGAATTTGCCGGAGAATTTCAGGCTTCAGGCGGCAAGGTCCTCCTTATCGACCAGGTTTTTAAACAACCGGACTGGAGTTCGGAACTCCGGAAATGTCACGATCTGTATCCTGAATTGAAGATCATTTTCACCGGTTCTTCTGTCATGCGGCTCAAAGAAGAGAATCCGGAACTGAACGGGCTTGTCAAGTCGTATAACCTCCGGGGATTTTCTTTCCGTGAATATCTGAACCTGCAGACAGGCAACGACTTCTCTTCTTTCACTCTGGATGAAATACTACAAAATCACGAACATATCGTACGTTCCATATTGCCCAGGGTAAGTCCAATGGAGCATATACAGAATTATATCCATCATGGATTTTATCCTTTTTTTCTGGAAAAAAGGAATTTCTCGGAAAATCTGCTTAAAACCATGAACATGATGCTGGAAGTGGATATTCTGCTGATCAAACAGATAGAACTCAAATATCTGGCGCGAATCAAAAAACTGCTGTACCTGCTGGCTGTGGGGCGTCCGGCGGCCCCCAACGTAAGCCAGTTGGCAAGCGCCATCCACACTTCCCGTGCCACCGTCATGAATTACCTGAAATATCTGGAGGACGCCCGGCTTATAAACATGATTTATCCGACAGGTGAAGCTTTTCCCAAGAAACCGGCTAAAATCATGATGCACAATACAAACCTGATGTATGCCATTTACCCCAACAAGCTGGAAAGGCAGGACATACTGGAAACATTTTTCCAGAACGCATTATGGAAAGACCACAAGGTGAACCAAGGAGACAAAGGATGCTCTTTCATCATCGACGGTCACCTCAAATTCAGAATCAGTCCGGAGGAGGTCAAGAAAAGAAATAGCGAAACCATTTACGCACGACATAACATAGAAAAAGGACGGGATAACCAGATACCTCTCTGGCTTTTCGGTTTCCTTTATTAAACAAACATATTGGTTTATTATCGTAATATTTATCATCTATTATGGCAAAAGAAAAAAAATTTATCACATGTGATGGTAACCAGGCTGCAGCGCATATCTCGTATATGTTTTCCGAAGTGGCTGCCATCTATCCCATCACTCCTTCGTCGACGATGGCTGAATACGTTGACGAATGGGCTGCACAGGGCCGCAAGAATATTTTCGGCGAGACTGTGCTGGTACAGGAAATGCAGTCGGAGGGCGGTGCTGCCGGTGCTGTACACGGTTCGTTGCAGGCCGGTGCTCTGACTACCACTTATACGGCTTCGCAGGGTCTGTTACTGATGATACCGAACATGTACAAAATTGCCGGTGAATTGCTCCCTTGCGTATTCCACGTATCGGCACGCACGCTGGCTTCGCACTCTTTATGTATCTTCGGCGACCATCAGGATGTCATGTCTTGCCGTCAAACGGGCTTCGCCATGTTGTGCGAAGGCTCCGTACAGGAAGTTATGGACCTGGCCGGTGTGGCACACTTGTCCACCATCAAGAGTCGTGTGCCGTTCCTGAACTTCTTCGACGGTTTCCGAACTTCACATGAGATCCAGAAGATAGAAATGCTGGAGAACGACGATCTGGCTCCTCTGGTTGATCAGGATGCACTGAAGGAATTCCGTAGCCGCGCACTTTCTCCCGAACACCCGGTGGCACGCGGTATGGCGGAAAACCCCGATACGTTCTTCACTCACCGCGAATCATGCAACAACTACTATAATGCTGTTCCCGCCATTGTGGAGGAATACATGGAGAAAGTATCTGAAATCACAGGACGTAAATACGGACTGTTCTCATACTACGGCGCCGAAGACGCAGACCGCGTCATCATCGCCATGGGTTCCGTAACGGAAGCCATCCGTGAAACCATCGATCACCTGACCGCACAAGGCGAAAAGGTAGGTCTGGTAGCCGTGCATCTCTACCGTCCGTTCTCGGCAAAGCATTTCCTGGCCGCCATTCCGGCAACAGCCAAGAGAATCGCCGTCCTGGATCGCACCAAAGAACCGGGTGCCAACGGAGAGCCGTTGTATCTGGACGTGAAAGAGTGTTTCTACAACAACGAAAACGCTCCTCTTATCGTAGGCGGACGCTACGGTCTGGGCTCGAACGACACCACTCCGGCACAGATTCTTTCCGTATATGAGAACCTTGCCTTACCCGAACCCAAGAACCAGTTCACCATAGGTATCGAGGACGACGTAACTTTCACGTCTCTGCCTAAGAAAGAGGAAATCGCTATGGGGGGCGAAGGCATGTTCGAAGCCAAATTCTACGGTTTGGGAGCTGACGGTACGGTAGGTGCCAACAAAAACTCCGTGAAGATTATCGGCGACAACACGAACAAGCATTGTCAGGCATATTTCTCTTACGACTCCAAGAAGTCCGGCGGTTTTACCTGCTCTCACCTACGTTTCGGCGACAGCCCCATCCGCTCCACTTATCTGGTGAACACACCTAACTTCGTGGCCTGCCACGTTCAGGCTTACCTGCATATGTACGATGTGACACGCGGTCTGAAGAAGAACGGCACGTTCCTGCTGAACACCATCTGGGAAGGAGAAGAACTGGCCAAGAACCTGCCGAACAAGGTGAAATCTTACTTTGCCAAGAACAACATCAAGGTTTATTATATCAATGCAACCAAGATAGCACAGGAAATCGGACTTGGCAACCGCACCAACACCATCCTGCAATCCGCGTTCTTCCGCATCACCGAAGTTATCCCCGTAGAATTGGCTGTAGAACAGATGAAGAAGTTCATCGTGAAGTCTTACGGTAAGAAGGGACAGGATGTGGTTGACAAGAACTACGCAGCAGTCGACCGTGGCGGCGAATACAAGGAACTGGCCATCGATCCGGCATGGGCTTCACTTGAAGCTGAACCGGCTAAGGCCAACAACGACCCCGCATTCATCAACGAAGTGGTACGCCCCATCAACGCACAGGACGGCAACCTGCTGAAAGTATCCGCTTTCAAGGGTATCGAAGACGGTACATGGCCGCAGGGCTGTGCCGCATACGAAAAGCGCGGCGTGGCTCCGTTCGTTCCGACATGGAACCCCGACAACTGTATCCAGTGTAACAAGTGTGCATACGTCTGTCCTCACGCTGCCGTACGTCCGTTCGTACTCGACGCCGAGGAGATGAAGGACTTCAACGCACCGGCCATCGAGATGAAGGCTCCGGCTGCGATGAAAGGCATGAACTTCCGCATCCAAGTCAGCGTAATGGACTGTCTGGGTTGCGGCAACTGTGCCGATGTCTGCCCGGGCAATCCGAAACTGGGCAAGGCTCTCACCATGGTTCCGCTGGAAGGCGAACTTCCCGAGGCTGCAAATTGGGAATACTGCGTGAAGAACGTTAAGAGCAAACAGGATCTGGTGGACATCAAGAGCAACGTGAAGAACTCTCAGTTCGCTACTCCGCTGTTCGAATTCTCGGGCGCATGTTCCGGTTGCGGTGAGACGCCGTACGTAAAACTGATTTCACAGCTGTTCGGCGACCGCGAAATCATAGCCAACGCCACAGGCTGTTCTTCCATCTACTCCGGTTCCATCCCGTCTACTCCTTACACAACGAACGAGAAAGGCCAAGGTCCCGCATGGGCAAATTCTCTGTTCGAGGACTTCTGTGAATTTGGTCTGGGTATGGTTCTCGCCAACAAGAAGATGCGTACACGCATCAAGGCATTGCTCAACGGTGCCATAGCCGCAGATAAAACTCCTGCCGAATTCAAGGCTGCCGCTCAAGAATGGATTGACGGCAAGAACGACGCTGACGCAAGTAAGGCCGCAGCAGCCAAATTAGTTCCGATGATCGAAGCCGGTGCGGAGCAGGGCTGTCTGACATGCGCTCAACTGAAAGAGCTTTCCCACTACCTCGTAAAACGCTCGCAGTGGATTATCGGTGGTGACGGTGCTTCTTATGATATCGGTTACGGCGGTCTTGATCACGTGATTGCTTCCGGCGAAGACGTGAACATCCTCGTACTCGACACGGAGGTTTACTCCAACACCGGCGGCCAGTCTTCAAAGGCCACTCCGCTCGGCGCCATCGCCAAGTTCGCCGCTTCCGGCAAGCGTGTACGCAAGAAAGACCTCGGTATGATCGCCACCACTTATGGCTATGTCTACGTGGCACAGATTGCCATGGGCGCAGACCAGGCACAGTGCCTGAAAGCTATCCGTGAAGCTGAGGCTTATCCCGGTCCTTCTATCATCATCGCGTATGCTCCGTGTATCAACCACGGTCTGAAGAAAGGTATGGGCAAGAGCCAGGCTGAGGAAGGCGCGGCCGTAGCCTGCGGCTACTGGCACTTGTGGCGCTTCAACCCGGCTTTGGAAGAAGAAGGCAAGAATCCGTTCAGCCTCGACTCCAAGGAACCGAACTGGGAAGGCTTCCAGGATTACCTGAAAGGCGAAGTACGTTTCGCTTCCGTATTGAAGCAGTACCCTGCCGAAGCCGCCGATTTGTTCAAGGCCTGCGAGGACATGGCCAAGAAACGCTACCAGAGCTACGTCCGTATGACCAAGATGGACTGGAGCGAATAATCGTTGCCTGAACCTCTATTATATAAGGAGAATGTGCCCCGTTACTGCGGACACATTCTCTTTTTTTTGACTCTTCGGATAAAAAATCGCAATTATAAATCTTTCCGGTCTTTTTCACGTCTTATCTGTGAACATAGCAAACAACCATCTGTACACCATGACAATATTCCCGCTATTACGAAGGAAAACTGACAAAATCAAGATTTCAGACCTGACCGCACAGGAACGGCCTCGGCTGTTGCAATATGCCTGCAGTCTGCTGGGCAACCGGGACGATGCGGAAGATGCCGTACAGGACTTGTACATGCGCCTTTGCGACCAACCGGCTGAAAAAGAGCCAAGAAACACACAAAGCTATCTGTACAGAAGCTTGCACAACCTCTGTACCGACCGCTTGCGCCGGCGCCCGCTCCGGACACAACCGGCAGAATTGTGGACAAACATCTGCGACGAAGCACCGGCAGACAGGGAACAGGAACTGCAACATGTGCAACAACTACTATCTACCCTGCCACCGGAACAGGCAGAAGTCATCCGCCTGCGTTTCTACGGCGAAAAGAGTTTTCTGGAAATCAGTACACAGCTCGACACACCGCTGCCTACCGTGAAGTCGCGTTTCCGATACGGAATGGAAAAACTGAGAAAAAGCCTGTTCCGCCATCCCCGCACCTGACGATTATTTCATTCACCATCTTAAAAACAAAAACATCATGACTTGCGAAGAATTCAAGAATGCCATTGTCGACAGGTTCGACACTGGACAAGACGGTCACCTTTCTCCCGAATGTACGGAACACATGAAACACTGCCCCGAATGTTCCCGATACGCCGATGAGATGTATGCGACCGCCGCACGATTGCAGTTCCACCTGCCTGCACGAAAAGGTACTCCCCGTCCGCGGTTCATCCGCCGACTGATGTCCGCCGCAGCCGCCTTGCTCATCTTTCTCGGCGGAGTATTGACCGGATTAAGCAACTTATTCTCCACATCCGTCAATGCGGAAACATCCCGGAAAGAGTTTCTCAGCAACGCCGCCCGCCATCTATCCAACGTAGGTAACTACTTCGTGGAGTTTGAAACCAGAAGCACTCCCTACGAAACTTTCAGCCACTTGGACGCTACGCTGCCTTTCATCCGGATGAGTCTGCGCGTCATGCACCAAAACGACTCTCTGTTCTGGCGAATGGAAAAAGAGAACGGACGCACGATTACCTTCGACGGAAGCCAACAAATCCTGTGGAATGACAACAGTATCGTGGTGGGAAACAAAGACGTGGGGTTCCTTGACCAATGGCTGCACCCCGACAATCTGCTCCGTCGGCAAACCATGTTCACAGACCATTCAGATGACCGGAAAACATATATGAAGGAGACTGATTCAACTATTGTCGTCACATCCGAAGGCACCTTTAGAGACCTGGAAGGAAAGGACGTGCGCTACCGAATTGAGAACGTGTTCGCGAAAGCAACAAACCTGTTGCAAGGCATACGGATATGGAAAGAGCACAAGGGGGACATGGTGCTCGTCCTGCGCAGCACAGAATGCCGGTACAACGTAGCCCTGACAAAGGAAGACATCCTGCTGCCACCCGACAGGTTCTTCACCGTCAGACAAAAAGCCGAAATCCCCTCCGTCACTGCCACAAAGAAACAAGCCCGACAACTGCGGAAAGAAACGGCCGTACAGGCTGCAGAACGCATCCTGAACGCTCTTATCTCCCGGCATCCTGAACAAGCGACCGAAGCCCTGTACTACTATCAGTCGAAACTGCCCCAGCTCATGGATGCCTTTCAGGGATGCACCGTCTCTTCGTTCAGCAAACCGGAAACAAGGAAAGACTACTTCGGCGTAATCGTCTTCTTCCACCTGACGTACCCCAACGGACAGACATTGAAAAAACACATCGCCTTGCGTCGGGACAACAAGTATCAGTTCTGGATGCTGGACGGCGGATTATAAACGAGTGGAATCACAAAACGAAGTCAACCGGTCACCTGATGAGTTCTGCCGGTATCAGGCTGTAATCGAACATAACTCTGGACCGGTTGGCCCGTTTCAATTCCCGGCGTATCAGTTTACCCGTCTTGCGGCAGTATATCTCGCGATATATCGTGGACACACGGTAAAAATCACCGCTGTCTTCTTTATGAAAATGGTGGTCTTCCTCTATGATATTATATGTATAGGGATACTCTTCCGTGGTACGCAACTCGGCGTGCAGATTATCACCCACACACCATGTGCAGAGCTGCACCGGCCGGTCCGTGTCGTTGCGAAAGCGGAAGTCTATGAAATTGTAGTTGACCGACGTCCCTGCACTGTATGGTACCCGTTGCCCCTCCGGATCGGGAGCCAGAGCATCGGAGTGATGGTGCACTTCGGTTATCGTCAGCGGACTGTGCATGACAAGCTGGTGGATTGTATTGGCAAGATTACACAACCCTCCCCCAACACCGGCCACCAGACGGCCGTTGACGATGACACGCCCCTCCTTGAATCCGTTGGCCCGTGATGTTTTGCCCACGTATCTCCAAAAAGAGAAAGACTCTCCCGGACCGATGACATGCCCGTCAAGTCTGGCACATGCCAGCCGGATGTTGTCGGCTTTGTTTAACTGCAGTTGCATATCGATACCGGTGCCTCGCTTAATCATGTTGTTACTGCGAGCGACAACCACCACAGGAAGTCTGTCCATCCGGCGGATGTCGGAAAACCTCTCCCGACTCAACAAGTTTGCGATACGACGTTTCCATATCTCTTTATACAGGGAAATGACGTATGCAGCGGGACACAACTCGCAGAACAACTTCCTTCTTGCCATGAGGATGTTTATTTTTTCTTTATCAACTCAAATACAACATACGAACTATATTCCTTGAGGCAACCGTTTGCCAAAGCATAGTCGACGGCAAGCAGACGACGGCGCAGGCTTTCGGGCAACCGGTGGACAGGTAGCATCATTATTCCGAAACTGCGGTGAAGCGAAAACTTTCCTGTTATCATTCCTCTTAACTCATCCGAAGTCAGCGCAGTGCTGCCATGCCACGACCTCCGTTCATGCCGCAACAGCCGTCTGCGCTTTCCGGACGGAATGTCTATAATAAGACAGCCTCCGGGTTTCAGTATACGATACGCCTCGTCTATGAATTGCCGTACATTCCCGACATCCAGATGCATGAGCAGGTGGAAAGAATACACGACATCGAACATTTCGTCCGAAAAGCCCGAATCCATAGCCGAAGCCCGGACAAACTGCACGTCTGCGTGTCTCTTGCGTGCAAACGCCATCATCTCCTCGCTTGCATCCAGACCGTGCGTGGCGTAGCCTGTCAAACGCCCCGTACCACACGCCATCTCCAATATCTGCCTGCTCCGCTTCTCCCCGATAATACGGTTGAGGATACGTCGCTCCTCGGCATCTATAAACCGGCCATAACTGTTGCCGAACCTGCTGTTGTCATATTCTGCCGCAATGGCATCGTAGTAGGATACTATATTATTCATTGTCTCGTTTTGTTGTCAGACGGATAAATTTTGACAAAGAGAGAGAGACTATGCCGTAAATCCCATCACGACACAGTCCCATGCGTTTTATATGAAAAAAGCCGGGAATGCTACGCACTCCGGCTTTTCTCTTTTACAATGCCTTGCGAGCCCCCAAGGGGAAATTGATACCCATGCTGAAATTAGCATTCAGATGATGAACAGGTACGTACTGGGGAGTCACCTTGAAGAACTGGTGGTCGGAACCGATGAAGAAGTTGAAACCGCGCGTATGCAGGTTCAGCAACCATCCGAAAGAGGATCCGAAAGAAGATACAGCGTAGTTGATGCTGGCATCCAGACACTTCACCGGAGCTATGTTGGCCGAGAAACGGCCTTCGGACCACGAATACGGGCCGTTGATACGGGTGGAAGACAGGAAACCGAACTTCAGCTTATCATAATAGGGCAACGTGTAGACGGCACCCAGATTAAGCGTTGCCCCGAGCATGGCCGACCGGCTGCCGATGGTTCCGTCTTTCTGGAAATTCACACAGTCAGACAAGTCGTCTCCCAGGTCCTCCATCTGGTCGCCCAGTTCTCTACCACCGGTATCCTCCCCTTCGCCCGGATTCACGGCTATGTCGTGGAATCCGTTGAACTCCCAAGGTTCCATGCCCATACGGGCACGGATGTTGTTCTTCCAATTGATGAATCCGAAATCAAGAATGGCAGCCGACACTTCCAAGTCATCGCGCACCTTCCAGGTAGCCCCGAGGTCAAGAGCCATACCGAAGCCTCCCAGGCCGAAACCGTCCATCTCTATATCATCCCATGATATCTGCTCCCCTTCACTGGGCGTGTCGTATTCAACACCGGCTTCTTTCTTACTGGGAATAGTCAGCCCGCCCACGGCCGCATTCATTTCCCCTTCGCCCTCGACGCTCCATCTGTCTTCGGCCATCACCATTTTCATGTGGTCGATTTTCATGTCAGCCTTGGCAAGACCGAAAAGGAACTTCAGTTTTCCACCCACGGTCCACGCGTCATTGATACGGTGAGAATGTCCCAATGCCAGTTCGGCATAATTGGTGGTGCTTACGGCCAGGTCGTCGAACTCATACACGGTGTTGGCCGACGACATACCTTCTTTCATGAAAGCGAAAAGATCCTTGGGCAGATTGACACGCATGCCGGAATGCAATCCCAGATCGATGGTATTATAACCGCCGAAAGCCCGAAAACCGGCTGAAAATATCGTCATATCCAGCAACAGGTTGATGCGGTTGCGTTCTTTCAGTCCGCCCAAGAAATCGCCGGTGTCCACGCTCTTGTTCATAAAGGTAGTAAGCCGACCGTCAGGCGTACGGTAGAGGAAATCCGAAACACCCACCGTTCCCTGCACACCAAGATTCATATTGCCCAGCACCGGGAAACTGAAATAGTTTCGTTCGGGAGCAAAAGCCGGATTCAGTTGATGACGATAATAGCTCCCTTCCAGAAAATAAGACGAACGAAGTGCGTTCTGTGCCGTAGCAGGCACCAAAGCGGCGGCCCACAAGGCAACGCCTGAAATATAAGATGCAATACGTTTCATATTGATTGTTTTCATTATAATTAATACTATGCGCAACCGGATTAGTTCAGATCCAACGTAATTCCGTCCTTAATACGCAATTTGACGCCGGTAAGCTGTAATGTCTGATTTTCATTGATTGCCCTTCCGGCGGATTCGGAAGTGGATTTACCGACCACCATCAGTTGCAGTCCGTCCAGATTCTTAATGGTTCCATCCGTGGCAGTGAGCGTAAGTTTGAGCGTATTCTCCTTCACCTCCTGTCCGTTGCCTGCCGGGATATTACCCGTCACCTCAACCTTCACATCTTTCAGCTCTTTGCCGTCCACGTCCAAAGGCACAGCGCCCAATGTCATCTGCATAGGAATCTGGTTGCGTGCCGTCAGTTCTACTTCCACACAGGACAATTCAAAGTCCTCCAGATCTTCCTGCCATCCGTTGAGCGTATCACGATAGACAAAGTTCAGATCCTCGCCAAAAGCCAAGGGAGCGACAATCTCGTATCCCGTATTGACGTCATACGTCTTGCCCAGCCTCAGAATGATAGGTTTGTCACCGGCCACCGGCTTCACGTCTTCCACTTTAATCTTTGCAGGCACCCGAGCCACCAGGTCGCTCAGGTTGTCTATCTTGATGCCCTTGGCTCCTTGTCTCGTAACGCCTCCGGTGCGCGACAGTTCCAGGACGGTTGTCTTAGACGTATAGACATCGCCCGTTAAAGTCATTGCCGGGGCTATCAGCAGTTCTTCCGTCCCATTCTCTTTTCCGATGGCAATCACAACATCCTTACCGTTTTTCTTCATCACATCACCGTTTTCATCCAATGGTTTCAAAATGGCATTGATACCCATTTCCACGGGAGCTCCGTTGGTAATGGTCAGGAAGATGCGCGGATCGCTCAAGTCGATATTCGTTTCCGGATCATTCAGGAAGTCAGGAATATCCACGAAATCCACCGGGTCGATATTCACGTCGAAGTTAGGATCGACCTGCCCTTTCACCTTATACAGACTTGCCGTCTCCATATGGGCATTGACATATACAAACACCCTTACCGGTTGGCCTGGTACAGGAAAATCTCTTCCATACAAAGCCATATTGCCATTGGCCTGTATCTCCATGTCTACATAGAATCGTCCGTCATCATTGTAGGTACCGTCCGGATTCTGTGTTCCCGGAGTCAGCGGTTTCTCATTCTGCGGGAACTTCTCAAAATCCACCTTGACGATTCTCACCTTCAGTTCTGCACCTTTGTCTCTGCCGCAGGGAATCTCCTTCTTGGCTTTTACTTCATTCCCGTCTTCCGTCACTTCCCAGTCGGCAGACTCCGAAACTATCGTTACATATTCCGGGAATGTTATAGAAAAGCCTTCCTGTATATACAACTGTTTTACATTGGTTGTCTTATCGAAGGACAGTGTCAGCGCCATAGGAATGTCCAGCTCCAACCAATCCAGTCCTCTCAGCTGCCCCGTCACCTTATCCTGTTTCAATTCAAAATGGCTCCACAAATCTACAACCTCCTGCAAACTCCATTCATTTATCAGATCACCTATTAAATCATCAAAGTCCGGATAATCAAATTTCAGTTCTTGGTCTGTCTGATGGTCCTTCTCCTCAAAATCCACCGTCACGGGATCCACCGTAATCGAAGACGAATTCTCTTTCCCCTCGCTCTTCTCATGCAAGTAATAATCCCCTTCCTGCAGGTTGAACTCATTGCCGGCTTTCGCGGTTTTCAGCGCCTGGTCTTCATCATCTCCCAAGTCGAAAATCTTCTTCAACGTGATAGGTTCCGTACTACTGGCGGGAATCACCAGATTAGCACCACCGACGGTTACAGTCATGTCGATGTCCTTCGACAGATCGTACTCATCATCCACACAGGCGACCATCGTTCCCGTGGCCAACAGGCAGAGTCCTGCCCACCTCATTGTTTTTAATCTTGCCTTCATATAATTCTACTTAAACTACAACTATATTTATAAATTTCATTTTACTTTTTCTTAAAACCACGCCGGCATCCTCCTTCTCCTGCCCGCTGTAATCCGCCGGCTTACACCTTCCGGGCACTATGATATTTCTATTTTATAAAGAATTAAGCCCCAATTGAAAACTTTCTTTATAGATCCCTTCTTCCCGTAAAGAAAATTTAAACTTTAGGACGTGCAAAGATAGAAATATAAATTTGCTTGACAATAGAAATACCGTATTTTTTATATTACCACCTTGGGAAAGATTCCGCTTACTTAAAGTTTTTCTATTTTTCACCTCCGTTTTACCTATATTTCGCCGCAGATTGTTTACCTTTGTACTTAAAGTCAAAGTATCAACTTAAGTTTATGTCTATTTTCTTTTTTAGAACCCCCTCCCAAAGCGTGATTGCCACACAGGCCGACCACGCACTGGGCAATGAAGAGATTGCAAAATTGTGCTGGCTCTACGGTGAAGCCGTAGCCGAAGACGAAAGCTGCCTGACCGGCTGTTTCGTCGGCCCCCGCCGCGAAATGATTACTCCCTGGAGCACCAATGCCGTTGAGATTACCCAGAACATGAGCCTCAGCGGTATCTCCCGCATCGAAGAGTATTTCCCCGTGGAAAATGAGAACGTCGACTACGACCCGATGTTGCAGCGTATGTACAAAGGGCTGAATCAAGATATCTTTACTGTAAACATAGCTCCCGCGCAGATTCAATATATCGAGAATCTTGAGGAATACAACGAACAGGAAGGACTCGCACTGTCTCCCGAAGAAATCGAATACCTGCATCAGGTGGAGGAGCAGCTTGGCCGCAAACTGACCGATTCGGAAGTGTTCGGTTTTGCGCAGATCAATTCGGAACACTGCCGTCATAAGATATTCGGCGGCACCTTTATCATCGACGGAAAGGAAATGGAATCATCCCTGTTTCAGATGATCAAAAAAACGACACAGGAAAATCCCCATAAGATTATTTCCGCCTACAAGGACAACGTGGCATTTGCCGAAGGTCCCGTTGTGGAACAGTTTGCACCGAAAGACCATTCCACGTCCGATTATTTTGTTATCAAGGACATCGAATCGGTTATCTCCATAAAAGCGGAAACGCACAATTTCCCAACGACAGTGGAACCGTTCAACGGAGCTTCGACCGGTACGGGCGGTGAGATCCGCGACCGTATGGGCGGCGGTGTCGGCAGTTGGCCCATCGCCGGTACTGCGGTGTATATGACTTCATACCCCCGCACCGACGAGGGACGCGACTGGGAAGATATACTCCCCGTACGTAAATGGCTGTACCAGACGCCGGAACAAATCCTCATCAAGGCTTCCAACGGCGCCTCCGACTTCGGCAACAAGTTCGGCCAACCGCTGATTACCGGTTCGGTCCTCACCTTCGAGCATCAGGAGAATGGCGAACAATACGGTTATGACAAAGTCATCATGCTGGCCGGCGGAGTGGGTTACGGCACCAGGCGCGATTGCCTGAAAGGCGTGCCGCAGAAGGGCAACAAGGTAGTAGTAGTAGGCGGCGACAATTACCGCATCGGTCTGGGAGGCGGTTCCGTATCTTCGGTAGACACGGGACGTTATTCCTCCGGCATCGAGTTGAATGCCGTGCAGCGTGCCAATCCGGAAATGCAGAAACGCGCAAACAACCTTGTACGCGCCTTATGCGAAGAGGATGTGAACCCCGTCGTATCCATACACGACCACGGTTCGGCCGGCCACGTAAACTGCCTGTCGGAACTTGTGGAAGAATGCGGCGGACTTATCGACATGACCCAACTGCCCGTCGGAGACCAGACCTTGTCTTCGAAAGAAATCATCGCCAACGAATCTCAGGAACGTATGGGCCTGCTTATTCAGGAAGAACATATCGAACATGTCCGCAAGATTGCGGAACGCGAACGCGCTCCGATGTATGTCGTGGGAGAAACCACCGGAGATGCGCATTTCGCATTCCGCCAGGGAGACGGCGTACGCCCGTTTGATTTGGACGTGGCCCAGATGTTCGGCCACAGCCCGAAGACTTATATGAACGACAAGACTGTGGAACGCCGTTATGAGAACGTATCATACGATGCCGCGCAACTGAACGATTACGTGGAGCGCGTACTGCGCCTGGAAGCCGTGGCATGCAAAGACTGGCTGACGAACAAGGTGGACCGTTCCGTAACGGGCAAGGTCGCCCGCCAGCAGTGCCAGGGCGAGATACAGCTGCCACTCAGCGACTGCGGTGTGGTAGCCTTGGACTACCGCGGAAAATCCGGTATCGCCACAGCTATCGGCCATGCTCCGCAGGCAGGTCTGGCAGATCCCGCAGCGGGTTCCGTGTTGTCCGTGGCAGAGTCCCTGACGAATATCGTCTGGGCGCCGCTGACAGAAGGGCTGGACAGTATTTCCCTGTCCGCCAACTGGATGTGGCCCTGCCGCTCGCAGGAAGGAGAAGACGCCCGCCTCTACAAAGGCGTACAGGCATTGTCCGACTTCTGTTGCGCGTTGGAAATCAACGTCCCGACGGGCAAGGACTCGCTGTCCATGAGCCAGAAGTATCCGAACGGCGAGAAAATCATCTCCCCGGGTACAGTCATCGTGAGCGCAGGCGGCGAAGTGAGCGACGTGAAAAAAGTTGTTTCTCCCGTCATGGTCAACAACAAGAAATCGACACTCTATCATATAGATTTCAGTTTCGACGAACTGCGCTTAGGCGGCTCCGCTTTTGCCCAGTCCCTGAACAAGGTGGGCTCCGATGTTCCTACCTGCAAGAACCCGGAATATTTCCGTGATGCGTTCAATGTCATCCAGGAGATGGTGAACAAAGGACTCATCCTTGCCGGACACGACATCTCGGCAGGCGGTCTGATAACAACGTTGCTGGAAATGTGCTTCGCCAATACGGACGGCGGTATGGAAATCTATCTGGACAAATTCTCTCACAACGACATCGTGAAAATCCTGTTTGCGGAGAATCCGGGCGTAGTCGTACAGATCGAAGACAAGAACAAGGCTGCATTCAAGAAAATGCTGGAAGAAGCCGGCATAGGCTACATCAAGCTGGGCGTACCTTCGGAAGAACGCCATATACTCGTGAACAAGGACGGAGCCGAATACCAGTTCGGTATCGACCATCTGCGCGATGTATGGTACAGCACGTCTTATCTGCTCGACCGCAGACAAAGCATGAACGGCTGTGCGAAAGCACGCTTTGAAAACTATAAGATGCAACCCCTGGAGGCTGTCTTCAATACCGATTTTACAGGTAAACTTTCGCAATATGACCTGAACCCCGACCGTCGCACACCCTCCGGTATCAAAGCGGCCATTATCCGCGAAAAGGGTACGAACGGCGAGCGCGAAATGGCCTACTCGCTTTACCTTGCCGGTTTCGACGTGAAAGACGTGATGATGACCGACCTTATCACCGGTCGGGAAACGCTTGAAGACATCAGCATGATTGTCTTCTGCGGCGGTTTCTCCAATTCCGACGTTCTGGGCTCTGCCAAAGGCTGGGCCGGTGCCTTCCTGTACAACCCGAAAGCAAAAGCCGCCCTCGACCGGTTCTATGCATGCGAGGACACACTCTCGCTCGGTATCTGCAACGGTTGCCAGCTAATGGTGGAACTGAACCTCATCAATCCCGACTTTGAGAAGAAAACCCGCATGCTACACAACAATTCACATAAATTCGAGTCTTCTTATGTCGGCCTGACCATCCCGATGAACCGCAGCGTGATGTTCGGTTCTCTGAGCGGAAACAAACTGGGTATCTGGGTAGCTCACGGCGAAGGCAAATTCTCATTGCCCTATCCGGAAGAACATTACAACGTTGTGGCCAAATACAGTTATGACGAATATCCCGGCAATCCGAACGGATCCGATTACAGTGTAGCCGGTATCTGCAGCGCCGACGGCCGCCATCTGGCCATGATGCCTCACTTGGAACGTGCCATATTCCCGTGGCAGAACGCCTGGTACCCCGCCACCCGTCGTAGCGACGAGATAACCCCATGGATGGAAGCGTTCGTAAATGCTCGTAAATGGGTGGAGGAACACAGGAAATAAAACACTGGAAATGAATCCATAATAAAACGCGGATGACGCGGAGATTTGAAGGATGAACGCGGATTTTATTTTTTCGGTCTACAGAGAAAATAATCCGCGTTCATCTGTTTTGATTCATCTCACATACGGCTTGACAAGTGCCTTGCCTATGTCTTGACGTTGGAACTGCCGCGAGATGGTAGACCGGAAGCCGGCGCCGCCCCACACATAAAAAAGCGGGCATGTCATTCTTAACTCTGACATACCCGCTCTCATGTTTCTCCGATTCCGACCGTTTCAAAGGTCTCCGCCCTCTTCCAACATCAGCAACGAGATTATACTAAATATCGTCGCACCCAAAGAAACGCCCAGAATCACCGCTGTGTAAGCATCCATTCACTACATTTTTACCTAAAACAAACTAACCTTTATATCGTTTTGTCGCGGAGAGTCTTTTTCACATCCTCCCGGACCAAATTCCTCTCGTTTTAATGCTACAAAAATAAAAAGAGAAACACTTTACCGCAAACACGAAGGATAGGAAAATACACTCCGCGGGCCATTTCTTGATTTATATCAAGAGATGGCCCGCGAAAAACTGTGTGCGCTACCATTCCTCAAAAGAGGAAACGTACTATATCATTATAGCAGGCCAGTAACATCAGCGAAATAAGCAACGTCATACCCACCATCTGAGCACGCTCCATAAATTTATCGCTGGGCGGACGGCGCATGATGATTTCCGCCAGCAGGAAGAGCACATGACCGCCGTCAAGAGCAGGAATAGGCAGGATATTCATGAAAGCCAGCATAATACTGAGAAATGCCATTATACCCCAGAAACTCTGCCAATCCCATACGGCCGGGAATATGCTGCCGATGGTGCCGAAGCTGCCGACGCTCTTCACACCGTCGGACGTAAAGACATATTTCAAATCGCTGATATATCCGCTCAGCACGGACAGACCATGACGGACTCCGGCCGGAATGCTTTCCCAGAAACCGTACTCGACACGGATTGTCTTGTAATAGTTCGACAAAGAGCGTTTGACAATGCCCAGTTTGTAATCATCGGTCAGATGCACTTCCACCGTGTCGGTCTTCCTGTGGTCCTGCGCCGTATACACAACCGTCATCATGCGCAGGCGCAGACTGTCCTCATGACTGCATCCCGCAGCCAGCATATCCGCCTTGCGGGACATCAGATTGTCAAAATCACTCCAGAAGTACACCTTCACACCGTCCACTTCATTAATCTTGCATCCCGACCGCAAACCGGCTTCATAAGCAGGCGTACCCACCAGCACGGAATCGACCACCGAAGGTATGCGTGGCACAAGGAAAGCAGGCACCTGGCGAATCATCGAAAGCATGTCCATATCCTCCGGCATGGAGATGTTCACATACTTCTGCCGGCGCTTCACGGTTACGGTCTTTGCCTCGGACAAACTACGGTAGACATTCCCGTCCAAGCGCTGGAATGCCACTCCGTCGGCCGAAATAAGCACGTCACCGTCACGGAAACCGATGGTCTGTGCCTCTTCATTGAAATTGAAACCCATGTACATGCGTTTCATGGGAATGTATTCCTCTCCCCACACAAACAATACGGAAGAATAGATAACCAGTGCCAGCAGGAAATTCACCAGCACGCCACCGATCATGATGAACAGGCGCTGCCAGGCCGGTTTGGAACGGAACTCCCACACCTGGGCCGGCTGCTTCATCTGTTCGGTATCCATGCTCTCGTCTATCATTCCGGCAATCTTCACATAACCGCCGAAAGGAAGCCATCCGATACCGTATTCCGTTTCCTTGTCCCGGAAACGGGGAAAGAGACGGGTGAACCACTTATCCTTCGTACTGAACAGATGAAACTTGGGATCAAAGAACAAAAAGAACTTCTCCACCTTCACCTTGAAGAGCTTGGCGAAAAAGAAGTGCCCCCCCTCATGCAGCACCACGAGGATGGACAGAGAAAGAATCAGTTGAAATGCTTTAATTAAGAATGTATCCATTGTATCAATGTGTGTTTACTATATTAATGTATGCCTTTTCGCTTTCAGAGCAGTTCGGCAGCCATGCGACGCGCCTCGGCATCGATGCGGAAATAATCGTCGAGCGTGGGAGCAGTCAGAAACGGGATGCGGTCCATCGTCTGCTCGATCACATCGCTCATCCGGAGAAAACCTATACGATCTTCCAGAAAAGCCCGGTTGACCACCTCGTTGGCCGCATTGAGCACACAAGGCATGTTGCCTCCCCGGCGAAGCGCCTCGTAAGCCAAAGCCAGGTTGCGGAAACGGCCGGTATCCGGTTCTTCGAAAGTCAGCGTCCCCAGACGTGTCAGGTCGAGCCGGTCAAAACCGCTCGCCAAGCGGTAAGGATAAGAAAAAGCGTACTGAATGGGCACACGCATATCCGGCACTCCCAACTGCGCTTTCACGGCCCCGTCGGCAAACTGTACTGCACTGTGCACCACAGACTGGGGGTGCACCACTACGCGAATCTGCTCCGGCGACACCCCGAAAAGCCATTTGGCCTCGATAACCTCAAAACCTTTGTTCATCATGGAGGCGGAATCTATCGTAATCTTGGCCCCCATGTTCCAGTTGGGATGCTTCAGAGCCTGTTCCTTCGTCACTGCCGCCAACTGCTCACGACTGCACGTGCGGAACGGCCCGCCGGAAGCCGTCAGAATGATTTCCTCTATCGGACTCGGTTCTCCCACGATGCACTGGAAGATGGCCGAATGCTCCGAATCCACAGGCAGGACCGGTACTTTATACTCAGCGGCCAGACGGTTGATAAGTTCGCCCCCAACCACCAAAGTCTCCTTGTTAGCCAAGGCAATGGCCTTGCCCGCACGGATAGCGCTGACTGTGGGAGCCAGTCCGGCAAAACCGACCATGGCCGTCAACACCATGTCGATGCCCTCTTCCTGTACCACCTGGCACAAAGCATCCGCCCCGGCGTACACCTTGACCGGCAAATCGGACAGAGCATCGCGCAGATATTCATATTTACTCTCATCGGCTATCACCACACTGCCCGGCAAGAAGCGTCTGGCCTGTTCCGCCAACAGTTCCGCCCTGCTGCCGGCCGTCAGCACACATGCCTCGTAGGCCTCCGTATGTTCCCCGATAACCTGCAAAGCCTGCGTCCCGATAGAACCGGTGGAGCCCAGTATGGCAATCTGTTTTTTTCCGTTTCCCATATTCATTCTGTCATTCATCCGTTTTATTCAGCGACAACAGACCATCGGGTACCCGAACAGTCAGTTGCCGGCCGGCATGGTCTATGCCGACAATAAACTCTTCATGAGCCGGCAATAGAATCTCCCGCCCGTCCGAAGAAACAATCTCAAAAAGCACGTTGGTCGTCCCGTCATCCACGGACTTTATCTTTCCCAGCGGTCCATATACCTCGTCCGTAACTCCAAAACCCGTAAAATAAGTCCAGGTATAAGCATCCTCCTCCGGTTCGTCCGCCAGTTCCTTCGGGAAGAACACCTCCACTCCGACCATGCGGCGGGCCTGTTCCTCCGTATCTATCCCTTCAAACTTCATCAGAGCCACGGAAGCGCTCCTGAAACGATATTCCTCCATAAAGAACGGCACGAAAATACCGTCCATCCGGCACACCAGATAATCGGCATCCACGCGGTCGAACACATCGTCCGTAAATGACAGGTTCAGTTCGCCCGACACTCCGTGCGTCTTTGTCAACACACCTATTTTATATACGTCACACTCCTTGATCATTTGTCGTCACTTCGTTCGATATGCGCCCCCAGGGCTCCCAGACGGCGTTCGATGCATTCATACCCGCGGTCTATCTGCTGGATGTTGGCAATCCGGCTGGTTCCCTCGGCACTCATGGCAGCAATAAGCAGGGCGATACCGGCCCGGATATCGGGCGAAGTCATGCTCCCTCCGCGCAGTTTCATCTGATGGTCGTGCCCGACAACAACCGCCCGGTGAGGATCGCACAAGATAATCTGCGCCCCCATGTCTATCAGTTTATCCACAAAGAACAGACGGCTCTCAAACATCTTCTGATGAATCAGCACGGAGCCCTTGGCCTGCGTGGCTACCACCAACATCACGCTCAGCAGGTCCGGAGTCAGCCCCGGCCACGGAGCGTCGCTCAACGTCATGAACGAACCGTCCATAAAAGACTCTATCTCGTAATGGTCCTGACGGGGTATCACGATATCGTCTCCGTCACGGAGCACCTGCACTCCCAGGCGCCGGAACGTATAGGGTATGATGCCCAGCTGGTCATACCCTACCCCTTTGATACGTATGCCATCACCCACCATGGCCGCCATTCCGATGAAACTGCCCACTTCTATCATGTCCGGCAGCACCGTATGCGACGCGCCGTGAAGTTCCCGGACGCCGACTATCGTAAGCAGGTTGGAAGCAATGCCGCTGATACGCGCACCCATGCGGTTGAGCAGATGGCACAACTGCTGTATATAAGGTTCGCACGCCGCATTATATATAGTGGTAGTCCCCTCGGCCAGCACAGCCGCCATGATGATATTGGCCGTTCCCGTCACGGAAGCCTCGTCGAGCAATATGTAAGTGCCTTTCAGACGAGCCGCACGGATATGATACGTACCTCGCGTCTCGTCACAGCAAAACTCGCCTCCCAGTTTCCGAATACCCAGAAAGTGGGTATCCAACCTGCGGCGGCCTATCTTGTCGCCTCCGGGCTTCGCAATCTGCGCCTGTCCGAAACGAGCCACCAGCGGTCCGATAAGCATTACACTCCCGCGCAGACGGGCACAACACCGGAGATACTCATTGCTGTCCAGATAAGTCATGTCCACACGGTCTGCCTGAAACGTATAGTCCCCCTCTCCGTTACGGACCACCTTCACGCCGACATCCCGCAACAGCTGTATCTGATTGTTCACGTCCGCAATGTCCGGCACATTCTTTATCCGCACCGGTTCCTCCGTCAACAAAGTAGCACACAACACCTGCAACGCCTCGTTCTTGGCACCCTGGGGACGGATATCTCCCTTCAGTCTATGACCGCCTTCAATGATAAACGAGCTCATGATCTAAAAAGTCATTTAAGAATCAGACTCTCTTTTTATTATTACCGCGTCGTCCTCCGCGCCCCTGCATATTCTGCGGAAGCGCTGGCCGTGCCGTCATGGAAGCCAGCGGACGACGTCCCACATCCAGTTTCACGACGCCGCCGGTATATTCCTCCATGTCCGCCGCCACTTTTTCATCCTCCATGGCGTCCTTGTTCCAGTTATACAGGCTACGTTTCATCTGGTTGGCCACCAGACGGGACAGCATGTCGCGCTCCTCGCCTTCCGGCATCTCTTTCATCTTCTTCAGCAGAGTCTCCAGCAAATATCCATAGTGACGATAACGTATGCGCTTCATGGGATAATCCATCGGCCGCGGTCTGACCTCCGATTCCGAAGAGGGCTTCACTTCGTACGGATAATCGATATCCAACTTGTAATCGGACATCACCGCCAGATGGTCCCACAGTTTGTGCTTGAAATCCGGCACATCGCGCAAATGCGGGAACATGTTTCCCATAATGGCCACAATCGTGTTGGCACACCGCTGGCGCTCCTTTCTGTCCTGTATGGTGAGCGCATACTCCACCATGTTCTGTATGCCGCGACCGTACTCGGGCATAGGTAATCTCTTGCGTTGGGTATTATACTGCATATATCACAATAGTTTCTTAGGAGTCGACGCAACGAACTCCTTCAGATAAAACGGTTCAAAATAAGCCACGTCGGCAAATTCGCCGCGCGCCACGGCCTGTTCGGCCAAAGGAAACATGTTCTTGGCCAGAGGTACGACATTCTCCACGAAACGGGCATTCGGATGACTGATACATGCCTGACACTTGGCCGCCCCGTCGCCCAAAAAAAACACGGGACGATGCTCCAGATAGTCCGCATAAGTGGATTTATCCACGATATCGGCCGACGTACCGCGCACCTCGTTCAGCGCCCTATCGTATACCGCGGCATATACCTCCATACGCCGTGCGTCTATCATCGGCACCAGAAGCGCGTCCTCAGGCAAGTCGTCCCGGTATAACAACAGAGGCACGCACATCAGACGCAACGTCGGGACCGGGATGAGGCGCACATTCCTGCCGTAACAGATGCCCTTGGCCATGGACACCCCGATGCGCAACCCCGTATACGACCCCGGGCCGCAACTGACCGCCACCGCGTCAAGCGGTATCGCATGACTGTCAATGAAAGAAAGAGCCTCGTCCACAAACACCCCCAAAGCGACGGCATGCGACGGTCCCTCATAATCCACCTTGTCAAATACGGTCTGCCCGTCTTCACTGACAGCCACCGAACAAACCTTCGTACTTGTCTCAATATGCAGGATGCACGACATCTTTATTCCTGTTTCCAAATTAAATTATGTCGACAAAGGTAAGCATAAAAATCGAGAAACAAGGAAAAGATAAGTTAAGAACCTTTGAAATAAGCATTGTTTGTCGCACACATGCAGGATTCAGGAATCCACGGTATCTGGACTGCCTCCGGCATTAACGGCAGAATACATCAAAAATCCGCCTGCAAGACCTAATAATATGAAAAGAATTATTAACTTTGCAAAATTCCGGAAGACTCACGTCAAACTCCGGAACCCTGCCCTACTCTCTTCCGATGGAGCAAAACGGCGGGACAAGGAACGCTTATTGCGATAAGTATGAAACCTATTTCATTCAATGAAAGCACATTAACGGCAGCAAGAGCGGCCGGGTGCCAGCACATAAAGTAGTCGGAGAGACGATGACACTGGATAGTTCCGCTTCTCTTTCTACAGCCTGGGGCACAAACGATATTGGACAGGTCGGCCCGACCCATCCAGAGAGGGAGGTATATCCTGCCGCGGACAGTTGGTGCTATCTATTCATGCATTGGGCGAGAGTGCCCCTTTTCATCAAATCCGCAGACACATATTTCAGGTGTTTCGTTCACGAAACAAAATACACATACGCACATTCCAAGAAAGACTGCGGAGAGATCCGCAAACCCACCATCAGCGGTCTGGTCTTCATACAAGGAAGCGTCCGGAACATCAACACCTATCTCAAACAGGAATTTCCCGAACTTCATCTGGCTAAGGACTGTGCCAGCGGACAGACAGCCGTCATCCCGGACTCCGTCATGCGACCGTTCATGAGAGTGGCCGAGCACGACCCCACCCGCATCCGCATCCTCCGCCATCCTCTGGAGTATTACGCCCAGGGGCACACTCCGGTACGTTTCACCTCCGGCCTCCTCAAAGGCTGCGAAGGCTACATCATCCGCATCGAGCGCGACCGCAAGCTTGTGATGCAAATAGGCGACATGACCCTCGCCATCGGCAACATCCACCGGGAACAGTTTGAGAACATCGACGACCCGGAATAACTCCTCCTATATATGGGGCTGACAACAAATATAATTTTTAATCCATAGCCCCTCTAAACAATTCATTATTTATATAACCCAATAAAATGAGCAAATATACCAAAGTAAAAGTATCTACATTTATTGATGGATTGGATCAAATTTTATATGATGGTCTTGATTTGTCACGCAATCATACATTAATAATTATTCGGGGGGGGGAGCACACTGAGAAAACGTTGCTTGGACTCCAGATGATGTATGGCATTGCTCAAGACCTAAATAACAATGAATACCCTGTCGTTCCTTGCTTTTATACCAATCACTATAGTTGCGAATATATAAACGATCTATTACTAGATATAATAATAACAAAATGTATCCAATTGATGACAATACTTTATGTATCCAATCATAATACTGGATCGTTTCAAGACAATCTATTTTCACAACTTTTTTTCAAAACACCAAACAACCAAAATTTTAATTATCAATTACAAGAAATAGACAATCTAATATGCCAAGAGGCAATATATTATAGTAATCGGACCAATGCCCTACACTATCGAACAACGGAGAACTACACCCATGATGAGAATTTTATTGTAGAACGCAGAGGTGAGGGAATTTCAGACTATTTTAATAAAGGCTCAAGATCTAAGGACCAGCAGATTAATAAACTAAAAAAATTAAGTAATCGACTTAAATACCCGCTAATCGATAGTAAAACTGAAAATTTTAACAGTAAAAACATAACAGATTTAAAAAATGAGATCAGCAGTCATGACTATGATGCCACATCCTTGGTTGCTTGTTATGATTTAATCTTTTCTTCCTTTAAAAACTTTTCACATATAACAGAGTTACTAAATAGCATTAATCAAAAACATAAAGTAGCTTTGGTAGTTATACCAGACAACATACCCTTGTCAAATTTATACGCGGACATGATAATAGATCTCACGAACAAGGACGTAGAACATTATACTCTTCAATATCTTTGTATAACAAGATGCATTTTCCAGCTTACAGCAAAAGGTTGGCATCAATACAAACGTCGAGACTATGGCATAGAAATATTTCCGAGCATAAATACTTATTTTTCCAAACGGCGCTATCTCCAGAGGGCGCTAGTGTACACACATTCCGATGTAGTAACTGATACATATCAGCAATATCTTGATTCGTTAGGGGTATCAAAATACCATTCAGGCGAGTATCGTGAATATACAGAAAATAAAGAACGCCGAAAGAAAGAATACATCAATGATTTACTCTCTCCGGAAATCTCTTATAATACATCTATAGATATCCTTGAGAAAATTCTTCTTTCCCGAGGAAAAGATAATGGCATGCAAAACAAGAACGGCATACCGTTAATGAGACGTCGCGACTGCATAAAATTATTTCGTGGCGGTGTCACTGCCATCATAGGGGAAGCCAATACTTACAAACGCTTTATAACTTTTGGAAGTATATTCAGTTCTTCACTCCAATATGAACATTCCCTGATACTGCTTTTAAATAAAGACACAAGCATGACACGCAGGCGATTGTCGTGTCCGGCGATGATGCATAGCGGCACTTGCAGGAATGAAAAATGCGCACAATGTTATTCCTATATTCATTTTATGAATATTTTCATGGGAAATATAACATCTGACGAATTTATTTATTTTCTCCGCAGGCAGGTTAGTATTCCATTTACGGATGGTCAACGCATAAGCAGGGTGATTATTGACGATCTCCAGATTCTTGATTTTTGTTTTCCTCTCTTGAAGAACGACCCATTGTTTGTTCCATCCTTAGCCGCACTCTGCCATGAACTTGATATAGATTTGTATATATTGTGTGATCGGGAAGCAGAAGCCACTTATAAACTTCGAGCGATAGCTGATAATGTATTGTGTACGGAAAGAGATACTGACGGTGCGCTTCTATTATATATAGAACGTTTTGCTGGTTATGATAATACACCAAGCAAAATATACTGTGGCAAGATAAAACGGCCAAAAGAAATCTTTGAATGTTATGACATATCCGAAGAAAATGGACAAATAATACGCCAATATGGCATCAATGACGAACATATAGAAGACCGTTCTGTGGTTTCTATGAATGAGTTTTGGTATGGCAGAAATAATCCTTCTTTTAGAAAAACAAAAAAATAGAGTGTAATGTTTAAAGAATTTATACATTGGTTTCACAAGGAAAAATTCCAGATTCTCCTAACCATATTTTCAGCTTTAATACCCGTTTTTTTCTCATTAGCAATAGAATCTCTACAGTTCAAATCGTGTTGCAATAAAGAAAGTCTCTACTGGAATTTCACACTTAAGGACACAGCCAATTATGCAATACAAAGCATTTTTATATTCATAACACTTTTCGTACTGATAAAAAATAAGCGCATTGCCTATGCAGATTTAAGAAACGACAGACCTATAAAACAATATTTAGTTAAAGTTTGCCGTTTAAAAATACCTTATAATAAAATTATAGATGAAAAATTCCACGTTATAAGCGAAGCCACAATGCAGTTTTACCGTACATGGATGTTTGTCTGGATTTTATGGCTGGCATATTATGTAGGGAATTTGATATTTGAGCTTGCTTCGGAGCCGAACGACCGTATCATGATAGCTCAAGCTATATATACTCAATTATTTGATTTTCTTAATAGCACGGCAATGTTTGTCATATATCTCGTATTAACAAATGTGACAGTAAACATCCGTCAGCGTACGGACAATGACGAAAGTTATTGGTATGGTGTTATAACATGGATTATAATGCTTTCAATATTCATTATTTGCGTAGCTTTTGAAATCTGTTGCGGTAAAGGCCATTTCGCTTTCTGTCGGTATGTAACCTCTCTTGTCTTAAGTTTGTTTTCAGCCATATCTTTCATGCTAGTAATAGGCAAGCTCAATAGTATCTATTTGCAAATACCACAACTCTTCCTATGGGCACTATATTTATATGGGATACTGCAATGTTATGTTCCCATTTCGTTATTAAAAACAGGAGACATAGGTTGTATCGGCACATGTGTTAAAAATATCATACCGTATGTAACCCTTATAGGAAAAGTGTTTTTGATGTTGTCTCTTTGTTGGATTGTCAATCATAAGCGTATTATATATTATATTATTCATCAAAGCCTTTTAATTGAAGATACGCCAAGAATGCTCAAAGAACTTAATAGAGAATAACAGACAAGTAAACTATAAAAATTAATTTATGCCAAGCCACATTGGCAAAATTTATTTCAAGACCAGATCAAAGCGCGGCCAAAGCTCTGTTGGTTGCATAAAGCAAGGAATCTGTGAAAACAGAATCCACTGGTCTGAGCCATTTGCCCTTGAGGATTCGCCACAACATCTCAGCTATATTCAGATAAGGAGTATATGACGGAAGAAAGAAGAGAAAAAGCCTCGCTTCTCCCAATGATCCGAAGCTCCCACATGAGTCTGCATCTGTGTATACTGGCATTATCAAGTACCACAAATGTATCCTTCTGAATACGCAGCGACACAGCCGACCAAGAAAATCAGCTATCTTGTCAGCCATCATATTCTCCGCTGTAGAGAAACCATGATATCGGTTGTTCCAGTCAATAATGCCGAAAATATTGAATCTGAGTCCTCTTTTAGATGGGAAGTGGACATCCTCATTGCGGAGCTGCCAATCATACGGCACAGAACCTTCGGTGCTGATATGACTTTCATCTCCGTAATAGAGGATGAGTCCGGCAAATGCCTGTTGTTTGAGTTCTTGCAGTTTCTCGGTTTTATACGTATAGATGCAGCGGCGAGGGTTTACCTTGGGGTGTTTCCTTATACGCCAATGCGGAAAAAAAGCCCTAAAAGTGTTCTCGTTCGCCTCCTTGCCGGAGGTCTGCTGCTAGACTATTTTCGCTTTCTTCACACTCTGCCTATCGTTCTCGATGACAATGCGCACAGCTTCTTCGTTCGGACAGTCCATGATTGATTTCCCCCGTCCTGGACGTGTCCCTAGTCCACGGATACCTTCTGTCTTGAAGCGTTTTACCCAGAATTTGAATGACATATGTCATTTCTATCTGTAATCCAACTTACTCTGAAGTCAGACCGATTGATTTTAGAAGCACGGCGCGACAACACATGCGAGAAACGTGGCTCTTGCCGTGGCGAAAGCCATTCTCTAATTGCAAACATTGCTGGTCTGTCAGTTGTATAACATTGATTCTTGCGATAGTAGTAAATGTTCATGCCTATAACACACAGACCTACGCAAAAATTTTGATATAAACTAAAATTCAACATCTATTTATGAATATCGCATTAATTATTGCCGGAGGCTCCGGAAATAGAATGGGACAAGACATACCCAAACAATTCATGCACGTTGACGGCTGTCCCATAATCATCCATACCATGCAATGCTTCCAAAAGCATCCCGACATCGACGCCATTGCAGTTGTCTGTCTTAAAGGCTGGGATACAGTACTTCAGGCATACGCCAATCAGTTTGCAATTACTAAGCTGAAACATATATTTCCTGGTGGGGATACCGGTATGGAATCTATTCATAACGGTATTTACGGGATAAAGGAATCGGGATACAGCAATGAAGATTTAGTCTTAATCCATGACTCTGTACGCCCGCTTCTCAGTCAAGATATAATATCGTCCAATATTGCTACCTGCAAAGCCTACGGATATGCGGTAACTGGAATAAAATGCAGGGAAGCTATTTTGGAGACAGAGGACGGTTTTTCTACTTCAACAAGTATTCCTCGTGACAAACTTGTGCGCACTCAAACCCCACAGACTTTCCGCTTAAGCAATATCATCAATGTCCATGAGGAAGCAGGTAAAAAAGGTATTACGGACAGTGTGGCTTCGTGTACGCTGGTAGCGGAAGTCGGTGGACATGAGATGCATATCGTACCAGGTTCCGAGAAAAACATTAAAATCACCACTGTAGAAGATCTTGAAATACTGAAAGCATTGATGCAGACAAGTAAAGATAATTGGTTAAAATGACATGGCATACCAAGATGATATAAAACAAGTCGCGTCTCTGAATCTCCCGTGGGAAAAACTGGAACATTGCAATATTCTGGTTACCGGCGCCACTGGATTGATAGGCTCGTGCGTTGTCGAAGTCCTGATGTCGCGCCCGGAAATAAACTATCATGTATATGCTTCCGGTCGTAATGAGACACGTTTACATCGCTTTGCGGATTTTTTCAATTCCCCGAATTTTCATTTCATCAAATATGATGTAACCGAACCGTTGGAGAGCGATATCGATTTTCAATATATTATTCATGCGGCCAGCAACGCTTCTCCCAATTTCTTTGCAACCAAGCCGGTTGAAATTATCAAAGCCAATATAAATGGGGTAGCCAATCTTATGGATTATGGACTGCGACATGGGCTCAAACGTTTGCTGTATGTTTCAACAGGAGAAGTGTATGGAGAAGGGGACGGACGAGTGTTCACGGAAGAATATAGCGGCTATGTGGATTGCATGAAGCCACGCTCGTGTTATCCGTCCGCAAAGCGTGCGGCTGAGACTTTATGTGTCGCTTATGGTGCGGAATACAGCATAGATACAGTCATAGCCCGCCCTTCTCACACTTATGGTCCTAATTTTACCGAATCAGACAACCGCGTATATGCCCAATTCATCAGAAATGTACTGAAAGGTGAAGATATTGTGATGAAAAGTTCCGGTTCCCAGTTCCGCTCCTGGTGTTACGTGGTGGACTGCGTATCTGCATTGTTATTTATATTGCTGAAAGGGAAAAATGGCCAGGCCTATAATATTGCGGATGAATCATCAAACATTTCAATCAGAGAATTGGCTGAAATGATAGCCGGAATCTGTAATAAAAACGTCGTTATAGACATTCCGTCGGAATCTGAAGCATCCGGATATAACATTGTCACAAAGTCTGTATTTTCCACAAAAAAGTTACAATACTTAGGATGGAATGTAGAAGGATGTATGACAGATAAAATGAAAACTACAATCAATCAGGCCAAACAATTGCGATTATAGAGAAGTTGCGTGTTGGAACAAAGAAAATGAACCCATTTAAACTCTAATATTTGCTATTTTATTGGTGTAAGCGTCCAAGCAAAAACTAAAGAAAAACGACAAACTTCGCAGTTGTACCATCATCCCTAATTGATTATGTATTACAACAACAAAGATTTTGAGGGCTTTTATGTCCGCTATAAGGCGGATGCTCTTTCGCAGAACATCTCAGCTCAGGAGTTTTGTATCCGTAAGATGTGCTACGTTGGACGTGAGTGGATTATGGCGGTTTTATTATATCCGCGACTTCAAGGACATGCCTTGTTAATATGGTCGTGTGATGTCGGTAGCATGGGAACAAATTCATTAAAAAAAATGATAATTTCAGTACCATTTTTAGAGTGTAAATTTTAGACAAGTAACGCATGGAGAAATCGTTAAAAAGCAATGCCATTTTTGGAATGGCCTGGACCGCAATGGAGCGTTTCGGACAGCAATTTCTCAGACTGATTATCGGGATAATAATAGCACGTATCCTTGAACCGTACATGTTTGGTATTGTAGGTATGACGGTCATATTTACAGATTTGGCCCAATCGATCCTCGACAGCGGTTTTGGCAGTGCCCTGATTCAAAAAAAAGACAGAGACGAAACAGACTATTCCACCTGTTTTTATTTCAACGTCGTTGTCGGATTAACTCTATATATAGTGCTATTCATGTCGGCACCATATATAGCAGATTTCTATCATACGGAAGAACTTGTCAATGTAATCCGGATCATCTCCATCGGATTTGTACTCAATTCTCTTATTATCTCACAAAACGCCAAATTATCTGTAGAATTCAAGTTTAAAGTTTCTGCCATCATAAACGTTACTTCATATTTAATCTCCGGTGTTGCAGGTATTGTTTTAGCATATACGGGATTTGGGGTATGGGCACTTGTTTTTCAACAGGTTTTAGCCTGTCTTTTAAGAGTGTTTTTTATTGAAATATATACCCGCTGGATACCTTTACTGGCTTTCTCAAGGAATTCTTTCAACTATCTTTTCAATTTCGGAAGCAAGGTATTGGTTTCCGGTTTCTTATTCAGCATTTATAACAACTTGTACACACTGGTCATCGGACGTATATTTGCTCCCGCAGAAGTGGGACATTACAACAGGGCCAACCAGTTTGCCGCCTTACCCTCAAGTACTTTAATCGGGATTGTCATGAAAGTCGCATATCCTTTAATGTCTAAAGTGCAAGATGACACAAACCGTTTACGCCGTAGTTACCAAAAATTTCTGCGCCTGCCTATATACATAATTTACCCCATTTTAGTAGGATTGATCGTATTGGCAGAACCCTTTATCGTTCTGTTGATCGGCGAAAAATGGATTTTTTGTGTTCCTCTTCTGCAAGTATTGGCATTCGGTTATATGTTTGACCCGCTGACTCAAGTCAATCTGAACATATTATATGTGAAGGGGCGGACAGACCTTGTGTTGAAATTAGACATCATCAAACGTATTATAGGTCTGGGTATTTTATTTTCAACAATACCTTTCGGCATTTGGTGGCTGTGTTTCGGACGTTCCGTTTATGGTCTGATAGCTTACAGCATTAATTGTTATTACACCGGGAAATATATTGATTTCGGTTTCTGGGAGCAAATGAAATACAATATTCCTCTATTTGTCAAAGCTGGTATAATGGGGGTGTTATGTTATGTCCCGACCCTTTTTACTCCCAATTATTACTATCAATTAATATCCGGTACAATAATAGGGATTATCAGTTATTGGGTCATATCTGTCATCACCCATGATGAGAGTTATAATGATTTAATTGAGATAATAAAATCAAGAAAGAAAAAAGCATAAACAACGAACCTTATCGCAAGGTAAGGTTCCTTTTGAAACGAATAGTATACATTTATAAAGAACATAAAACAAGTTGAAATGAGAGAAGTTACACCGTACGAAATGCGCAAATTGCAACTGGAACTTCTTGACGATGTCCATAGCTATTGTTTAAAGCACAACATCCGATATTCTTTGGCCGGAGGTTCATTGCTTGGCGCCATCCGTCATAAAGGTTTCATTCCATGGGATGATGATATCGACGTATTGATGCCCCGCCCCGACTATGAACGGTTTATCGCACAATATGACGGCAGCGAACACCATCATACCTCTCAGACATACAAAAACTCTCTTATCTGCGGAGTCCCTTTCTGTAAAGTGTACGATACACGTACCGTACTCTATGAAGGGCCGATAAAAAACGGTGTATTCGTAGATGTTTTTCCCATCGACGGACTCCCTGACAAAGAACACTTGAACGCCTATGTAGATGAACTCATGCGTTTACTGCGACTGCAAGGTAAAACCATGAAATTCTATCTCTACAAAGGGGGATGGTTTATGAGATTGAAATATGTAATCAAAAGACTGATATATCCAAGTCATGAAAAAGCAGTCAAGGCACTGGATGATTTTTTTGGTCATTATCCATTTGATTCCGCTCAATATGCCGGCTGCCCTGTCGCTTCTTACCCGAAAAAGGAACACATGAATGCCGATGTATATCGTGAATACACAGATGTGTCATTCGAAGGTAAAACATATAAAGGTTTAAAAGACTATGACACTTACCTCAGTGTACTCTATGGGGATTACATGAAATTACCTCCCGTTGAGCAACAACAGGGACATCATTTTGTTAAAGCATACTGGCTGGAATAAATCAATACCCATAAAAAAGGAAGATATGCATATATTTAAAAGAGCATTTTATACTATAAAGTACTGTCCTCTCTTGTTGCTGCTTTCAAGACATAAGGAGGTGTCGGAGGAACTTTATCATGCATGCGATTCCATGTCGATGGCTTCCAATTCATTTCGGATTATACATCTGTTGGAACATCATAAAGAATATCGCAACTATCTTTACTATAAAATCTATCATGGCAGGTGGAATCTCTTTGAATGTATTTATAAACCAGACCCAACGTTTATCATCTGGTGTGAAAAGATGGGAAAAAACATTGTATTATGGCATCCGTTTTCAACCATATTGAATTGTCAGTCAATAGGTGACAACTGTATAATTCGCAACAATACGACTATTGGCAACAAGGGAATAACCGGAAGTCCTACTCCTGTTATTGGAAACAACGTAAGTATAGGCGTAAATGTGTGCATCATAGGTGGCATTACCATTGGGAATAATGTAACCATCGGGGCTGGTAGCGTAGTAACCAAAGATATCCCCGACAATGCCGTAATAGTGGGAAATCCGGCCAAAATCATCAGATATAATACAGACAGCATCGCTTAATGAAAGAGATTTAAACAAATTATTTTATGTCATGATGTGAGCATTAAAGAGATTATTTATGTTAAAAAGCGGCAAATCAACGACATATAGTCTCATTTGTTTGGCATATATAAAAATATATATTATTTTTGCAGAAACGCCATTGTCATGAGCAATTATCTAAGTTATATATATAGGCATAAATGCGGAAATATATCCGATTTGAACCGCAAATTCGGCAAAACGTCTGTTCGCCGGATGGAGGCCATGGGATATATCGTAAATGCCCCGACAAAAGATGGCGATACGTGGAAGATTTCCTCACGGGCTAAAAAACTTGCCGAGTTGCGTTGTCGCGACAATACATTGTGGGAACGGTTTTGCGACTGGTTTTATCTGAAAGTGCGTAGAATAGATTTCGGCATATAATGATTTCATATTATGCCCTTTGGATTCCTCTATTGCAGAAAGGCAACCTCAATATAATAAAGGAAGAACTTGACGAGGTAATACTGAAAGATTTGCCTGAAGCAGACGAGTTGCGGATAAAAGGGCATATCAACAAGAAAAGTCATTCCATCAACTTATATTTCCGGCTGTCAGAAACCGAAAATGTAAGTTATGAACTAAAATGTATCAAAAAAAACAATACGGGGTTTATTGTCTATTGCGTCGAAATCAGCGACAAGGCTACAGATTTTGTTTCCTGCGGGTTGCGGACAGGATTTCACAAAGCTTACTATCATTACATAAAGGGATTTTTTCATCAGCACACACATCATGATTGTGCGGAAGATTCCCTTTTAGTAGCGTATCATTCCGACACAGAAATCTCCCTGAATGACAAGTCACAATTCAGAAAAGTTGTCGATTCTTATCTGGACTGTTATATACAGAAACTAAAAGGTGTTACCCAACAGAACGAGATAAACATGAATGAAGTGATTCGGGAAATGTCGCAGAATAAGAATATTTCCAGAAACTTAAAATTCATTCAGGAACTGGTGAAGAACGGCTATTCAGTCAAAGGAGAACTGGGATATTGCAGGTTTCTGGCAGGCACCCACCGGAACAACAGTTCAAGAAAAAAACGTAAAGAATTGGAGGATGCCGGTAAAGAATTTGAGGACTTTTTCGACAATCTGATTTTCTGGAACAACCATTATACATCCCTTATCAGCTATTTTGACGGTAACAAAAGTCTGAAATGGGGTATGGCTGGTTTTGCAGTAGGAATACTGTCATTGCTTGTCACGGCATGTCTTGAATATTGCCATTCAAGACAACTGTCTAATGAAAAACAGTTGGAACATATAGAGAACATTATCGATACATATCAACAGAATATCGAAGACAAGATGGAAAAGTTGCACGAACCGGCGCACTCTCATGCCATTGACAGTGTGGCTAAGAATAAGAAACAGATTCTTCAAAGAACTTTTTAAACAGCTGTTTTATAAACTATACTTTATGATTCCATGGCGAAAACATAAAGTACGGTTTACAACATTCTATATCCGTAACTTTACTTAAACTGACACGCTACGGCGGTTTGTACGAACCGGCAAGGCTGTTCGCGCTTGGAAATATACGTGCCTGAAAAAAGGAGATGCGGCACCAGCCGCGCCAAAAAACTGAAAGAAATTCCCGCAACACCGCGCGGCGGGCAGGCTCCGCCCGTTGCGGGAGATTTTATTACCGGCCGGATAAAATAATTTCTATAATGACTCCAAAAATTTCTATTTTAGTTCCAGTCTACAACGTGGAACCTTATCTCCAGCGTTGTATCGACTCCGTGTTGAGCCAGGATTTCACCGATTGGGAACTCATCCTTGTGGATGACGGCAGTCCGGACCGTTGTCCGGAAATATGCGACAGGAATGCCGCAGAGCACCCCGATAAGATAAAGGTGGTGCACAAGGAGAACGGGGGGGTTATCACAGCACGAAAAACAGGAGTGCAAGTCGCAAAAGGTGAATATTACGTTTTTGTGGATAGTGATGACACATTGCGAGCAGGGGCATTGAGTACTCTTTATGCCCAAGTGATAAAAGGGTATGACATGGTAAGAGCCGGAGCTTTTAGAAAAACTGGCAAAGGCAAGGAATATCCCATAGAAACATATGCCTTTGAGGAAGGAGAGATAACGGACAACACTGCGTTCATTCAGAAAATGTACATGTGCGATGTCGCTCCTTATCTATGGGGTGCAATTTACAAAGCATCATTATTTAACGATGATGTATATGATGAGCCGATAAAGCAAAGGGTAAATATTGGTGATGATTGGGTGATAAACATGATTATTGCCCGCAATATTCATCGAGCTCTGTATATCAAGGATAAGGTATATGATTATTATGTGAACCCTAAGTCATATATGTCATCCTACGTAATGTCATATGAATACGGGAATAAAATAGATGCCATATTTCAGAAACATGGTATAATATATAATGACAGTAAATTGACAGATTATATACGAGTAAAGACATGTTGCGACACATTAAGTAAGTTCTTTGTGCCTGAAATTCCATTTTCCGTTCAAAGGTACAACTATGTGAAAAAGACACTTTCTGCTGCAAAATGGAACAAAATGGTAAGAGAACGTATACATCCCAAATATTTGTATTTCATCAATCACTATATCATATATCGGATTTACATAGGTTTATATAGGTTTATATTCAAATACGTCAAGTTGCATGGAAACTATAGAAAGGTTATATAGCTACGAGTGTATGCCAAATGAAATACAATCAAAAGAAAACAGCCCTAAAGTATCGGTCATTATACCTATATATAATGTAGAACGATTCATAAAGCGTTGTGCGGAATCTTTAATGAAGCAGACGCTAAATGATATGGAATTTATATTTGTAGATGATTGTTCTTCTGACAATAGCATAGATATACTAAAGAGAATAGTTGAAGAATATCCCAATAGGAATGTATCTGTACTGAAACAACCTGTCAACCGGGGAGTATCAGCCGCCCGCGAATTAGCGTTATCTAAAGCAACGGGTAAATATATAGGATTCTGTGATAGTGATGATTGGGTCGATATTGATATGTATGAGAAGCTCGTGAAACTTGCCGAGCTGTCATCCGCAGACATTGTTGGTTGTGGATTTATTCTACATACTCGAAACAAAATAGAAGAATGTAAATTCCCGTCAAACCATGATAACAAAGGTTTTATTTTCTCACCCCATTGCTTTGGTGGTATTTATGGCGCATTATGGAATAAGCTAATACGTCGGGATTTTTTCTGCTTGTACGACAAGAAAATGTGGAAAGGAATAGCAATGTGGGAAGATAGTTGTATGCTGACACCGCTCCGGCTTCATTCGTCAAAAACTGTATTTATAGATGAATGCTTGTACCATTATAATGTCAATACCAATAGTATGACAACTAAATTCTCTATAAAAAAAGTTAATGATGCCATTGAAGCAACCAAAAGACTGGAATACTATTTCCTAACGGAAGGACTTACCGAAGAAGCTGCTTCACTTGTCTCATTCTTAAAAATAGCATCTAAAGAAGTCTTACTCCGTTTTCCCCGAAAAGAATACATAAGAATGTGGAAAAAGATTTTTCCAGAGGCAAAATGGCACATCATGCAATATCCGAACTGGGGGGGGGGGCTAAAGGCAAGGGCTTTATTAGTTACATTTCTTCCCATTTCATTAGGGATTAAATTGCTTAAAATAAAAAAGAAATGATACATGATTCCACCATCAGCGTCATGAAAGGGATCGCCATCATAGGTGTAGTCGTTGGGCATTGTAGAATTTCACAATGGGCAGAAAATTTTGTCAACCAATGGCATCTGGCGACATTCTTCTTTGTGGCGGGTATGTGCTTCAAAGATAAATATACTTCACAACCCCAATTATATATCAAACGGAGAATGAGAAGTCTCTATGTGCCCTTCGTGGAGTTCGGCCTGCTATACTTGGCCCTGCACAATTTCCTTTATTGGATTCATTGCGCCGGCAATGCTTACACATTTCGTGAAATGGGACGTGAGTTATTCAATCTGACCATACGCTTTTCAAGCAATGAAGCTTTGATGGGGGCCATGTGGTTTTGTCCGGCTCTGCTGTTTACATCTATTATTATGTTTCTTACACAAATTACGCAAACAAAAATCGATAAAACACTAAATAACAATAAAATAGAAGTTAATGGGGGGGGGAGGAGGATTATTCCGACATTGGTTTTTATTGTCGGTTATACGGCCATACAGTTACGCATTAAAAGTCCTTGTTGTATATGGCAATATATGGTTCTCTCGCTCATAATTCAGATGGGATATTGGTTCAAGCGTTATGTAAATGCAGACAAATGGAATACAATGACTCACATCGCTATAGCCACAACGGGATTTACACTCATAGCTCTTGCCACAAATTATGGATTTATGGCAAGGTTACAACCAGCCAACATAAACAAAGAAAACATAATAGCATTGTTATTGATACCAGCATTGGCTGGAGTGTCTGTATATAGCTTGTCTGCTTTATTAAATAAAACTAATATGAAACAGACATTGGCTTACGTCGGTGACCGATCGTTCTCCATTATGGCCTTGCATTTTCTTGCTTTCAAAGCGGTGAACCTTGCACAAATAGGTTTCTATGGATACAGTATAGAACGTTTGGCCGACTTTGCGGTCATAAGATATGAGACGTGGACATGGGGATTGGCCTATGTCGCAGCAGGTGTGACCATCCCCTTGATATTGGCATTGACATACAATAAGGTAAAACGATGATAACAGGAATTGTAGTGGTGTCGTACCACAACGCAGATGGTACTTCAAAATATGTCATGAAACAGCTGATGCGGCTTTCTGACGACTATCGCGTAGTAGTAGTGACCGTGGATGCCGACGAGCGATACGGACAGAAACTGGCTACTGATTGCGGGCTTGCCTTTATAAATACCCCGAAACAGGTTGTGCAGCACTCTAAGGGATGGTGCATAGCCGCGAAAGAAAACTTGGGGTATGCCAAAGGAAACAACCTGGGTGTAGAAATCCTGAAAAACAGTGGCATTCACTTTGATTATTATTTATTTTCAAATGATGATATAGAAATTATGACTCCCGATGCACTAAGCAAATTGGGTAATGCCATAAGAAAAGATGAAAACATAGCCGGCATCGGTCCCCGCATCATCGGACTTGACGGTAACGACCAAAGTCCGCACATCCGATACATTTCTCCCCAGAGGCTGATTGGATGGAAGTTACTTTCCTTTCTACGCAAAAAACAACGAAACAGTGCTATATACACCAATAAAAGTTCTCTCTCCGTGGCGGAAGTCTCGAAAGCACAACAAGAGAAGTTTACAGCAACACAAGCCATTACACTGGCTTCGAAAAATCCTCCGCCCCAAGGTGCATGCTACTGGGTTAGCGGGGCTTTCATGATGGTAAGGTCAGACCGGTTTGAGGCCGTGAATGGCTTCGATCCCCGCACGTTCCTCTATTTTGAGGAAGTCATACTGGCGGAACGCTTCATACGGCATGGATGGCATTTTGCCTTTGAGCCTTCAGCGATAGTAGTTCACTACGAAGGGGGAAGTACTACCGTAAAGAGTAGCAGGCGCAACGCGATTGAGAAGGAAAGCAGGATGCTGTATTATAAGGAATACAGACGAGTAAATACTATTCTGCTATGGTTGTACAAATGGATTGAACAGATATAGAAAACTCAAAACCATGAATCCCATAACATATAATTACAAATTATTTAAAAATCTGTATCCCAAAGAGATACAGTTGTACACACTGATATTTACGTTTCATATCTGTCGCAAGACTCTTTTCAACAGCGCCAACGACGGTAGTACCGGTGGTCAGTTGATGATGGTATTATGTATTCTTTTAAACTTTTATATCGTCTACAAAGAGAAGAAACATCTCAAACAGGCATTAACGAACAACAGAATGTATTTGGCTTATTATATTTTTGCCATATTCACGATATTTACAAACAATATTACCGGTTCCGCCACTGTCATCCTGCCAAAAGCCTTAGAAGTAATATCTTCATTTATGGCGTTGTCTATAACGTATTGGAAAATAAAAGAGAAACGATGGGCAATGATTTATTTATTATATCTTACCACAATAGCGACTGTAGCTGGGTATATCAGCTATGCAACAAACTCAGGCTCATTATGGGCGCATACTAATACCTACAGCATGACAGGGGCCCTTGGGGCCTTGTTATGTCTGAGTATGAGCAAATATGAAAGGAAGTTCAGATTCAAGTGGCTGTTTGTTTTCAATTTCTCCGCAATGATTCTTGGAACGAGTTCCGCTTCATTTATTGCTTTTACTGTCGGACTTTTAATGTTTTGGAGTTGCTCTATTAAAGGTATTAGCATAACCAAGGCCTCTTTGGTGCTAATAGCTGTCATCATCACATATTACAATGGAATGGACTTAGCATATGATATATTCTTCCACGGACGATCAGAAGAAATGATCCAGTCCGGTACAGGTCGTACCGTCATCTGGGAAGCTTGCTTTACTGCTTGGCGTCAGTCCCCGTGGATTGGGCAAGGCTACATGATAGGTGAACGTAATCTCACAATGTGGGGGGCTCACATAGCTGCCCATTCTGCCCATAATGGATATATGTCAGTATTGGTAAATACAGGCATTGTAGGAAGTATCATCTTTGGCGTTTATCTCCTGCAAACCATTTGGAGATGCTTGAATAACCTATCATCTAAATATATAGGGAAAGAAATGACTGTCCTGTTCATTACATTGTGCTTCATCCTTGTGAACAACTACTCATACCCCTGTATAGGTTCCGATTGGAATTTTACGCTGATGCCTGTAGCCAGTATATTCATTCTAATTAATACCATACAATATAAATTATGAAAATCACTTGGGTTACACGCAGTTTCCTGGATTATCGCATACCTGTATTCAAGGCTTTGGATGAATTGTGCGGTCACCAGCTTACAGTTATCTATTATAAGGATGTACCTCCGCAGCGATGCCAGGATAAATTAAAAGCCATACTGGGCGACAGAGCTATCGCACGTAAAAATGAGTTGCGCATCGGAAACAAACCGAAGATCGACAATGCGACAAAAAGCAATACAACCTTTCGTATTCCTGTCAGTCCCGGACTCGTCAGACAAATCATAGACAGTAAGCCGGACGTCATCGTTTCGGACGGATTCATGCAGTGGACGTATGCGGCCTTGACTGTCAGGGCGTTCAAGAGGATTCCGCATGTGATGTGCTACGAACGCACGGCACACACGGAACGGAATGCCAGCAAGTTACGGATATTGTATCGCAGGTTTGTTTCACGATGGATAGATGCCATCGACTGCAACGGAAGCCTTACCGGAGAATATGTCAGGAACTTATTGGGATGGGATGAGAAGCGCCTGACGTACGGGCACATGGTGGCCGACGTTACCGGAATGCAAAAGGCTGTTGCCTGTATATCCGAGGCTGAATCGCAATCACTGCGTCAAAAGTTGAATATCAAAGGCGTAATGATTTTATACGTAGGGCAACTAATATCGCTGAAAGGAGTTCGTGAACTCCTTTCAGCGTGGAGTAATATCGCGGAAAAAACCGAAGCAACCCTTGTATACGTAGGCGGCGGCGTCCTTGAGCAACCGTTAAGAGAACAGATTGACAACGAACACATCCAGAACGTCGTATTGACGGGTGCCATCGACTACGACCGGATAGCCGTTTATTACAAGGCGGCGGATTGTTTTATCATCCCTACCACGGAGGACAACTGGAGCCTTGTTGTTCCGGAAGCGATGGCATGCGGACTGCCTGTCGCATGCTCGAAGTACAACGGATGCCATCCGGAATTAGTATACCCGGAAAACGGTTGGGTGTTTGACCCGTTAGACAACGGAAGCATCGTTGAGACACTAAAGACCATCGTCAGGTCAGCAGATAAGCTGGAAGACATGGGCGAGGCCTCAAGGCGCATCGTATCCGCCCACACGGCCGAACGCGCCGCACAGAGCATCATGGATGCCATCGAAATAGCCAAGAAACACTGCAACAGATGAAAATACTGACTCTCACCACATATAATGTATACAACTACGGGGCAGCTCTGCAAGCATATGCCCTGCAAACTTATCTCCGAAACAAGGGACACGAAGCAGAACTGATCAACTACCAGCCGGAATATCTCACCCGCAAGTATGACTACCGGTGGGTGAACCCGGAATCGAAAATGAGCCGGTACGCACTGACCCGTGCGTCCTACCGCTTGCTGAAATACCTGCAACGCCAGACCACGCTGGGGCGCAAACGGCAGTTCGACCACTTCGTGGCCACCCGTCTGAGGCAGACCAAAGCGTACCGCACACTGGAGGAGCTGGAACAGGACACTCCGGAGGCCGACCTGTATATCGTGGGCAGCGACCAGATATGGAACGTGTTTTATGAGGCCGGACGCGACCCTGCTTTCTACCTGAGCTTCGTGAAACGCGGCAAGAAGGCTTCCTATGCCGCAAGCTTTTCCTATGTGGACATCGCGCAGGAGGCACAGCAGACGATTGCCCGCCGTCTGGAGGACTTCACGGCCGTGTCGGTGAGGGAAAGTCACGGGCTGAAACTGCTGGAGAGCATGGGCATAGCGGGTGAATGGGTGCTCGACCCCGTCTTCCTGCTGGGCGTGGAGGAATGGAAGAGCCTGATGACCGACTTCAGAAAGACCGAGCCTTATCTGCTGATTTACGACTTCGAGGGCAACAAGGCGCTGAAGGCATTCGCACAAAAGTATGCCCGTGAGCACGGCCTGAAGATATACAACATCAACGACACGTATCCGCGCCTGTATGCCGACCGGAATTTTTCCAAGGCCGGTCCCCGGGAGTTCCTCTCGCTCATCTACCACTGCGACGCGTTTGTCAGCAACTCCTTCCACGGCACGGCCTTCTCCATTCTGTTCGGCAAACCGGTATATGTGTTCAACCGCCACCGGCACAAGGTGAACTCGCGCATGGAGAGCCTGCTCGGACTGTTCGGGCTGAGCCACTGCATCGAACCGCAGGGGGAATGCACGTTCGACTACGATGCCATCCACCGCATCATGAACAGGGAACTCCGGAAATCCGTCAACTTCCTATACACTGCATTCGGCCAGGACGAACCACAATCCGCAACAAGCGGAATGTAGTCCTTATCCCCCGAAAACCAAAGAAAGCCGCACCCCCTGCAGGCATACGGGTGCGACTTTCTTAGGCTTTGGTTGTGCGGGAGCGTGAATCACCCGCCATACTCACGCGCGGCATCGAAGCAGGGACAGGCCTTGCTGACGCCGGGGAGGTCGCGGTGGCCCACGACGATGGCGGAGGGGAACACCCGGCGAAGCGAGGCGATAAGCTCGCTCAACACACGCCGCTGGGCAGGGGTGCGCGTGTCGGACGGAAGGCCAAAGGCATCGAGGCCGCCCTCGTAGCAGACGGCCACGGAACAGCGGTTGTAGCCCCGGGCGTGGGCGCCCACCTCAAGCAGACGGCGGTGTTGCGTCACCATCCCGTCCCGACGCACGTAGAAGTGATATCCCACGGTGCGGAAACCGCGCGCACGATGGTCACTCAGGAGGCGTTGCGGGGTGTAGTCGGTGGTGGGGCGCGTGGCCGTGCAGTGCACCACGATGAAGCGCACGGCCTCAGGGCCGTTCATCATGGGGCCGCTCTCCACGCGGGTGAGCAGGACTTTCTCGCTGCTCACCACGTCGCCGCCCACCACGATGGGGAATGCGTAGCCCGTCATAAGATGCGTGTGCAGCTGGCCACTCCCAGCGCCGTGAGCGCCGAGATGATGCCTTGGATGACGGCGTGGAGCACGGCCACCCAGTTGATACTCTTTTTGTTCTCTCTCATGATGTTTTCGGTTTTTTAGTTTCGCGGGGCGGGCCGGAGCACGGACGGACATGCCGCGGGGCTTACGGCCCGGCCCCCGCGAAGGGGTTAATTACTCGGTTTGCTTAATCGCCTGCAGCGTTTTCATCCTCCACCACGGTGGGTACGCCTCCGGCGAAAGCAATCTTCACCAGGTCGGTCTTCTCGGGCAGAAGGGCATAGCGGAAGGCACCGTTGACCACGGTGTACTCGGCGGTGAACTTGGGGCGGACGGCGCGGATGAGCTTGGTGTCCACCTCGCGGGCCGTGGCCACGGTGCGGGTGGTGATGAGCTCGTTGCAGAAGGTGCCCATGCCCTTGAGCTGCACCTTGTAGCCGAGGCTCATGTGGGTCTGGCAGAAGTAGGACAGGCGCTCGATGACGCCGATCACGTCGGCCTGCGTCAGGGCGGATTCCTGGGCTATCTGCTTGGCCACATCGTCGGTGGAGATGGTGCCGTAGTAGTAGGGTTGTGCACTATAGACGGTTTCACCTTTGCGGTCACCGATGCGCAGATCGGTCTTACGGGCATAATAGGGTTGTGCCATGGTTTTGTTGTTTTTTTAGTTTTTTGAAATGGTTTGATTCTCTCTCTGGTGTCGCTCCGTGGCGAGGGCTCCGCGGACAGCCCCGGCGGGAATGACACTGCAAATATACGACATGCGCGGAGGCGGTTTTGTCGCCCGCAGTCGGTGCGGGTCGCCCACGGTCGCTCCGCCCTCCGGCTGCCCCCCGAACGCCCCGCAGCCCACTCCCCCACCGCTCCTCAGGCCTGCGGAAAGGGTATTGGACAGGCCTGCGGAAGGGGAATTGGACAGGCCTGCGGAGTCACCTTAGACAGGCCTGCGGAGCGGGACACGGAGCTACGGTTCGCCCAGATAGTGAACCAGCAGCCCCACCTGACGGGCCGTGAAGTAGCGGCAGCGGGCGTTGTAGCCCAGTTGGTTCAACTCGTCCATGAGCGGACGGTTGACATGCATCATGTAGCGCAGTTTGCGCACCGCACGGTCGGGGTCTTCCACCTCGGGAAAATACATTCCGGCCAACTCCTGCTTGGAGTAGGGACGGATTCGGAAATCGGCTGTATCCATGTTTTTTAGCATTAAAAACGATTTATTAATTGGTTTTCAGAAATTTAGATAAGAATATAAAATCTTGCGATCTTGCATCTTGCACTATACCCCTTATCACACACGCACGCGCGAGAGCAACAAACGAAAATTCAGCTCACCGCCGGATTGAACTCATAGGAGCCGCGCCCGGTCTTCAGCAACTGCCCGCGGCCGACCATGCGCGAGAGCATGGAGTCGAGCGTGGCGGGGCTGACGCCCTGCCGTTCGGCCATGGCCACGGCCTCGGTGCGGGTGAACGTCAGGGGCAAGCTCTGCACGAGCGCCTCGGCGGGCGACAGGCTGCGCCTCTCGGCCGCCGTCTCGGGTAGCAGGGTGAGTATGCCGCAGGCATTGCGGTAGAGCGGATCGGCCATGGCGAGCAGGGCGGAGAGGTCGGCATCAGTGACGGACAGGATGTGGCGGGAGCAGATTCCGTCCTTCACGTTCTCGGCCGGTATGTCAGGATCGGGATCTATCCCCTGCCCCGTCTCCAGCGCACGCAGCAGCGCCACCACGGAGGCGATGCGCAGCAGGTTGATGGACTCGCGGGCCACGCTCGACTTCATGTAGCCGCGGGCCTGCGTGCCGGCCGCATGGTGGTAAATGCGGGAGAGGACACTGTTGAAACCAGCCTGCTGCAGGGGCGTGAGGCGCAGTTCCAGCCGTCCGTAGCGCGAGGCCAGGCTGTCCACTGTGCGGAGCCATTCCTCGCCCCAGGCGGAGAAGCGCGCTTCCACGTCGGTGGCCTCGAGATCGAACTGGTTGACAAAGGCGTCCTGCTGCGGCATGGTGAGGTAGAGGGCGCGGCTGAACTGCCCGTTGCCGGCCGAGGACACGAGGGGGTGCACCTGGTCAGGCGTGCCGCTCACGAGCACGGCCAATCGGGGGCCGCGCACCTCGCGGTATTCCTTGTCCGTGCGGCGGTAGAGCGACACGATGTCGCCCTCGAAGCATTTGCGCAGGATGTCGCTCCACCCGTAGTCGCTGTTGAGCATGGCGCTGAGCGTGTCGGCTTCGGCCTCGCAGATGAGCCCCGCGCCGTCGTTCTCGTCGAGCAGTTCGATGAGCCCCGAGGCGGTGATGTTGCCCGGCATCAGGGCGAGTTTCATGCGCGGCTCTTCGGGCCGTTCCATCTCCGTGCGACTTCTACCCGCATTGTCATAGGCCGCTTTCTCCCGTTCGTATTGTTTGCGACGTCCGTGATATTCAGCCGCAAGCCTCTGGTGCAGGGCGTCGGCCAGCCGGCGGGCCCAGGTGATGACGCTCTTGCCCGAGGCGGGCGGAGCCACGACGAACATCTGTATGACGGGATACCAGAGCCGACGGCTGTAGCGCGTGCAGAGCAGCCGCTGGCGGCTGAGCAGGTAGCCCATCACCACCACTACGGCCAGCGTGAGCACGTCGCGCTGGCCGTCGTTTTCGCCGCAGTCCACCATCTGCTGCATGAAGCGGGGCCAGCGGTGATGCCCCAGATGGAAGCGGAAGGAGAAATTGTCGAAAACCTCCATATTTACGTTCTCGCACGTGCGCGTGTGAGAAGGGGTGGTGCAAGATGCAAGATTGCAAGAAACGTGGCGGCGGGGCATGTCGTAAGTGGCGTGCTCGCGGGCATAGAGGCTGTAGACCGACTTCACCACGGCGTCCACCTCGCGCCGGCCCAGGTCGTGGCTCATCGCCCAGCTCCGCGCCTCGGCCTGGGATACACCCAGACGATTCATCATGGCCACGCACTTCATCACGTAGATGTGGCGGTTACCCGGCGTGTAGGTCTCACCGTGACTCTCCACCACGCCCACGGCATACTCCATGGGCGTGAGGTTCGGCGTGGCGGACACGGCAGACCGCGGGGCGCGCCCTGCAAGGGAATGTGGCTCCGGACGGCTTGCCGCCGGGGTTGAGGGCGCAGAGGCCTGAGGGGGCGCGGAGGCCTCGTCGGCGGACGCGGTGAAGGGCACGGCCGAGGGGTTGAAGTAGGCCTGAGGGTCGTGACAGAGCGCCGACAGGCGGTTGATGTTGGCACACTTCTCGTCGAAGGGCATGCCCGTGAGCGAGGCGTAGTGGCAGTTGGCCAGCAGGAAGGCCGCGGCATAGCGCAGAGCGGCCTGTTCGGGGGGCAGCGGATCGGCGGGCCCGATGGTGTAGCGGCAGAGCACGCGCAGCCCCTCGCCCGACACGGTGACGTGGGAGAGAAACGTGTGGGGGTCGGCGTTGACAAGGGCGCGCACCTGCTCGATGTCGCCCTCCACGTGGTCTAGGTCTACCAAGGTGATGCCCGTCAGCCGCTCCACGTCGGCGGCTTCCTTGCCGCGTCCGTTGAGCAGGCAAGCGGGCGTGATGCACAGATGGGCGGCCTTCCAGCGCCATTCGCGCGTCTGTCGGTAGCGCTCGGTGAGCTCGCGCAGTCCGCCACCGGTAAGGTGGTCCATCACCATCAGCCAGGAGACGGCTGTGGATTCCCGGGCCGTGAATCCCCGCAAGAGGGATGTCTGATTGAATTGGTTCATAAACTTTTGTTTTTTTGATGATTGAAACATGTTCGGTCCGCTGGGCCGGCCGGCATCGTTGGACTCGGTGGCGAAGATAACGGGAGTTTCCGGAGCCGGGAAATTTCCGGAACGGGGAGATGCGAAAACCGCTTTTTCGCATACGAAAACCGGGATTTCTAAAAATTTTCGCATTTGATGACGCTTTTATTGGAACTTTAACAGAAAGCCGTTATCTTTGCGGAAACGACTCTTAATCCTCCCCGCCTTCGACATAGATAACGTAAAGCAACTATTGGAAGACCTCCTGAAGGGCAAGCCGGACAGAGTGGAATACTACCTGAACGAAATAAAGGAGTGCCGCACTGCCAAAGACGTGGCCTACAGGCTGTTTCTCCCCTTAGTGAGCAAAGACGGACTGGATCAGAAGCTGGTGCGGCTGGGAAAATTGCCCAAGGCGATTGCCGCGGCGGTCAATGCCTACAACCGGCAGCACCCCCCCAGCTACAAGCCCATCACCCCCAAGAACAGAAGTTTCCAATGCATCCAGGCGCTGACGGAATGGGAAAAAGAGCAAGCGGAGAAGGCGAAGAAAGAAGCAGAGGAGACGTTGAAGAAAGAGGCGGAAGAAAAGGAAAAGATGGAAACGGACCGCCAGGCGAACAGCAAGACCCTATCGGACAACCTGATGATGCTCATCGACCCTGAAAACTCCGAACATCCCGAGAACATAGACCTGTTTATGAAAATAATGCAGTCTTCGGCCCATAAGCTGGGCATATCTGTCAGCCAGTATCAAATCCACTCATCCGGGGGTGAAGCCATCACTGAAAAGCGTATCAGCGACCGACACACCACGAAGCGTTCCGACGACCGGAATTTTGACATCGCTCAAGGCTTTCATCCGGCAGGAACCCGGAGCCAGTCGCACCATTGGCGGCTGTACACGGACACATGGGGGCATTCCCGCCTGGCCTTGAGCGCCTAATCCCAAACGACAAGAAACGGTCTGCCATACGGAACCTACCGGAATCACATCCGTTTTTTCCCGGCAAACGTTTTCTCCCCCCACATACTTGCAAAAGCCTGAGAAAAAAACTATCTTTGTAGGGATATAAAGACGGGATATCCGTTTCACTCCCATTCAAAGAGCTACAGCCATGGCACAACAGAATCTACCGATAGGGGTACAGAACTTCGAGAGTCTCCGCAAGGACGGATATATCTATGTGGACAAGACGGCGCTGATGCACCGGCTCGTCACCACGGGGCGATACTACTTCCTGTCGCGCCCGCGCCGCTTCGGCAAGAGCCTGCTGCTGTCCACCATACACGCCTACTTCGAGGGGAAGCGGGAGTTGTTTGAGGGGCTGGCTGTGGAGCGGCTGGAACAGAAATGGGAGGCACATCCCGTACTCCACCTCGACCTGAACACGCAGAAGTACGACACACCGGAGGCACTGGAACAGATACTGGACAGCGCGGTGGCCGAATGGGAGGAGCTGTACGGCACACGCGAACAGGAATGCACGTTGGCGCTGCGTTTCTCCGGAGTAATCAAGCGCGCCTGTGAAAAGACGGGGCAGCGGGCGGTCATCCTGGTGGACGAATACGACAAGCCCATGCTACAGGCCATCGGCAAACCGGAATTGCAGGAGGCCTACCGCGACACGCTGAAGGCCTTCTACGGAGCACTGAAATCGTGCGACCAGTACATCAAGTTCGCCATGCTGACGGGAGTAACCAAGTTCGGGAAAGTGAGCGTGTTCAGCGACCTCAACAACCTGAACGACATATCGATGTATAAGGTCTACAACGAGATATGCGGCATCACGGAACAGGAACTGAAGGACTGCTTCGGCGGCTACGTGACGGATATGGCCGACGAGCAGGGTATGACGGAAGAGGCGGTGACTGCGGAAATCCGACGCATGTACGACGGCTACCACTTCGCACCCGGAACGGCCGGCATCTACAATCCGTTCAGCGTGCTCAACGCCTTCAACGCACGTGCCTTCGGTAGCTACTGGTTCGAGACCGGAACGCCCACTTATCTTGTGGAGTTGCTCAAGCTGCACGACTACAACCTGGAGCGCATGGCCGGCGAGGAAACCACCGAGGACGTGCTCAACAGCGTGGACGTGGCATCCACAGACCCCATACCCGTGATTTACCAGAGCGGATACCTCACCATCAAGGACTACGACCCTACGTTCCGCACCTACCGGCTGGGCATCCCCAACGCCGAGGTGGAGGAGGGTTTCTACCGTTTCCTGTTGCCATACTACACGGCCGTGAACCGGCGCGAGGCACCGTTCCACATCAAGAAGTTCGTGCAGGACATAGAGGCCGGACGCGTGGAGGACTTCCTCAACCGCCTGAAAAGCTTCTTCGCCGACACGCCCTACGAACTTATCCGCGACCTGGAGAACCACTACCAGAACGTGCTCTTCATCCTCTTCAAGCTCATCGGCATATACGTGCGTGCGGAGTATCACACCAGCCGCGGACGCATAGACTTAGTGATGCAGACCGCGGACCACACTTACGTAATGGAGTTCAAGCTGGACGGGACGGCCGAGCAGGCGCTGCAGCAGATACAGGCGAAAGACTACGCCCTGCCTTTCGCTACGGACGGCACACGCGTGGTACGCATCGGGGCAAACTTCTCGTCCGAGACACGCAACATCGAGAGGTGGGTGACGGAGTGAACGTGTCTTCTGTGTATAAAAGAAGAAGATTTAGAACGAATCAGACGAAACTAAAAAAAGCGTCTTATTTTGTGTAGTCAACAGGAAATAAATATCTTTGTACAAAATACACAATGAAGCAGGAAGAGATTCTACAAAAAATGTCAAACGTGCTTTTGGGGGATGTAAGTCCTCAACAAGCAGATCTTGAGCTTTATCCGGCATTCTTCATACAAAGAGTGCTGGAATATGGTGATTGGCATGACTGGAAACTCCTGCTAACTTATTATGGACTGGATCGTATTGTGAAAATTTGCCAGCAATTACGCTCGCTGGATCCTGTTTGCGTATCGTTTATCTGCACCATCTCCAACACCCAAAAAGAAGATTACCGATGCTATCGTTTGGCACAATCGAACCCCACACTTTGGAACTCCTGAAAGCACTGAGCTGCGAGCCACTGCTTTCAGACATGAGATTGGTAGAAGGGACATCATTAGCACAATTATAGAAATTACGCCTGTAGAGTCAAAGGAACATGTCTGTCATCCGATTCTGCTTGCGGTAATCGTACACTGAAAAGCGGAGCGAGCTATTTAGACAGTACTTTCCATTTCCTTCTTTCCGCCTGAAAATGTGTAAAACATCACATTTTTCCGACTAAAAACGTGTAAAACCAATAATTATAGTATTCTTATTATGGACTTATCTATCATAATTCCTGTCTACAATGCCGCCGCGTTGATAGGCAGATGCCTTGATTCCATATTCAACCAGACCACGCGATACACCTACGAGGTGATTTGTATAGATGACGGGAGTACGGACAATTCCGTGGAACTGATTGAGGCAAGAAAGGAACCGAACATCCGGTTGTTCCGACAGCAGAATGCCGGTCCGGCCAAAGCCAGAAACAAAGGATTGGCAGAGGCAAAGGGAAAATACATCTGTTACATCGATGCCGACGATTACTGGGAAGACACATTCTTTGAAAAAACCATCACATTTCTGAAAGAGCACGAGGAGTGTATTGCTGTATCCGTAGGGCAAAGACACTTGACAGTATCAGGCAATTATATCGCACCGGCCTGTTTGAACCAACACAACGCCCCGATGGTGTTGGACGACTTTTTCTCTTTCTGGGCACAGTGGATGCATGTGTGTACCGGAAGTATAATGATACGTACCGAATATGCCCAAAAAGCCGGTGGACAACGAACAGAGCTACGCATCACCGAGGATTTGGAATATTGGGCGTTGCTGGCGACATATGGTAAGTTCGGAATGATTCCGGAAGTACTTTTCACCAGTGACGGGACGGATTTAATAAAAGGCAACGGCTGGCTGAAAAAAATGGTAATCAGATGGCGCAATGCTCCAAGCACCGCCAACTGGGAGAAGCGAATCATCACTGCCAAACCGGAATTATGCGATAATGAAGGTTATAAAAATGCCCGCGGGCGCATTTCCCGCAACCTCACCTATTGTCAGTTGCTTTCCGGACGCACGGAAATGGCAAGACAGGAAGCGTTGGCATACGGAATGTATTTCACAAAGGACCCCATCGGACGACTGATGAATCTGGCCAAATATACTCCCGTTACCTGGTGGATGTTGGCAAAATTTCTAAAATACAGGGAATATCACCGGAAATAAGTGAATGTTTTCAAGGATAGAAGTATTAAAAACTAATGTATTGGAAGTATCTCATGTGAAATGGCATTATTAATAAAAGATGTACTGGGCGACGTTTGAAATGAGCCTTTACTGATGTGTCTAATTCATATTTTCAATGAATTTATGCTGCAAAAAATAATAAAACATCTGAACAACAATACAAAATAATGGATAAGCATATTCCTTCTACGATTCTTTTTATCATGCACATGCCTCCGCCTGTGCATGGTGCTTCCATGGTGGGAAAGTATATACATGATTCTAAAGTCATTAATGAGAAGTTCGACTGCCATTACATAAATCTGACTACGGCTGATACACTTTCGGATATAGGCAAGATCGGATTCAGAAAAGCCGTGTCACTTGCAAAACTGCTGAATAAAATAAGGAAAGAAATAAAACGGCTGAGACCGGATGTCGTATATATTACACCCAATGCAACAGGAGGAGCTTTCTATAAGGATTTTATCGTAGTGGAGACTGTCAAACGACTGATGAAAAAGACGAAAGGGAATGCCGGACGTGTGGTGTTGCACTTTCACAACAAAGGGGTGAGCACAAAGCAGGAACGATGGTTTGATGATAAACTTTACCGACGTTTTTTCAGAAATGTAAATGTCATGCTACTGGCAGAATCGCTTTACGGAGATGTGGCCAAATATGTGCCACGCGAGCATGTCATCATCTGCGGAAACGGGATACCGGATTTTCCTACAAACGTAACTGCCGAAGACAAGACCGACAAAGGCATGCCACATCTGCTATTCCTAAGCAACATGATGGCAACAAAAGGCGTGTGGGAACTGCTCGATGCCTTATGTATCCTCCGAAAGAAAGGACTAAACTTCGCCTGTGATTTCGTCGGAGGATGGAAAGACATACAGCCGGAGGAGTTTCATACACGTGTACAGGCATACGGACTGTCGGATTGCGTATATGCGCACGGAGCACAATACGGAATGGACAAGGAGGAATTTTTCAACAGGGCGGACATTTTTGTCCTGCCTTCATACACAGAAGCATTCCCACTCACCGTATTAGAAGCCATGCAGCATGGACTGACGGTTGTGGCATCGAATGTTGGCGGAATCAGTGGACAGGTGTCTGACGGCAGGACCGGTTTTCTGATTGGAGGCTCCGAAGCTATTCTGACATTAAAATACAGACCAGCCTCACAGGAGTTAGCATCTGCCTTGGAGTCCCTGCTGACAGACAGGGAACAATACAAGAACATGGGTCGGGAAGGCAGAATACGGTTTGAGCAGGAATTTACGTTGCAACGCTTCGAAGAAAGATTCTGCGAGTGCCTGCAAACATTTACCGGATAACGGTTCCGGTTCGGTAACACATAAAAGAACAGTACTACAATATGTTAAGATTGAAATATTTATGCCTCGTGGAAAGCCGCGAGGCCTTGTCTTTATTGCCTGAAGGAAAACTGCTTATCAATACGATAAACGCACACTCGTACAACACGGCGCAAAAAGACGCGTTGTTTGCCGAGGCACTGAAAAACGGTGACTATCTTATACCCGACGGTGCGAGTATCGTCAAGGCCTGCCGGTGGATTGGGGCGAAGTCAAAACCGACAGAACGGATTGCCGGCTGGGACTTGTTTGAAACGGAAATGACACGGCTCAACACCCGCGGAGGAAGGTGCATGTTCATGGGATCGAGCGAAAAAGTATTGCAGCTGATTAGGGAAAAAGCTGCGGAAGAATATCCCCGCATCGAGGTGGTGACGTATTCCCCACCCTACAAGCCGGAGTTTTCCGCAGAGGATAATGCCGCCATCATACAAGCCGTCAATGAAGCCGATCCGGACTTGCTGTGGATTGGCATGACGGCTCCGAAACAGGAGAAATGGACTTATTCCAACTGGGAGAAACTGGACATACACTGCCATGTCGGTACCATCGGAGCCGTATTCGACTTCTATGCCGGTACGGCCAAACGGGCTCCTCTCTGGTGGCAGCGTCACTCGCTGGAATGGCTGTACCGACTGCTGTCGGAACCCAAACGCATGTGGCGACGGTATGTCATCGGGAATCCATTGTTCCTATGGAACATCGCAAAGGAGAAATTCTCCGCCGACTGACCTGATACAATATCTTATTATCTTCATACAACGAGGGTGCGCTCTACATGACAGAAGCGCACCCTCGTTGTTTTTACCGGCCGGACCGGCCGTTATCTGACACTGACCTTGCGGTTACCGACAACATAAATACCCTGAGGCAATCCTTCGGTGGCGACAGCCTCGAAAACACCACGACGCAACGTTACGCCGGACAGTGTGCACACGTCTACCTTACCTTGATTCTTTGCCGTGCAGACCGAGGCCACTCCATCGGCAATATCGCCTCCCTTGCGGAACAGACGAATGTTGTCCAGATAGATACGAGCGTTATTGGCCGCACCAACCTGAGCCGTCGACTTCAGTCCCAAGCTGACTTTCACGGCCGTCTCCGACGAGAGCGTAAAAGGGATTTCCATCTGCTCCCAACTACGCGCAACTGAGGGATAGACAAACTGTTCCGTCTCACCGAAGGAAACACCGCACAGCGAATAGCATTCGTTGCCTACGGTAGAAATGCAGTTACCTATCTTGCGCATTTCGTTCGGACAGACATAGTTCATCAGAAAGGTCAGTCTGTACTCCCCCTCCGGCAGCAGACAATCCTGTGAGATGCGGTTCACGCCTTCGTTCCAGGAGTTGAGAAAAGAAAGACAGCGCGTCTCACAATCGCCCCAGCGGGCAGGCTCCGACATGATGGAGGCCGAATTGCCCACGTTGGAGGGCGACACGCAGTACTGCGTGTCGCTGTAAGGCATGGAGTAACGCACGGCATAGTTGTAGTTGGACGCGGCACAGACCAGCGTATTCTCCGGCGTCCAGCCTGCGACGGGAAGTATCTGCTTCCAGTTGCGCTGCACCGGCGACACATCGTTCACGTAACAGGGATTGTAGGTTACGCCATTCAACGTGACACTGCTCACCTTGCCGTATGTCTTGTCTTCCTCGAAGCCCGCATTTCGCAGAAACCGGGCCGTGATGTCCACATATTCATCCTCCTTTCCGACCGGTTCCACGATAGAAGAAGCCACGGTCCCGTCATCCGAAGGACTCACCCGCAAAGTTGTTCCGGCTTCCACCGTCACTTCGGCTATGTGCTTCCGTCCGTCGGCCCAGATTACGACCCGTGCCGGACGGACAGCCTCACCCGCGTTATGCAGACAGGCTGTGCAGGAATCCTCCGGAAGTTGCCATGCTGTCAGTCCGTCTCCCGTCACAAAAATCCGAAGCACGTCTCCCGCGCTATGGTGAACATCGCAGTCGAATGTAGCCTCGGCGCCTTCTGCCGTTATCAGGGTAGGAACGCTGAACACAGGCGCTCCGTCTTCCGTAAGGATTCCCTTGAGCGTACAGGAAGACTCCTCTCCCCCGAAACGGGACAGCAACAGATAGCGGGCACTGTCCGGATCGGCCACAATCACTCCGTTCCATCCGGCGGGAACCATGTCGGTCAGCGTCTGCGTCCGGCTGCTGAGAACGGCCGTCGCCAGCGAATCTACATTGCTGTAATAGATGATATGGCGACGGTCCACCACATCGCCCGCCTTGAACGCACGGCTTTGGGCGGAATAGGACGGATATATCCGGGACATATAGATGGAATTGATCTGGGCGCGGTCGCCGAAAGCCATACGGTTGGCAGCGTCAGGCACCACGATACCCACCGAATTGTCAATGTTCACCCACGGGCTTTCAAATTCGGTAAACTGGCTCCCGTCCGTCTGCTTGCGGCCACCCTTATAATATAAAGTACGCTTTTCTCTGGTGAAAGGATCGGTGCTGATGGCCATCAGGCCGCCCTGTTCACGGGTGATCGTACCCGCTGCATTACCGGTCACATAATCCATATAGATGAACGCGTTGCCGGGTGTGGCATACAGGGCAAAACTGTTTCTGAGCGTATTGTCGTTTGTCAGCAGCGAACCGTTCATCGTATAACTGTTACCGCGCAGGTTGTATATACCGTTTACATCCGGAGCGGCATTCGTTCCCTTTCCGCTCACGGTATACCATCCCAGGATGTTGCCCGTATTGTTGGCCTTATAGGGAGCGATAATCTTGTTCCGGTCGGGATTATTGGCGGCGATGTAACCGGTATAGCTCTTCAAGCCATCGCTCCAGGAGAACACCGTGAAACGGTCTTTCGTGTTGGAACGCACGATGTTCTGCGAGGTGAACAGGCGCGCAGCCTCGTAACGGCGGCTGAAGTCTTCCCACGAAGTCGGTTGCAGGTCGGCTGTCGACGCAGCCTCATGCATCAGGTAAGTCATCATCACACGGTGTCCCTGCACACCCATACGACGCGGACCTATATCGCTGTTGAGCAACCAGCTCCCGTCCGCCGTCGTTGTCTGGCGGGCCTTCACATACTTGTAGGCAAGGTTTTCCAGCATCAGTGCATTGGGGTCGCGCAGGAAACAGGCAGCCGTGGCATAAGAAGCTATCTGGTCGTAAAGGAACATGCTCCAGTCGTTGCCGTTAGGCATAGCCAGTTCACCGTCGGCAAGTGCCAGCCAGCACAGGACCTCGTCCATCACCTTCTGATTGTTGTGCATCAGCGCGCGGGTCGTCCATTTAGGTTTCTCGCCCTGAAAGAGCAGCATGGCCAGGTGAGCTTCGCCGAGTTCCTGCATCACGACATTCTGATAGGACGTATGGAAGTAATTATGATTCTGCAACGTGTAGTCGTCATAGAGGTTCTTGCCCTTGAACAGGTCTTTCACCGTCTTATCGTCATAGCCGGCGTCTAAGACCGTATCATCTCCCGCATCATCGGCCTGTGAATAACAGTTGACGGCAAACTCACGCAAACGGGCATACCAGTGCGGCGCCAGCGCATCGTCGGGATACAAGCCCAGGGCACAAGCCAGGATATCGGCCTCCCATCCGTTTTCCTCCGCCTTCGTGTCGCCCGCATAGCCGGTAGGTATCATGCGTCCCAGCTCATAGTTACACTCCGCCTTTATCATGTTGTAAATGTATCCTTTCTGCGTTTCCGTCAGTTCATCGCGCAGGAAATAAGACGAATAGGCCAGCGACATGGCCCACAGGGAGCTTTCCCATACATAATCGCCCGTGCTCACCGAACCCCAGTAGGCGTTGTTCGACGTCACCTTGAACTTGTTGGCCTTGTGGGTGGAATAGCCGAAGACGAGCGACTTCACAGCCATGTCTTTCACACCCTCCCATGTAAGTCCCTCGGGCAACGCCACCTTCCCCTGTGCATATTTATACAGGAAAGCACATATCATCGAGAAGTCCGCGTTCGTGCGCACACCGTCCTCATTACTGTTGCCGGCGCTGTTGGCCTTGAAATATCCGCAAGCCTCCCCCTTGTCGTTGGGAGCCGAACAGTTGTACCAGATATTGGCGGCATAACGGGTGGAATTTGCCAGCATCTGCAACAAGTCTTGCATCATCTCGGCCTCTTCCACAAAGCGGTGGGTGATTACTCCCTCCGTCGGAGAAGAAACCTCGTCTTCCCGTCCTCCGCTGATATCGGGCACGATGTAACCGGCCGGATACTGCTTCAGCCGGAAGTCATCATAAGCGATGCAACTTCCGCCGTTCCCCCAAGTCATCTCCGAAGTCAGGGCTGCCGCCGTGGTTTCCGTCACACTGAACTTGACCGTATAAGTGTTCCAGTCCTCGCTGGTCATGCTGCCGGACGAACCGGCCGCGCAACTGAACGAAGTGCTCCCCAGGACAGCTCCGTTCCCGTCCGCAACCTTGACAAAAGCGGAAGTAGCGGCTCCATTCACGGCGAAAGCCTTGGCCTGGAACGTAAGCACATATTCTCCGGCAGGCAATGCATCCTTGAGCGGCTGACTCAGCACGGAAGCGGCCGAGCCCCAGCCGAAACGCTGGTAATAGGCAAACTGTCCGTCTGCCATCGCCGTCTTGCCGAGATTGTTGTCCGTAAAGCAGTTCTCATCGATGAGCAGCGACACGCCGGGAGACGTGATATTCCATCCCTGCGGGTTGACAGACCAGCCGCGCTGTCCGTCACCGCTATTCGTCACCAACGACGAAGCTCCCTGGACACAAGAAGCCGCATCTGCCTCGAAAGAAGGATTGTTCAAGAATGTTTCCGTCACGTCAGTCTGAGCCGCAACCGGAAAGACCCACCCGCCCAGCAACCACAGGCCGGACAGAAAGAGTTTTCGTTTTCGCATAAATCAGTTTGTTTTATTTCAGTTTGTTTAATGGGCAAAAATAAGAAATAAAATACAGAATGCACAAAAAAACACCGGATTTCCAACCGCCGGACTGTATTTTTTCCTCCAAAGCGGAAAAGCCGGACGGAATGGATTAAGCAATTTGTTTCGCATTAATTTATTTAGTACATTTACACCATAATATAATCACCATAAAGAATAAGCACATGGATTTAACAGAGCGTTTTCTCACATACGTCAGTTTTGACACGCAATCTGACGAAGAAGGACTGAAATGTCCCAGTACGGACAAGCAAATGGTATTCGCCCGCTACCTGAAAAATGAACTGGAATCGCTGGGACTGGAAGAAGTTAGCCTGGACGAACACGGCTATCTCTTCGCCACGCTGCCGGCCAATACGGACAAACCGGTACCGGTCATCGGCTTCATCGCCCACATGGACACGTCGCCCGACTGCAGCGGCAAGGATGTCCGTCCCCGCATCGTACGGCAATATGACGGCAGCGACATTGTCCTGTGCGAGAGCGAGGGTATCGTCACGTCCCCCGGCATGTTTCCCGAACTGCTTGACCACGTAGGCGAAGACCTGATTGTAACCGACGGCCACACACTGCTCGGTGCCGACGACAAGGCAGGCATAGCGGAGATTGTACAGGCTATGGTTTACCTGCAGCAGCATCCCGAGATAGAGCATGGAAAGATCCGTGTGGGCTTCAATCCCGACGAGGAAATCGGTATGGGCGCCCATCTGTTCGATGTAAAACGTTTCGGCTGTGAATGGGGATACACCATGGACGGAAGCGAGATAGGTGAAATAGAATTCGAGAACTTCAACGCCGCGTCGGCCAAAGTCACCGTCAAGGGACTGAACGTGCATCCGGGATATGCCAAAGGCAAGATGCGCAACGCCAACCTCATCGCCGCTGCCTTCGCACAGGCCATGCCAGCCGGCGAGACACCGGAGACCACCGAAGGATATGAAGGTTTCTATCATCTGATGGGCATTAAATCGTCGGTAGAAGAAGCCACGCTTTCCTATATTATCCGCGACCACGACCGCAACCGCTTTGAAGATCGGAAGGCATTCGTAGCCCGCATGGCCGACACATTCAACGAGCGTTACGGGGCCGGAACGGTGAAAGCCGAAATCAAGGACCAGTACTACAACATGCGCGAACAAGTGGAACCGGTGATGCATGTGGTGGATATCGCCATCGAGGCCATTCGCCAGTGCGGCATGGAATGCAAGGTGCACGCCATCCGCGGAGGTACGGACGGAGCCCAGCTGTCGTTCAAGGGCCTGCCCTGCCCCAACATCTTTGCCGGCGGACTGAACTTCCACGGCCGCCACGAGTTCGTGCCTGTCCAGAGCATGGAGAAAGCCATGATGACGGTGGTGAAAATAGCGGAACTCACCGCCAAACGGGCCACGGCACACGAATGATACGAAATAACAGAAAGCAGCCTCCCCCTGTAGAAAAATACGGGGGGAGGCTCTTCGTATTCGTACATGAATCCGTGCGAAAAATTGTATTCCCGAGAATAAAAGAACTATTGTCGGGACGGTTGTACGACTGCACACATAAGCATTCCGGAACCGTTATCGCCGTAGCAAGTAAATAACCGTTGCGACGACCGTATGATAACGGTCGGTAGAACTTCCGGTTTGCAGTTGCGGCGACTTGTCCGCCGGACGGCCGTGAAGGAGAAGAATCTGACAGAAGAAGAAAAGGATGATTATCCGCCTGCATGGAAGATAATCATCCTTTTCTTTTATAGGTTTACATCCGCCCCTGTCTGGGACGGAAGGCTTTCATCCGCAAATCAAAACAGTTTGGCCGGATATACGCCCTCGTCCACCAGCGACTGAATCTTGGCTACCACAGCGTCACGGTCGGCAGCGTATGTCACACCGAACCACTTGCTGGTCGTATCGAGCACTTTCACTGTGGCAGTACCGTCGTTAATGAGTTTGTCCACCATCAGCGGGATGAAGAATTCCGCCTTGAGGTTCTCCATGTTCTTCGGGTCGCTGAGGAACTGCTTGAAAAACTCCTGGCTATACTCAAAGTAATCCGGCGTGAAGCCCCACATGTTCATGGACACGGGCACGTTCTCGCCGCCGACGGGAACCCATTCGCCCTTTTCGTCCTTGTAACAGATTTCGCCGTCCACACGCATTATTTCCGTGCGTTCCACAACGTCCGTCAGGTTGCCCTTCTCATCCTTTCCACAGACACCGCGTGCCACGGAACCATTCTCTGACAAGGTGTTGCCGATACGGAAACCAACCATGGCATAATCGTTCTTAGCGCCTTCCGGCAGTTCGCTCAGGAACTTGCCGATAGCCATGAACGCATCGCGGTTGTAGAAATCATCGCAGTTGATGACGCAGAAAGGTTCCTGAATGGCATCTTTACCCATCAGCACCGCGTGGTTCGTTCCCCAGGGTTTCACACGGCCTTCGGGACACTTGAAGCCTTCGGGCAGATCATCCAGTGCCTGAAATACCAGTTCACACGGGATATGGCCTTCGTACTTGCTGATAATCTTGTCACGGAAATCCTGTTCAAAATCCTTGCGGATGACAAAAACCAACTTGCCGAAGCCGGCCTGAATGGCATCATAAATAGAATAGTCCATAATCGTCTCGCCATTGGGGCCGAGGCTGTCCAACTGCTTCAGACCGCCGTAACGGCTTCCCATACCTGCAGCCAGAAGAAATAATGTAGGTTTCATGCTAATATATTTTAAGTTTTAGGTAAGTGTTGCAAAACTACAAAATATAATTCAAAACCGCCAAATTTCTTCCATCTTTTATACAGAAGCTATAAGGTTTTCTGCGGACAAAAGAAGACAGCCGCCCCCGCACGCCGGACAGCAGCGCATCAGAACGGATAACCCACCGCCAGATGATAGCCCAGGCTGTCTCGGAAACGGGGCATGTTGTAATAACCGCTCTTTCCCGTATCGAACGGGGCATGCAGCCCCACACCCACATCGAAACGGAGCACGAGGAAATCCAGATCATAGCGGAGGCCGACTCCTGTCCCCAGTGCAAGGTCTTTGGCAAACGTGGACAGGCGGAGCGCTCCGTCGGGACGGTCGCTGTCGGGGTTCATCAGCCAGACATTGCCGGCATCCAGGAATACGGCTCCATAAAGCGACGATATGATGGGAAAACGGTATTCCACATTGGCCTCCATCTTGATGTCTCCCATCTGGTCTATATAGGAATAGGCGGAATTTCCGGGATGGTAACCGCCGGGCCCCACGCCGCGCACGGCAAAGGCCCGGATGCTGTTGGCTCCACCGACGGCGAACAGGTCGTTGTAGGGAGCCGTGGTAGAGTTTCCATAACTGTAAATGACGCCTCCGCCGATGCGCGTGGCTATCGTCTGCCGCGACGTAAGGCGGAAAGCCTCCCGGAATTCGGCCGTGAATTTGATAAACTGTGCAAAAGGAACACCGAATATTTTTTTATCCAGCCGGTTGAAAGGCTTGCCGCATGCGGCGAAAATACCGGAAGTGACATTGCCGGCTTCCTTCACCTCCAGAATGAGCGAACGGGGATTGTGCGCCCGGCGACGGCTGGAATACGTGAACGTGTAGCGCATGGAGGGGACAAACTGGTCGCGCATGCTGACATACAGTGCCTGGTTGGTATTCATGATGGAATCGAACCGGGCTGTCGTATGAAGCAGTTCATCATAGTCCAGACGGAAAGGCACGAATTCATGTTTGATGGTCGGCCGGGCCTGGTAGGTGTATCCCACCCGGGCTCCGAACGAGACCATATTGAAATAGTTGGCCCTGTTGAGCCAGTTGGCATCGAGCATGAAAGAGGTGGTGTTACGCGCACGAACGGACAGTTTCTTCGCCCCGGGAAACACGAGCCGCGGATAGTCCAGCGACAGCGACGCGCCGTACTCATAGGAGTTGATGGCCGAACCACGCTTTTCCACCGTGGCTCCGGTCTGCCATTCGTATGAACCATGCACTTCGAACTTCAGTCTCTCGGCTCCGCGGAAAGCATTACGCTTGGACAGCCCGAAGGATATGCCCGGCCCCACCTGTCCGTTGCTTTTGGAGGTGACCTTGGTCTCGAATTCCCCGTCGAAAGGTTTGTCGAGCATTGCGGATATCCTGACATCCAGCGTCGTATTGTCCGGTGTCGTGTCCCGCGGCACATATTTGATGTTGACCTGGCTGAACACTCCCATCCCGTTCAGTTGCTCCACCATCAGTTCATGCAACCGCTGGCGGTACATATCGCCTTTCTTATAGAACAGATAGCGGCGCAAAGGCCCGAAGCGCAAAGGCGGCTTGTGATTCTTGCAGGCATAAATCAGGGTGTAATCGCGCAGCCGTACCGTATCCGTCCCGATATTCCCCCGGGGATCGTATATTTCAATCTGCGTGCTCCCGAGGAAATAGCGGTTGCGCACATTGAGGGGAATATCCGGAGACGGCACGACCTGCAGCTGTACGCGCTCCGGCACCTGCACCGTGTCGGCCCGGTATGTAATGTATTCCGGCCGGAAATAGTAGAACCCGTTGTTACGGAACAACGTGCTCAGCCGTGTCCGTTCGCCGTCCAGATTCGGCACGCTGAATGCATCGCCCTTGCGCAACAGCGACTGGGGCATGGAACGACGCACCAGGGAGTCTGCATATTCCGGGAAATTCAGGTATTCAATGGCATCCAGACGAAACAGGGCACGCGGCGTCACGGCGTAGGACACCTTTGCCTGACGGCGTTTTTTCTGAGGCAATATGTCGTAATCCACCGTTCCGCGAAAGAAACCGTAGTTGCGCAATGTGTTCTGCGCCACGAGCGCTCTTGTCTTCGGATTCACCATATTTATAGTTACCGGCGTGGAGGCGAACGTATTGAATATCCATTTCCCGAACTTGTTTTTCGAGTTTACGAAACTGTTGTATGTCCACAACCCGATGGGAAACGGAATGCGGTAGGAAGAGCTGCCGAGCAGGGCATTGTTGGGCTTGTAGGCGAGCGCTCCCCCCACTTCGTCGGTCATCGTGTCGTATGCCTCCTCTATCAGTTCTGTTTCCGCCTTGACGGAATCGCGCTGTTCCTTGGTCAGTCCTTCCATATCCTGCTTATCGGCCAGATTCTGCATCCCCGACACGTTCTTGCCGGTAATCAGGTCGTCCACGGCCTTGTAGGCGTCCGCGATGGAGGCTATCACCCCTTCTTCGCCGGTACGGTCTTTCGCCTTCAGTTTATGCCCGTAGGTGATTTTTTTGATACCCGTATACAGCGTCTCGCCCTCCGGCAGGTTGGCCGTGGTGGAGCACCCTCCCAGAAACAGCAGGCCTGCCATTCCCGTCATCAGTAATATCCGTTTCATTCGTCCTTCTTTGTTCATTGTCCGTCCTCCGGCCGCGCATCCGTGTTCTTCCTGTTGCGGAAGATAAAAAGTTCTCCCAGCCTGTCCATCTTCTTGCGAAGCACCAGACCGGCTCCCATCTCCGTAATCTCGCCCTCCAGCATGGATTCGTAGTTCTTGTCGTAGAAAAGTTTCACATAGCGGGTGGCGCTCTTGTCAAGCCTGTATTCCAGCGATACGTTGTCGATCAGCGTCTGTCCCGTATTCTCCACATCCTCTCCCGTAGAAACTTTTCCTCCCACGATGATGCTGATGCGGTTGCCCCAGAAACGCTTGGCAAACCGGAACGAATAGTCCGTCTGCGTACCGCCGTCGGCCGAGGTGCTGTTTTCCATACCCACGGAAAGATCGATGGTACGCAAGGCCTTTCCGGCAATACTGTTGATCTCGCTCTGCAGAAGCGAGTTCAAGGCATTCTGGGTAGAAAATCCGCCGCCACCGCCGGAATTATTTTCGTTCAGGTACATACCTGTCGCCAGCATTGTCACGGCCAACCGTCCGCGCTGCTCGGAAGACATGGAGGCCAGTTCGTTGCGCACGTTCATGTCCTCCGGGGCATCCAGCGTGAATTCGAGTCCCATATTCGCAAGGTTCTGGGTGATGGAAAGTCCCACATCGAAAGCCACCGTGCGCGGCACGTCGTTTTCCGTCACCGTAGCCCGGACACGTTCCGAAGCGGATATATTCAACCCCGGATTGGCCACGTCCCCGGTAAACTCTATATAACTGCCGTTTTTCAGCGTAAACGTCTTCAAAGGTATCACAGGCAGCGAATACTTCATCTCGCCGCTCAACACCGTATAGCGTCCGCTAAGCTGCAAGTCGCCTTCGGGAGAATAAGTCAGGGTCAGGTTTCCTCCGCCCTCGATTTCCACGTAATTGGACTGGTCGGCGCTCAGGATGCAATACACCTGCGCCGCCTGGTCGATGCCGAGACGCACCACCATGTCCAGATTGAGCGGAGCGGCCTTCCCTGCATCCGCCACCTCGGTCGTATCGGAGAAATCCACAAAAGTCACAAGGTCACTCAAGCGGTCCTCCACCGTCAGTGGAGAATCCTTCAGCACATAAGTGACGTCCGTATTCCCAAGCACATTCAATTGTCCCCGGACAGAGACATTGTCCGGATTCCCCTGTATACGGGTGTCGATATCCACGTACACCTTGCCGTAGGCCGACGCCTGCTGCGTTCTCGGCGCGTTGATAAGCTCATAGTTCTTCGCCGTGACACGCGTATCGAACGTCACATTGTCGAACCGGCGGAAATCCACCCGTCCGTCCACCAGCAACGGGTTGTTGTTAAGGGAATATATCTTCAGTCTGTTCAGCAGCAGACGACTGTCGTCAATCCGTATCGAATCATCCGCCACCCGAAGGCTCAGGCTGTATTCCGCCGATTTCACGCGCACCGAATCCAGTCCGAATCCCCCGTTGATACTCAGCCGGTCCATCGGTCCCACCGCCGTCAGGCTTCCGTCTATGCTGCCCGCCAGAGCCACCAGCCCGGGAGACACGAATCCATTGGCCAATGTAAGCGGGAAACCGTTCAGCTCTACCCCGGCATCCAGGGCGCCGCCTTTCTTGTCATCCGTGTAAGTACCGGACAGCATCAGCACCTCGTCCTCGAAATACAACACTCTGGCATCCACGAAATGCGAACCGTCCTCATTGGGCAGATACACGGCATTCATTCCCACCTGCCCCAACGGGGCTTCTTCGTACGTCATGTCGTCCACCGTCATATCCGCCATGACGGAGAGATTGTCCGTCGTCTGCACCAGATGAGCGTCCCCGCGCAGGAAGCCCGTGATATGGGGAGCATAAGGCAACACATTGGTCAGTTCATCCAGATTCAGACGGTTCAGAGACAGGGATATGTCCTGCAGGGCTTCTTCGTTGGGTATCGTATATATCTTCACGCCCGTTCCGTCATCGGCAAGCAGGTCGATATCGGCTTTTACCCTACGGTCATTGCCCATAAAGAGGTAATTGTTTTCATTCAGACGGAAAGTCCGGTAAGCGATCACGGGGTCCAGGGGATCGAACGACACACGCACCCCGTCCTCTTCCAGATCCGCCCGCAACCCGACGTTCACTCCCCTGCGTCCCTGTCCGTCCACATAAGTCAACCGGCAGCCCGCCCCGTTGGAAAGGATATACGAATCCAACGTGGCGTCAAACACAAACTGTTTGTTTTTCGGTCCGTTGCATACACGGCTGTCCATTTTCACGCCCGTAGAATCCTGGAAGACATGCCACTGGATTGTATCGAGCAGGATACCGTCCGCGTCCAGCGTATGCACATACCCCTTTCCGTTCAGCCCCACTTCCGGATTCGAAGCCAGTTCAAACGACAGGTCTCTGAACTGGAAGCCCTGTGCCGCCAGCGTATTGCTGACCGGATTGTGACGTCCCGAACGGATTCTGGCATTCAGACTGGGCAGAAAGGCTTTCAAAGCCTCCTGGTCAATGCGCCGGTCGGCAACCTGGCGTTTCAGTTCCTCCATGAAAAGCCCCGCCTGCTTCACAATCTGTTCCAGCGCTCCCCGCCCACTGGCATTCACCTGCAAATCGCCGGCCCTCACATCCGCATACAAAGTGTCCGGCCTCAGCAATACGTCCAGCGAAAGCGCCGCAGGGCGGAATAACGTATCAGGCAAAATGAGCGACAAGTCGGAAAGTTCCCCCTGTACGGCATGACTGTCTTTCATGTTCGTGCTTCCGTCCATATGCAGGCACATGGACGTGGCAAAGGGCTTCGAAGTAAGCCGCAATGCATACCAGTCGGCTTTCTTCATATCCACATTGAGTGTCATATCTATATTCCTGCGGGAAACAAGGGCATCCACACGGGAGCGGACCGCCAGCATATCATTGTCGCTGTTCAGTTCCAACACCGCCTTTCCTTTCTGCAGCGACGCTTCAAGCGCAGTCCCCGTCACGTCCAGACTGTCATATTGCAGACGCTCCAGTTCGGCACGGGCCTGCAACGCCGTGGCGTGCGACATGGGGTCGAAACCGGCTCCGTCGACAGCGATTTTGGCCGAAAGCAAATACAGGAAATCCTGCGGCAGGAAGTCATGCAACTGCAGATTGTCCACATGCAGGGCCGCATCATACGCCATACGACCGGCGTCGAACCGCGCCCGCAATCCCACACGTCCGTTCCTTTCGCGCAGGGTCAGATCCGTATGGTATTTATCCCCCTTCATTCCGGCCTTGCCCGTCAATGCCATCGGAGGCAGAGCCACTCCGGGCAGTCCGTCCGGACCGGCCAGCCATTTTACGAAAGCCATATCGCGCGTAGTCGCGTTCACGTCCAGCCGCGCCTGCCTCCGCTTGTCATCCAGCAAACGGGTGAATGTTCCGCCTACCCTGACCGCAAAGGCACGGTCCAGAGCCAGTTCCAGTCCGTGCAATGCCAACGAATCGACATTACCGTCCGCCGACAAGGACAGGGTCAGCGGTTTGTTGGGGTATCGCCTCACAAAACCGTCGGGCATATCTCCGGCAAAGAACATGACATCCTGTTTCCCGATCTCGGCCTGTAACCGGGCCAACAGCTTGCCGCCGCCTCCAGTCGTTACCGAAGAGAAATCCATATCCGCCAATGCCTGCAGGTGCGAGTCCGGCGTCTCCAGCACCAGACCGGCTACATGCACAGACGTTTCATCCATCCGTAGCCGGGCTGCCAGACGTTCCACCTCCAGCCCGCTTTTCTCACGCAAGGCCAGGCGTTCCAGCCCGAGAGAGAGCTGCAGGGGAGACTGCACGAAACGTACGCTGTCTACCTGCAAATCCACACCGCTCAACAGAAGATGATTCACATCCAGCCCCGCCGTTACCGACTGATTCGTCAGATCATACCGGAGAGTATCGGCTTGCAGGCTCAGTCGGCGGACATCATACTCTCCCCGCCCCAAATCGATCTGTCCGCCGGTGAGCAACGCCTGACGGACATCGACGCCCACCGACATGGAGTCCGGCTGCATGTTTAACCGCACACGGGCCGAGTGCAACGCAACCCGGCCAAGCTCTATCCGCCAGTCAACAGACGAAGAGGCCGTATCCGAAGCAGTCGTGTCGTTCAGCTGGATATTTACATCCGCATCATCCAGCAATACATTGTCGAGCATCACCCTGCGGGCCGGTAAATCGACTCCATGGGAATCCAGAAAGAAGCGCTCCAGCCGGCCGTTTACCGTCAGACCGTCTACCAACGTACCCGTGTCTACCGTCGCCCGTCGTATCTCAAAGGCATCCACATCGATTTCTCCCCGAAAAAGCCTCCATAGATTCAAGTCCACAATCAGGTCCCCGACCTGCATCTCCATGGCTTCTTTCCTATCGGAGACACGCACATGCTGTAAATCCAGGTCGAGTGGGAAAGACAGCCGCAACCGTTCTATAGAAATATCCATTCCGGTAGCCCCGGCCACATAGGCGGTTGTTTCCCTCACCACAAAATCCTGTATCGGAGGTACATATAATAACAATGAAAGAAGAAGGAACAATGCCACCGGAGCCAACAGCACGGCCACTATCCATTTCAAAACTTTCTTCATAAACAGGGTATTCTTTATTTAGACACAAAGGAAAGGCTTTTTTCTTTATTTAAGCGCAGAATTTCTCTAAAAAGCTTGAACATAAATCCGAATTAACTAATTTTGCAAACCATTGGTATTCTTTATCTGATAAAATATGAAAGCAAGTCACATAGCATCAATACTGCTGAGCCTGATGGTTTGTATCAGTTGCAGGCACAATTCCCCGGACACAAAAGAAAAAGAGACAAGGGTGCGCATAGAAACATCCCTGGGCGAGCTGGAAGTGAAACTTTACAACGAAACCCCGATACATCGGGATAACTTTCTGAAACTGGTACGGGACGGCGTATATGACAATGTATTGTTTCACCGCATCATACGAGAGTTTATGGTACAGGCCGGCGATCCGGCCCAAAGAACGGAAGAGGCCGCGACCGCCGTGGATACGAACGAGCTCCGCTACACCCTGCCGGCGGAAATCGTTTATCCCAGATATTACCACAAAAAAGGGGCACTGGCTGCCGCACGTATGGGAGACGATGTCAATCCTCTCAGGGAATCGAGCGGCACGCAGTTCTACATCGTCACGGGAAAAGTGTTCACCACGGGCCAACTGTCCGAACTGAAAAACGCCGTTTATCAGAGCAAAGTGGATGCCTGTTACGAAAGCCTCTGTCAGAGGCATGCGGAAGAAATAAACCTGATGTCCCGACGGAAAGAGACGGAAGCGTTGCAGGCGCTCAGGGACTCGCTGCTATACGAGGCCGAATCCCGCATAGCCGCCAACCCGCCCGCTCCTTTCACGGACATGCAGAAGAAAACTTATACGACCGTCGGCGGGGCGCCTCATCTGGACGGGGAATATACCGTATTCGGAGAAGTCACGGATGGAATGGCCGTGGTGGAAGCCTTGGAAAAAGTGCGTACCGACGAAAAGGACCATCCCGTCCGGGAAGTGTTTATCCGTAAGATGACTGTTATAGACGATAAATAAAGGAAGAAACCGCAGGAACAAGGAAAGAAATGTACCGGCCCGCCCCTCTCAGCGAATATTTATCAGTTTGTGCGTCTGCAGGCTGAGACGCCACCGGGGATGGCTCAGCACACAGGCCACCGTTTCCGCCGTATTGCCGCACGAACAGGGCTGAAGGAAGAAATGGTCGGCAGACAATCGCTCATAAGGTGTGATGTCCTGCCCCTCGTAGACCACCTTCACCTCGTCGATATGCTCCACCGCCAGCTGTGTCCCCTGCTTGGGAGAACAAGTCACCCAGTCCACCTCAGCAAGCAAAGGACGTGTGCCGTTGGTCTCGACAGCCACATACTTGCCGGCCTTATGCAAGGCATCTATCAGCGAACCGTCTATCTGAATAGACGGCTCACCCCCCGTCAGGACAACCATGCGGGCCGGATATTTCCTCACCTCGGCCAGAATCTCCGCGTCGGTCATCATCACCCCCTCCTCGTGTTGCGTGTCACAGAACGCGCATTTCAGGTTGCATCCGGAAAAACGGATAAAGACGGCGGGCGTACCCGTGTGGTATCCTTCGCCCTGCAGACTATAGAAAATTTCGTTAATCTTCCTCATAAACAGCCACGTTCCCTTCCGATTCCTGCACCTCCGCCTTATAGCATTGAGGGATTTGTCCGCACACCCAGCGTGCGATGTTCTCCGCCGTGGGATTGAACGGCAACACTTCGTTCAGGTTCCGGTGGTCGAGCTGTTCCATGATAACCTCCTTGATGCGGGTGAAATCCACCACCATTCCGTTCTCGTCCAGCCGCTCCGAGCGACAGTGCACCGTAATTATCCAGTTGTGACCGTGCAGACGGGTGCATTTGCTTTCATACGGGAGCACCAGCCTGTGCGCGGCCGATATCTCCATCCGTTTGATTACTGTAAACATATTGATACGCCTTTTTTAGTTTCCTGCATTTAATGTCACCTCAATGCGACGGCAAAGATAACACAAAAAGCGATACATACAGCACATCCTGCACCAAATACAGGAAACGATATACTTTTGCTATATCGACAATGCCATATTTGCGGCTATAGAACGCACCATATCCTGCGGCACGTCACATTCTGCGGCAATGGCCGGCCAGCCCGATGATATTTCACAAATCTCATCGATAATCAGAGAAGCTTCCCTGATATTATTCCGATTCGCACATTCCAGCAAATCCTTGCGGGTAATATCGTCAAACTTGCCGTTAACCGACATCTGGTGCGTCGCCGTCCAGCCGCCGTCCGGATTGTAAGCATAACCCATGTCGTATGCAGGCGACAATCTCCACACACCGTTTTCCCCCATCAGGAACGAAATGTTTTTCGTATGATCGTCCTGATTCCTGACCACGACATTGAACACCATTCTCCGAAACATCTCTCTGGCTTGAATGTACGGCAGCCGAAGAGCCCGCATCACATCAAAGGCCTGCTCATATGAATATGCCCGGTGCAGCCGATAATCATAGTGTGCGATTCCGCACAGCGTCTGCATGTGCAGTTTCTTCCCGTCAACCCGGTCAAAACGTTTCGTCATGAAGTGCGCACGTCCGTTCTCTTCTTTCAATTCACAATCGGTCATTTCGATACCGCATTTCCTGACCAATTGATAAAAAGAGTATTCGAGACGTCCGTAATTGTCCGTTTCGCGGAACCCTGTCGTCGCGGACACGCCGTCCAGCTTTATAATATAATAATCAAAACCTTCGGGTGCTTCCACTTGTCCCGAACGAACCTCTCCTGTCGCTTTGTTATATGCGATGATTGCCTTGGCACGCTGTCCGCCGGCAGATGTACCAAGCCGCACGATTTCCGCGATGGCTGCTTTCCTGTCGTCATCTATATTAACTCCGAAACTTTCCTTCTCAGCCAAAGCTTCCTTTGCCACATCGACCAGCGATTCAATTTCAAAATGTAAACCGGAATCATACGGAACCTCCATGGCCGGCTCGAATTCCAAGGCTCCCATACAGCGCCTGCCGAGAAAACACAGTGTCTCTATCGGATTGCTGCTGGTCCGGCCTGTAAGTGAAAGCCACCGGATGAACAGAGCACGGCCATAGGTATCCGGAAGCGAATCCGCCAACATGCCGGGCAATCCCCTGAATGTATCACCGCCAATATTCCCGAAAGAATAGACACGTCCCCGTCGCACCGGCATCATCAACGGGGCCGGTTCAATCCCCTTGCCGATAAAATCCGGGGCATATTCAAACAGAGCCGCCTCGCGATTGCTGTCCCAGCGAAATGTACCGACCGGAATTCCGAACATATTGACTCTTGCGACATCTACCATTCCGACACCTCCTTCTCCCGGTTGTTTATGCGGCCGACAGCACGTTTGCGCGTCTTCTTCTGCGCAGTATAAACCAAGTCGTAATATTCATTGGGACTCAACTGTTCTTCCTCGACCAGCGACTGGAATACATCCAACCTGCCGAGTATCCGCAAGACGCGCAACAACGAACCGAACGAACTGATGGTACCGTTCTCCATCTTTTTGACCGTGGACAACGAAACATCCGCTGATTCGGCCAGACTCTGCTGGGTTATATTCTGTTTAAGACGGATTGACTTCAGTTTGTCACCGATGCGCTGCTGAATCATTGTGTCCGCCAATACATATATATCATCCATAAAAGTCGAATTATAAACTATTACGACGCAAATATAACAATAATAGTTTAAATCACAACCCTTACAAACCGAAAAACACAACTATCACCGGGCATGCACGGCACGGACGGGAAATCCGTAGGCACGGCTGGCTGTCCACCGGCCCGTATAGCCCGTGAAGTTGAGATTGTGGGCGGCCGACCGGAGCGCGGCACTCTGCGTACCCGTCCAGTAATATCCCGTCTGCCCGTCTCCGAGCAGTTCCGCTTCGCTGTAATATCCGGCTGCCGGCAGGAAGATGGAGGCGCCGCTGGGTCCCGTCACCCGATAACCGTTCACGCCGTCCTGCGTCGTCCACGCCCAGCTGCACTGATTGCCCAGTTCCTCGGCCTCGGCCAGCGTAGGCATCCGCCAGCCCTCGCCCCACACCGCGCTCGCGGCATCGTGCTTCGTGCCGCAGATGTCCGCACCGATGGACTGATATTGTTCGTACACATAATACAGGTAGCGGTCCTCGCTGTAATCGTCTTTCGGCTCCGTCTCGCCCCAGGCATAATAAGCGCCGCTCTGTCCGGGACGGTCGGCTCCCACATTGCAGGTCGCCCACAGTACACTCAGCCCCAGATCCACGTATTCACGGCCTCCGTAAGGAGGTTCCTCTATACGGATGCTGTCTATCGTCGCGATGTCCATCGAGACACGGGTACCGTCCGTGCGATACACCACCATATGGCGTGTCTGCGCCGACAGCGCAGCCGTACAGCACACACACAGACAGGCAAAAATCAATCTGACTTGTTTCATCGTTTTTCTTTTTCGGGTTTTATCAGTTAAAAAGCCCGGCCACCTTGTCCTTTCACAAGAAGCCGGGCTCTTTTTTATGCATACACTATACGTGTCAACGCATCTCTATCGAATATACCTCCGAATCGTCTGCCATCTCGCCTCCGTCGATGCCGGTTCCGGTGTTATCCGGCATGTGCACACGGGAACGGTTGTTGTAAACGTACTTGTAGTTCTGTCCGATAATGGTCTTGTTGAGCGTTTCACCGCCGTAACTGTCATCGCCGCAGAAATCGTAGAAGACAAAACCCACACGCCCTGATATCGCATTCAGTTTTTCAGTCGTTTGCGGATTAATTTGTTTAGCATTACTTATCGTCTCCATATTCAAGAAACAGATATACCACTTATTTCCCAAGTCCGCAGATGATTTGGCAAAGATATTATCTATACATGTATATTTAGTATTCTGATTACCACTATAATAATCCTGTACATAGGCACCCGCCACCCATGAATTCCATGTATGATTGATAGCATAATCCTGTCCCTGCGTATCTTCGTCCCAGGAAAGACGACCTCCGTATACTATACCCTCATAGGAGCCTTCTTCTCCATAGGGATTGTCGGCCGTAACGACTAATTTACCCCGACAGTCATTAAGCGTCATATCCGCAGTAATCCGACCCAACACTTCACCGCTATCGTAATAACCGCCCAAACAAGTGCGGATGGAAATGCGCCAAGTTTCACTTTGATCTTTAGGTTCTGTCAAGAGTTTACTATTTTCCTTCTTTATTCTGACATAAAGTCCTTCCGTCGGATTATCATGTACAAAACCAACCAATGTACTCATGGCATCCTTGAATTTAACACCGGTTGACGCACTCCCATGGTAAATTTCCAGATTATCCAATTCTATGTCAGACTGTGTATTGGAATTATACCGGGGCCGCAAATCGAATCCGCGTACACCCGCTTCCAATAAATCCGCAATCGTTTTGGACTGCGTTTTTGCCAAAGACGTTGCACCTTTTGTTGCCGCATCATGTGCTCCGGGAACAGACAACTGACAGAAAGGAACGTTTCCCGGAATCGTCGCCATCCAGTTGTTCTTGCGTGTAGCCTTGGAAGCCGCACCGAAATTAAACTTCTTGTAATAAGGTTTACATACCGTGGCACCAGCCAGTCCGTCAATGGACGTAAGCCCTTCCGTGGCAGGATTGCCCACCGTGGCGGAAGCCGTCTTGGTATAGAAATTACCGTCCGTGTCCTGCACGGTAATCGTCACACCACCGTCCAACACCACCGGCAACACATAGAGACGAACCAGCGTGGCACCGGATGCGATGCCGCTCACCGTCACCACCTCGCTTTGCGTGCTGGCGGCATAGTCCGTCCTGTCGGCCGTGCTCACCGACGCCGTTCCCGACGCACAATTATATGCCAGCAATCCGGCCAGACTCACACCGCTGTTGGCCCTGAGGGAAACCGACTTCGGGGTAACACCCAAATCGGCAAGGTTCACGTCTATCACACTGGCCACCAGATGGAACGTAAAGTTGGCGCTCCCGTCCTTCAGTTCCGTGGCCTCGCTGGCCATGTAGGCTCCGAACAGGCCGTCGTCCATATTCTCCGCATACTTCTGCTCCGCGAATATCATGGCCTTCACCTTCGAACCGTTCCATCCGCCACGGCCGGCAGCCCCCGTAATAGCCGCCTCCGGATAGAAGGCATAGAAATTGCGCCCGGAAGCATCGTCGGTAAACTCACGACTCCCCTCCTTCACTTCGAAAGAACAGGACGTGCCGGAAACGGTTTCCTTCACCTGATACGTGTAAGCCAGCGTTCCGTCGGACACGGAGACGGCATCCCCTTTCGTCCACCGGGCAATCTGTCCGCTCACAATGGCCGAACGGGTCTGTTCTTCTTCCCCGTCCAGCATGTCCAGTTCATCGACAATTTTACTGGTAAACACGACACCTGTACCTTCGGTTGCGGCCGCGCCGGTGCCCTGCATCCCCTGCTCTTCTGTGGCAAGGTCGTCGCTGCTGCATGCCGAGACTCCCAGCCCCAGCACGACAGCAAACAGATACATATATTTATTCTTTTTCATCGCGATTCAATTCTTGTTTGTTAGTATTACCATTCCTCCTCGTCTTCCCATATATCCGGACTTTTCAGCAGAATATCGGACGCCGAATCCATGTCGGCATCTCCCAAGTCTTCCAGGTTTTCCTCTATCTTACCGCTCACACAGAGCATCTCAGTCTCGCATACCTCCACGACCAGCGTGCGGGGAGTCGTATATATTTTCTTTTTCATGACCTGTCTACGTGTTTATTTAACTAATACTTTCCGTACGCTGCCGTCACTCATGCGTACGATGTTCATGCCCTTGCGCGGACTGTCTATCCGCACTCCCGTAGCGTCGTAACGGCTCACTTCGGTCACACTCTCCGCTGTCCCGACAGCACCGACCGCCGTGACATCATCGAAGCCGAACACTACACTGAGCATGTCCAGACTTGCGGCCTCGGCCTGCGGACGGATGTAAGCACGGAACGGGTTCACCGTCGGCTGCACTTCACTGCCCACGAGATAGAAGGCCACCTTGTCATTGTGCTTCTGCAACACGAAGCTGCCCACGGGAGCCGGAGTCGCCTTATAGACTCCCACCAGTTCGCCGGACTCATGCGCGGCACCGGCTTTCGTAGCGGCCACAGTCACATTCTGACCGGAATATGCGCCCTTGGCTTTCACCAGCACGGGCGTATTGGCGGGAATGGACGTAACTTTCGTCGCATAGAGTTCGCCGCCCATCGTAGCCCCCTGGTTCAGGTTGTAAGCCTCGCCGGCCAACGCCGTAGCTTCAAACGGCAGGCACAATGTACCGAAACCTTCGCCGCCCACGGTTGTGGCCACAGCCGACATGTTGTAGGTTGCGCTGGTAGCGGTGAAGCCCGCGGGGGCAGCAAAGGGATGCCCGTCTGCCAGCACCAGGCTGGCGCATGTACCGCCGACAACGACATTCCGGGTGTTGGCCACCTGTCCTTCCTTGGCATAAATCAGCAAGTTAGGATTATTCCCGGTATCAATTGTCATATCTGACACATCTGTTGCCTCAGTAAGATTGATGGAACATACACCTTCCGCCACTTTTTCATTAACAATATCCACCGGAACTTTTCCTACAAATACAACATCCGTCTCATCGCCGTCCACGGCATAGAGCAGTTTTTCCAGTTTCCAGTTGTCCACGGTGAAACCGCCACGAGTATTACCCGAAGCATTCCTACCCCATGATAAAACACCGATGCGAACATCCGCTGCCTCCTTGAGAGTAAACAAAGTATATACGTTCTGAACGTCCCAGTCGCGAGCAGGAGTGTAGTAACCGTACCACACATCACCGGCAAATACAGGATCCGCCCAATGATTAACCTCACCGGTCGTTGCATAAATGTAAGTACCGTTTTCCGTATAAGGATTGCCCGTCATGGTTGCCGACAGACGATAAGTACCGGCGGGCAGGGATATGGTCTGGTAGCAGGTTGCATGACGCATCTGTTGCACTGCCGAATAATAATAAGCACCGTCTGCATTCACGCCATCGGAATAGCCTCCCGTACTGTTTTGCGTACGTTCCCATCCATCGATACCATTGTCATAGTTGGGATTGGCTATCCTGGAAGTCGCATCATAACTATGCTCCGCATCAATGTTCTCCAGTGCATACGCATCAAAGGCTGCTTTCAAATCAGCAATAGCCTGCTCAATTGCCTTCGCGTCCGTATAAGTCTTGTTTTCATAAGCCGCCTTATATCCGGGATACGTGACATCGGCATACTCGTTGCCGCTATTCCACGGCTTGCATTCCTCCAAGGCAGCCGCCAGTCTGCTATAATAAACTTTATCGAACGTAGTCTTGTCCATCTTCAGCATTATATCGGAGAAACTTCCCCAGGCCCAGCCGGACGTGGTGATAACAGCCTTGAGCGTCACTTCCTTCTCTTCCGTCAGGTTCAGGTGTACGAACTCCCATTCCCATCCGCGGCCTCTCCCGTCGTAGGCATACGTACCGCTTTCCGAGAAGTTGGCCTGACCGCTGGTTTCGATACCATAGCCGGTATCCCCCTTGGCTGTGAACTTCACCGTCGTATCGTCTATCTTCAGTTCCATCGTGGCAGCAGGAGCCGAACGGCCGGCAGCCATCAGCACGTACTCACCAGCCGGCAGGGTTACCGCCGTAGTCAAGGAACGGGTTATGCCGGTGCCGTTCGTGTCATAATAAGAACGACCGTCTCCGCTCCAGTGCTGTCCGCTGGTCTGACCGATTTCACCGCTCCATTCTTTCACCTCTACTTCGTAGGTATAACCGTCCACCACCTTATTATATGTAGCGACATTCATGGCCTGTGCGGCAGCCACGGCAGCCTCATCGTCATAAGTGCCGCCGGCAATGGCCGCTTCCTCGGCCGCAACATCTATTCCGAAACTCTTGGCCGTGGCCGTCTCGCGCTGCAGGTAGGCATAGTTGGCAATGCTCACCTCGGCACCGGCGATGGCAGCCTGCAAATCAACAATGGCCTGCAACAATTCACCCCGCGATGCTTCCGAAGTCAATGTACCGCCGCCCGAAAGAGCCTTCCTGCATTCGGCAGACATCGCGAAAGCAAGAAGTTCATCAGCCTTCGCCCGCAGAGGAGCATACACAGCAAAGGGATCGGCTATTCCGCTATAATACAAATGGAAATCATCGGCACCGGCCCATTTACCGTTTCCGCATTCGGCATAGAAACCTATCTTTATATTACCGGAAGTCACCTTGATACCGTCGACCAAAGTCCAGCCCCAGCCACCGCCTAATTCATTACCACTGTTACCAACATGATGAATATCCGTGCGGAAAGTCTCTCCATCGGATTCCACATAGATATTACCCACTGTCACATTGGCTTCTGCGCGAGTGGCTGCCTTCAGCGAGTACACGCCTTCCGGCAGTCCGCTTACGGCCTGCGTCATGTTCATGGTCGCATTCCAAATATCAAAATACGTATTGTCCGGAGCGCCATCATATTGTTCTCCAGCATTCATTCTTGTGCCACTCCATCCATCTGACGATGCAACCGCAGCATTCACAATCTTAAAGGTCACATCAAAGACGAATCCATCCTTCGGCTGAGCCGCAAGCACATAAGTTTGACGGGCAGTTTCCAGCGTGTTTACAACAGCCTTTACTGCCTCAACTGTTTCGGCCGTTTCAACATCTGTTTCAGCTGTTTCAATGGCCGTACCAAATACAGTCTTATCAGAAGCGACTGAATTGTCCTTTATTGATTTGCATTCATTTATAAATTCAACAGCAGAAGGATAAACCGCAGCAACATCATTTGCCAATGCCATACTGTTCAGCAACTCATCCGTAGCTGCGTTCAGCGCCTTTTTCTCCATCTTGACATTTTCTGCCGCACCGATTGCCGCATTCAACCGTGTTTTCGCATACGTATTCAACGGGGTCTGATCTATTTCTTTTGCTTTCTGCAAGGCGTCAGCAAGTGCTTCCTTCAGCATAGTAAGGTCTACTCCCTTATACGTCAGGCTGGCGTTATCCACGCCGGTCCAGTTGCAACCGTTGTCTACCGATTTCACGCCGAAAGTCAAAGTTCCGTCCGTAACATTGGTCTCGACTTCATACCATGCTCCGTCATCCGTAGTAATAAGAGTCATGTCCTCGTTGGCGAACACATAGGTGTTGCCGCTGCCTCCGGAACGGAAAGCAGCAAGTCGGAGCGTGTATACGCCGAGCGGAAGATTGTTGATGGTCTGCTCTATGGTACCGCTGTAGGGAGAACCGTTCCAGTTCTCATAAAATTTGCCGGTGATGGCGCCTCCCTTGTTTTGGGCAATAGTCCGGTTCTGTGCTCCGGTAGTGGATGTCCAACCGTCTAAACTACCAAAGTCGAAGCACGGGTTCACGATATAACCGGTCATGTCGACGGGATTGTCTACGGTAGGTTCCTCGGCCTCCAGTCTGTACAACTTGAAGTTGTCCACACCGAAGATACGTTCAGCGGCTTCACCATTCGTGGCGGAAAAGCCCACCTCGATGTCACCGTCTTCTTCTACGTAGAAATCGCAGGAGACCGTATTCCAGTTGTCACCTTTTGATGTTGAGACAGCGGCACGGCTCTGAGCATACTGGCCGGCATAAATCATCACGGTGTAGTTGTAGTTTTGGGAATAATTGACTACATCGGCTGTCAGGCGGTACATACCGGCCGGCAGGTTCTCTATGCTTTGGGAAAGCTTCAGGGTCTGTTTGGCTCCCCATCTGTAGCGGAACCAGTAAGTCTGTTCGCCACGGGTGGCCTCGTCGTTCACGGTGAATCCGCCCGTGAAATTGTTGGAAGCCAAGTCGGTTGTTTTCAAAATGGACATGTCATTCTCGTTAACAGGATTGAGGGTAACAGTCCAGCCTTCCGGTTTGTAGATGGCACGGTCGCTTTGGGGATTTGTCTGTACTTCATACGTCCCTTCGAAATCAGGGTTCTGAAGATACTGCGCCGTCACATCCGTCTGTGCCTCAACAGGCTGCCATCCCATCCAGGAGCATAGCAAGCCCGTCAGAATCAAATACTTTTTTTTCATCGATATTAGTCAGTTATGTTTGTGAATACAAAAAATGTCGTGTGTCTATGCTTTCCATCGTCTGCCTTCACGGTGAGTATCAGAGTTAAAGGCAGATAAACTCGCGGCAAATATACTTAAAAAAGCTCATTTTACCCCCCCCCGAATGCTAAATAAAGTTAAATGTTTGTATACCTGTACCTGCATGCAAGGCGACCCGGTATGCGAAAGCCTCGAATGACTTGGGAAAGTCACTGAAAAAGCTTATATTTGTAAGTAAACAAACTAAATAGAGAAGCTATGAAAAACAAGAAATCACCCACGACACAGAGCGAACAGTTCACCGTATGTTTTCTGGAAGGATGCCCGCAGGCTTCCAGATGCACCAGACATCTGGCTTACGAACAGGCCGGAAACAAGCTTCAATGCAGTAATGCCGTACTCCCCTCCTCCCTCCACGAAAACGGGTGCGACATGTTCTGCGAGGCCCGGCTGAAACGGTATGCCAAGGGTGCCACCCATCTCTATGACGAGGTAAGGATGAAGCATTACGGCGCTATCCGGCAACAGGTGGCCCGCATCTTTCAGAGCCGCGACATTTATTACCGCTCTTTAAACGGCAACCGTCTGGTAACTGAATCGGAACAGGAACAAATCTGTCGTCTGTTTGCCTCTTATGGTTATCCGACTACAGGATTGTTCGACGAATATGTAGAACAATACTGAAAAGCGTCCCCATGCGACGACCACTGACATAGCCATGTCGTGCTACAGCCGTAACAACAGTTATCATACGGTTGTCGCAACAGTCATCATACAGTCGTCGCATCAGTTGTCATACGGTTGTCGCATCAGTCATCCCCAAATACCCGCGACCGCAGTCGTCATACCGCCACGAAAATTGTTTCAATGTCGTCACATCCGCAGTCGTGACGGCATTCCCGAAACACGGATGCCAATCTGCATCGTGGCATGCCGGCGGACAAAGCCAGGTATGCCACGAAACGGAGCGAAAGACTGTGCATCCACCAAACATTTTGCTGTTTCCGACAAAAAACGCCAAAAACATTTTGCTGTTTCCGACAAAAAACGCCAAAAACATTTCCCTGTTTCCGACAAAGCGCTTATTTTTGCAGTAAATACGAATATCTATTATGCCTGGGAAAATATTCAAGCGCAAAATCTACGAAAGAATGCTCCGATGGAAGCAGGAGAGTGACGGCCGGACGGCACTCCTGATAAAAGGTGCCCGTCGAATCGGGAAATCGACAGTTGCCGAGGAATTCGCCCGTAAGGAATACGACTCCTATATCATCATCGACTTTTCAATAGCAGACGATGCCGTCAAAGAACTGTTTTCTCATATCTCGGACCTGGATTACTTCTTTCTGCGGGTTCAGTCCTTGTTCAACGTGACGCTGCACGAACGGAAATCGGTAATTGTCTTCGACGAAGTGCAGTTGTATCCCCCGGCCCGGCAAGCCATCAAACATCTTGTAAAAGACCGCCGGTATGATTATATCGAGACGGGGTCGCTCCTTTCCATCAAGAAAAACGTGAAAGGGATTGTGATACCGAGCGAAGAAACCCGTATCGCCATGTATCCGCTGAACTTTGAGGAGTTTTTATGGGCTATCGGAAAACCTCAGACCTATGAGCTGATCAGATACTCGTACCAGCATCTCAAGCCGCTGGGAGACGCTGTCAACCGCGAACTCATGCGCTATTTCCGCCTGTACATGCTTATCGGTGGTATGCCGCAGACTGTAAACGCTTATCTCGAATCGAATGATTTCTCTGCCATAGATGCGGTAAAACGAAACATTCTTGAACTATATATCGACGACCTGCGCAAAATCGACCCGACAGGACGCGCCTCACGCCTGTTTACCTCGATTCCGGCAGAGCTCTCCCGCAATACGACACGTTATAAGGTAGGAAGCGTGATTGAGAATGCGACAGCCAACCGGCTCAGCGAGTTGTTGATGGATTTAGCGGATTCGATGACGGTAAACTTCGCCTATCATGCAAACGACCCCAGTGTGGGCTTCTCCCTCCATGCCGATTATGATTATTTCAAGATATTTCTTGCCGATACGGGATTGTTCGTTACGCTCGCTTTTATGGACCGCGACTATACGGAGAATGTAATATACCGGAAGCTGCTTTCCGACAAGCTCAACACAGATCTGGGATATATCTACGAGAATGCGATAGCCCAGATGCTGAAGAGCGCGGGCAACGAACTTTTCTACTATACGTTTAAAGAAGAGATATGGAAAGACGACGAAGAAAGCAAGACTGTCCGCAACTACGAAATCGACTTCCTGCTTTCACGCAAAGACAAGATATGCCCTGTCGAGGTAAAGTCTTCGGGATATAACTCACACAAGTCCCTCGACAAGTTCCTGCATAAGTTTTCGGCCAGAATCCTTGACAGATATCTTTTATATACCAAGGATTTAAGAAAGGACAAGGATATTTTCTGCCTGCCTGTATACATGACGGAACTGTTATAAAGAAGCGTCCGAAAACAGCAAAAGATGTCCCGGATCTGTACAGGCTCTAAAAAATTATACCTATTTATATATATGCGCGTGTGTGCGCGCATATATATAAATAGGTATAAGGCCGGACTTAACGGTTCCCGCCTACAGCGGCAATCAGTTCGTCCACCGTGGCGGACGTCTGTTCGCCGGTCTCCATGTTCTTCAGCGTCACCCGCCCCTCCTGCATCTCCGTCTCACCGACCAGTGCCACGAAAGGAATACACTTGGCATTGGCATAGCCCATCTGCTTCTTCATCTTGGCGGCATCGGGGTATATCTCGCAACGGATGCCCGCGGCACGCACCGACGCCATCACCGGCAGACACCAGGCCGCCTCGGCGGCACCGAAATTGACAAACATCAGTTGTGTGCCGGTCGTGGTCTCCCGGGGATACAGGTCCAACTGGTTCAGCACGTCGAAGATGCGGTCCGCACCGAAGGAAATGCCCACGCCGCTCACCCCCGGCAGTCCGAAGATGCCCGTCAGGTTGTCGTAACGTCCGCCGCCCGTAATACTGCCTATCTGCACGTCGAGCGCCTTCACCTCGAAGATACAGCCGGTATAGTAGTTCAGACCGCGTGCCAGCGTCAGGTCCAGTTCAATGACATTGTTCAGTCCGAGCGCGGCCAGCGTGTCCAGCACGAACTCGCATTCCCCTATGCCCTTCATACCGGTCTCGCTACCGGCCAAAGCCTGCTTCATCACGGCAAGTTTCCCGGCGTTGCTGCCGCTCATGGTGATGATGGGCTGTAGCCGGGCAATGGCCTCCCCGCCAATGCCGGCGGCGGCCAGTTCCGCATTCACATTGTCCAGCCCGATCTTGTCCAGTTTGTCCATTGCCACCGTAATGTCCACAATCTTGTCGGCCTCGCCTATCATTTCGGCTATGCCGGTGAGTATCTTACGGTTGTTGAGCTTGATGCAAACACGGATACCGAAACGGGAGAACACCGTGTCGACAATCTGCATCAGTTCCACCTCGTTGAGCAACGAATCACTGCCCACCACATCGGCATCGCACTGATAAAACTCGCGATAGCGTCCTTTCTGCGGGCGGTCGGCTCTCCACACCGGCTGGATCTGATAGCGCCGGAAGGGCAAGGTCAGTTCCTCGCGGTGCTGCACCACATAGCGTGCGAAAGGTACGGTCAGGTCGTAGCGCAACCCTTTCTCACACAAGCGGGCAGCCAGTTTGTTAGTACCCTCTCCGGCCAGTTCCTCCGGCTGCAGGCCGGAAAGGAAATTGCCGGAATTGAGTATCTTGAAAAGGAGCTTGTCGCCCTCCTCGCCATACTTCCCCATCAGCGTGGACAGGTTCTCCATGGCGGGTGTCTCTATCTGCTGGAATCCATAAAGCGCATATACGCTCCGTATGGTGTCGAATATATAATTGCGCTTGGCCATCTCTATGGGCGAGAAGTCGCGCGTCCCTTTGGGTATACCGGGTTTCGTTGCCATTGCTTTACTATGAATTAAAATAAACGGATACAAAGGTACATCTTTTAATCCTGAATTCATAATACACGATTCACGATTCGTCGGGAAATGAAGACGGAAAGCATTTCCTCCGGAGAAAATCCCCGTTTATTCGCATATTCCGGATATTTTATCTAAGTTTGCACACGCAAAAAACAGATACATTCAGACTATGAACTTTTTCAGAAAGCCCGCACCGGCGGCTCCCGCCGCCCCCCTGCAACCGGCGCCCCGGCCGGATGACATTCCCGCGGCTCCCCGCAACGAAGACCTGTCGCCCGAAGAACTGGCACGGCAATGGTTCCGCAAACGTTTCGGGACAGCCATGCCGGAAGAGGTGCTCACGCTGTTCCGTTCCGTGGCCCGCGCCGAAGCCCAGCGCAACAAAGCGGCCGGCAACCGATGCAGCAAGCAGGAACTGGCACAACTGAAGGAAGCGCGGCGCCTGTGCGAAACGAAGCTCGACAACACGGAACACTCGCTCGAGCAACTGAGGCACCAGCAGGAATGGTTCACCACGTTCATCACCCTGACCCACAAACTGGACTCGGCCAAGGCCGCCTTGTACGAAATCAACAAGCAGTATGCCGCCGTGACGGGACAGGTGCGCGAACTGGAGCGCTACGAGGCGTTCGAGTCCGTGCAGGGCATCTTCCAGCGCATACGCGTACTGGAAAAAGAGATACAGCGCAACAAGGCCGCCCAGACGGAAACGGATGCCCTCGTCCGGCAGCTGAAAAGCCGGATGACGAAAGCGGAGGAAACGTACGGGCAATCCGACCGCAAACGGAGCGAATCGGAAGAACTGCTCTCCCGGATGTACGAGACACTGGCCGAAGGATACCACATCAAAGGCGCCCTGAACGTGTTACAGGGAAACATGAAGCAGGCCGAAAGCCAGACGGCACGCCTGCAACAGACCCTGTTCGCACTGAACAAAGAGCGGCTGGAACTGGCCAGCGAGACGGAACGGATAGACACGGACAACGGACACAAACGCCAGGAACTGCAGAATATGGAAGCGCACCGGTTTATGCTGGACCATAGCGAAATGATACAGAGCAAGCTGGACGTACTGCTCGACATACACCAGCAACGGACCCAACTGCAGCTGAATCTGGACAGGAACAGAAAAAAACAGAACGAACAGAACGAACTGCTCAACCGCCTGTTCCAGCAACATCAGGAACTCGACCTGCAGATACACACGCTGCAAAGCGAACTGCAGGTGCACCGCCAGAGCAACCACGGCCTGGACAACTATTCGCTGCAGGAACGGGCCATGCTCCTGAAGGACAAGCGCCAGCGCCTGCAGAGCGCCAGCCTGCTGTGGAAGCGGATATCCGCAGGCTACGACGCCATCAACGAAAAGGAGCAGAGCATCATACGGCTGCAATTGCACACGGACCACCAGGCGACCACCATCCTGCAACTGGAACGGGAAATCGGCGTCCTGCGCCCGCAATGCGAGGAACTGAAGTATGCCTACACACTGAGCAAAAGCCAGAACGTCATCCAGTTGCGCAGCGACCTGAGAGAAGGACGGAACTGTAGCGTATGCGGCGCCACGCATCACCCGTTCCATTCGGACACGATGCTGGAGCAGAGCAAACTGATATCGGAAATAAAGACCGACTATGAACTGACGGCCGAGGAACTGAGAAAGAAAGAGGAACGGCTCATCGAACTGAAACTGACCCAGGCATCCGAAACCAGCAGACTGACCGAAGAACGGCTCCAGCTGGAGAGCCTGAAAAGGAGACACGAGGAGGACATCTGCGAATGGGAAGCGTACAAGACCGTGGACCGCTCGTTCGCCGACTGCTCGCCGTCGACCAACAAGGAGGCCCGGAAGGTGATGCTGCAACAGCTGATAGAGAAGACAGGCGTGGACGCCGAAGAGGCACAGAAAGAACTGGACTCGTTCAACTTCCACCAGAACCGTATCAACCAGATCAACGAACGCATCGCGCAATGCGAACTGAACAAAAGCAACACCGTGGTGCGTCTGAATGAGGTGAACACGGCCTGTCAGGTGCTGGCCCACAACGTGGAAAGCCTGCAACAATACTACACGGAGGAAAACCGGAGATACAGCCAGCTGTATGAGGAACTGGACCGGCAGATTTCCCTGTCAGGCTGGATAAGGGAATGGAGTTCCGGCCCTGAAAGCGTCAAGATGAAGATACAGCAGATGACCGAAAAATGGAGAACCCTGAACCGCAGTACGGAATACAACGGCATCGCGCTGAAACAGAAAAAAGACATGCTCGAGAGCATCGACCTGCGCATCAAATACCTGAAAGGACTGCTGGAAACCATCAGCGATGCCAGGACGGCCACGGAGGAACTTATCAAGGACAAACAGAACACGTTCCGGAAACTGTTCGGCGAAAAGGACGTAAAGGAATGTTTCACGGAACTGAGCCTGACCGTCGCCGGCAGCCGGCAGGAGGAACTGCTGAAAAGAGATGAACTGAAACGGGCCGCCGCCGAACTGCTGCAGGCGGAAGGACAACAGGACGCCCTGGAGAACGACAGCCGGAGACTGGAGGAGATGCTCGCGGAAGAACGGGCGGAACTCGACCTTTGGATCCGCCGGTACAATGCCGGACATCCGCCGGTGCAGCTCATCGAACTGGAGCGTGTGTTCGCGGCGGACAAAGACTGGAACCAGATGCGGGAAACCGTACGCGAACTGGACCGGAAAGCCACTCTGGCACAGGCCCGCGTAGACAGCATACGCGCAGAACTGACAGCTCACCAGGCAGACGGCATGCGGCCCAACGAAAACAAGGAGGAGACACGGGAGATTCTGAAGAAAAGGCAGTTGCAGCTGGAACTGAAACGCCGCGAGATACTGTCGCAGATAGCGGCCTACGACGTGCGTCTGTCGGCCCACGAAAAAAGCGAGGAACAGATAAAAGCATGTACACAGGAAATTCAGGACATCGCTTCTCAGAACGACTGATCCGGCTCATATTGTCATTGTGCCTCCTCGGAGGACTGCCCGCACAGCACACGGCTTATGCCCGTCCGGACAACCGGAAGTTCACCCTCGTCATCGACGCCGGGCACGGAGGACGCGACCTGGGCGCAACGGGCAGACGCTCGCACGAGAAAGACATCACGCTGGATATAGCCAAACGGACAGGAAGACTCATCCGGCGCCACTGCAAAGAGGTGCGCGTCATCCAGACACGCACGAAAGACGAGAACATGTCGCTGGAAGACCGGGCGGGAATGGCCAACTTCTTCGAAGCGGACCTGCTTCTCTCCATTCATGTCAACTCGGCGCCGACGCTGGCCAAAGGCACTGAGACATTCATTCATCCCAAGACCCGGGACGGGCGGAGCCGACACATGGCCCGTCTGATACAGCAAGCGTATGAAAAGGAAGCCGGAAGAGAAAACCGGGGAGTGAAGACCGCCAATTTCGCCGTTCTGCGACTGAGCCGCATGCCCAGCGTACTGACGGAAGTCGGCTTCATCAGCCACGCCCGGGAAGAGAAATTCATCAAGTCGAGACGGGGCAAGAAGAAACTGTCGCGATGCCTGTACCGGGCTTTCCGGCAATACAAAGACACATACGCCTGTCAGGGCGCGGAGAAAACGAAAGCGGCCGCCTCACTCTCCGAACGAGTCCAGTAACCGGAGGAAACGGGCTCCGTATTTCTCTTTCTTGTATTCGCCTATACCGGACACCCGGCCGAATTCGTCCAGCGTGCGCGGCCTGGACTCACACAAGGCATGAAGCACCTTGTCCGACATGATGATATAAGGAGGCAATTGCTGTTCGTCTGCCAACTGCTTGCGCAATTTCCGCAACGCCTCGAACAGTCCGTCATCTTCCGGACGGACAAGACCGGTACGTTGCTTGGGCAAGGCGGGTATCGCAAGCCGCAGGACGGGGTCCGCCTTCTTCGACGGACGCTCCGGCTGCCGTTCCTCGCGCCGGATGCGTGCCAGCATGGCCTGTCCGTGTCCGTACAGCACAGCCCGTCCGCTGTCCGTCAGCCGGAAACGGTTGTTCTGGTCGTAAGCAATCTCCACAAAGCCCAGTTGCATCATCTGCAACACATAATCCTGCCAGTCGCGCCCGGGCACCTCCCTTCCCGCGGCGAACGTCTTCAGCCGGTCGTATCCCATGCGCTTCACCTCGGGAGAATACGTCCCCCTCAGGATATCCACCAGCACGGACATACCGACCTGTTCGTCCGTCCGCACCAGGGCGCTCAGGGCTTTCTGCACAAGTACCGTCCCGTCGAACCGCTGCGGCGGATTGCGGCACACGTCACAGTTGCCGCAGTCACATCCGGCCGGTTCCCCGAAGTAATTAAGCAGTATGCGGCGCCGGCACACATCTGCCTCCGCATACTCCCGCATACGGTGGAGACGTTCCATATTCATGTCCCGCTGTCCGCTGTCTTTCGCAAACCTCTCCAGCTGGATGATGTCCCCGTATGAATAAAAAAGCAATGTTTCCGCCGGCAGTCCGTCCCGGCCGGCACGCCCTATCTCCTGATAAAAACACTCGATACTCTTGGGCAGATTATAATGAATGACAAAACGCACGTTCGACTTGTCTATCCCCATTCCGAAAGCCACCGTCGCACACACCAGCCGGACACGGTCGTTGATGAAATCGTCCTGCGCCCGCTCCCGCTCTTCCACAGACAGACCCGCATGGTAGACCGCCACCGGCACGCCGCGTTTCTCCAGCAGTTCCGCCACCTTCTCCGTCGTCTTGCGGCTCATACAATATATAATACCGCATTCGCCTCTGTGACGGGCCAGCACGGCCATGACAGCGCGCAACTTCTCATCCTGCCTGTATCCCCTGCGAACCTCCAGACTGAGATTCGGACGATCGAAAGAGGAAATGAACACCCGGGGATTGTCCAGTCCCAGCTGGTCGAGAATGTCCTGCCTCGTCACTTTGTCCGCCGTCGCGGTCAGCGCCACGACCGGCACGCCGGGGAATTCCTGTTTAAGAACATTCAGCTGTGCGTATTCCGGCCGGAAATCATGCCCCCACTGGGATATGCAGTGCGCTTCGTCGATAGCAAAGAGAGAGACTTTCATGTCTTTCAGCAGAAACGGGAGCTCATTCTGCAGGCGCTCCGGCGAAATATAAAGCAACTTCACCTTTCCCTGCAGACAGGCACGCCGCACGGCCACATTTTCCGCATCGTCATTCGTGGAATTGAGCGCCACGGCTTCCACTCCGTTCGCGCGCAACGCCTCCACCTGATCCTTCATCAGGGAAATCAAAGGCGAGACAACCACGGCCGTCCCTTCCATCATCAGAGCCGGTATCTGGTAACAAAGGCTTTTTCCTCCCCCGGTAGGCATCAATACAAGCGCGTCTTTCCCCTCCGACACATGTGTGATTATTTCTTTTTGCAAAGGGCGAAAACTCGTATAACCGAAATAGCGTTTCAGCGTTTTAAACATAAGTTTTCCGTATGAAATAGGTTTAATCGATGCAAAATTAACTTTTTAAATTATTTTATCAGGCAAAATATTTGTATTAACCGAGAAAAAAACTAATTTTGCCTTATCAAACAAATATGGGGGAGTATAGTGCGTGGATTCCGGCCCTATGCGGCAAAGGATGAAACAGCCTATTACAAAAAAACGAAAAAGTATGGGAAAGTATAATTTAACAGAAAAAAAAGAGAAAAACGCGGCTTACCGTTCATTGGTCAGGGCCGAATTGGTAGATGAACTTTACGAGAAGATTCTCAACGTCTTCGTCGTACAGAAGAAATACCGCGATCCGGACTATTCCGCAAAGAAACTGGCTGAAGAACTGAACACCAACACACGCTATATCAGTGCAGTTGTAAATATCCGCTTCAATCAGAACTATTCAAGTCTGGTGAACGAATACAGGATCAAGGACGCGCAGTACCTGCTGGTGGACAAACGCTATATGAGCAAGACAATGGAAGAAATCTCCACCATGGTGGGCTTCGCCAACCGCCAGTCGTTCTATGCCGCATTCTACAAGATACTGGGCATGACACCGAGAAACTACCGTATGAAATTCGTTGCTAAAGAAAAAGAACAAAAATAAATATTCCGCAATATCAGAAGAGGGGATAGATTCCGGTGGAGGATTTATCCCTTTTTTCATTTATCCCAACCAACCATGAAGATTCATTCTATGATCGAGACCTTATTAATCGGCGCTGCGGCGAGCCTTTCATCTTCCGCCGCCGCAGATACGTTTGAATACAACGACGAAAAGTTCGCCGACCTGCAGATGCTGCGCTACCAGGTGCATGGCTTCGACAAACTCAGTCTGCAACAGAAAAAACTGGTATATTATCTTTCACAGGCAGCCCTCACAGGGCGGGACATCCTGTGGGACCAGAACGGGAAATACAACCTGCGTATCCGCAAAATGCTGGAAACGGTATACACGGACTATACCGGCGACCGTCAGACGGATGACTTCAAGGCTTTCACCGTCTACCTGAAGCGGGTGTGGTTTTCCAACGGCATACATCATCACTACGGCTGCGAAAAGTTCGTTCCGGATTTCAGCGAATCGTTCCTGCGCACGGCCGTCAGCAGTCTGCCGGCAGAGAAACTGCCCCTGGCGGACGGACAGACTGCGGAACAACTCTGCAACGAACTGTTTCCTGTCATCTTCGATCCCGCCGTCATGCCCAAACGGGTCAACCAGGCGGACGGCGAAGATCTTGTACAGACCTCTGCCTGCAACTACTACGGCGAAGGCGTGACGCAGGCCGAGGCCGAAGAATTCTACAATGCCATGAAATCGTCCGGCGATACGCAACCAGTCATGTACGGTATGAACAGCCGGTTAGTGAAAAGGGACGGACAACTGACAGAACAGGTGTGGAAATCGGGCGGACTGTACGGAACGGCCATCGACCGCATTATCTTCTGGCTGGGCAAAGCCGCCGAAACGGCCGAAAACGAACAGCAGCGGACTGTCATCGAGAAGCTCATCAGCTTCTACCGCACCGGCGACCTGAAAGACTTTGACGACTACACGATTCTGTGGGTCAACGATCTGGACGGACAAGTCGACTTCGTGAACGGCTTTACGGAAAGCTACGGGGACCCGCTCGGCATGAAAGCCAGCTGGGAGGGCCTTGCCAACTTCAAGGACATGGAAGCCACCCGCCGCACGGAAAAACTCAGCACCAACGCACAATGGTTTGAAGATCATTCTCCCGTGGACAGCCGTTTCAAAAAAGAAACGTGTAAAGGCGTTTCAGCCAAGGTGATTACCGCCGCCATGCTGGGAGGAGATCTATATCCTTCGACGGCCATCGGTATCAACCTGCCCAACTCAAACTGGGTACGTGCGGAGCACGGAAGCAAGAGCGTCACCATCGGTAATCTGACGGACGCGTACAACAAGGCGGCGCACGGCAACGGATTCGCCGAGGAATTCGTAATAGACGAAGCGACGCGGAACATGATCGACAAATACGGCGATGCCTGCGACGACCTGCATACGGACCTGCACGAGTGTCTGGGACACGGCAGCGGAAAACTACTGCCGGGTGTGGACGGCGACACGCTGAAGGCATACGGCTCCACCATCGAAGAAGCCCGCGCCGACCTGTTCGGACTGTACTATCTGGCGGATAAGAAACTCACGGAACTGGGACTGACTCCCGACAGCGAAGCCTTCAAAGCGCAATATTACACCTACATGATGAACGGCCTGCTGACCCAGCTGGTGCGCATCACGCCGGGACAGAACATCGAGGAAGCCCACATGCGCAACCGCGCCCTCATCGCCCGCTGGGTGTTGGAACAGGGACGCGCCGACCGGGTGACGGAACTTGTAAAAGCGAACGGAAAGACATACGTACGTATCAACGACTATGCCGCATTGCGCACGCTGTTCGGACGCCTGCTGGCCGAAATACAGCGCATCAAGAGCGAAGGCGACTACGAAGGCGCACGCCGGCTGGTGGAAGCGTATGCCGTCAAGGTAGATCCCGTGCTGCACGAAGAAATCCTGCAACGGTACAACCGGCTGAATCTGGCTCCCTACAAGGGATTCATAAATCCGGAATACGTGCCGGTGACCGACGGACAGGGGAACATCACAGACATACAGGTACGGTACGGAGAGCCTTACGACCAACAGATGCTCCGCTACAGCCGCGACTACGCGACGCTGCCTTACATCAACGAATAAAGCCCCTGAAACCATGGACACGCGGGAAACCATACGGACCATCAAAACAGAGCTACGCCTTTCCATGAACGGCGTAGCTTCCGCTCTCATGCGGGAAAGCGGCATCGACTACAAACTGAATTTCGGTGTGGAACTGCCCCGCCTGCAGGACATCGCACAGCAGTTCGCACCGGACCATGCGCTGGCACAGGACTTGTGGAAGGAGAACATACGCGAATGCAAGATTCTGGCCACCATGCTTCAACCCGTGGAGACGTTCTATCCGGAAATCGCCGACATCTGGGTCGAAAGCATACGACAGACCGAACTCTCCCAACAACTGGTCATGAACCTGCTCGTCAGGACACCATACGCTTCGGAAAAGGCTTTCTGCTGGATGGCGGACGAACGCCCCATGTTCCGGTATACCGGTTTTCTGCTTCTGGCACGCCTGTTCATGAACGGAGCCGTGATGAACGAACGCGCCGAACTTGAATTCCAGGATCAGGCGGAAGCCGCCCTGCACGACGAGTCGCTGCCCGTGCGCAAAGCCGCCCTTTGCGCGCTGCAGAAATATGCCTTGCAGAACGGAGAAACAGCGGAACGGGCGGAAAAAATAATGCTGCGGAAATAAAAAAATTATCACTTTTACCGACCGTTTGCTTCACTTTTACCCGTAAAAGGATTAACTTTGTCCACACTTAGCACAATAGCGACATGAGCCCAGAAGAAGTGAACAGCATCATAACGGAACGGTTTTCACGTTATCTGCAGACCAACAAATTGAGAACGACTTCGGAACGATGGAGAATTCTGAAAGCCGTCTACGAGTTGAATGGGCATTTCGACTACCGGGCGATCGAACGGAAAATGATAGAAAAGGAGAGATTTCGGGTAAGCCGGGCCACCATCTACAACACGATCGACCACCTGATCAGAGCCAATCTGCTTGTCAAACATCAGTTCTCGGGCGAAAGTACGTACGAAGCGGTCGTAGGCAAAGAGCAACATGTACATGTCGTCTGCACGAAATGCGGTTCCTGCACGGAAATACCCAGCACCGATCTCCATGTAAACATGCCTACGGGAAAGAAAAAGCTGTCCGACACACACTGGGTGGCATACATGTTCGGTGAATGCGCCAGATGCCGCTCGCTGGGGAAAAAAGGAGAAAAGAAACAAACAAATAAATGAATATCCTTATGAAAAAAGGAAAGGTAGACGCCCTGTTGGGCATTGTGTTCGGCGACGAAGGCAAAGGGAAAGTAGTGGACGTATTCACCCCCCGTTATGACGTGGTGGCCCGTTTTGCCGGAGGTCCCAATGCCGGACACACGATTATCTTCGAAGGCAAAAAGTTCGTATTGCGCTCTATCCCGTCGGGTATCTTCGACGAGGGAAAGATCAACATCATCGGCAACGGCTGTGTCATTGCCCCCGACCTGTTCATGCAGGAGGCACAGGAACTGGAAGCGGCCGGATACGACCTGAAAAGCCGGTTGCACATCAGCAAACGCGCCCATCTGATTCTCCCCACCCACCGTGTGCTCGACCGGGCATACGAAGCGGCCAAAGGAAAGAACAAAGTGGGAACCACCGGCAAGGGCATTGGCCCCACGTACAGCGAGAAGGCCAGCCGCACGGGATTGCGCGTGGGAGACATGGAAGACAACTTCCTGGAAAAATACACGGCCCTGAAGGCACGCCACGAACAAATCCTGAAGGACATGCACTACACGGACTACGATATCGCCGAAGAGGAAAAGAAATGGCTGGAAGGCGTGGAGTACATGAAGGAATTCACCCTTTCGGATACGGAGATTGAAATCAACCGATACCTGAAGGAAGGCAAAAGCGTGCTGGCGGAAGGCGCACAGGGCACGATGCTCGACATCGACCACGGCACTTATCCTTTCGTCAGTTCGTCCAGCACCACCAGCGGCGGCGTATGCACCGGACTGGGCGTAGGCCCCGGCAGCATCGGCGAGGTGTTCGGTATCTTCAAGGCATACAGCACACGCGTCGGCTCGGGTCCGTTCCCGGTGGAACTGTTTGACGAAACGGGAGACAAACTCCGCGAAATAGGTCATGAATACGGAGCCGTTACAGGCCGGAACCGCCGTTGCGGCTGGGTGGACTTAGTGGCTCTGAAATATGCCATCATGATAAACGGAGTCACCCAGCTCGTCATGATGAAGAGCGACGTGCTGGATACGTTCGATACCGTCAAGGCCTGTGTCGCCTACCAGAAAGACGGCAAGGTGATGGAGCACGTTCCGTTCGAGACCGAAGGCTGCGAGGCCGTTTACAAGGAACTTCCGGGATGGAAGTGCGACCTTACGTCCCTCACGGACGAGTCGCAGTTCCCCCAGGCTTTCAAGGACTACATCCAGTTCCTCGAAACCGAATTGGAGACCCCGATTACCATCGTGTCCGTAGGGCCCGACCGCGCACAGACCATCCTGCGCAACAAATAAAGGCACGGCTATACCTTATTTATATACAATCATACGCCTTCGGAACTTCCCGTGTTCCGGAGGCTTTTTTCGTTTCGGCACCATCCCGCACGGGAGGGCATTTTAATACAGTACTAAATGACTCTTTCATTCAGTACTGAATGCCACCTTTATCCAGTACTGAATGAGACCCTGAAAAAAACAGTTGCAACTCGTCGACATTCTTCGACACTTTTCGACAGATGCCATCGGACGGATCTCGTATATAATAAGGCATTAACCGACCTTAAACCGACAACCTTTTTTTAGAAAAAGACACATTATTAAGGCCTTCTTTTACATTTAACATCATTTAGCGTTCGGGGGGGGTAATTTTAGGTTTTATTATTATTTTTGCCTCCTAATAGCTACCAAAGAGAAACAAAAATACAACGATAACTTAAATCTTATTTTCATGAGAAAGACAACATTCCTATTTATCCTGCTTTTCGCTCTGACCGGCGGAAAAGCAATGGCGGACAACGTGCTGTACAACGCCGCCAACGGCGGACTGCCGGGTACGTTATCCCGACCGGAGGGTTCCACAGAAGATCAATACAGCTGGACCTCTCCCGTCATCACAGCCCCCGCGGGGTTCACAACCCTCCGAATAACGTTCATAGACAACTATCAGCACGATACATCCAATAGCGATTTCCCGTTCGTCTGCATATCGGAGTTTTATCTATACGACAAGAGCGGCGCTCAAGTGACTTTAACCGTAGACAATTTCTCCACAAACGCACAACAGTCAGGAAACGAAGGCCCCATGGAAAGAATCTGCGACGGGAATACATCAAATACCAATTTCTGGCATTCCACGTGGAGTGCAAAGGTTGGTGATTACCACTATCTGGAAGTGACCATGCCGGACGGCGATTATGACTTAACCCAGTTCAGCTTCGGATGGATTACCCGACGGCAATTAGGAGCTCCTATCGAGGCTATTGTCACCACAGGAACAAGCCATGAGGACGTAGCGGCCCAAACAGCTCGAACTAACAGGGTCACCTACAACTATTATCATAACGGCAAACTATGGTATAGTGAAACGAAAGGTGAGTGTCCGAATGTTTACATGCCGACAAAGCCTTATGGAGTAACTATTTCTATTCCGGAAGTAATTGAAGAAGGAACATCCTCCATAAATGTCACATGTACTTTAATCGAGGAATTCCCTTTCCAGTTCTCTGACAGCTATACGGAGGCGACCCATTGGTACAATGTGGCGATCGAGAGAAACAAACACTACTTACGATATGACGAAAGCGATGAATACATACCTTTGAATGTCTCGGACATTTCCGAACTTCCCGATAAGAACGCTTATAGATGGACGTTCGTGGGAAACCCGTATACCGGCTTCGAAATATACAACCTCAAGGCCGGAAGCGGTAAAATATTGTCATCATCCACCGACCTAAGCGACGGAAACACAGGCGGAAGTACATTCCCCATCCTGACAGAGACCCCCGTACCGAAGGGGAACATGACGCACTGGGACGTTACCCAGTCGACAAGCATTGATGATGTCAACGGCTTCTTTCTGGCACAGCACGGCTACGCCGACCATAGGATGAACCAACGAAGCGGCAAATTGGCCTTCTGGACCGGCGGTGCAGGTGACGGTTCTACCTTCCGGGTCGAGCCCTGTCCCTCGATTGATTACAGATCGGTCTACACAACAGCCGGAAACGAACTCTTGGCTCCGTTTGACGAATTATCACACGTTACGGCGATCTGCAGCGCAACGGATCTGGCTGCGGCCAGAAAGACAATCAGCGATGCCATCTCTGAAATAGGCAAGGGCCTTACCAGCCAGTCGACACTGGAAGAAGTCGACGAGACGGTGCAACTACTGAGAGCGGAAACCTCGGCCGAAGTAACCAAACAACTGAAACTGCTGGTAGAAAACAAATATTTCACGCTGAAAAACAAAGAACGTGGCAACAACGACCATTATCTTACCACGGCCGGTGCCTTCAGCACTATCATGAATACCGGAACCCCGGCCGCATACTGGACCCTGCAGGTCACTGACGAACACACATTCCTGATGTACAATCCGACGAACAACGCCTATATGGGGCACATTCCCAACGCAAATGAGGTAAGAGTTCCCGCAATCACAGACAAGGAAGAGGCCGGCAAGTTCCATATCCTGGCCCCCACAGAAGAAGATAATGTCATCACCTTTGTCCACGACCTCGCGTTAGGAAGCCAAGCGTGGGGACTGCATGAATCCGGAGACTATGAACGCATAGTCAGATGGTATGCCTATACGGATGCAACGCAATGGGCAATCGAATCCGTAAGCATTTCCACGACCCGCTTATTGCTCGATACTCCCGACAGCCATTGCCTGATTTATCACACGGACGACAACGGCATGGAACATTACCTGCAAATAGCGCCGGACGGCACGCTGAGCCTGACGGAACAACCGGTCTATTCGTTCGCAATCACCCAAGGTACTGCGGAAGAGGGTTATGCCGGACGCTCTTACTATCTGACCATGAACGGTCACCGACTTTCCCACTGGAACGGAAACAACTTCAACACCAACGACATCGAGACCAACAGTGAACATTGCGAAGGACTGTGGCACTGCCAGGTTATCTATCACGACATAAAGACTGGGAAATATGCCATCCGCAGCACAAATGCCAATACTAATTCTTACGATGCCAACACCTACATGGCATTTACGGAAAACGGACTGGCATCCGTCACGTCGGAAACGCACGAGAACGAAGACCTGTACCAGTGGAAAATCAGAAGCGGCTATCCGTTTAATCTGACTACGGACAATGCCGATCCCGCCGCTTACCGTATCAAGACCGGACGCAACAACAATAATAAAGAATGGTGGTACACCTACGGGGACGATGACAAGATTTCCCTCACCCAGTTCACCGACGCGGATTGGCAACAATACTATTGGTTTTTCAAAGAAATAAAAGAAAACGGAAACTACTATCTGCAGCTCTATCCTTACGCCGGCAACGGAAAAGCGATAAGCTACAACAACACCGACAACGGAGCCGACAAAGTGTCCGGCCGGGAAGTAAACGCCGGAGGATATAACAACAAGTGGTTTCTCATCTCTGACGGCGGCCACGAGCCTTACGGACTACTGACATCCGGAGGCGAGAATTACCTGAGCAACTACGGAAATGTTGCAAATAAAATGGGCTTCTATAGCGGAAGTCCTCACACAGACACAGGAACCACCATCTACTTCGCCCCGTTCACCGTTCCGGCCGATAATTTCTGGGAACCGTATATCGGTACGTCCGTCGGCAAGTATGACATACCGGCACCGGTGTTCCCGTCCAATACCACAATAGCATCTTACCTCGCGGCAATAGATGATTTCTATAGCCGTTTAAATACGGAAAATATAGTCAAGCCCTCTGCCGGCTTCTACCGCTTCAAGGGAAAATCTTCCGGACACTATATGGATGCGACCGTCTATGATCCCGACACCGACGGCGGACAGATGAACATGGTTCCGGAAAGCAGCTTGGGCGTGAGCAATATCTTCTACCTGAACAACGACAACAAACTGCTGAGCTACTCCAACGGAACGTATCTCCAGAACACCCGAGCCACGAACGCCATCGGCGCCGACAACGGCAGTGCCTTGTCATTCCTGTCTTCGGAAGGGCAGAACTACGGCTTCTACACCCTGAAGGCCAACAACGGCGGTTCGCAGTACATCTATGACAATGACAACCGGGTAGACCGCAATTCCGGCTATGCCATCCACCACTGCGACTGGACCGTCGAGCCTGTGACGGCACTGCCCGTCACCGTCGGTGCAGCCGAATGGGCCACGTTCTGCGCCCCCGTCGCTCTGGAAATACCGGAAGGCGTAACGGTCTACTATGCCAAGGACGCACAATCGGAGTTCATCACCGTGAAGACCATAGAGGGGAACGTCGTTCCGGCCGGATTGCCCGTACTGTTGTCGGCCGAGACCGGTACCTACACCTTTGAAATCCACAACGAAGCCACCGACAAGCCTACCGACCAAAGCCTTGAAATGAAAGGCACGGAAGCCGGCAGAGTCGAAGGCGTACCGACAGGACAGACGTACGTTCTGGCCAGACTGAGCCAAGGGGTCGGATTCGGACGCAACAATACCGGCAAGATTCCCGGCTTCAAGGCTTATCTGGAACCGGCAAATGCAGAGACGGACGGATTCGGCATAAGTTTCGATGATTTCTCCACCGGTATACAGGGCGTAACGGCCCGCGACCTGGAAAAAACGGAATACTATGACCTGAGCGGCCGCCGCGTGTATTTCCCCACTAGAGGCATCTATGTAACGAACAAGGGCGAAAAGATATTTATCAAGTAATTAACCGCAAAAAAGACCATCTTATGAAAAGAAACACATATATAGCTCCCGCCCTGACAATCGTAGAAATGGATACGGAGGACTTGTTAACGGTCAGTATCGTCAAAACGGAAGAGACAGTGGACGACGAGGCCGACATTCTGACTATCGAGGAAGAGGATTTCGGCTGGAAATCCACGCTCTGGGACGATGACGAGGATGAATAGACAATCAAAATAAAGGCGGCGGGTAAAAAATATACAATCCTCATAAATATAGTAAGGAAAAGACTGGCCGCGAGGTTCGTTCTTCCTTTTTTACCCGCCCTTTTCCTTAACAACGGCGGAACACAAGCCCCCGAAAGGCAAATGTGTTCCGCCGTTTTATTTTGTGCGGAATAACAAACAGGATTTTATCTACTCCTCCACCCAGTCCTCCGACTTTCCGAACTCCCGGTCGGCAAACAGGGCGGCCAGCCCCGACACCTGTTTTAACCTGAGCAACTCATCCTTGTCCATACCGATGTTCTGCATGATCCAACTGTCTGTCATGCCAGCCTTTACCAGTTCGGCCACAATATTGCTCATCAGTTCCACCGAATGTATGCCACGCGCCCGGTTGTGACGGATAGTCGATGCCATACGGTTGGATATATCCTTGTCTATCACCGCGACGGGCAACAGACCGTGTTCCCGTTCGTAAATACGCCGGGAAGTCTTCATGACCATATAACGATGGAAACCGTCCACAATCTCATAACGGTCTTTCTCTTTCACATAATAACAGACACAGGGCATCGTATACCCGTCTTCCCAGATAGACAGCTCCAGCAGTTTCATTTCCGGAGGAGCCACCACATTGGGATTATAATCGTTGGCCCATACCTTCTCCACCGGTACGGCTATCACATTGTACACAGGACTCTTATAGTTTTCCATTCTTCAGCATTTTATATTTTTCCATCACCCGCTCACGCCGTTCCTTTTCACTCTTGGTCAGTGAGAAACCCATATAACGACACACATGATCGTTTTTCATGATGCAGATGCACATCCGTTTGTAAGTGGGTATCTCACGAAATTCCGTGATGTCGATATCGTCTATGTATTCCATCCGGACAGGCATCTTGTCCGTATGGTAAGCATTCTTCGGACCTACGGTAAAAAGCACGCCCGACTTTTTCAGTTTCCGGATAGTATCTTCGCTCAGGCAACCGCCCTTTTCTCTCCAGAAACGGATGCTCACGGCCAGTTTGTCCAAATATCCCTTGCGGGTTTCCTCCGGCAGGGTGTTCAGAAGAAAGTACATGAAATCCTTCCACGAAAACCCTCGCGGACACTTGACATCCCTCCACCCCATAGCCTTGGTATTCCCGTAAATAGCCGCAAAATTCACTCCATTGACACGACCTATCATCCGCCCCCATGTGTCCGGATCGACGGCACGGTAGACCTTCAGTGTGGGAATGGCCTGCGAGATGAAAGGGCTGGCCACCCGCTGACGGGACACCGGCACCCCGGCCTGATGATAGAGGTCGTACAGACGGTTGTAGTCCCAGCCGAACTTCCCGTTCGCCGTCCATACGTCCGCCACATCCCAGTCATAAATGGGATAGGCATTGTACACTCCGCTGTCCATGCGGTGGGTCCACTTATATTGCCTGTAGTGCTTGTAATTCTTGTTGCTGTGTATAACCCGCCAGCGGTTGAAACTCTCCTGCGTACGGATACCCACCAGACAGCAGATACGCCGGCACTTCTTCCGTGCGCGAAGCCAGGGAGCAAACAGAAACTGAAAATCATAATCCCACAGATCTTCGTGGTAGAAATCGAAATCCCCGACCGTATAGCAACGCCCGGGCATCGGTCGCACCCAGATGTCGCGCTCCGCTTCATTCCAGGGGCGCCAGTAAGACTGGTACATGGACGTGCAGGTGGACACCTTGAACGGAACGCAGCAGTGATACACTTCCAGCATGTCCGCATTCTCCCGCAGCGTCCGTTCCACATAATCGGTCGTATAGCCATACTGCACCTCGTAGTCCATGTGAAACACACCGAGTTTCCGTTCCGGCGCATGTTCACGCAGGTATTCGATGCAAAGGTTCAGCAGGACACCACTGTCCTTTCCACCTGAAAAAGAGACATAAACATAATCGAACGAATCGAATACGATTTTCAGCCTCCGTCTGACGGCTTCATATACATTTAACTGACGCACCATGAATTTCAGAGACCTTTATATTTCATCTTGTCATAGTTCTTCCATTCCTTCACCGTCCGGAATCCGCCTTCCCTGAAAGCATCCACATGACGCTTGTGTACCAGTGCCGTCAGGACACCATTGCCTTCTTCCTCCGTTATCCGGTCCAGCAGCACCGCTATCGTCCGGGCCGAATCTCCGCTTATATAATAATTGTCTATACAAAGTTCCGAGGCCGTCGCTTTCAACGGCATGAAGCCCATGACGCAATCTTCTTCAACTGCAATATACCAGACATGGCGGTGTGAAGTCTTAAAAGGATAATTATTGTTTTGTCTCAATATAGCGGGATTCATCACCAGGGGAGCCACCCATTCATACAGTTTCTTATCCGTTCCCTCCAGTCTTATTATCTCCATACCTCCCTGTCTTCTCGTTATTATTCATGCAAAAATACTATATTTCTGCCATTAATTTGCTACTTTTGCAAAAAATAGCTGTAATCTATGATACAATCCATGACCGGTTATGGAAAAGCCGTAGCCGTATTTGCAGGAAAAAAAATCCATGCGGAAATAAAATCACTCAACAGCAAGGCACTCGACCTGTCCACCCGCATCGCCCCTCTCTACAGAGAGAAGGAAATAGAAATCCGGACGCTGATTGCCGCCCGGCTGGAACGGGGTAAAGTAGACTTCAACCTGTGGGTGGAAAAGGAAGACGGACAAAACGCGACTCCGATAAACGCAGCCATGCTGAACGGATATTACCGTCAGATAGAAAGCATCAGCCGGGAGATGAACATTCCGTTGCCTGCCGACTGGTTTTCCACCCTGCTCCGGTTGCCGGATGTAATGACCCGGACGGAAACGGAGGAACTGAGCGAGGAGGAATGGAAAGCCGTGAAGGAGGCCATCGAGGAATCAGTCAACCGGCTGACCGAATTCCGCCGGCAGGAAGGCATCGCTCTCCATAAAAAGTTCTGTGAGAAACTGGACAACATAGAGACCTTGATGCGCAGCATAGAACCGTATGAGAAGATGCGGACGGAGAAGATACGCCAGCGGCTGACGGACGCACTGGAGGCAATCCCCGAAGTGGAGTATGACAAGAACCGGCTGGAACAGGAAATGATATACTATATTGAGAAACTGGACATCAACGAAGAGAAACAGCGACTGGCCAACCACTTGAAATATTTCCGTGAAACAATGGAAAACGGACAGGGACAAGGCAAGAAACTGGGATTCATCGCACAGGAGATGGGCCGGGAAATCAATACGACGGGCAGCAAGAGCAACCAGGCCGAAATGCAGAATATCGTGGTCAGGATGAAAGACGAGCTGGAACAAATCAAAGAACAGGTGCTCAACGTAATGTAAACGATATGAAAGGAAAAGTCATCATATTCTCGGCACCCAGCGGAAGCGGGAAAAGCACCATCATCAACTATCTGATGCAGCAGGGGCTGAATCTGGCATTCAGCATCAGCGCCACCAGCCGTCCGCCCCGCGGAACGGAACAGGACGGAGTCGAATATTTCTTCCTCTCGCCCGAAGATTTCCGCAAACGCATAGACAACGACGAGTTTCTCGAATACGAGGAAGTGTACGAAGGACGTTACTACGGCACCCTGAAAGCACAGGTAGAGAAGCAGCTGGAAGCTGGACAGAACGTCATCCTGGACATCGACGTACACGGCGGATGCCGCATCAAGGAGTTTTACGGCGACCGCGCGCTCAGCGTCTTTATCCAGCCTCCGTCGGTGGAAGCATTGCGACAACGGCTGCACCACCGGGGAATGGACAGCCCGGAAGTCATCGAACAGCGCATCGAACGGGCTGAATATGAACTGGGATTCGCTCCGAAATTCGACACCGTGATTGTAAACGACGACCTGCAAAGCGCGAAATGTCAGGCATTAGAGCGCCTGCAGGCTTTCCTTGGCAAATAACAGACACCGGACATGATAACATCCCGCAAGAAGAAAAACCTCAAAGTAAGCCTCATCCTCTGGGGAGCCGGGCTGCTGATACTGGCCGCCTGCCTTTGGCTGGAGCTGTACAGCGAAGCCACCATCATTGGCGTACTGTTGTTGCTGAACACCGTTCCCATGTTCATCGGATGGTTGCTGCACCGGCTCCGGAACAGCGGATCCACCGACGCATCCCATCGGAAACCATGACGGAAACCGGAATCTACGGAGGGTCGTTCAACCCCATTCACAACGGGCATATCCGGCTGTCCGAAGCGTTGTGCCACCAAGGAGTCGTGGACGAAATGTGGCTGTTGGTCTCCCCCATGAATCCGCTGAAGCAACAAAGCGGCGAGTTGCTGGACGACCGGACACGACTGGAACTGGCCCGGCTGGCTGTAAAGGATAAACCGGAACTGGACATCTGCGACGCAGAATTCCGCCTGCCCCGCCCTTCCTACACGGTGCATACGCTGGAATACCTGCGCAACGCACACCCGGACCGGCGTTTCTCGCTTGTCATCGGGGCTGACAACTGGCTTGCATTCGACCGGTGGTACCGGGGGGAAGAAATCGTGCGTCACCACAGGCTCGTCATATATCCCCGCCCCGGTTATCCGCTCCGTGGCGAAGAGTTGCCGCCTTACGCCCGCCTGGCGGACACTCCGCTGATAGACATCAGCTCCACTGAAATACGGGAAAAGATACGGAGGGGCGAGGATGTATCGTCGGACCTGCCTCCGGCCGTATGGAAAGAAATTAAAGAAAAAGGATATTATCAACAACAGGTCATTCCCGATATGGCCCGCTACATAAAAAAAGAAGTATGAAAAAAAAGGGATTTTCCACGTTACTCCTTTGTCTGCCTGCCTTGTACATGACGGCACAACAGACTCCCCTGCAAAAATATGAAATACCTCCGGCCGAATACGAACATGTGTATATGGACCATGTGGAGTATTTCGACGCCGCCCTGCTCAACGCCGAAAACGGACAGTATATCGGGCAAGTGGACCGCGACAACCATATCTACGGCTATGGTTCGTTTATCAGCAACGACGGGAACCAGCGCATAGGCCAGTTCCGCAAGGATGAATTCATGTTCGGCATCACGCTGAATAACGATAACGCCATCGTGGGCGGCAATAACTTCTATGCGGTATACAGTCTCACCACAGGTCTGTTGCTCTACGTGTTCAAAAGCGAAGAAAAACAACTGATAGACGCCGACGGACTGAGCGACTACGCGTTCAACTCCATTTCCTATCAGAACGGCGACCGCTATGTCGGCGAGACCTATAAGGGGAAACGCCACGGATATGGTATCTATTATTATGCAAACGGCAACTATTGGTACGGGCAGTACAGGGACGGTGTGAGATTCGGCTTCGGCGCCTTGTTCTCCATGGACAATGATATGCAAATCGGTTACTGGAAGATTGAGGATACCCCGCGCCTCGTCAAAGTAAGCAACCGAGACAAACCTTCCGTCCCGCTGTTCAGGTCCCTGCTCAAGGATGACGAATAGGTTCAACTGTTACAGCCCCGACGGGATGCCGGCTCATCGATATTACTGTTAAAAACAAATTGTCTTGGTTTTCCGCCAAGACAATTTTGTTTTTATGCGTTATGTTCTATCAAGACAGTGGCATAGGCCGCAATGCCTTCCTCACGCCCCGTAAACCCTAATTTCTCCGTAGTGGTAGCTTTCACCGAAACACAATCTTCATCCACTCCCATCACGCGGGCCAGACATTCCTGCATGGCCGGTATGTGGTTTTTCAACTTAGGACGCTCGGCACAGACTGTAATATCCGCATTACCCACGGAATAGCCTTTTCCGGCAATCAGTTCTACCGTCCGGGCCAACAGAATCTTGCTGTCCACATTGTGGAATTCCTCTGCCGTGTCGGGAAAATGATAACCGATGTCACGCATATTGGCCGCTCCGAGCAGAGCGTCGCACAAAGCATGTATCAGCACATCGGCATCGCTATGCCCCAGCAGCCCCTGTTCATGTTCCAGCCGGATACCTCCCAGCCATAATTCCCGGCCTTCAACAAGCCGATGGACATCAAACCCGAATCCTACCCTTATCTTTGCCATACTCCCCCGTATACCTTAATTATATATGACATCAACGGCGGCGTCTGCCGAAAAGGTCCTTGATTCCGTCCAAGTCGAAACCCAGCGAAAAACGCATCGTCTGGTCCAGCGGATTGCTCTGTGCCGTGGATATCACATAACCGCAGTCGAGCGCGAACACGCTCATGCGGAAACCGGCTCCCACGGCGAAGTACTTGCGGTTGCCTTTATTGGCACTTTCGTGATGATAACCGCCGCGAATGATAAAGCGGTCGTTGTAGGAATACTCCATACCCACGCTCCATTGTATTTCCTGCATCTCTTCCTTGAAACCATTGGGGGCATCCCCAAAACTTTTGAAGATACCGGCAATGGGCGACACGTCGTAATAGTCCTTCTGTATGCGGTTCTGGTATTCTTCCGTCGTCTCGCCGGCCTCAGTGTTCTGCTTCGGGAAGGTAGGAACCAGCAGTTTGTTGGCATCGGCCGAGAAAGACACCTTGTTATACTCATTGAGAGGAACCAGGAAATTGAGACCCAGACGCATGTTGGTGGGTATGAACTCCGAGTTGTCATCCCCTCCATAAGTTATCTTACTACCGATATTACTGAGGTTCAGTCCCAGACCGAAATTACACTCCCGGCTTCCCATCATAAAATAGCGGTTGTAATACAAGGCTATGTCCGCGGCAAAGGCTTTTCCCGGTGATGTTTCCTCCGTATAATCGTATGTGATATCCGAGTAAATGAAACGCAAGGCGACCGCAGCTGAAAAATTCTCGCTCAACATACGGGAATATCCTACATCCATGGACATTTCATACGGACGGATAGTCATATCGGCACCCTGGCCGTAACTGCCATCGCCACTGCCGGTAGACACTTCTCCCAAAGAGAAAAAACGCAGGGAGGCGCTCAGCGCCTGATAATCGCCGATACGGTAGAAGCCGCTCACATACGCCAAATCAATGTCATTCACCAACTGGCGCAACCACGGCGTATAGTTGAGCGCCACGCCGGCACGGGCTATACAAAAGGGATATTTCGCCGGATTCCAATACTGGGAACTGGCATCAGGCTCCGTAGCCGCTCCCACATCACCCATACCGCCGGCACGGGCATCGGGAGCTATATGCTGGGACGTCACCGCCGTAGTTACGGGATTGAACATATTCCGCTTGTCCTGCGTCCATGCTTTCTGTACGGCAACCAGCAGAAGAACCGCCAGACTTATCGCTATCTTTCTTGTCATCTTCCTATTATGTTTTTTCTACTGTTTAAACTGAAAAGGCAACTATTTATTGCGCAATACTATTATTTTCTTGACTTCCGATACCTCCTCGCTGCCGCCACACGACACGGCGGCACGATAGAGATACACTCCCGTCTGCAAAGGCATGCCTCCCCCGGTCGTCAGTCCCCACGGCACGGTATAATATCCATCGGTGCTCACACCGCTCTCTGCATGATTCCACAATATGCGTCCCGAAAAGTCGAACACCTCGATGTGGAAATCGCATGTGCTGCCGGGACGGTCGTAATGGAAACCGAACGTTGTCTCCGTCCGGGCCGGATTGGCCGAGCATACCAGGCTAATCAGAGAAGGCCTCCTGCCGGGATCCACCACAAAGTCCATTTCCACAGAGGATGAATTGTTCATGACATCCCAGACACGGAATTTCAGTCTGTGCGTACCGGCTTCCAGTTGCGGAATACTGAAAGCCACGCTGCCTTTCCTATAGTCTCCGAACTCACTCCGGTAGTATTCGTTCAAATCATAGAAATTCCCGCCGGCTCCGTCGATTATCAGTTCCAGATTGTGTCCGATACCGTTGCCGGACACATTGATTCCGCTTTCATCCTCCACAAACGCGACAAAATAGGGCGTTGCATTCACCACATCGCCATTCTGGAAATCCTCCGTGTTCAGATAAGCATACACCCGCGGTCCTTCCTTGTCCGCGGCCAGTTCCGTTCCTACACCCCCGACCAGGAAATCTTCGTTATGCCCGTTGGCCTCAAGGGTACGCTCCGCATTGATGGCATAAAAGACCGCGCGCCCGCTCCTGTCAGAATAGTTGATATCCACCGGAACGGGAAATTCTATCTCAAAGCGCCCGCCCCGCACGGAATCACTGCCCGAATAAAGCACCTTCTCACGTGCCTCGTAAGTATAAGGTTCCACGGCATCCTTCTTCTCATTATTCAGACAGACCACGGTCGTCTTGCTGTCATACACCGTGGTAGACAGGACTCCCCGGAAAGCAGGAACTTCATTGCCGGCCTCATCCTCGATGTGACCGCTAAACCGCGCCAGACTTCCGGCCGGCAGGGTAACGAAGGCCCCGCCCTTCATGTCCGTGCCGTTAATATTGTCCACTACTGCCTTATAGCGCGGAATGCCCAATCGCAAAGCCGGATCGCCCAACAGAGCATACTGCAGTTTGTTTTCCGAGAGATCCTCCAACGGATTCGATTTATATTTCTCCGGATCCAGTCCCAGGTCAGCGACCGTACTTACCAGCGTCACCTTTGCCATACGCAGGGCATCTCCCAGACGGTAGGGACGCCCCTTGTCATCCTCACCGAACACGAAGCGGCAAAAAGCCCTGTTCATGCGGTCGTTGCTGTTGGCATAAACCGTGCGGGTGGTGCCCAGAAACGCGACAGCCGCCCCGTTGGCGTTGAGCAGAGCCGACTCGCCGATACTGTTTTCCTTAGAGTCGAACGGCATCACATCGCAGGCCGCCGTCACCCACAAAGGCACGTTGGGCGAGGTGAAGTTCAGGAAGTCATTCAGCACTACCACTTTCTCATGCGACAGACTGGTGGGGCCCGCATGCCCGGTATAGTTCATCATCAGGGCTCCTTCGTTCATCTGAGCCAGCACTTTGGCACGGGCCATAGGATAGCTGTTGCCCGTAATGCCGGACACACGCGGATAGGCATCCCACATCACACGCTGCACATTCAGGTCGGGATAGCCGGCTTCTATCTCGTCGGCCACCGCAGCCGCATACTTCATGTGACTGTTCTTGTCGGCATCGTCGCCCATCACACACACCGTATTCCTCCATTTGCCGGCATGCACGTTGGTCATATAGTTTATTATTTTATCCACGACTCCCTGGGCCTCAAACTCCGTCTGCACCGGGATACGACCGACCCCGATGTCCACTTTACCGGTCAGCAGGCTATGCCCTTCCCCATCGTCCAGCAGACCGAAATAATCCTCCATGACATACGTCCGTATGTCGCTCAGCGAGTGGTCCGACTCGTAACAGAGCAGGAAGTTGTCGGGATTCACACCTCTCCACGCAGGGGAAAGCATCCTGTTGTCCCAGGCTGCATCACCGAAAAGAAGCAGGTAGCGGGGGGCTTCGTCTGCCGAAGCCGCCCGGTCATAAAGCATCTTCATAAAGCGGCGGTAAGCCGTGGCGTCCGGTGTTCCGGATGAGAACTCATTGTATATCTCGTCGGCTCTGACTACCTGCACTGTCATGCCGTCACAGTCGCGGTGAGCCTGTGCCAGACGTTCCGCCTGCCCCCGGAAGATATTGGACGAAGGAACGATGATTACCATATCCACCGGTTTCGAGGCGTGCAGGTTCTGATTGGCGACGTCGGCCACAAACTCCGGCTCGGGATAAGCGGCATCGACATCCACCGCCACATAATTGTCGGCCGGGTTGTCCACCACCACGGAGTAGTCATTGCCGTCGCGGACCGACGATATTTCCGTCACCGGCCGTCCGGGTTCGTCAAGCCTCCAGATACTGAGTTTCTGTCCCGAAGCGGCACGGACGGTATACCGGCTCGTTCCTGTCTTATAGTGCGTGAAAGCCAGCTGCGGACCGGCCATCACCAGCTCGCGGGTGTACGAAAGTTCCAGATAGTCCAGACGGGCGTTCCTGCCCTGCGGAGTAGTAATCGTGACAGATACCCCGCCGTCGGCCGCACCGACAGACGGCAGCCGGAATACCTGGGAAGTGCTTTGCGCCCTGTAATAATCCGCCAGTTTGTCCACCGACAACGAGCCGAGCGACACACCGTCGGCTTTCACCGCCACTTGTGTCGTTCCACCGGCATAGGACGCGGAGAAATCGACCGTCAGCGCCCCGCCCTCCGATGCCACGGGATTCTTCACTTCCAGACGATAGCTCCGGTTATTGCCGTCCGCATAATTGTGACCGTCATACAACCGGCGGCCGCCGCTGAACCAGGCCACTTCGTCCCGCTCATACAATACATGTTCGGGGAAAGAAGTCAGTTCGTTCCGCACGGCGGACGAAGAAGACGCCTCTTTCGGAAAAGCCAAGGGCGCATCCCCTTCCGTCAGGAAATACGTGGCATAACGGGCATACGTGTTCCGGAGATGCGACGAAATATACGTCCGCGAGGTGGCATTATATACCGGACGTGTCCATGACACCAGACTGCGGGCATAAAACAGGAGTCCCTGTCCGCCATGATAGAGGGGTACTTCTTCCAGATCATCACGCCCTTGTCCGGCATACAGGACTTCGTCCTGCACATACCCGCCGTAGCCATACAATTTCACTCTGTCGGGATTGGAGAATCCCATCTTCTGCAAAGCCGCCCGGGTGAGCATGTGGACACCTTCGCCGTCCACCTTTATCTTCACCCAGCGGCCGCTCTTCAGGACAGACTCCGCCGCATAGGCATCCCGGGGCTCCTGCCCCGCTGCGGCACGGAGCCGGGGACGGAGCGTACGGTGAATCGTAATCTTACAGCTGAGCAGTTTATAATATATGCCTTTCCGCAATACGACCGGAATAAAAGACAAATCTATAAAGCCTTCTTTCCTCGACACGCCTACTGCGGAACGGACCTCCGGCGACTCCGGCAGCACCGGCGCCAGACGCTTCAGCACGTCACGTTCCGCAGCTGTCACCGGTGTGTATTCGGGATACTCTATCCGCACTTCATACTCATAATCTCCGGACCGCTCCCCCAAAGGAACCACTTCCGTATAACAAGGCACAACCGAGTCTATCCGCAACACATCCCAATCCAGCCGGGTAATGGACCGGGACGACAACCGGCCTGCGCCGACCGCCAGCAGAACAATCAATATGATGCGTAGCTTTCTCATGAGCAATCTTTATCTTACATTGAAATCCAAAACTTTCCGTTCTTCGATATAACCCTCCAAGTGGTCGCCGATGTGTACAGGTCCCACACCCGCCGGAGTTCCCGTATAAAGCAGGTCTCCCATCTTGAGCGTATAGAACCGGCTGACGTAAGCTATCAGTTCATCCACCGTGAATATCATATCACCGGAAACCCCCCTCTGTACGCTCCGGCCGTTGATGTCCAGCCGGAAATGCAAGCGCTGTATGTCCGTCAGTTCGTCCACCGGAACGAAAGTACCCACTGCCGCCGAACCGTCGAATCCCTTGCACAGCTCCCAGGGTCTGCCTTCCTCGCGCAAGCGCCGCTGCATGTCACGTGCGGTGAAGTCTATCCCCACGGTCACGGCATCGTAATAACGACGGGCAAAACGGGGTGCGATATTCTTTCCCAGCCGACATATCCGCACCACCAGTTCCGTCTCATAGTCGCACTGCTCCGTGAAATCCGGTATGAAAAACGGTTTTCCGTCTTTCAGCAATGCCGAATCGGCTTTACTGAAAATAACAGGATCCTCCGGTAATAATAACGTTCCGTCCAATTCTTTATTGTGTGCGGCATAATTCATGCCTACGGCTATTATCTTCATATACGTTCTATTGTTCGTTACAAAACAAAGATAACAAAATTCATGCAAAACCTGTCATACTACAACTACAATATACGACAAAAACAGATCGGGATGTACGGACATAAGAAACGGGCGCTTCCATCTTCCGATGAAAACGCCCGCATTTATGTTGTTGCTTCTGATTATTCCGCGCGCAACGTAAAACGCTTGAATGCCGTTACCGTGCACTCCTTGTCAGCCTGCTGCAAGAATTGAGCCACGCTCAACTTGCCGTCCTGAATGAATTCCTGCATCAACAGACATTCTTCCTTGTACAACTTGTTGATACGTCCCATGGCGATACGCTCGATCATATTCTCGGGCTTGCCTTCCTCACGAGCCTTGTCTGCCGCGATTTCCTTCTCGCGGGCCAACACGTCGGCGGGATAATCCTGCTCGTTGATGGAGCGGGGATTCATTGCGGCAATCTGCATAGCCACAGCATGACCGTACTTCTCGTCGACGTTCTTGTTCAGAGCTACCATCGTACAGAGCTGATTCTTGCCCTGATGGTTGTATACGGAGATATTCTCACCTTCCACTACGGCATAACCGTCCAGCTCCATCTTCTCGCCCGTGATACCGCTGCGGTCTACCACAGCATCGGCAACGGTGGCAGCGCCCATCGGCAGAGCCTTCACTTCGTCCAGGGTCCGGCATTTGTTTGCTACAGCCAAATCCAGAATTTCCTGAGCCAGCTTTACAAAGTCCTCGTTCTTGGCAACGAAGTCAGTCTCGCACTTCAATGCGATGATAGCACCGAAGCCGTTCTCTGCCTTCACCAGAACACAACCTTCAGCAGCCTCACGGTCCGAACGCTTGGCAGCAACAGCCTGACCCTTCTTGCGAATGATCTCCATTGCTTTCTCTATATCGTTGCCAGCCTCTTCGAGAGCTTTCTTGCAGTCCATCATACCCGCACCCGACAATTTGCGGAGCTGGGTAATTTCAGCCATTGTTACAGCCATTGTATTTCTTTCTTTAATTGAATAAACAATCTATTTATGCTTCCTCAGCGGTTTCAGTCTCTTCTACTGCACCCTCTGCGTTGTCATTCTTCTCAACACGAGCCTTGGCGGAACGCTTGCGACCGCCCTTGGGAGCCTCGCTTTCACCGGCAGCTTCCGTATCCACTTTCTCAGCCTTACGTTCTTCCAGACCTTCCGCAATAGCGGCACAGCAAGCTTCGAGGATTACTTCCACGCTCTTGTTGGCGTCGTCGTTTGCCGGAATAACGAAATCGACATCGTTCGGATTGGAGTTCGTATCTACGATCGCAAATACGGGGATACCCAGACGGTTTGCCTCGCGGACGGCGATGTGTTCTTTCATCACGTCCACTACGAACAAAGCAGACGGCAGACGGGTCAGGTCGGCGATAGAACCGAGGTTCTTCTCCAGCTTGGCGCGCTGACGGGAGATCTGCAGGACTTCACGCTTCGACAGGTTGGCATACGTACCGTCGGCCGTCAGTTTGTCGATGTTGGCCATCTTCTTCACAGCCTTGCGGATGGTGGGGAAGTTCGTCAGCATACCGCCCGGCCAGCGTTCGATGACATAAGGCATGTTTACAGAAGCAGCCTTCTCGGCTACAACTTGCTTGGCTTGTTTTTTAGTAGCAACAAACAGGATTTTCTTTCCTGACTTTGCAATTTGCTTCAAAGCATCGGCAGCCTCGTCGATTTTAGCAACCGTCTTGTGCAGGTCGATGATATGAATACCATTGCGCTCCATAAAGATGTAAGGAGCCATTGCCGGATTCCACTTTCTCTTCAGGTGGCCAAAGTGGCAACCAGCTTCTAATAATGTATCGAAATTAGTTCTTGACATTGTTTTTGTTTTTAATCGTTTACTTTCTTTTTTGTTTTTCAACCAACCGCGGAGTAGTCCTTCCGGAATCCACACGGTTTAGATACTAAACGTATATTACGCAGCTCGATAAACGGCCGAATATTAACGTTTACTGAACTGGAATCTGCGACGTGCTTTCGGACGTCCCGGTTTCTTACGTTCAACAGCACGCGGGTCGCGCGTCATGAAACCTTCGGCACGCAAAGCCTTCTTGTCGTCAGCATTGATTTTCACCAGTGCGCGGGCGATTGCCAGACGCAAAGCCTGAGACTGACCGGTGAAGCCACCGCCGCAGAGATTGGCTTTGATGTCGTATTTCTCAACCACACCCAGCGTGTTCAGAGGCTGCTTAACCACATACTGAAGAATCGTTGATGGAAAGTACTCTGTAAGGTCTCTCTTGTTGATGGTAATCTTTCCGCTACCTTCGCTTACATAAACACGAGCAATGGCGCTCTTGCGTCTGCCTAATGCATTAATTACTTCCATTTCTTACTTATTTATACAAGTTAATATCGATTGCTTTCGGACTCTGTGCGGCATGGTTGTGCTCGCTGCCTTCGTAAACATACAGGTTGTTCAGAAGCTTTGCAGCCAGACGGTTCTTGGGCAACATGCCTTTTACCACTTTCTTGACCAGCTTGTTCGCACCGTTGGGCTTTGCCATCAAACGGGCGGGAGTCATTTCACGCTGACCGCCGGGATAACCCGTATAGCTCAAATAAACGCGATCCGTCCATTTGTTACCGGTCAACTTCACCTTGTCGGCATTGATGATAATCACGTTATCACCGCAATCTACGTGAGGGGTAAAATTCGGCTTGTACTTACCTCTCAACAACTTAGCCACCTTGGAACCCAGACGACCGAGCACCTGATCGGTTGCGTCTACCACAACCCATTCTTTCTTTACGGTCTCCTTGTTCGCAGAAATGGTCTTGTAACTTAAAGTGTCCATTTTGTTTCTTTTAATTATTACTACTAAAAAACTTTTTCCTTTTCCATGCTTGCTAACCGTCCGCCCGGCCAAAGGCAAAACTATTAATGCACGGATTTTTAGACCATTATAGTCTTTTTGATAATAATCGGCTTGCAAAGGTACGATTTTTACCGCAAACCGCAATGAATTACAGCCAATTATTTTCTCCCCTTTCTTCCGCAAAGCCGCGGGATGCCCCGCCACGCCTGCAAATGCTGCATGAAAGCATTGCAGATTATGTGTTATGATTTAAAGAGGATCTTGCAATCTTGCATCTTGCACCGGCCCCTCACACCCACACACGCGTACGCGCACGCGCGCGAAAGAGCGAAAACGTAATTCACCAGACTGATACCACACCCGAAATTCTCTCATACACGCATACGCGAGAGAGCGAGAGAGAAAAACGAGAAAAAGAGCAAAGGGAACACTCATCCACCCCATCTGCCGGACGAGGGGAACAGGGGGGAATCATGTCTTTGCCTCTGACGCGAAGGGCCGGAACTGGAAGAAACATACCTATATTATACGCGCGCATGCACGTGTGCGTGTGTGGGTGTGAGGGGCCGGTGCAAGATGCAAGATTGCAAGAAACGGCTTCTGTCTAACGACCGCAGGACCCTAAGGAACATATTCCGCCCGCGGCAACTTACGGCCCGGCAGGTGGACAACGCTCCACTAGCCCAAGTGAACAGTGCTTCACTACCCAAGCGGACTGCGCTTCACTACCCTAAGTGAACAGCGCTCCACTACCCCAAGCGGACTGCGCTCCACTTGATAAGCGTCCTGCATGCGGTCCGGCATCGGAACCGCATGCGGGACGAAAGACGGGACGCAGTCGCCGCCCCCCCCCCGCCAAACGCTTCCGCCCTCTCCTGTGGATAAAGGAAAGGGCGGAAGCCGGCTGTTATCTTTGTTCTGACCGCAAACGATATTAGAACTCGGCGTTCTTCGGCGTGCGGGGGAACGGTATCACGTCCCGGATGTTCTGCATGCCGGTGACGAAGAGTATCAGGCGCTCGAAGCCGAGCCCGAAACCGCTGTGCGGACAGCTTCCGTACTTGCGTGTATCAAGATACCACCACATATCCTTCATGGGAATGCCCAGTTCGTTGATACGCCCCAGCAGTTTGTCATAGTCCGCCTCACGTTCCGAACCGCCGATGATTTCGCCGATCTGCGGGAAAAGGACATCCATGGCACGAACCGTCTTTCCGTCCTCGTTGAGCTTCATGTAAAACGCCTTTATCTCCTTCGGATAGTCGGTCAGGATAACCGGACACTTGAAATGCTCTTCCACCAGGAAGCGTTCATGTTCACTGGCCAGGTCCACTCCCCAATACACAGGGAATTCGAACTTATGTCCGTTCTTCACCGCTTCCTCCAGAATTTCAATTCCCTCGGTATAGGTCAGGCGGACAAAGTCATTCGCAACCACGAAATTCAGACGTTCCAGCAGTGTCTTGTCAATCATCTTGTTCAGGAAAGCCAAATCATCCTGACAATTCTCCAGTGCCCAGCGCACACAGTATTTGATGAAGTCCTCGGCCAAATCCATGTTGTCCGTGATGTCATTGAAAGCCACCTCGGGTTCAATCATCCAGAACTCGGCCAGATGGCGCGGGGTGTTGGAGTTCTCCGCACGGAATGTCGGACCGAACGTATAGATAGCGCCCAATGCCGTAGCGGCCAGCTCGCCTTCCAACTGTCCGGATACGGTAAGGGAGGTGGTTTTCCCGAAGAAATCGTCGCTATAGTCAATCTTTCCGTCTTCCGTCTTCTTCAGGTCGTAAAGATTCTTGGTCGTCACCTGAAACATCTGACCGGCCCCTTCGCAATCGCTTGCCGTGATAATGGGGGTATGGAAATATACGAACCCATGTTCATGGAAATACCGGTGTACGGCCATCGCCATGTTGTGACGAATCCGGAAGACGGCACCGAAAGTATTGGTACGCAGACGCATGTGCGCATGCTGACGCATATACTCCATCGTCTGCCCTTTCTTCTGCATCGGATAATCCGGTCCGCACACGCCCAATACTTCTATCTCGTGTGCCTGGATTTCCACGTTCTGTCCCGAACCGACACTCTGCACCAGTTCGCCGGTCACACTCAGGCAGGCTCCCGTCGTAATCTGCTTGATAAGTTCCTCATCGAAACGCTCCACATCGGCTACGACCTGCACATTATTTATTGTAGAACCGTCGTTCAGGGCGATAAAGTTCACAGCCTTACTCCCGCGGCGGGTCCGCACCCATCCTTTCACATTGACGATCGAACCATAGTCTTCCCGTTTCAATACGTCTATAACTTTTGTTCTACGAATCTGTTCCATTACTACATTATTCCATTAAAAACATTATTATTCAAAGGCTCCCATGCGCAACATGTTCACTTCCTTCTCCGTCAGGAAGCGCCAGTCGCCCCGACGCAGGTTCTTTTTAGTCAGCCCGGCAAAGAACACGCGGTCCAGCCTGATGACCCGATAACCCAGCGCCTCAAAAATCCGGCGTACGATACGATTCTTGCCGGAATGAATCTCAATGCCTACCTGTTTTTTATCCGTCTCACTGGCATATTCCACTGCATCAGCCCGTATCTCACCGTCTTCCAGCTTGATACCTTCGGCCATCTGCCGCATATCGGCCGCCGTCACATTCTTATCGGTGTAAACGTGATAAATTTTCTTCTTGAGGAATTTCGGATGCGTCAGTTTGGAAGCCAGTTCACCGTCGTTGGTAAGCAGCAACACCCCCGTCGTATTACGGTCCAGACGGCCGACAGGATAAATACGCTCGCGGCATGCGTTGCGTACCAAATCCATCACAGTCTTCCGGTTCTGGGGATCTTCGCTCGTGGTAACGTAATCTTTCGGCTTATTAAGCAACACATATACCTTCTTTTCAATGCTTACCAGTTGATCGTGGAATTTCACTTCATCGGAACGCTTGACTTTGGTACCCAATTCTGTCGCCACCTCTCCGTTTACCGTCACGACACCGGCTGTGATGAACTCGTCGGCTTCGCGACGCGAACAGACACCGGCATTCGCCAGAAATTTGTTCAAACGTATCGGGGCGTCCGGATCCAGATTCAGTTCTTTATACTCAATCTGTTTCTTATGGCTGTATTTTGCATTGGGATCGTAATCGCCCGAACGCCGTTGCGGACGTCCGTTGTTATAACGGTTGTACCCTCCCTGGGCATTGTAACCGCCTTCACGATTATAACGGGGACGATAACCTCCGTTCTGATAACCGCCTTCGCGCGACTGATAACCACCTTCACGGCGATAACCGCCTTCACGTGACTGGTAACCGCCTTCACGACGATAACCGTTCTCACGTGGCTGGTAACCGCCTTCACGACGGAAACCGCCTTCACGGTTATAATCCACCGGTTCAAATGTACGGCGAGGACGATTATAGGAAGAGGGTTCTTCCCCTTCGTGATTATTATTGTAGTGCGAACGAGCCGGATAGCCCCCTGCCATCTCGTCCCGGTTTATACGGGGACGGTAAGGACGTGACTCTCCCGTTCCGTTTGCCGAATAGGCTCTGTCGGCACGCTGGATGCGCGGACGCATCGGCCGGCTCTGACGGTCGTAACCGTTTCTTTCCCCCCCGCCTGCATACTCGCTACGTGAATAAGAACGATTGTACTCTCTGTTGTACGGCTTGTAACCCTCACGGTTACTTTCCTGTTCGCCATCGGCAGCAAACTGCTCCCGCCATTTTTCGTCTTCTGTTATCATTTCTTTTCTTTATAATATTAATAAACTGAAGCAAGGCACGACAGAGCCTCGCGGTTCCGCGCCCCTGCTGATAATTTCAATCAAATTCCGGTATAGGTATGCGGAGTGATAGCCCGCAATTCACATTTCACTTCTTCGCTCACATCCAGTCCTTCAATAAATTCCTTGATGGCTCCTTCCGTAATGGCCTGATTGGTACGCGTCAGGGCCTTTAACGCCTCATAGGGATGGGGATAAGCCTCCCGGCGCAGGATAGTCTGAACGGCCTCAGCCACCACTGCCCAACAGCCGTCGAGGTCGGCATGAATCGCTTTCTCGTTGAGCAACAGTTTACGCAACCCTTTCAGGGTACTCTGTATGGCTATCACCATGTGTCCCATAGGAACACCGACATTCCGCAATACGGTCGAATCCGTAAGGTCGCGCTGCAAACGCGACACCGGCAATTTCTGACTGAGATGGGACAATAAAGCGTTGGCGACGCCCAGATTTCCTTCCGAATTCTCGAAATCTATCGGATTCACCTTATGCGGCATGGCACTGGAGCCCACTTCACCGGCCTTGATCTTCTGCTTGAAATATTCCATAGACACGTATTGCCAGAAATCACGGTCCAGGTCTATCAGGATGGTATTGATACGCTTCATGGCATCGAAAATAGCGCCCAGATTGTCATAGTTGGAAATCTGAGTGGTATATTCCTCTCTTTCAAGTCCCAGTTTTTCGGAAACGAAACGGGAACCGAAGTTACGCCAGTCGTATGCGGGATAGGCTACATGATGAGCGTTATAATTACCGGTCGCACCGCCGAATTTGGCCGTAACGGGACATGCCTTGAGCTGCTTCAGCTGTTGTTCCAGACGATATACAAAGACCTGCACTTCTTTGCCCAGGCGGGTAGGTGACGCCGGCTGCCCGTGTGTCTTGGCCAGCATCGGCACATCTTTCCATTCTTCCGCATACGTCTTCAGCTGTGAAAGCAACTCGTCCATCCGGGGATAATAGCATTCCTCCAAAGCCTCTTTGACTGACAACGGAACGGAGGTGTTATTAATATCCTGAGAGGTCAGACCGAAATGAATGAATTCTTTATAGGCATCCAGCCCGCCGATTTTGTCGAATTCTTCTTTGATAAAGTATTCCACGGCTTTCACGTCGTGGTTGGTCACTTTCTCGATATCCTTCACCCGCTGTGCGTCAGACTCCGAAAAAGAGCGATAAATATCACGCAATGTCTCAAACAATGTTTTGTCGAATGATGCCAGTTGCGGCAAAGGCAACTCGCAGAGTGTGATGAAGTACTCTATTTCCACCCGTACCCGATAACGAATCAAAGCATATTCCGAGAAATAGGCAGCCAACGCCTCTGTCTTACCTCTATAACGGCCATCAATAGGCGATATGGCCGTCAACAAATCCAATTCCATAAATATAATACGTATTATTCAGGCTGCAAAAATAAATCATTTTCCTGACTTATGCACGGTTGTTATCAAAAAACTTTCTCCGGCAAGACTGCAAACAATCCATTTATTCCACATCTCAAACAATATTATTCCCATTCAACCGTTTTTTATCTGTTTATCATGAAACCCTATGATTTCCGAACGCCCCATACAGACAATATTACTGCCGCTCCTGCTTCTTTTTTGCGATACACCGGCAACCGCACGAAACGAGGAGGAGCCGGAAACTTTGTACAAAGGAGTATGGCCGGCCACATTGCCCGAAAGCGGCATTGCCCAAGCAGTGACGTAATTGCTTAAAGACTATCACTAAAACGACATTATGATAAAAAATATAATACATAAGATTTTTTCAAATCAATGGCGTGCCCGATATTTCACGCCTTACTTCATTTTCATCAGAAACACCCGCAAGAAATCATACAGACAATGCGGTACGCATACGGATCTATACGGCCCGCTCACCTTGGATCCTCACTATGTCACTCTGGAAGAATACACACGCCTGCAACCCAACATTCAGGTAATTACGGCAGGAGGAACCTTTAAAGTCAGAAAATACTCCGCCATCGGAGCCGGATGCACGGTTATACCGGGTAACCACATCCCGACCGTAGGATTACCGCAATATCTAAGTTCACTGCACATCAATGATACGGCAACCGAAATCGTCGTGGAAGAAGACGCATGGGTGGGAGCCCGGTGCATTCTTCTATCCCACTGCCACATCGGCCGGGGAGCTGTCGTTGCCGCCGGAAGCACCGTCACCAAGGAGGTACTCCCCTATGCGGTGGTGGCCGGTTCTCCCTGCAAAACGATTGCCGTCCGTTTTTCTCTGGAACAAATCCTACAGCATGAAGCTATTCTCTATCCCCCCGAAGAACGACTGAAAAGAGAATATCTGGAGGAATTGTTTGCCACCCACTATCAAGGCACGCGCACCATTGGAACGTCGGAAATATCATCTGAAGATTTAAACAAGCTTATCCTGACAAAAAAGAAAATAGGAATACCTGATTATGAAAGCTGCCAATAAAGTCGCATTTAACAGTATATCCCTGTATACCAACATGGTGGTAAGCATGGGAGTTTCCCTGTATACCACACGCTTCGTCTTAGAAGCTCTCGGACAAACGGATTATGGGATATATACTCTGATTGCCAACATCGTCTCCATGTTTTCCTTTTTGAATGTCGCTATGGCCGCAGCCAGTCAACGATACTTGTCTTACGCTATCGGAGAAAATAATTCTGAAAGAATCAAAGAAACGTTTTACTGCAGCATGATTATTCACTTGTGCATTGCGCTTTGTCTTGCGGTATTACTATCCTCCTGCGGTCTCCTGTTCATCAATCATATACTGGACATTCCTTCGGAAGCCATCGGACGGGCACGCGTCGTATTGCTATGCATGCTCACCGGTATTATTTTCACGATAACAGGAGTTCCTTATGAGGCCGAAATGAACGCCCATGAAGACATATTTGTCATTGCCGGCATCAACATGACCGAAGCAATCCTCAAATTTATCATATCTGTCGCCATTTTATATATAGACGGGCACCGGCTGGTTGTATATTCGCTTCTCATCATGGGAGTATCCGGCGTTTCTTTTTTATGCAAACGCATATACAGCCGGCTACATTACCAGGAAAGCCACTATCACTGGCACTTACTCAAAGACTTCCGGCTTATTAAAGAAATGACAGGATTCGCCGGCTGGAACCTTATCGGAGCCGGATGTTCCATTGCACGTTATCAGGGGACAGCTGTTCTGCTGAACATTTTCTTCGGTATTATCATCAATGCCGCTTACGGGATAGCGCAGCAAGTCAACGGTTTTCTCCTGTTCTTTGCAAATTCTACCGTGCGTCCGTTAAGACCGCAGATTACAAAAAGCGAGGGAGCCGGGAACCACAAGCAGATGATACAACTTTCATTTTCCACCAGCCGTCTTACTTTCCTGATGTTAGCCATGCTTATTATCCCTCTCTACATCAACATGCCTTATATCCTGGAAATCTGGCTAAAAGAGATTCCCGAAGGAACACTCGTTTTCTGCCGTGCATTCCTCCTGATTACTCTTATAGGACAGTTGACCATCGGATTGCAGATTGCCTTGGAAAGTGTGGGACGCATACGCCATTTACAACTGCTTGTAGGCAGCCTGCATATCATAGCCCTACCCCTCGGCTATTTTTTGTTCCGGTTGGGATACTCCGCCTATAGCATCATGTATTGCATCATTGCAGAAGAATGCGTCGCCTTAGTCTTTCGCACCCTGATCGCCCGCAAAGACGCCGCAGTCCCGCTCAGGGCTTATTATACGAAACTGCTTATCCCATGCACTGTTTATACCCTCGCCAGTTTCATTTCCACCCATTATCTGTCCGCCCACATCGCAAATCCTTTGCTTAAAATGGCAAGTACAATCGTGGCTGGCTGTTTATTGCTTGGCATCTGTGCCTATTTCGGCTGCCTCACAAACTGGGAAAAAGAAAAGATTCATTCCCTCTGGGCCTCTATCCGATCAAGGAAGCTATAGACGGTAAGCAGAGTAAACATTCCGGTAGACGAAAGCAACAGGGGATTCGTACCGGCTATAATCAGATAAATAAAGAAAGCAAAAGCGATTACATAGCAACTGTCATCACGGTGTCGCAAATTCCATATCTTCACCAACGGATAAAGGAACAAAAACAGAACCAGTACACAAAAAACACCCATATAACGAACCAACTCCACGTAAGTCCATTCTGTCTGCAAACTCATTTTATGGAATCCCGCACTATAGAACCGTGTACCGGGACCTTCTCCCCATAAAAAATACAGCGGATTTTCCTCGAACAGTTCTCCATACGACGCAAGATGGGCATACTTTACCATATTGGACGGTTCCGTAGTCTCGGACAACAATTTATACAACAAGAGAAAGAATGCCACTGCCGCCAGCCCCAATACCGGATACAGCACATAATTATAATACCTTTTATCGTGGTAGAACTTGAATATGATAAGCCCCATCAACAGAAACGGCAACAGCATCGTACTACGCGTACCACTAAGGGCAAACGTATGAATCAAAACCAAAGCGACCATGACTGCCCGAAACGTCCGCCGCTCTTTATGGATGGCCTGGTAAAACGCAATGGCGAACACCAATAAGAAACTTACAGTGGATTTATGATACATACAGAACACACGTATTCCCAGAAAGGTGCGCCACGACATCATGATCGTATCATCGGACTTACGCATAAACAGATATATGGCCGTCTCTGTCTGAGGTATAAACACAATAATCCAGAACAACATGATTATCAGAAGCCCCGTACAGAACACCGGCCAGCGGGACAGCCGCAACACGTCATAATGATGAATCCAGGGCAACAGCAACAAAGGAGCCAGGGATTTATACAGTACAAAGCAGAAATCTCCGTCTGTCACCATGCCCCGCATTGTGGCAAACAACCATCCCAACGTTATGGCCAGGCATCCGACTGCAAAATAGAGGAACTTGCGGTAATCCGGTTTAAAGAAAACGATATTATACCCCATCAGCAACACAAACGCAACATCCTTCAGATGAAGTATCGTATTGGTGGGGTCAATAGCAAACAGAAAGATGAGAAACGCGAACAGGCAATTGCCGCCTTTCTGCTTCAGGCTACTTAGATCCATCTTCCGCTATGAAATACTTATAGAACAGTTTCGCCGAGGCCGCCGCACAGGAAAGGAACAGAAAAGCCAGCACTGTCAACACCTTCTTCGGGGAGGAAGCCCGTTCCGGCATATAAGCCGACTCTATGAATGTATAGACCGGAGTGCTCTCACGCAATTTTGTCTGTGCCAACTGTACCTGTGCCACCAACTGACTATAAGCCGTATACGCCAGTTGCGACTCATTCTCCAGGAATTCGGCCCGGGCTTTCACCACCGGAGAATAAATATCGGAATGCGAAGCAACAAATTCAGCATATCGCCCTTGAGTCTGCAAATAGTTCTGACGGGCTTCCTCACACAAGTTACAAGTGTATTCGTAATCTGTCCGTGCCTTATGGGTGCGGTAGTCCAAAATAAAATCACTCAACCTATGTACCACAGTGTCTGCCATTACCGTACAGATTTCAGGATCCTGATCAAACACCGTTATGGTCAATATGCCCGTATATTCGTCTACGGAACAAAGGACACACCCCTGCATGGCTTTATAAAGAGCGATCTCGTCTTTGGAAAGTTTTCTCGGCCCGCCTTCTTGCGCATCCTCCGATACCCTGTCGTCCGGCAACAGAGCTTTCACCGCCCCGCCTATCCACTTGGCCGGATAGCCCCACCAAGCCGTTCGCTGATAGTTTGCCAGATAAGCCGCATAGGTCGTGTCTATATCCCGTTCACGGGACCGTACCCGCACGTCAAACAGTTGTGTCAGGAAGTCTTTCGAAGATACTATTGTCGGATACAGGTCTACACCGAAAGCATCTTCCGACATACCCCCCAGATTCAATCCGGCCATACTGGCCAAAGAAGACATACTTCCGCTCAAAACTGATTTCTGAGATTCGGGAGCCAGCATGACTGATGTGGAATACGTCTTCGGTATACTGAAAACAATCACCACCGCTACGATAAAAGCGATAAGGGCATACTTTATATATATACGCCGTTCGCTCCATAATATAGTAACAAACGTGCGAAGTTTTCCCCAGTCTTCCTTTAACTCCGATATGCGTCCTTCCTGCTTCTCCATAACGTCTTATTTCCTGAACAATGTCACGATCGTGGCCACCATGGTCGCCAACGATGCCGTGGACGTACCGATAGTCACCATCTCCGAAGGCGTCAGTTTACGGCGTTCCTCCTTCGTCGGCACAATAATCTCACTACCAGGCTGAATATCCTTCACCTTGCTGGCACGTGCCACCGTTCCATTGATATTCACGACAAAAGCATGACGGCGCTTGGCTTTTGAATTATATCCGCCGGCCTGGTTTATATAATAGGATAGCTTGGCACCGCTCCTATAAGCCACCGTATTGGGGAACATCACGGCTCCATTTATCTTTATCGTATTCTGCATGCCGGGCACCACCAGACGGTCTCCGTCCCGCAACACGACATCATAATCCCCTCCGGGATTTGCCATTGCTTTCTCAAGTTCGATACCCACCGAATATGTGGTAGCCAAATCCAATGTCGACATATCGATGGAATCTCCGGAAGCCGTCAGTTTCAAAGTCGCCTGCTTCCGCACCAACTCTTCACTTGTCATATTACGTTCCAGACGGGCACCACGGATATAAGCGTCATCCGTAAAGCCACCGGCTCTTTTTATCAAATCGGTAAGACGCTCGTTCTTCTGCGACAGAACATATTCTCCTTCAAAAGCGACCTCACCTTCGATCTTCACATTCTGCTGGACATGATACTCGGGACTCTTGCGGACATACACTTCGTCAAAGGGTTCCAATATGAATCCCGGATCACCATCCACCACGAGACCATCTTTCAACGCGAACGTGTAAGTCTTGGATATGGCCCGACCGCTGTTCAAGGCACTTCTGTTCACGATACGGCGTGCCACATCCACCTTCACCGTAGACGCGGCATCCGTAAGTCCGCCGGCCTGCAGGATGAAGTCCTCCAGCGAAGTATTGCGGGCATAATGATACACACCGGGATAACGCACTTCGCCATACACGGTCATCGTCTGCTCGTTCTGCGCTTCTTCGTTACTGAACACATAAAGTACGTCTTCGTTGCGCAAGGGCACATCGGGCATCGTTCCATCTATAATGCCCCCCAGATTCAGAGCCAACACTTCCAGCGAACGGTCGGCACGCCTGCGATGCAACAAGGCACGCCCCAGAAAAGCTTCTTCCGTCACACCGTCTATCTGATTCATCAACTCGCGTACAGTCTTTATCTTACCATCCATCTGATACATACCGGGACGATAAACGGCACCTTTCACCTCTACCATATTAGAAAAACGGGGGATGATAGAATCCACGGTCACCGAATCCCCGTCCATCAACTGAAAAGACGCCAAATCAAATTCGTCTACTGTATGAATGGAATAATCGCGTCCGGTCTTCCGGATAAGCCGCACGCTGTTCTTGTATGCGTCACCGCTAAATCCCCCGGAAAAATCCAGCAACGTCGCAAGTGTCTCATTACCCTTCATCTCATAAAACATGGGACGTTTCACCTTACCCGTTATATCAACCAGACTGTTGTACGTACCCACATATATCATATCATTGTCTTCCAGACGGATATTATCTCCCATCCGCCCGTTCAGAATATAATCGTACACGTCGACCGTCGTTACAAGTCTGCTGTTTCTGTATACTTTAATATCACGCAACGTACCTATTTCATTCACGCCTCCGGATACATACAGAGCGTGAAAGGCAGTGGCAAAGGCCGACAATGTATAAGTGCCCGGCGCCACAACCTCTCCCATCACATTGACCGTTATGGTTTTTGTTTGCCCCACTGTCACACGGATATTGGAAGAATCATATATCTTCTTCAGCTCGGTCTGCAAATAAGCATTGGCCGAAGCTACCGTCATTCCGGCCACATTAACCGGACCCAAGCCTTCTACCTGAATGGTCCCGTCCGGCGAGATTGTAGCCTGAATGCTTTTCTCCGAAGCCCCCCATACATCTATATATATATCATCCCCGGCTCCCAAACGATAATTTGCCGGCGTGGCTACATTCATATTAGGTTCGAAAGACAGCATATCCAGATTAAAAATATCACGTCCGAACACCTTCCGCCGACCATCCTCCTGCATGCCATACATCCGGTACATGTCTTCCGTCATCAGCATCATGGAATCCGGCAAAAAACTTAGTTCATCCGTCATGCCGTTCTGCAAATTGCTGTCATACAACTGACGCTGCCTTTCCGTCAGCTTTGAGCGATTGAGTGGGGTATTGCGGCGCTGATGAAACCCTCTTAACTTTTCCTCGCTCGTGTTCGCTTCACGCAGACGCTTACCCGTTTCCGCTCTGCCATCATCCGTTCCAAGAACATCTTTCGCACCTGGAATATTTCCTTTCTGCTGCTTTTCATACTTATTTTTTATTTGCTGTAGACGACTGATATTAACCCCTTTTTTCATCAATTCCGCAGCAATTTCACTATTACTTTTACCTGCTTCGTGAGCTTTCAGGACATACTGCATAATCTGTTCGTCCGTCATCGAAGACTGGGCATACCCTACCGCCCACGCGCACAAAAGGAACAAAAACAGAAATATATATCGCTTATTCATTATTCAAAAATTTAGAACTTCTTTCCTTTCAGAATAAACTGCACTGTAACAAAAATTATTTTCAAATCCTCCCACAACGTCCTTTTCTGCAAATAATCCAAATCCATACGCAAACGAATCAGCATTTTCTCCATCGTATCCGTATAACCGTTATATAAAGTAGCCATGGAAGTCAGTCCCGGGCGCATCAGGTAGATATATTCATAATTGGGATCTTTTTCCATTATCTGCTTAATGAAATAAAGCCGTTCCGGCCGAGGGCCGACAAAAGACATCTCACCGCGAAAAACGTTCCACAACTGTGGCAGTTCATCCAGATGATGGGCACGTAGCCAACATCCCACCGGTGTCAGCCTGTCATCACTCTTCTGAGCCAGTTGAGGCACTCCTTCAGTCTCGGAATCGATCCTCATCGTTCGAAATTTAAGAATATCAAAAGGTTTTCCCTTATAACCGATACGTTCCTGACGATAAATCACAGGGCCATCTCCCTGACGACGCAATTTTACATACACATATAAAAACACCGGTGACAAACAAACAAGCCCAAACATCGAGCACAGCAAATCGAACATTCGCTTTATGCCCCGTTCCAAGCCATTCATTCCATCGCAAATTTCCATACCCACAGCTACTTGATTCATTATTATATTGAAACGTGCGCTTTTACTTTTATATAAAAAACTACTATAAATCCAAATTATTGCAAAGGAAGTACTTTTTTTTCTCCTCTGCAAAAAAATAATCACAAAAGCGTGTTATCGCTCCCTTTATCTAAAAAAGAACCAAATCCCTGCCTTTTTCTCATTTTTTTTATGTATCTTTGCTCCCGAAGAATACAATTCGGAATTGTATTATACATAGCAATACTTCGGGGTTGACATGGATTTGACAGCAGGAAGGAATGGTATGTAAGCACGCAGAGGGTCGGTGATTTCCTCTTGAATCTCAGTTACCAAAAAATTATCTGGCGAAAATAACTACGCTCTCGCTGCGTAATCGAAGTATAGTAGATTACCTTTATTTCAGCACAAGGTGCTGAAACGAGACATCACTCGGAAGCTGTTGCTCCGAAGCATTCCGGTTCAGTGGTGCAGTCAAATCGGGGATAGCCGATAGCGGCCTCGCGTTATCGGTGAAAATTTAGAGGATAAGGCGTAAACGGGTGGCCCGGGTCTTGTTTGCGCTCGAAAACCGAAGGCCGGGATAAGCGTGTAGAAAGCATATGATTTCCCTGTTTGGACGAGGGTTCGATTCCCTCCAGCTCCACAAAATAACATCCGATTTTATCATCCGTTTCCGGACGTAAAATCGGATGTTTGGATTAAGGAATAATTTTCAAAAAAATCATCCATTCTTATGCCGATTGGCCCTTTTTCGGCGTATATCCGCTTTCATCCTGGCAGAACCGGAACCGTGAGAACCGGTAATATAGGCTTTTTTCTTAGCCTTGGTCTTCACCTTGTTTTCCACCGGTCGCTCTTTCTTGGAACTCCCGCGAAAAACAATACCGCCGGTAATCACCTTATCTATATCGTCCCCTCCGAAATTAGCCATACTCCACTATCTTTTATCAATGATGGAACAGACGCACGCCGGTAAAAGCCATTGCGATTCCATATTTATCGCATGTGGAAATCACATGATCATCACGCACACTGCCACCCGCCTGAGCCACATACTGCACACCGCTTTTGTGGGCCCGTTCGATATTGTCGCCAAAAGGGAAAAAAGCATCCGAACCCAATGCCACTCCCGTATTGCCGGCCAGCCATTCTTTTTTCTCCTCACGAGTAAGCGGTTCCGGTTTCTCCGTAAAAAACTTCTGCCATTCTCCGTCAGCCAACACATCCATGTAGTCATCACTGATATAAATATCAATCGTATTGTCACGATCCGCACGACGTATTTTCTCAACAAAAGGCAGATTCATAACTTTCGGATGTTGACGCAAATACCAGATATCAGCTTTGTTTCCGGCCAGACGGGTACAATGGATACGACTCTGCTGCCCCGCACCGATACCGATAGCCTGTCCGTCCTTCACATAACAAACGGAATTACTCTGGGTATATTTCAGCGTAATAAGCGCGATTATCAAATCACGGCGTGCAGGTTCCGGAAAATTCTTGTTTTCTGTAGGTATATTTTCAAACAAAGACGGATCGTTGAGATTCACCTCGTTACGTCCCTGTTCAAAAGTGATGCCGAACACTTGCTTCCTCTCTATCGGTTCGGGAACATAATCCGGATCGATACGGATTACATTATACGTCCCGTTCCGCTTCTCTCTCAATATCTGCAAGGCACCTTCCGTATAATCCGGGGCAATCACACCGTCGGAAACCTCCCGCTTGATGAGAGTGGCTGTAGCCTCATCGCATGTATCACTCAACGCTATAAAATCCCCGTAGCTTGACATACGGTCGGCGCCACGCGCCCGGGCATACGCACAGGCAATGGGAGTCAAAGGGAGTTCCACATCATCCACAAAATAGATTTTCCTTAACGTATCACTCAACGGAAGTCCTACGGCAGCACCAGCCGGAGACACATGTTTGAAAGAAGCGGCCGAAGGCAATCCCGTAGCTGCTTTCAGTTCTTTCACCAACTGCCAGCTATTAAGAGCATCCAGAAAATTGATATATCCGGGACGTCCGTTCAACACTTCAATAGGTAGTTCTCCCTCCGTCATGTATATGCGCGAAGGTTTCTGGTTCGGGTTGCATCCGTACTTCAATGACAATTCCTTCATATCCTGCCTTAATTTAAATTATTTTGCATGAAACAAGCCGTTTCCGGCGATTTGCATGCAAAGATACGATTATTCCGCCATACAGAAAAACAAAGGAGGTACGAATCTTCTTCATTACGAAGCTTCGCCCTTCCTCCGATAGATGCTGCGATTATTCTTTATCTTTCACTGGGCGCACCGAATGCCCGTAATACCGTTCATAGCTAAAAACAAGTCGGTCTCCTTTCGTAAAAGCCATACGGACGGCTTTCATACCCGTGGAACTTTTTGTATCAAGTGTGCTTGACCAATAACAACCGCCCACGCCGGTCAACTGGGTTTCATACCCGAGGCGGAGTCCTCCGGCCGGTAAAAATATACTATTTCCGTTAGACCCTGTAATCTTACACCCCCAGACTCCTTTATAGGTTCCCCACGTCCAAGTGCAACGGGCTATCAACTCATCAAAATGCGCCAAGGTAGGCATGCGCCATGCTCCTCCCCATTTCGCACGGGCTATGTCGTAATCCGTTCCGCTTATCTCCAACGGCGGGTCAGCGGAGGGATAACTGTCATTGTTCGTCGAGACCAAAACTCCTGTAGGATCGGCCCAACCATATAGTCCCCCGTAATCTTCCGGATTTTTCGCTCCTACATTACGACTTGCCCAGTTTACGCTCAGTCCCAAGTCAATTTCTTCACCGCCCGTGATATTCTCCAATACGACCATGTCCGAAAGAGACAAACCATAGTTGAATGTTTTACCGCTCTCGTACTCCGTTTTGAATTCCTCCGGCTGATAAGCGGTGCGTACAGTACCGTCCGGTAGCGTAATCCGGAACAAAGCTGCTCCAGGCACTACCGACTGGGGCACAACGATGGCGCAACAGGTCTTTGTGATTTTTCTGCTTTCAGTAAACGTGAAGTCGGAAGGAGACAAATCCAGTTCAGCCATCAATACCGTCTGAGGCAAAGAAACATCGCCGACATTTCCGGATAACAGGTCCAATACACAAGAAGTGTTTACGTCCAACATTTCCACCTTTATGGTGCCGAAACGCGTGATAAGCTCTTTCTCTATATCCAGTGTCACGACGATCTTTGTCAGCAGATGCCGAAAAGCGAACTGAACAACCTGCTCCGTCCGGAAAGGATTGACCGTTTCTCCCGCCGGTTCCGCCCACAACAGGTCACTGGCAATCACAGCCGCATCCTTACTTTGGTCCGCCTGCACTGTAAATGTTTTCATATTCCAGTCACCGGCAGCCTTGTCCGACGTACCCCATGCTTCCTGATAAGGTGCATAGGCATACGCACTCACCTGCTCATCCGTCTTCTGCGGATAGTATACGGTCGTCAGCAACCGCAGTCCCCCAGTCCCGTTCACCGTGGCTCTTACGTTATGAAAACACTCGTCCGGCTGTTCTGCACGGACATAAATGCCGGTCTCCAGTCCCGCAGATAATGTACTGCCCTGTATATCCAGATTCACCCCTCGGGTAATCGTCGGAGTAACATACGAAAAACGGATGGCTTGCCGACCGGCAACTTTCTCAGTCCGCCCGTCCTCCGTCATATCCTCCACGTTGCACGACGCAAACAGAAGGCTCCCGACCAGCAATATGCACAAACTCCCAAAAACGTATTTCATTTCTTTATATATATCCGGTATTTATATTTTAAAAATGGAACGAAGTTCCTATATTGAATTTGACCAACAGCGATTTCATATCCGAAAATACGCCACGACCGATAAAATTATCCTTCAGAAAATATTGTATCTCCGGCTCGACATACAGACTCCAGCGGGGAGTCAGACGGTAATCCACCACCATGCTGCCGTTCAGCGCCCACGCGCCGTCACCTTCTATGTTCTTGGCGAACGGAGTAGGATTCGCGCCCACATGCAATTCTCTCTCATACAATTCGCTTTGCTGATTGAGACAGAGAGAATAAGCCGGTCCAAAGTTCAAGTATACAGCCAACTTGCGATCCGGGTCATATCCCTGATAAATATTGAGCAGATTCAACATCAGTTGCACTTTCGTGTTCAACAAGCCGTAGGTGTAATGCCACTGCGACTCGTACTGACGCTTGAAACCTTCCCAATCCACTTCATATTGTGTATCGGCATTGCGGTTCAACGTCATGTATTCCATTCCTATCTTCACACCGCCAAAAGCGAAGGGTTCGTAACCAAACTGAAAACCACCGGAATAATTCAGGCTCCGCTCCCCAATTCGTTTCACATTCATCACCTGTTTCAAACCTCCCAATTGAATATTGGCAAAACAACCGGGCTCAAAGTCATGCTGCCCGCGTATCTTGCGTTCTTCTTTCGTAGGACGGACAAAGCGGATACCGGCATTCAAGGAAAAGACCTGGTCGTTATATGCTTTTTCCGCCGGAATATTAGAATAAGGTATCACGTATTGGGCTGTCAGGAAACGGGGTTCAATGAACAGCGAGGTACTGGTGTTCAGGTTGTACAGACCTTGCAAAGCCGCAGTGAACCCCACATAGTTACATTTCATTCCGTGTTCGTAGCCATTGATATATTTGACGATACGCCCAACTTCACCTCCTACGGTGATATTCAAATCGAACGGACGATGCACCTCCCGAGCTTTCTTCGCAAAGTGCATGGGATTTATCAACATCTCTCCCCTTCCGGCAAACAAGGCCGCCCGACGATGTTCTTCGTAAGTTGGACGCGATTCCGTTGGGGCAACAAACAGGCTCCCCCACAAATAGTCGGAGGCATGGCCTGTAATACGTAAACCAACCAAAGGATCGAACCACTTTCCTACAGACAAAGCATATCCTGTTCCCGTTGTCTTGCGTACGGGCAGTGTACTGCTGTTGTAGAATGTCAGTCCCTGCGTAGCCTCAAAGAACAGGTTACCGTTGTGTGTCGTGCCTTTGAGGTATTCTTTCTCCCGTCCGAAACGCACACTCAAACCAGCTTTCACACCATATTGCAAATCGTAGTTTTCAGCATTTCCCCTTGCTCCGGAATGGTCCAGCTGGTCTGTGGTAAAAGCAAAAAAAGGTTCGACAAACACCTCCGCGGTCCGTCTGATATGAAAAGCGACATGCACGCCGGCCTGTCCTTTATATACCGGAGCTTTCCACCCCGTCAGATGAGAGGATATGGCTCCGATGCCTATCGTACCGGACAGACTGAACACTCGCGCCGGGTTGTACCCGTCCAGGTAGGAAGTCAGGTTGAACATATAATCCAGATCAGCCCCTGCCTGCTTGATATCCCGACTATTTTCGGACACGCCATAACGCTGAAAAGTAGCAGTGAGCCGGACGCCATGCAAACGATTGAAATAATTACCTACGAACAGACTTAAAGGTATGCCAGGCGCCAGATTTCGTCCGCCACGAGGATCGACCTTAGACACTCCGACATTAGCTCCCATAAAAATATGCTCATAGAAATAGTTCCGGAATCTCGAACCTTTTTCAAGATAACGGGGTTGGAGGCGATGTTCCCTCGGGTCAACAATCCTCTTTCCCACTACCACTGAATCCAGCACATGATCTGTTTGAACGGAATCAACGCTCTCCTTTACACCAGCCTCAGGTACATGTTGCACGTTCAATAAATCTACTTGTACCATTAACGTATCAGGCTCAATAGGAGGTGCACCCAATAACGTCACAGAAACATTCGACAATAAGATGCAACTGCATAGAACTTTCACTATATTGCTTTTTTCTCGCATAAACACAACATTACAAAGGTGCATACTTATCCTGCACACTCTGATCACCATTTTCCTTATATTCTTTCCAAATAATATTAAAGTACTTTCTGAAATCTTCCGTGAAATCGCCATCATTACACATCATAGTATAATATTCTTCATCTTGCTTGCAACAATCATAAATATAAGGGCAATGTTCCAAAATATCCGTCGGTTCATAATAATTATGCAGACGCCCTGCTACTATAGATTTTAAATAAAGCAACTTACAATCCTTTTGATCAGAAAACAACGTTGTGTCATTCATGTGTTCCTCCGCTATTAGATTATAGTCATTAGTTTTCATCGCAACCAAAAGAACAGCTTTATTCAACGGAGATGTATTCATGACAAACTCACGTGCCTGACTATTCTTCTTGTATCCCCCCCGCAAGCAAATCAAAAACATCTTCAACCGATACAAGGCATCTCCATCTGCCTCTTTTATCAGCTGCACCAAATGATATGCACGATTGTACGCTCCTAATTTTACCATCATAGCAACCTGCATCATCACAATAGAAGGATCGTTGTAAACATACTCCAATTTATTGCTATACATGTTTTTACGAAAAATTATCCCTTTTTCATTTTCACGCAATAACGGCTTCAATATTGTGGTATCACATGTCCCATCATTGAGACTACACTTTGCATAATAGAACGCAGCCAAAGGCCATGGATATTGAGGATTTTCCCGTTTGGACTGCAGATAGGCTCTTGACGATAATATTTTTAGATCGTTCGGGTCTTCAACTTTATCAAATAGATATCCAAATTCATAATATTCAAAACGTTTTTTTCCGCTTCGGTAAGCAGAATCTGTCTGCCAACGTATAAGGACTTCCTCCGGTGTCAACTCACGTTTGATGGTATAACGATAAGCATAAGACACCGTTCTTAACCGCGCTGCAGCGGGCAAAATCTTAGATTGGTATTCTGATTGCTGACGTATTTTCATAGACTGAATATCATATTTTCTCGGAAAAGCGTCCACAATATCCCGTATCTTTTGAGCAACGCCAAGCAAAGTGCTGTCTGTTGACATCGAATCTGCAACCTGTTCCCATCCGGCTACAACGCTTTCGCTTTGCATAATACTTCTATCATGCACCGCCATGGCAATTTCATTAAATGCAAACATAGTTCGCTGTTTCCCCAATCGTTCATTCGTTGCATAAGCCCCATCTGGAGAAGCTTGTCCTTTTATATATATATCGTTTATCATGGCATCAGGATCCAATTCTATATTTCTCAACTCCTCTTTCAAAACTTCCAATTGGCTACGCCCGACAGAATCATCTGGAGTCAACTCTGCCTTACCCACCACAAAATTCAAAGACAAATTACCAGGTTGTTCATGCGGTTCTGCAACAGGATTCTTCTTATAACGTTCTTTATTTATTTGAATACTGTCAATAAGATTATTGCATTCCAGAAAACGCATAGGTTGACGTGCTTCACAAATAAACAGAAGATTCGTTTCGTTATGGTACTCCAAATTATAATCCTCATACCACATTTCTCCATAAACTTTCAAATTTGTCTTCAAATTAGGCCGTATTAATGTATCTACCAAATAGAAATCGACACGCTCCCGAGTTTGCATTTCTATACTGTCTACACGATGTTGTATTAAAGGATCGTGCTTTTCCTCATATAACATACGACGTTTTTGAGTTACCTTATATTCCCCTCCGTCCACAATATAAGGCTTCATGACTTTAAACGTATCTTCTGTATTGCAGTTAACTGCCACCGGCCTAACCACAAAACGTGCATTGTTCTGGGAATATGCTCTTGAAGTATGAAGCGGATAAAGCAAAGGCATTTCTAATCCAAATTGTTCCGGAGGTTCTGGATCAAATATATCCTCATCCTTTTTTCCACTAATATTTACCTCTTTCAAACGTTTCCCGTCATCTTTAGAACTTTTAATGGCAACTTTCATTTCCATTTGTCCCTTTATCTGAACCAATATCACAGGATCTTTATCCACCATTCTATAAATAATCAGCGTTCCATTCATTGGAGCATTTATCGTGGCAATTCCCCCATCTTCAAAATAAATATGCTCGGGATTTGTAGGAATAGACCTCCCAAAAGAATTCGGTATTTTGGTCCGCATATACTCATTCTTATCGTTAACAGCCCTCTCGTAAGAACTATAAACGAACAATTCACCTCCATCAATATAGGGTGTCCCGTCTTCATTCACAAGACGCACCGTAACATTTTTATATGCAGCCAATTGCCCCCAACATACATCAATACCTGCAACCAATAGTAGCAAAAACAATATTGTCTTTTTCCCAACCATGCCCACGTTCCTCCTTACCTTATAATATATGAGAATGAAACACCCAACTTAAACGGAATGACTGCATAACCGCGGGAATTATTTCTATTATCCAGATATTCTTCATGATCACCCGTATAATAATGCTTTTGGTCGTAATATATGGCTCCGACACTACCATAGCATTCCAAATTCCAACGGTTAGAAAGGTTAAATGAATAACCGAATGTCAAGCCGACACCCAACGCATTACCGTTGTACACCTCCTTGCCCCACGTCAGATCGTACTCCGCACCAATAACAGCCAGCCCTACAAATTCACGCGTCATCGGACGTCCATTAAACCAGAAACGATACTCCGGCATCAGCCCCATCAATTTCATGTCTTTCCCATAGATCTTATTTGAGAAAAGTACAGAAGCATTGATACTGCTCCGTTCACCAACCACCAGCTCGGCATTCAGGTTGGGAACCATCAACACATCCATCAAAGCATCTGTCTTCACTGCCAGCAACTGGCCCCGGACGACCGTACTGCCAAGACACAACATCGTTATCATCAGGAATAATGAACGTTTCATTTATTTTCTATCTTATTCTTTTGTTTGTTTTAGAGCGTACCTGCGCGCCACGCAACACGCGCAGCGGCAGATACTGAACATCGATACTTTTTAAGAAAGGGGAATTACTTAAAGTTCGATGTCTATGCCATCACCTTCCACCCAGTCCTGCAACTCGGCTTCCATCGTGATTTCTTTAGGACCATGAACAGTAAGTTTCACATTGTAAGACTTACCCTTCTCAAACGCACCAGCCGCACCTTTCAGTTCCAGCCAGCACTCTGTCTTCAGGACCTCATCGGGGAAATTCTCATGCGTAAAGTCTACTGCCAGCAAATATTTCTCAGCCGGATAGAGCATAAGGCTTTCGCCTACAGCAACTTCACCTTCGGCCAACGAAACGGGACTCAGTTCTGTTCCGTCAGCATCCTTCAGATACAAGTCTGTCTGATTGAGTTCGCACGGAATCAACATTCCTTCCTCTGCCGACAAGATACCCTCTTCATCGCGACTGGCAACAATCAGAGCCAAATTGGCCGGTACATCCTTGACATAAACCTTCTGCACCGTCATACCGGCTGCCGACACCCCATTATCCGCCCCAGTCTCATCCGGCAAAATAGTGAAAGTAAGACGCGCCAACAAATGTTCCAGACTCAGCTTGGGCTTAGCCGCACCGGCATTTTCACGAAAATACTTGGCACTATAAGCGTACAGCTCGTTGCTGGTAGCCTTACCCCAGATGATATCCTGCGAACCATCGATGGTATAATTCACCACCGCACGGTTTACGGTCGTTGTATCAACCTGCACATCATAAGGATAATACCCATAAAAATTATAGCTGTAGAACTGACTGATAGGATAAAAATAATGCTTGTCCGCTTCCAGCCAGGAAATCTTCCCGCCTTGTTTCGTAGCAGCAACATTGTTCATAATGCAAGCCGACCAATGAGTAGGATTACCGTCAAACCAATTGATGTCCGCGGCGCCGCTATTGATTTCCTGCTTGGCCTTAGCCAGACAGAAAATTCCCATCGTCTCCAGGTTCCCATCACCTTGAATGGCAGCACGAGTCAGACCGGCATCTCCCAAAACGATTTCCACAGGAGTATTGTCTACATTCACATTGCCGCCGTTTGAGCCACCCGCCAGATCTTCATCATTTGAGCAGGCAGACAGCACCGTCACCGATGCTGCCAAAGCCATATACATATATTTGTTCATTCTTTCTGCCCGTTAGTTAGTTTACCCCCTCATCTTCCGGGAATACAGATATTTCTTCGCCTTCCGTCCACGCTGTCAATACTGCGTTCACGTCGATACGCTGCATACCATACAAAGTAACATTTACATTGTAAGAACTACCGGCTTTGAATCCGAGACCGGAAGTTGTCTTCACGGGCACCTTGAAAGTCAATGTAGTTTCCGCATCCGTTCCGACAGCCCTCTGCTTCAGGATGATATTCATCATATACTCCTCTTCCGGAGCCACCAGCAGAGCCTCACCCGCAGGAATTCCCTCCTCGGTAGCGTCGAACAGGCTTACTTCCTCCATATCAGCCAAATCTGACAAAGCAGCACCTGCACGTGATTTCAAAGTCAAGCGGGATTTATCTTCGTTTGTCCATTCAATCAGGTTTTCTTCAGCCACAGTACCTTTATAAGCAACCACCATCTTACCGGTTGTTTTAGATTCGATATCGATGCTTGCCACGCGTACAGCATTCTCCTCAATGCCTTCACCTTTTGCCTTATCATCACCAGCCTTTACCGTAAATTTCAGACGGGTCAGCAAATGTTTGAAAGTAATGCTAGGAACGATGCCATGACGGGCAGATTTGGCACCATAAAATTCATCTTCAGCCAAACCTTCAGCAACCATCTGTTCTTTCTGTTCATCCGTCAGTTCTGCCTTGCCGACCATCAAGTCCTGGCTTCCGTCAATAATGAAAGGAAGCATCCATTTCTGAGTATCCGTTTCATCGATTTCGCCGGCTTTAGCGTCATCTACATGATAAGCAAAGAAATCAAAAAATCCGGAAATAGGATAGTACTTCGTAACCACACCAGGTTTCAATGTCATATAACCGGCATTGACACCCACAGGCGCGTTCATGGCCTCGTTACCGAAGATATTCGTAAAGATCACACCATCCTCACTTTCCACTGCATATTCCAAATCCATAGTATTCTTCTTCACCATCAGCATATAGAGTTCTTCTCCATTCCATACACTGAGTTCTTCTCCCACGTCACCGACGGTACCCGTACCACGAGTGACAGCAACAGGATTCGGATTGCCTACGCCCAAAAGAATCGGCTGACGGCCTTCTGCGTTCTGCGACTGCTCCGGAGCTACATTCTCCGTTTCATTAGAACAACTGCTCAATGCCCCCATTGCGAGAAGAGCAGCAAATAAATAACTCTTTTTCATAAAAACACATTTTATTAATTAAACAATAATTAGTTATATAAATTTATTTTTCATAATCCGGCGTACGATCCACGATGTCATACGTATTGTTTCCATTCAAATCATCCGGATCAATCGGAACCTCTTCCGCATCAACCCATCCGTTTGCTCCTAAAAACAACTCTATATCCTGGATACCATATATTTTGACACAGATCTTATATTCCTGTCCTGCCGCAAAAACATTGTTTTCTCCTTTTAGCCGGATTTCATACGTAGGACGTGTAAGGACTGTTTTCAGATTCCCGTCTTTATCCTCTTTCTCCTGAATACAAGTCAACTGTATCGTATAAGAAGCATCCGGTATGGCCAGAAAAGAAGTACCGACCTTTTGTTCCTGCTGCACAGTTTTCTCATCCCCGACCCATTGTAGCTGCAATGGTTTCAGCAAGGTATCTCCCCTAACCACATATTCTTCACATTCCCTGACATCCTTGGTTTCCTGCAAATGCCAGGCTTTCGAATCACCACTCCCGTTTTCTAAAGCAACCAACCCCACCTGCGTCACATCCCAAGCCGCCACCGTCAGCCGAGCGCGGGTATGAGGATTCAACAAAGCAACATCTTGCAGTACCACGCCATTCGCTTTCGGGTCTCCAAGCACAACGGAAAAACTCAGACGCACCAGATTATGTATGACATCAAACTGCGGCTGTATACCACGATGAGCAGCATAAGTGCTATATATCAGATTGTCCCAGTTCTCCAGCAATGCCTTATATTGTTCCCCTTGAAGACTTTCCTTTTTCTTCTCGCCTGGCCGGGCCACGCTGGTGATGATATCCTGCATTCCGTCCAATCGCAAATCGCCATACACTCTGTCCGAAGTCGCAATCCAGCCTCCCTGCAACGCATCATCCACATGTGTCAGATAGAAATTATACTTATAATCCTGATGATCGGAATTATAAAAGAAACGTTCATCACCCTTCCATTCCAACGCCACATAGTCATCTTCGAACGAATCACTTTGCGATACAGATTTTAATCTGGCAATTCTATCGAACAGCAGACAATAATCCATATCTCCCTGTCCTCCGTTTCCATTCTGCCCGTCTTTTCTGCAACTGAAATCATACTTCGACTCGACATCGTTAGGCACCTTGTAAGCAAACACATGGAACTCGGCACTCTTCCAATGCTCCCGATCTTCGGCATAATCTTCAAACGGTCCGCTTCCTCTCGTCAATATCATATAATTCGGGTCAGTATACGAAACAAGAATCGGAAGTCTGTCTTCCGTAATTTCCGATGAGTTATAATCTTTTTCCACCACTTCCGCCTCAATACCCGGAAAGGTCTCGCTACATGCCGCCAGACACAGGCCGGCCACAGCCGGACACATGTATTTTTTCATACTTCTCAATATTCTTTTTTCCATATTACGCATCAATATCTATCCGACCGCCCTGTCCCCATCGGTCCAATCCGGTTTCACTATCACTGTCCTCAACCACCATTCCCTTCTCTATCTTCAATATGCTGCGAATATCCAGCGTACCTGATTTTTTTGTCTGTATGATATGCTCATCGTCTGCCGCCCAGCGTATCAGATTGGCTTTTGTCAACGTGTTACGCAGATTAATGATACACTGTATCACCTTTCGTTTCCGGAGTTTCGTCTCCGGATCCGCAACAGAAGTATATATCACTAACTGCATGATGCCCGGCCCCGTAATCAATGACGCGTCATGGCTGCGCACAATACCCGTAACATTCAGCACTCCCGTACAATTCACCATCGTGGCATTCTCATTGTTTTTACCACATGTAGGTTTAAAAAGCATCTTATATGTCTTATCCGTCTCCAGATAACCCGTAGCCAGCTGCATTCCGGAAGGGATACCGCTCATATCTGCCAGAAGACTGTCTATCCTAACTCCTTTTTCCTTGTCTATCGTAAATTTCACCGTCACCTTCTGCGTGACCGGCTGCGGAGTAAAATTCACTACCACCCGCTCATTCAGATTGACATTTATCCCATTCTGCACCGTATAAAAAATCGGCATGTTTTCGCTTTCCACAAAATCGGCATAGAGGTTATAGTCTTTCCAGGCCTGTGCCCCTTCTTTCTCTGCCTGAGAAACGGTTTTATATTTCAGGTAAAGATTCTCCATATTGTATGAGGGATCTTTTTGAAATTCCTCCAATCCTTTTATGCCAAAAGCCGTTGTATCGCAATTGAAGGCCAGGAAACGGTATTTGCCGTTTTTAAGCCTCATTTTGTGCCACACCTCTTCCGTGGATTCATCAGGTAGCTCTTCGACCGGCCCGTCCTCCCCATCACTATCTGAAAGCATATCTCCCTCAACAGGTGTTTCGGCTGCCTCTTCCTCATCATCCGCAACCACATCCATACCTGCAGATGCATCGTCTCCCTCACCCGGAATTTTCTCTTCACCGTCACCTTCCGACGGAACATCTCCTTCATCCGGAGTTTCCTCCACTGACGGATAAAGCGGAATCTGCTCTTCGACCGGGAACAACATTACGGCACGATTTCCGGACGCTTTCGTTTCTGTAGAAAACACATACTTATATGTGTTCACAATACGATGCGCAAGCACATACATACGTTCCGGATGTTGCCCGGTCCCTTTCCAGGCCCCCCAATCGTAACGCACGTCCAACGCCGCCCGATGGGGATGATCGCTATAATAACAGAGTTCCACTTCCGTGTTGCAAGATTGCAGAAGCACTATCGGCACAAGTACAAAAAAACATATCTTCAATAATCGTCTCATGACTTTTGCCCTCCTTCCTCCCGTTCTGAAACTTCATACCGCATTCCATGTCGGCCCAATCGCATACTCAGAGTTTGTATATCTTCGTTTTGACTTTGTTCATCTTCCGGCTCTGCTGGTTCCTCCTCCGGTACGGGATTTTCCTCTTCTCCATCTTTCGAAGGCTCATCTGGAACCGGTTTTTCATTATCCTCTCCGTCAGTTTCCGACGGCGGTGTTTCCGGTTCCTCCGGTTCTATTTCCGGCAACAGAAATTCCAACGGTTCCGGTAACAGTGTTTCTTCTGTATGTGCAACTGAATCTATCGGAACTTCAGATACGGATGGCGCAACATTCTTCATCCTTTCCAAAGAATCTTTTGCGGCCGCAATGGAATCTTTCCTCATCCGATCTGCCTGTTTCTTCATTTGTTTAGCCTGAATCTTTGCTTCCCGGGCAATGGAATCGTTCATGCGTTTGGCCGTCTTGGTTGAATCCGCCAAAACCTCTTCCGAATATCCAGCAGAGAATCCGCCACCTGTTTTCCACGTTTCACCGAAGCCACGGAATCGGCCACAAATTTCTTGCGGGCATTCCTTTCCTCTCTCTCCTGTTTCAACGAATCTGCCCGTTCCGAATGTTCCTTTATGGATACACTCCAATTGTTATCCCATTGGTCTGCACGATTTTTGTTCCATTTATATTTATTCTTCGACGATACCAGACGATAAACCAGAGATACATGAATATCCTGCACAACGGGAAACGGCACCAGATGTTTCCGTTTCGTCCCCCTGTAATCGTAACATGCACTCTCTTCTTCATAACCGAATTTATCAAAACGTGTATAACGGAGACCGGCGCGACCACCGATTTCCAGTTCTATACAACCGTGTCTCATCTGGTACAAAGGCTGTGTAAAACCGCCTGATACGCCCACTCCCGCACCCTTTCCCTGTACGCCATGGCCAAACAGAAGAGTATATTTGTCGTACTCGCCGTAGAATCCCACATAATAAGCCCGATATGTACGAGGACTTTTCTTCACGGCAGCCCGTGTACGAAAACGATGCCATATATTCTTCATAAAGAATGTATTTGTATCTTCTTTCCACGCAATCCCTTCCGAACGGGTATGCCAATAATACCGTCCCTCGCCGCACAATTCGAACACGTTATATACAATACGGGGATTTGTAGTATGATGCGGATTCCAATTATATTTTATATTGCCAAGCAACGCCAGACGGTTATAAGGCTTCCCCGTCAAATCCAATTCCACCGCAACATTAGGCGTACCCATCAGCCAATCAATCATATTTGAATGAAAAGAAAGGCGTTTACCAAATGCAAGTGTATCCAACTTGGCACCTGAATTGCCTCCTCTTCGCTGAGCCGAAACCGGAATTGCCAGCAAGCATAACAACAATAAGATACTATTTACTATCGCTTTCATATTTTTATCGTTCAACCACGCCTAAACCTCCAAGAGTTTTCACTTGGTTTCTATAATTGCCAGCCTGTCAACAATCCGACATATCCTTTTACTTGAATTAAATCCGAAAATATTTTCGGATCGATATGTTTTTCTATCTTTTCCCTTTGATCTCCGCATAAAACTTTTTATACTCACACCATCTTTTTATCACCATTTCTCTCTTATAAAAATCCACTCCGGGCACAGGAATAACCTTTTATTTTATACAAATATATAGTATTCCCTCAACACAACCAACAAAATATTTGCTAATTTTTATAATAAAATCATAACAACTTATCATGCAATATCTTATAACAAGATATAAAAATGCTTAATCATGACGCATCTACAAACAGACAAAGTAATCACACGAACAGAAAAGTCCTTTAAAAAATCATTTTACCCGAATATTCCGCATCTCTAATAGCACATTGGACTTTTAAACAAAAACAGAAAAACACTATGATTTAAAATTCAACAAATATAAAATCGAAGAAAAAATTTATTTCACACCAGATTTATTCAACTATTTTGACTTCAAACTGCACAATTGTAGATATCTTTGTAAATAGCGATCATAATCCATAAGGATTCACCAGCAGGATTATCGGCTAAAATGGAAGCAACAGATAATTAATGAGAACAGATGCTCCCATACCCCCAAGATACAACATCCTTCCGACGGCATCTGTCGATAAATGTCGAAGAGTTGGAACTGCGTTTTTCAGGGTCTCATTCAGTACTGGATGAAAGGGGCATTCAGTACAAGATGAAAATGCACTCCCACACGGGATAAATGGAGAGTGCTTACACGGATTCTATCGGATGTCATATTGCACCTCAGATAGCGGATTATAGAGAAGCCACCGGGGAGAACTATAAAAAGCCCCTGCTGTAACCAAGATTTGCAGCAGGGACTCATAAAAAACTATTTGAATAACAATAAAAACTCCATTAAACCTTATACATCATACTTTAAAAGCGGAATGAGGTTCCTATATTGAATTTAATCAACAGCGATTTCATATCCAATAATTCACTTTTACCGATAAAGCTATCTTTCAGATAGTATTGTAATTCCGGCTCGACATACAGACTCCAACGGGATGTCAGACGATAGTCCAACGCCATGCTTCCGTCAAGCGCCCATGCTCCGTCACCTTTTATGCTCTTCACAGTAGGACTCGCACCATTTGGCAATCCTGATCCATACAATTTATTCCGTTGAGCGACACAAAGAGAATAGGCCGGTCCGAAGTTCAAATATACAGTCAATTTACGGTCTGCATCATATCCTTGATAAATATTGAGCAAGTTGAACATCAACTGCATCTTTGTATTCAACAGTCCGTAAGTGTGATGCCATTGCAAATCGTATTTATTTTTTAATCCCTCCACTGCATATTGTGTATTGGCATCGCGATTCAGTGCCAGACATTCTACTCCAAGTTTCAGTCCACCGAAAGCAAAAGGTTCGTAACCGAGAGCCAAACCACCGGTATAATTCAACTGACGGTCTCCCATCCGCTTCATGTTCAGCATCTGTTTCAGACCGCCAAGCTGAGCACTGGTAAAGTAACCGGGTTCAAATTCATGTTTCCCACGCACCTTGCGCTCCTCTTTCGTAGGACGGATAAAACGCACACCGGCATTTACCGCAAAAATACGATCGACTTCCGTACTGCTAAAAGTCTGGGTCATCAACAGACGAGGTTCTACAAAAAGCGAAGTGCTGGTGTTCATATTATACAGGGCCTGCAAAGCGGCAGTGAATCCCGCATAATAATTCTTCGTGACACGACTATCATAGACCGATTTAACCGCGTTTCCCATTTCACCACCCAATGCAATATTCAAATCAAACGGACGGTGTACTTCCCTGGCCCTCTTTGCAAAGTGAATGGGATTTATCAAGACTTCGACTCTTCCTCCAAACAATGCAGCCCGACGATGCGCCTCATAAGCCGGACGCGTCTGTTTGGACGCAACAGACATACTGCCCCACAGATAATCGGAGGCGTGGCCCGTGATGCGCACACCCAACAATGGATCAAACCATTTTCCCACAGACAAGGCGCAACTTGTTCCCATCGTCTCGTTCACGCCCAATGTGGCACTGTTGTAGAACATCAAACCTTCCGTTGCCTCAAAGAAAAGATTGCCATTATATGTCGTACGGCTAAGATATTCTTTCTCCCGTCCGAAACGTACACCCACACCGGCCTTTACGCCGTACTGCAAATCATAATGTGAAGGATTTCCGGTACGGTCCAACTGATCGGTGGCAAAAGCCAAAAAAGGCTCGACAAAAATCTCGGCAACCCGTCTTACATGGAAAGCGGCATGCAAACCGGCCTGGGCTTTATAGACCCAAGCACCACCCTTTTCTGTCAGATGGGAAGAAAGAGCTCCGACACCTAACGTACCGGACAGACTGAATACCCTGGAGGGATTGTAACCATTCAGATAGGAAGTAAGATTGAACATATAATCCAAATCCACTCCTGCCTGCTTAATATACTTATTACTACGTCCGGAAAGACTGTAACGTTGATAGGTGGCAGACAGCCGGAGACCATGCAAACGATTGAACTGATTACCGATGAACAGACTTAAAGGTATACCGGGCTCCAGACTCCGTCCGCCAGACGAATAAATTTTAGACGCACCAATGTTAGCACCTACAAAAATATGTTCATAGAAATAATTCCGGAACTTCGAACCTTTTTCAAGATAACGTCTCTGATGAATATACTGCTCCGGATTTCGCATACTCACAAATTCCACCTTTTCCGCCGCAAATACGCCTGTATCCGATTTAACAGTCAAAATCGAAGCCTCACTTTCCAAAGACTCGTCGGATACCAATACCTCGTCTTGTTCCACATGCGATGAATGCAACGCCATACCATTCTGAGGTATGAGCATCAACATACCAACTAAAACCCAATATGCAACTGTTCTATTATTCGCGTCCATCCTCTATTATCTTCTATTAAAACTTAATGTCATTAAGTTCTCCGTTTTTATACATTTTCCACACTTTATCAAAAGCCTTGCGATAATCCTCCGTAAAATCGCCATCATTGCGTGCCATCCTGTAATACTTCTCATCCTGTTTACAACATTCCAAAAGATAAGTATTTTCTTTGCTAAGCGTATAATCGTCCACGAAGTCCAGAGAACGTCCTGATACAATAGCTTTCAGATAAAGAATCTTCGGGTCGTTCTGATTCGGGAATGATACCGTATCATTCAGTACTTCCATCGCCATCTCGTCAAACATCTTATCATTCATTGCCGAATAAATGACAGCACGATTCATCGGAGAGGTGGAAGCTACATATTCACGGATTTCCTCGCTGTCCTCATATCCGCCATTCAAACAATCCAGGAACTTACGCAACTTTTCACTTTCTTCCGTCTTAGGCAACAAGCCGGTCAAACCGTATCCTTCTTCAAAGTCACCCATCTTCACCATCATCACTATCTGCGTGGAAACAATGGCCTCGTCGTTGATAATCTGCTCCACTGACCTTGTCCCGTCCGGTCTTAGCTCGCCATATCTCTTAAAGTTAGGAATACGGTCAAAGCGGATAAAAGGAGCCAGCAACGTCGTATCACAGGTATCGCGCTTGAGATAACACTGTGCCAGATGATAGGCAGCCAAAGGCCACGGATTTCCCATATTTTTAGATACCCGGTATGCACGGCGGGCCAATATCTCCAACTCTTTCGGGTCCTTAACCTGATCGAACAGATAGCCGAACTCATACAAGGCAAACTCCTTTTTCCCACTACGGAAATCCTTATCCGTCTGCCAACGCCTTAAAACCTCTTTCGGTGAAAGAGCACGATTAATTTCATACTGATATTGATAATATACCGTACGGAGACGAGGCAATATCTTCTTGATTTCCTTTTCATAACAAGGCAACTTGGCAATACGCAGGAACTGAGCATCCTTGTTGGAAGTGCTACGAACAATGGAACGAACCTGATCAGCATATTCCTTAAGCGAATCGGCAAACAAAGAATCAGCCACCTGCTCCCAATCCGCCACACGGCTTTCTTTCGTCATGTTCCGGCGATCCATACCCGGGATGGATGCGATTTCATTAAAAGCAAACATCATACGATCGTATCCCAGACGCTCATTTGTCGCGTAACGTCCGTCCGGCGAAGACTGTCCGAGAATATCAAACTGCTGAACCGTTCCGTCCGTGCTATTAAGTATCGCAGACAATTCAGATTTCAGCTCATTCAACTGCGTGAAATTCGTGGAATCAGCCGGATCCAACTCCGCCTTACCAACTACAAACGTCAACGACAAACTACCGGGCTGATTATGGAGTTCCGGATGCGATAATTTCCGGTAATCTTCCGGATTAATCTCCTTGGAATCTACTTTATATTCCAAAAAGCGCAAAGGATTCCTCGATTCGCAAGGTACGCAATTGAAAGAATCGCAGAAATAAACCCTACCGTAATCTTCATACCAATATTTAATGTCACACCGATAACTTTTCCTTGCATCCAGATTTGTAAGAGAGTCCTCTATATGAACAGACATGCTCCGCCTTGTCTCCATATTCTTATCCACCCGATAGGCTATCAAAGGATCATGGCTTTCGTCATATCCCATACGGCGTCTCTGGGTCATCTCAAACAGAGTACCATCCACCACCCATGGGTGTTGGACTGCAACCGTATCCCCTTCCTGACATTCCAAAACGACAGGAACCAAAACCAGACGTGCATTCGTTTTCGCGTACTGAGGCAGAATCTGAAAATCATTTTCAAACTTTAATTTATTGCCATATCTTTTTCCCGGTTTCGGACGAGACCGCAATTTCGCCTTAGCCGTTACATCAACCTGACGAAGAGTCCGTCCCATACCCGGCAAAGAAACCTTCAACTCCATCCGTCCGTTAATACGGCCATAGTAAGCTTTTTCCATACTCAGCCCCGTTATCATGATACCACCTTCCAAAGGAGCAGCCAAAGAGCACATACCGTCCTGAGATACGGCATGATTCTTCGCAAACCGGGGAGTCTCTCCCGTTTTATCATATAAATGCGCAGCCTCGTACGCCTGGCTTGGAGTATTAAAAACGAATACATTCAAAGATTCCAGCAAAGGTGCATTCCCCTCGTCTTTATTAAGCAGTTTTATCGTAATGACCTTGTCAGCACTTCCAAAGATTTGTCCCTGACAGACATCCATGCCGACAAACAGCGACAACAGCAGCCAAACAATCTTTTTTCTCATCATATCTCGTTCCTCCTAACCTTATTTTATAATATATGAGAATGAAATACCCAACTTAAACGGGATAACAGAATAACCATAGGAATTATGCTTATTGTTCAGTTTCTCTTCTTTGTTATCCACTCTATCATACTTTTGATCGTAATACACAGCTCCTACACTTCCGTAACATTCCAAATCCCAATGGCTGGACAGATTGAACGAATAACCGAATGTCACACCGGCACCAATCGCATTACCATTGTATATTTTCTTATCCCATGTCAAATTGTACCTCACTCCCATGACCGCCAATCCTATAAATTCACGCGACATCGGGCGTCCGCTCATCCAGAAACGATACTCCGGCATCAATCCGACCATCTTTATGTCTTTATTGTAAATCTTTTTAGAGCAGAACGCTGAAGCATTAATACTACTCCGTTCGCCAACCACAAGTTCGGCATTTAAGTTGGGAACCATCAACGCATCCATCAAAGCGTCTGTCTTCACTGCCAGCAACTGAGCCTGAACGACCACAGTACCAAGACACAACATTATTATTACCAGAAATAAAGAACGTTTCATTTATCTATTTTATTCTTTTCTTTTTGTTTTTAAATACACCCGCAGGCCAAACACAGCCACTCCCGCTTGACAAAAGGCACCTACCTGTTTATAAAAACGCCCATTTCAATGCATTATCTTCCGAAATAATCAGAAGTTTCTCCGTTCTGAAGTATCCCCCAGCACCATCATATTTTCTTTTGGGAGCGACAACTCCTGCGAATCCGGAAACGGCACTTCCTCTATGCGTGCAACTGTATCTATCGGTATTTCCGCCATAGACAATCCGTTTTTTTTCATTTTCTTTAAGGAGTTCTTCACGGCTTCGATAGAGTCTTTTCTCATACGCTTAGCTTCCTTTTTCATCTGTTTAGCTACGAACTTTGCTTCCTTGACAGATTTCAAGGAATCTGCCAAGGACTTCCGACGGGCTTCTTTCTCTTCCCTCAACAACTTCCGGGAATCTGCCCGATCTGCATTTTCTTTTATAGACACAGCCCAATCATAATCCCACTGGTCTGCACGATTCCGGTTCCACTTATATTTATCTTTCGATGAAACCAGACGATAAACCAAAGACACATGAATATCCTGTATAACCGGGAACGGAACCACACACTTCTTCTTTACTCCATCGGAAGTAAACCAGGCATCTCCTACTGACTCATGATGAATTTTCTCGAATTGGGTATAACGTAAGCCGGCACGACCACCGACTTCCAGTTCAAGACAGCCGTGTCTCAACTGATGCAGGGGCTGCGTAAAACCGCCGGCTATACCTACTCCCAGTCCAAAACCTTGTATGCCGTTTCCACACAAAAAGGTGTGATCGTCATATTCGCCGTATAATCCCAAATAATAAGCTCGGTATGACCGAGGATTCTTTTTCACCGCCACCCGTGTCCGTGCGCGATGGAATGCATTCTTTATCGAGGACACATTCGAATCGGGTCTCCATATAAACCCTTCCGAACGGGTATGCCAATAATATCGTCCCTCAATGCACAATTCAAACAGATTATATATATTACGGGGATTAATAGTATGACGGGTATTCCAGTTGTACTTCAAATTACCGAGCAACGCCCAACGATGATACGGTTCTCTCGCCAAATCCACTTCTATCGTCGCATTGGCCGTACCTACCAACCAATCAATCATGTTTGTATGAAAAGAAAAACACTGCCCCGCAGTAAGTGTATCCAACTTTTCATCCATATTCCGTATCTTACACTGGCCCCAGACCGGCACTGCCAGCAAACACAACAACAATAAAAAACTGTTTACTACCGCCTTCATATTCTTATCGTTCATTCACATCAAAAGTTTTCAAAGTTTTGCCAGTTTTTACCACTATATTCTTCGCAAAATCCGTATCCCGGATACAAGCGCAAACTTTAACGGTGCAAAGATACAATTTTTCAAAAAAACTAAGGACAAACATACACTAATAATAAAAAAATCGATAGAACTATCGGCTTTCTTATTGATTAAGAAAAATACCCGTTAAAATACGACCGGAATGAATTCCCAGTCTGCGGGCAGAAAAGAAATCATTCCATTTATCATAAGTACAGACACCACTGACATGTATATCCCCACCCGACAGACCTGCCTGCATCAATGTCCAACGATTAGCTTCCCATAAATCGATATGCCATTTTTCCGTTTCCGGCATACCAGACACCGGAAAGCGACGTGCGATTCGATCCATTGGGAAACCAGCTCCGGCAAATGCATCATAAACTTCATCCCCGACCTCGAATGCGTCAAGCGAAATACCGGGACCTATTACCGCACGCACCTCCGAAGGTTTCGTCCCATATGCTTCATACATCATTCCAAGAGTTCCCTCCGCTATACGAAGCACCGTCCCGCGCCACCCCGCATGAACCGCCGCCACCGCATGATGCCTTTTGTCATACAACAAAACCGGGACACAGTCTGCCGTGGATACTCCCACACAAACACGGGGACAATCCGTCGTTACAGCATCCACGCCTTCCAACCGTTCCCGCCGCACAACTTCACTGCCATTCAGGAACGACTCATCGATACGCGCCACACGAGCCTGATGCACCTGACGAGGAATCACCAGACACTCTTCGGATATTCCCAGTCGTTCGCACAAAAAATTACGGTTTCGCGCCACACAACATTCGTCATCTCCACACCAGGCATTGACATTTAAGGATGCATACGCTCCTCTGCTATACCCTCCTGCACGCAATGTACTGAAAGCACACACGTCCGTTCCCATTTTATAACCCAAAAACTTCATATCCAGAAGATTAACAATAACTTAATCTTCCTCGTACTCAAAGTCCTCCAGATCCTCGATATCCTCCAGTTCCACATAATCGAAGTCCTCATCCTCGCCCATCGCCTGAAGTTCTGATTTCAGAAGCGCCACATCCTTGTTTTTATGCACAATCTTATTTTGATCTGTGATAGCTTGCAATTTATTGCTCTCGCTGTTCAACTCTTTCCACAGAATGTCTTTCAACTGAGGTATCCCGATTCCCGCCACGGCAGAGATAAATACATGAGGTACATCCGGCAAATCCGATGCCAGCATATCCATCAGTTCTCCATCCAACAAGTCACACTTCGTAATGGCAAGCACCCGTTGTTTATCCATCAGTTCGGGATTGAACGTGGACACCTCGCGGAGCAATATCTCATATTCACGCCGGATATCGTCCGTGTCTCCCGGCACCATGAAAAGCAACAGGGAATTACGCTCGATATGGCGCAGAAAGCGCAATCCCAACCCGCGTCCTTCACTGGCCCCTTCGATTATACCGGGTATATCTGCCATCACAAAAGACTGATTGTCACGATAAGGCACAATCCCCAAACTGGGTTCCAGCGTCGTAAAAGGATAATTAGCAATCTTGGGACGAGCCGAAGACAAAGCACTCAGCAACGTGGATTTTCCGGCATTAGGGAATCCCACCAATCCTACATCCGCCAATAATTTCAACTCCATGATGACCGTCAGTTCACGCATAGGCTCTCCCGGTTGTGCGTATCGGGGCGCCTGATTGGTTGCCGTCCGGAAATTCCAGTTTCCCAGTCCGCCGCGTCCTCCTTTAAGCAACATCACTACCTGACCGTCGTCCGTCACGTCGCACAGATATTCACCGGTTTCCGCATTATAGACAACCGTGCCACAGGGCACATCTATATATTTATCTTCTCCGTCTTTACCCGAAGAGCGGCTTTTGGAGCCATTGCCTCCATGCCCGGCAAATACATGCCTGTCATAACGCAGATGAAGCAACGTCCAATAATTGCGGTTTCCCCGCAGATATACATGGCCGCCTCTACCTCCGTCTCCACCGTCCGGTCCTCCGTTCGGCACGTATTTGGCACGACGCATATGCATGGAGCCGCGTCCGCCCTTACCGGAGCGGCAATAAATCTTCACATAGTCGACAAAGTTCGATTCAGCCATTCGTGGAATTATTATGAATACTATTTATTTTCCGCCTCTATGGCTGCAAAGATATCAGCCAGCATCTGTTCTTTGGATCCCTTCCAGACAAACGTATGACGCAATCCTTCCTTCTCGAACCATTCCGCCAGAGGCGCAGTCTGATTGTGATACACCGCAAAACGCTTCTTGATAGTTTCTTCATTATCATCGGCACGTCCCTGCTCTATGGCACGGTTCAACAGACGGGCCATCAACGTTTCTTCATCCACCACCAACTCGATCATCATACCCATGTCATGCCCGCGCGCCGCCAACATGGCTTTCAACGCTCCGGCCTGCGCTATCGTACGGGGAAAACCGTCAAATATCACGCCGACACCCTTCGGCTGCGCATCATACGTCTTGGCCAGAATGTCGATCATCAATTCATCCGGAATCAGTTGTCCATTATCAATATACCCCTGAGCGATCTTGCCCAATTCCGTTCCGTTTTTGATTTCCGCACGCAACACATCGCCTGTTGAGATATGTCCCATGCCGTATTGCGCTACAATCTCATCGCTGTAAGTGCCTTTTCCCGATCCGGGGGCACCAAAAATCACAATGTTTTTCATTGTCTTGCCGTATATTTGTCCTGTTTATGTTATATCCGTTCTCTCTTCTTTATCTTTTCCAGATACCCTGCCGCAAATCACTCTTCCACCACCGTATAGATGTCGCGCGTATTGCGCCCATAACCGTCATAATCCAGACCGTATCCTACGATAAAGTCATTGGGAATCTCCAGACAAGTGTATTTAATATCAAGATTCACCTTCAGATTGCCAGGTTTCACCAGCAGAGAACACACGTCTATCGACTTGGGATTATGCCCTTTCAGCGTCTCTATCATGTGTACCATCGTCAGGCCGGAATCCACAATATCCTCGACAATCACCACCGGCCTGCCTGTGATATCGCAGTTCAGTCCGATAACTTCCTTAATGGTTCCCGTCGACGACACGCCTTCGTAGGAAGCCAGCTTCACGAAAGATATCTCGCAGGGCAGCGTCACTTCGCGCAGCAAGTCGGCCGCAAAAATAAACGAGCCGTTTAGAACGGCCAGAAATATCGGCTCTTCACCCGCCAGGTCACGATTAATCTCGGCGGCAACTCTCTTCACCTGCTTCAGTATCTCCGCCTCCGGCAAAGACACGGCAAACGTTTTATCCTTTATTTGAATCGTCTTCATGACATGATATTGCAAAAACTTGTGCAAAGATATGTTTTTTTCGGAAACGGACAATATAAACAAGACGTTTTCGGCAGTTTTCCCCCGATACGCAACAATTTGTTTTGTACGACCGGGAGATTTCCGTATATTTGCAATATGAAAGTTCTGACTGCCGGACAATGCAAAGCACTCGACCGATACACCATCGAGTATGAGCCCATCGATTCCCTCGACCTGATGGAGCGTGCCTCTGCTGCCATCGCACGGGAAATCAGTATACGCTGGGATTCGTCCCACCCCCTGATCATCTTTGCCGGACCGGGCAACAACGGTGGAGACGCGCTGGCCGTGGCCCGTCTGCTCGGGCAGGAAGGCTACCGCTCCCAAGTGTTTCTGTTCAATGTAACCGGCAGACTCAGCCCCGACTGTCTCGCCAACAAAGAAAAACTGACAGACTGTCCCAACATAAACCTAACCGAAGTCACTTCCCAGTTCAGTTTCCCTCTCATACGCCCCGAACATATCCTGATCGACGGCCTGTTCGGCACCGGCCTCAACAAACCGCTCAACGGAGGGTTCGCCAGTGTGACGCAACAGATCAATGCATCGGGAGCCCCTGTCGTCAGCATCGACATTCCATCCGGCCTCATGTGCGAGGACAACACTTACAACTACATGAGTCATGTGGTAAAAGCCAGCCTCACCCTGACCTTGCAGGTCCTGAAGCCGGCGTTCCTGTTTGCCGAAAACCAGCGCTACCTCGGCGAAATAAAGATACTGGATATCGGACTGATAGAAAAAGGGTTGAACCCGGAAGACACTTACATACACATAACGGAGCGCGAGGAAATCCGGCGCATGCTTCTCCCGCGTGATCCGTTTGCCCATAAAGGCATGATGGGACACGGACTGCTGGTGAGCGGACAATACGGCATGGCTGGTGCCGCGATTCTGGCCACACGCGCCTGCCTGCGGAGCGGTGCCGGCAAACTGACCGTACATACACCAAGATTCAATATCCCCATCCTACAGGCAGCTGTCCCGGAAGCTATCGTGCATACGGACCCGGACAGTGAGATTATCACACAAGCCACCGACTTACGCCCCTACAGGGCCATAGCGATAGGCCCCGGATTAGGAACGGACGAGGAAACGGCTGATGCCTTTCACGAATATCTCATGCAGGTGCAGTGCCCCCTGATACTCGATGCGGACGCACTGAATCTGCTGGGCCTCTACCGCGAATGGATTCAGGACGTACCGGCCGGCAGTATCCTGACTCCTCACCCCAAAGAACTGGAACGGTTGACAGGACAATGCACCAACGGATATGAACGCATGGAAAAAGCCCGTGAACTGGCAACCTTATTTCAGTTATATGTGATTGTGAAAGGCCGCAACACATTGATATGTATGCCGAACGGACATATCATCTGCAATCCGACCGGCAATGCCGGCATGGCAACGGCCGGTAGCGGAGATGTTCTGACCGGTATCTTGCTGGGACTGCTCACCCGGGGCTACACACCGGAACAGGCTGCACAATTCGGAGTATACCTGCACGGCTTGGCCGGAGACATCGCAGCCGGGCACATAGGAGAAGAAAGCATGATGGCCGGAGATATCATCGATGCCATTTCCCTTGCATTCAAGAACATACAAAGTAACTGACATTGTAAGCAGAAAAACAGGAATATTATGATAAAGAAAACAATACTGACAGGCGGACTCGCAATGCTGACTCTTGCGGCAACAGCCCAGACGGAGGTTTCGGCCTACAGACCGGGGGTGACATTGGAAGGTGTGACGTATTTCATGCCACGCACAGCTCTCCGAATTGTTGTAACAACTGAGAAAAGCGTGTACACTCCGGGAGATTTCAACAAGTATGCCGACCGTTTCCTGCGTCTGAAATCGGTGGAGTCCGAAAGCCAAACCCGCTGGACCATAAAAAGCATCACCATGGAGCCCTACGGTGTACCCGACCCGAAGAAAGCCTATTCCATCAGACTGACCAAACGCACCGTTGCCCCTAACGTCACACTTTCGGAGGACGGTTTGCTGCTGGCCATCAACACCGAAGGCAGCGAAGAGACACTATCTCCCGTACCGGCACGCGTTCCCGCGGCCGAACGTCCGAGCCCGCGTGATTATATGAGTCAGGAAATACTGACCGCCGGCAGTACTATCAAAATGGCAGAACTGACGGCGCAAGAGATTTACGATATACGCGAAAGCCGGAACGCACTGATACGGGGAGAGGCAGACAACACGCCCAAAGACGGCGCCCAACTGAAACTGATGCTCGATCAGTTGCAACTACAGGAAACGGCTCTCGCCCAATTGTTCAAAGGAACGGTTGACCAGAGTACAGAAGTTTTTACTCTGACATTTGTTCCGGACGAGGAGACGGACAAAACCGTCCTGTTCCGTTTCTCACAGAAACTGGGATTGGTAGACAGCGACGATCTGGCCGGCGAGCCCGTTTATATCAGCGTAAAGGACCTGCACACGGCACCGGCTCCCGTGGTGGATGAAAAAACTCAAAAAAAGAAACAGAAAATGGAAACAGGGGTTTATTACAATGTACCGAGCCGTGCATCCATCCTAATTTTCGACAATAAGCAGACGTATTGCAAGAAAGACATCAACATGGGACAATTCGGCAATACGGAGATACTGAGCAATGTCCTGTTTGACAAGAATGCTGCCACGGAAGTGACTTTTTTCCAGAACAACGGAGGCATAGAACAGATTAAGATGAAATAGGAAGTCCGCTCCATCTGCACGGCGGAAGTCCCTCCCGGCACTTAACACCATAGTCGCTGCAACAGGCTTGAATGGGCATCCTTATCCCCAAGGACAAAAAATGCGTTTTCTTTCCTCCTGTCCGCATGCGCCATAAAAAAGAGAAAGGGCCGCGACGTAAACAATTACATTGCAGCCCTTTCGCCTTTAATATTCCGGGATTATACCCTGATTACAACTTGTCGTTTGATCCCAACACATTGATAATCTTGTGCTCATACATCTTCTTCATGTTGTCACGAGCCGGACCCAGATACTTGCGCGGGTCAAACTCAGCAGGCTTTTCAGCGAACACCTTGCGAACGGCAGCCGTCATAGCCAGACGGGAGTCTGAGTCGATGTTGATCTTGCAAACGGCACTCTTGGCAGCCTGACGCAACTGTTCTTCGGGAATACCGATGGCAGCTTCCAACTTACCGCCGAACTGGTTGATCGTAGCCACTTCATCCTGAGGTACGGAAGAAGAACCGTGGAGTACAATGGGGAATCCGGGCAACTTCTTCTCGATTTCAGCCAACACGTCGAATGCCAAGGGAGGCGGAACGAGAACACCGTTCACCAGCGTACACTGTTCGGGAGTGAACTTGTGGGCACCGTGGGAAGTACCGATAGAGATAGCCAGGCTGTCCACACCGGTCTTGGAAACGAAGTCTTCCACTTCTTCGGGTTTCGTATAATGTGATTCAGCAGCGACAACCTCGTCCTCGACACCGGCCAACACGCCCAACTCGCCTTCTACCGTCACGTCATACTGGTGAGCGTAGTCAACAACCTTCTTTGTCAGTGCCACGTTCTCGTCGTAGGGAAGAGAAGAACCGTCGATCATCACAGAAGAGAAGCCCATGTCGATGCAGTTCTTGCAAAGCTCAAAGCTGTCTCCATGGTCTAGATGGAGCACAATCTGCGGATTGGCACAACCCAGTTCCTTTGCATACTCCACAGCACCCTGAGCCATATAACGCAGGATTGTAGCGTTGGCATAGTTACGGGCACCTTTGGAAACCTGCATGATGACAGGAGACTTTGTTTCAACGGCAGCCTGCACGATAGCCTGCATCTGCTCCATAGTGTTGAAATTGAAAGCCGGAATGGCATAACCGCCCTTCACAGCCTTGGCGAACATGTCTCTGGTGTTTACCAGACCCAAATCTTTGTAATTTACCATGTCTTTTTATAGTTTAAAAAACGAAATAATACATTATTCTTATTAGCATACAAAGATATACAAAAATCTCTGAACCGCATTTATTTCTGCTTCTTTTAAACAAAAAAATCCCCCGAAAGGCATTTTAAGCACTTTCCGGGGGGATTGCATTCCTGCATTTTACTTCAATTCTTTCAATAAATAAATGACTACGGGCAAGTGGTCGCTGTATCCGTCCAGCCACACTCCGCCAGCATGTGTCCGCTTGGTGTTTCCCTTGTATTTGCCTTCCGTCTGCATCAGGTAATCCCGGCGGAACACCTCCGCCTTGTGATACTTGAGAGAAGCATAATCCCTCACGCCTTTCTTATTGAGCATGTTGGGAGAAAGCACAATCTGGTCGAACAGGTTCCAGCCTCCCTGATAAGTGAGCGTGCCTTTGCCTGTCGTCTTCAATATATTCCACCAGGGATTGAACATCTCGCCGTCCTTCACTTTCTCCAAGTCCCTCTTCGCTCCGAGCGCTTGCGCCATGCTCTTGTCCGTCGGGTCGTCGTTCATGTCGCCCATTACCATGATCTTCATGTCCGGACAAGCAGTCAGGATACTGTCTTTCAGATGACGCACCTGCTCCCCGGCCATCTCACGGTAATGCGAGGTGGCAAAGCGGCTCGGCCAGTGACATACGATAAACGTCACGTCGTCTCCCGCAATTTTGCCTTGTACGGTAAGGAAGCCGCGGGTGCGCCGGGTACTATCTTTCGGTTCATACACATAAGGCTGGAGAAAAGATTTCTCGGGCGTGAAAAAACGGGGATTATAAAGCAACGCACAATCCACACCGCGCCGATCCGGTCCCTCGATATGAACGAACTGCATGCCGCGCTCTTTCAGCAAAGGCTGGTTGACAAGATCTGTCAGTACCCGTGCGTTCTCCACTTCCGACACTCCGACCACCGATGCGCCGATTCCCTTCAACTGGTCGGTACCTACTTCCGCAATCACCTTCGACAGGTTTTTCAGTTTCGAGAGATATTTGCGGGAATCCCAATGATTGGCACCGTTGGGGAGATATTCGTAGTCGTTCTTCCCTTCGTCATGAATCGTGTCGAACAGATTTTCCAGATTATAGAACGCCACGGCATAGCAACCGATTTTCTTTTCCTGGCTTTTTCCGGCCAACGCCACCAAGAAACAGCACAGCAGTGCAAGCATCGCTTTTTTATTCATAGTTTCCTTTTTAAGATTTTATATCGTTCTCTTATACCCTCAAAACGGGTGCAAATATACGGAGTTTCCCCGAAAAAACACCCTTCATATTAAAAAAAGGACAGGCTATGCCGCCCCATACACAGTTTTTTTATTACTTTGCATTAGAATTAATATCATAGCAATTTTATGAAGAAACAGCTGAAATTAGCGGCAGGACTGCTTTGCGTGTCAGCGGTCACCCATGCCCAGCAGACGGTTACCGACCCGCAAAAAACAATCCACGAAGACAACGCGGCATTCGTATTCTCGGAATCGCAACTGGGCGAAGACGACGACGTGGCACAGAGCATCAGCGTCGTGAGTTCCAACAACAATGTGTATACAAGCAATGTGGGCTACACTTTCAGCCCCATGCGCTTCAAATACCGTGCTTATGACTCGCGCTACAACGACATTTATTTCAACGGTGTGCTGGCGAACAACGGCGAGAACGGCCGGTTCAGCTACAGCACGATCGGAGGTATGAACGACGCCACACGGAGCCGAGAAGCCGCCATGCCGTTCGAAAGCAACACATTCGGCATAGCCGGATTGGGCGGCTCCAACAATTATGACTTCCGTGCCAGCCATTATGCCGCCGGCGGCAAAGCGACCCTGAGCGGAGCCAACCGTAACTACCGCTTACGCGGAATGTTCACCTATGCCACCGGACTGAAGGACAACGGCTGGGCGTTCATGGGTACCGTGGGCTACCGCTGGGCCAACGAAGGCTGGGTGGAAGGCACATACTACAACTCGCTGGCTTATTTCCTTTCCGCCCAGAAAGTGTTCAACAGCCGCCACAGCCTTTCATTCGCCACCTGGGGTAACCCGACGGAACGCTCCACACAAGGAGCTTCGACGGACGAAGCATACTGGCTGGCCAACGACCGGTACTACAACCCGTACTGGGGTTATCAGGACGGCAAGAAAAGAAATTCCCGCGTGGTGAACAATTACGAACCTTCGGCTCTCATCACCTGGGATTTCAATATCAGTGAGAAAGCGAAACTGACGACCACCGTACTCGGACGCTACGCCATGTACAGTTCCACCAAACTGAACTACAACGGCGCGGAGAACCCGGCCCCGGATTACTGGAAAAATTTCCCGAGCGCTGTATATAATGTATGGGACGGTTCGGATGTCGGCAATACGGAATATAGCCTGCAATCATGGGTAAACAGCCGCGACTATTGGATGACGAGCAAGGACAACCGCCAGATTCAATGGGACAAGCTGTATTACGCCAACCGCCAGCAGAACCTGACGGGACAGGATGCCGCCTATTATATCCAGGCCAAGCACAACGACCACCTGACTGTAAACCTGGCCTCTGCACTGGACCTGGCTGTCACAAAGGACAGCAAATGGCAGGTGGGCATAAACCTCGGCACGAACAAAGGCATGCACTACCAGACTATGGAGGACATGCTGGGCGCCGAAAACATGCACAATATCAACAACTATGCCATCGGAACTTATACCACGCATGACCCGGAAGTGCAATACGACCTCAACAACCCCAACGGACGGGTGGGCAAAGGCGACCGCTTCGGTTACGACTACAACCTCTTTGTCAACAAAATGACATTGTGGACACAATATGCTCTGGACAAGGGCATCGCCCACTCCTACATCGCCGGCAAGGTGGGAGCTTCCCACATGTGGCGCGACGGTAACATGCGCAACGGTCTGGCGGCAGACAACTCATACGGCAAGAGCCAGAAAGCGCGCTTCCTCGACGGAGGTGTGAAAATCGGCACAAACCTGAACTTGGGCTATGGCAACACGCTGACCCTCGGCTTCGGCATGGAAGCCCGCAGCCCGCAGGCATACGTAGCTTTCCAGGCACCGGAGATCAACAACAACTTCGCCGAAAACCTGAAGTGCGAGCATGTCAGCTCTGTGGAACTGGGTTATGCGCTCAACACCTCCTGGCTGCGTGCCAACCTGACCGGATATTTCACGCACACGAGCAAAGGCAACGAGTGGCAGAACTTCTACTACGACGACGTGAACAGTTTCACGTATGTCTCGCTCAACGGAGTGACGAAGAATTACTACGGCGTGGAACTGGGTATGCAGTTCAAGGTAACGTCCAACTTCAAGATCAACGTACTGGGTGTATACAGCGATGCCAAATATACGGAAAACACCGCCGTATCCTACATGCACTCCACCAGCGGCACTCTCTACCACGACGTCTGCATGAACAAGAACATGCGCGAGAGCGGCACACCCCTCACGGCAGGAAGCATCGGACTGAGCTATAACATCAAGGGATGGTATCTCGACCTGACGGGCAACTACTACGACCGCATCTATCTGAGCTATGCCCCCAACCTCCGCTATACGGAGACGTTGAAGAACATGGGTAATGTCGACAACGAGGGCAATTATAATGTACCGGAACAACTGAAAGGAAAGGGCGGTTTCATGCTTGACGCCTCCATCGGCAAACAGTTCCGTATAGGAAAGAACAGATTGAGCGTAAACCTGATGGCAACCAACGTCACCAACAACCAGAAAATGGTATCCGGCGGATATGAGCAGAGCCGAAGCAACTACTCAGCCAGCGACAAGGGAGACGGCAACTACGAGACCGGCAGCAAGCGTATCTACGACTTCCAGAAAAATCCCAAGAAGTATTACGTTCAAGGTATCAACGGTATGCTGAACATCAACTACCGCTTCTAACAACTATTCAATAACAGCAGATTTATGAAAACAAAAAATATAATTCCACTCTTTGCCTTAGGGTTAGGACTGACTGTCACTTCCTGCATGGACGGTGACTGGGAAGACCCGACCGCAAACTCATCCAAGTCTTACTACGGCAATGATGCCATCACGGAGAATCCGGAAAAGCATATCACCGTTGAGGAACTGAAAGAAAAATATAAAACGCAGACAGACGCGACGAACCAGGTTGAGCTCATCACGGAAGACCTTCAGCTGAAAGGCATCGTCACGGTGAATGACCTCGGCGGCAACGTGTCGCAGCAGATTGTGCTGGACGACGGCACCGGGCAGATTATCATCGGCATCACGGACAACTCCATCTATGCCTACCTCAGCCCCGGCCAGGAAATATTAGTCAACCTGAAAGGCATGTACATCGGCGGCTACGGCAAACAGCCTCAGCTCGGTTATCCGTCCACCGGACGCAATCCGTCGACAAGTTCCTATGGCGTGACGCGCATCGGCCGCATGCCCAAAACCATGTGGTACGAGCGGTTCCGCCTCACAGGCAACATCGGCCGGATCGACACATTGGACGTGACCGACCTGAACGCTTTGGACATGGATAAGGACGCCGGCAAAATCGTCTGCTTCAAACATGTGACACTGTCCGGAGCAGACGGCGAAAAGGTGTTGGCCGACAAGTCGGAAAGCGATGCCGGCAACGGGGTAAACGTGACCATCAACGGATTGTCCCAGTCCGTCACATTGCGTACCAGCACGTATGCCGACTTCGCCAGCATGGTGATGCCGCAGGGCAAAGTCACTCTCTACGGCCTCCTCTCCCGTTACAACACGACTTGGCAGCTTGCCCTGCGTTATGAAACAGACATCGTGACGGAAGAAGCTACAACAGAATAATCAAATACATTACTTATATTTAAAATAAAAGGAAGATGAAAACACTTTGGAAATCATTATTTATCTTGGCTCTCGGAGCTTTTGCATTCAGTAGCTGCGAAGATGTACCCGAACCTTATCCCACACCGGGACAAGAGAATGGCGGAACGGAAACACCTGCCGAACCAACCGGTGACGGAACACTGGACAATCCGTTCAATGTCGTTGCGGCTTTAGAAAAGATCACGGTTTTGGACGCCACGACAGAAACAGAACCCATGTATGTAAAAGGTAAAATATGCTCTATTAAAACTATAGAAACCGCACAATACGGCAATGCCAACTATTACATATCAGACAACGGTAAAGATACAAAAGACACTCGTCTCTACATCTTCCAAAGCTACTACTTGGGCAATGTAAAGTTTACCAGCGAAGATCAGATAAAAATCGGCGACGAAGTTGTTATCTACGGACGTTTCGTGAATTATCAAGGCAACACACCCGAAACAGTGGGCAAAGGTACGAGCTACATCTACTCTTTGAATGGAAAAACAGACAGCAGCAACACACCCGAAGATCCGACTCCGGACAAAGGAAGTTATATCAACGAAACATTCTCAAAATCATTCGGTTCTTTCTCTGTTCATACCGTTAATGGAAATGCATGGGTTCTCGACACTTATGGATATGCCAAAGCTACAGGTTATGACAATGCTTCCAAGACTACGACTCCCTCTTCAAGTTACCTGGTATCATCCCCCGTTGATATGTCTACATCCAAAGAGGCCATTGTAAACTTTGACTATATCCTCCGCTATGTAACAACTTCAGCCGGTGAGGCCATTAACGGAATTGTGAACAAAGTTCTCGTCACCGACAATTATACAGACAATCCGTCCACTACCAATTGGATAGATATTACCGGTGATTTGAAAGAAGTTAAAGACTGGAATTCTTGGCAAAAATTTTCGGTTGCAGTTCCAACCGACCTTATCGGAAAGCCTAATGTTACATTTGCCTTGTATTATGCATGTGAAACAAGTTCTGGTACATGGGAAGTAAAAAACTTCACAGTAAAAGAAGGCAAAAATGAAAACGAAGGCGATAATAATGATAATACAGGAAAGGATGACAACGTAGGTGACCCCAACTCAGCCAATGGTGATTTTGAAGCTTGGGAAAACGGTTTGCCCGTAAACTGGAAAACGGAATCCACGGCTGGAAATGCAACATTATCACAAAGCACTGATGCACATAATGGAAATTACTCCGTCAAAGTTGCAGGTGCCACTCAAAACAAGAGATTGTCTTACAAAGAATTAAACCTCAAACCTGGCGAGTATACCATGACATTCTATACCAAAGCCGCAGGTACCAATGCCGGGTCATGCCGCCCTGGCTACGCCATAGTCGTTGATGGTAAAATTAGTGGTGGCAATGATTATATATATGGAGATTATGTGAATGACATAAAAGGAGATTGGACTCTCGTTACCCATAACTTTACTATTGACAAGGAAGGTACATATTGTGTCCTGATCATGAATTCCAAAAATAAGGGAGACTTACTGATTGATGACTTCACCCTGACTATGGGAGATGAAATCATTATAAAGTAACGGTTTTATTCTAAAGATTAATCAAGTAGGAGGTGAACACTAATCAGAGGTGTTCACCTCTTACTTATATTCCAGCATTATAATATCCGGAACTGTAGAATACTTAAAAAACATAGGGCGGTAAAGGTTAAATCTGCGTATTGTCGCTTTTTAGGGGTGGAACTACGCTTTGCGCGCGGAAGATAGTTAAATTGGCCGCACCTAATAGTCAAAAGAATCCTCAGCCTTTTGCGGGTGCCGAAAACGATTGCCTCCACCTTTCTACCGGCCGTTCCCGGCTCCCCCTTGCTCCGTCCTAAAAGTTCTGCACCACCAGATACCTGTTCCCCTCCGCCGTGTGCACCTTCTTCACACCGGCCGCCACCAAACGGAGGTTCCTATACACATATGTTGGCGGAAAAATGCTTCAATGGTTCAGACTCACTGAGTATCAACGAGTAATGGTTCACAA
>CAZIMK010000003.1:0-106924 GCA_964540455.1 uncultured Paraprevotella sp.
AGGCTATTCCAAGGTCGAACCGTAGGCTATTCTAAGGTCAAACCGTAGGCTATTCTAAGGTCAAACCGTAGGCTATTCACTTGTCGAGCCGTAGGCAAGGCACTTGACAAGCCGTAGGCTGTTCACTTGCCGAGTGGAGTGCAGTTCACTATAGGTAGTGAAGCACGGTTCACTATAGGTAGTGGAGCGCTGTTCACTATGGGTAGTGAAATACTATCCTTAGATGCTCACGATAGTATTCCTGATGGTCTTATGATAGTTGGAATGACGACATTACGATAACTGTAATAACAGACTCCGGATAGCCAACCATCATAAAAATACCCGCCCGAATTGCTCCGATCGGGTATTTACCATCCCACCGACTCCCTTATCAAACCAATTACCCTTCTACCTCCTCCTGCACCGGCGGCAATGTGCGACGCAGCAGGAAGACACTTACAAGGGCCGAACAGAACGAACCGCACAAAATGCCCAATTTGGCATCATTCAGCAGCACAAGTCCTTCGGCTCCCAATCCCGAATACGAAAGGTCGGCAATGAACATCGATACCGTAAACCCGATGCCTGTGAGCATACAGAGGCTGGCGAAGGACTTCATGTCGGCTCCTACAGGCATCTGCACGAATCCCAAACGCATGGCCACCGTCGAAAACAAGAACACGCCAGTTACTTTCCCTACCAGCAACCCCATGAACACCGCCAGGCCGACACCGCTGAAGAGGCTGCCCACGCTCATCCCGGCCAGACAGACACCGGCATTGGCAAAGGCAAACAGGGGAATGACGAAATAGTTCACCGGCGTACGCAAGGCATCCTCCATATCCTGACGGGGACTGATAAGCTGGTCGGCGGCACTCTCTATTCCTTTCAACACATCTACCTGTTCGTCACTCAGCACTGCGGCTTTTCCCTTCCGACCGGGTGAAGGCGGCAGAGAAAGGAAGCGATCTATATACTCACGTATACACTCTACGAAATCATGCACCGTGGAACGTTGTGAAGAAGGCACACAGAAAGCCACCACCACACCGGCGATAGTCGCATGAATTCCGGAGTTCAGGAACATATACCACACCACCAGACCAAAGGTCACATAGAATGTCTTCTTACGCACACCCAGCCAGTTACCGGCCAACAGGACCGCAACGGAAAGCGCGGCATAGAGCAAATAGTTCACATTCAACTCAGAGGAATAGAACAAAGCTATCACGATGATACCGCCCAGATCGTCCGCCACGGCCAAAGCCGCCAGAAAGATTTTCAATCCCATCGGCACCCGCTTGCTGAATAGCGACAACACTCCCAGCGAGAAAGCGATGTCTGTCGCCATCGGAATGGCGACTCCCCGCAACATGGATGCATCTCCGGGACAAAATGCCCAAAAGACCAGCACCGGCACAAGCATACCGCCACAAGCACCGATGATGGGAAGCAACGCCTTACGTACCGAGGACAGTTCGCCTACCAGCACTTCGCGTTTAATCTCCAGCCCCACAGAGAAAAAGAAGACGGCCATCAGAAAATCGTTAATAAACTGAATCAGGGTCATCGTGTGTCCCTCGTGACTCAACAGGTTGAAACCGCCCACGGACAGGCATACCGGAGAGTTCCACCAACTCTGATAGGCGTCACCATACGCCGAGTTGGCCACAATCAGAGCCAGTAAGGTTGCAATAATCAATACAATGCTTGAATCCGCATACTTTTTCACCATCTTATGAAAACTAAATTTCTGCTGATTTTTCATGTCAAATACTTCTTAAATACCTTTCATGTTCGTTATGACCCTGCAAAAGTACTTAAAAAAAGGCTCCGAGCAGTCTCAAAAAAAGCCAAACTTCCTCAAAAAAACTCGCGTGCCTTATAACAAATCCAAAAAATTAGCCGGCAACAAGGACATTTCGAAAAACGGGAATGCAGAAGATTATTCTCCCCAATTACCCCGGTCAAGATTGCGGTAGCCGATGGCCTCGGCCAGATGGTGGGTACGGATATCCGCAACTCCCTCCAGATCGGCAATCGTACGAGCCACACGCAAGATGCGGTCGTAGGCACGGGCCGAGAGTTGCAGACGAGTCATGGCCGTACGCAACATTTCCACACATGCCGTATCCAGAACAGCATGACGGGCCAGCAGACGACTGTTCATCTGCGCATTGCAATGTACTCCCGGACTGTCGGCATAACGATGTTCCTGAAGGTGACGGGCACGCACCACCCGCTCCCGTATGACTTCGCTGCTTTCTCCCGGAGCAGCCTGGGACAAGTCGGAAAAGGAAAGAGGAGTGATTTCTATCTGTAAATCGATACGGTCCATCAGGGGACCGGATATTTTGTGGAGATAACGGTGAATTTGCCCGGGCGAACAAACGCAGGCCTTCGTAGGATGGTTGTAATACCCGCAGGGACAGGGATTCATGGAGGCCACGAACATAAAGGAACAAGGATAGCTGACACTGTACTTGGCACGGGAGATGCTGATGGTCCTGTCTTCCAGAGGCTGGCGAAGCACTTCAAGCACAGACCGGCTGAACTCCGGCAGTTCATCGCAGAAGAGGACACCGTTGTGCGCCAGACTGACTTCTCCGGGCTGAGGAGAACTGCCTCCGCCGACAAGAGCCACCTGCGAAATGGTATGATGAGGAGAACGGAACGGGCGTACGGAAATAAGCGTACTGTCCTTGCCCAATTTGCCCGCAACGGAATGTATCTGCGTGGTCTCCAGGCTCTCGGACAACGAAAGAGGAGGAAGGATGGAAGGCAATCGCTTGGCCATCATACTCTTGCCGCTACCCGGCGGACCTATCATAATCAGGTTGTGCCCGCCTGCGGCCGCCACTTCAAGAGCACGCTTTACCTGCTCCTGTCCCTTGACATCCGCAAAATCAAGGTCAAAGTCGGTCTGCCGGGCATAAAATTCGGCACGCGTATCCGTATGAACCGGTTCCAGTACCGTCGTGCCGTTAAAAAAATCCACCACTTGCCGCAAATGTGTCACACCATAGACATCCAGACGATTGACCACCGATGCCTCGCGCACGTTCTGCTGCGGAACTATCAAACCTTCAAAGCCCAATTCGCGAGCCTTGACAGCCATAAGCAGGACACCCTTCACAGGTTGCAGACTGCCATCCAGCCCCAGTTCGCCTACGAGCATAAACCGCCCGAGACGTTCCGTAGCCACAACTCCGGATGCAGCCAGTATGCCCACTGCCAAGGGCAAATCATAGCCTGCTCCCTCCTTGCGCAAGTCTGCCGGCGCCATGTTGACAACCAGCTGACGGGAGGGGAACTGCAACCCGCTGTTTTCTACGGCCGCCACAATGCGCTCATGGCTTTCCTTGACCGCATTGTCCGGCAGCCCCACCAGATAGAAGCGAATGCCACGGGAGGCATTTACTTCGATTGTCACAGGAATGGCTTCCAAACCATTGACGGCCGCACCTATTACTTTTACCAGCATCTTCGGGATTTTTTATTCAGACGTATGCAATTTTTTCAGAGATGACAGGATTTCCTTATCGAAGTCCTTGCCACAGGCCACAATCTTATGCGTAGTATCTGCCAATATTATATAAGGTATATCCGCCACCCGAAAAGTTTTCACAAGCGGGGAATTCCATACCCGATAATCGCAATAAGAGGGCCAGGAAACGCTGTCACGCCGCTCCACCAAAGTACGCGACAGACTGTCCGCATCCAGCGAATAAGTAAGAGCAGCCAGTTTACCACCGCATTTTTTAAGATGGTATCCCGTGGTGAAAACCAACGAAGAGGAAGACGCATCCCATCCGGCCCAGAATGTAACCAACAGGTATTTCCCCCGGAAATCCGACCGACGCAAGGTATCGCCTTCCGACATAACCAATTCAAAGTCGGGCAAAATGTCACCTGCCTGCAAAGGTTTGCCCGCCGTCACTTCCGGACGCCACAAAGTGAGCCGGATGTTATCCGGCTGTGCCTGACAAAGTAAATCGTAATATCCGGACAGCAATGTCCGGTCTGCTTTCTCATCTTCCAGAAAATAACGTTTGAAAAGATAGGTACTGACAGCAGAAGAGGGTTGTTTCTCGATAAAGTCACCGGCAGCAAGACGAACCTCTTGTTCCGTCTTTCCGTTATTTTCCAGTCTGAAGTCCGTCAGCGCTTCGTTTTCCTTGTTTCCCCCAATGCGCGTTTCCTTCAGATTGTTCGCATCTCCCTTTATCGTTATCACATCTCCGCTACGGGCAAATATCACATGTTCCGAGAAATTAGGATACAAGAGATAGAATACAGCCGGTTCGCTTATCTCCGCCGTATAGTCGAAAACACCTCTTTCGACCCGTATCGTATCTATACGGGGCAAAACTCCGTCAGGAGAATATATATAAAATTCGCCCTGTTGCAAATGGGAAAACTTGCCTTTCAGACGAAAACGCCCCTCAGTGCCTCCACAGGCAAAAAGGACAGACAAAACGAAAACATAAAATAACAACCGCTTCATAACAGATACTTTTCGAAAGAACGGGAACCGGAGTCCCGAAAACGAAAAACAATTGACGGGGGAACAAAGCCCAGCTCTGTCCTCCCGTCAATTCATATATTTCAGGCATCCGGAGACCCACGCCCCGTCCGCCCCTGTTTCACAACTTACTTAATCAGACTCTTTACCGTCGTAGCGTAGTTGATGAACTCCAAATCGTTCACAGCACGCTGTGCCAATGACGGGTCGAGACTGATGGCTTTTGTCAGGTTTGCACTGACACCGGCAGCATCGTTCGTACGTGCTGCGGCCACAGCCTTCAGGTAAGACGTACATGCATCGGGAGTTGTCACCTTGTCAAGCGTAGACTTGGCAGAAGCATAATCCTTGTTCAGCAACTGAGCCAAAGCCGCAGCATTGGTTGCATTTCCGCTCAAATTACCGGCAGCCTGTGTGTAGTTACCCTTTGCAATATTCAGACAGCCCATTACTTCCTGGAAGGAGTCGGCACCGGAACCCTTGGCCAGATATGTCTCAGCTGCACTTACATTACCCTTGTTCAGAGCGATAAGAGCCAGGTTCGTATTGACTTCGCTGGCATCAGCCTTCAAAGACTTAGCCTTGTTGAGATAGCTCTCGGCCGAAGCAAGGTCGCCGTTGCGGTAAGCGAGCTGTGCCAAGTTGTTGAATGCACGGTAATCGTTGCCATAGAGCTGTGTGGTCTTCTGATACCAAGCCTGCTTGTCTGCAGACTTTTCCATCAGCATACCTGCTCCGTACAGCAGTTCTTCCACGCTCAACTTGCTGGCATCACTCTTGAACTGTGCGATAATCTGATCGTCGCTGCGGCCAATCAATTCATAGTTAATAGCCAGACGGGCACGACGCAATTCGGGCAGAACCTGATCAGCCAGTTCCTTGAACACCGTAGAGATGTTACGAATCTGACGTTCGCGCTCTTCCGGTTCCTTATACATGGACAATACACGCAGAATCACTTCCTTGTCCTGAATGTTGCTCTGTGAAACAAGTTCCTGGAAACCTTCCCAGTCCTCAGCCGTATAGCTGGTCTGTACATCGGCATCCATTTTGTTTGCTTTCAGCTCTTTCTGCAGATATTTCTCTGATACGTCCTGACGCTTTTCTGCCAGGTTCTTATTCAGGTCGAAAGCACCGTCGGGAGAAGCATATGCAGATACTTCGATATTGTTCAGCGCCTTGCCTTCCTGATCGGCCTTGATGTCCTTCAGCATTTTGATGAAATCCTGTACGGAAGCGGACTTCAACTCACTGCTGCGCAGATTGGCCTGCTGGATAAGGAACTTGATATTTGCCTCCTGACGCTGCTTGATAACACGCTGGAAAGCATCGGGAGCCGTTGCCGGATTAGTAGTTGCCAAAGCGTTCTTCAACAAATCGGAGGTCGCAATGACACCATAGCCAATCTTCACTTCAGGTACAGTCACCGTCTTTTTTCCAACCTTTGCATCAAACTGCAAATACAGATCCGACTTCATCATGGCCGGTACAAAATCGAACAGGCTTTTCATCGTGTAGTTGCCGCCGACCTTGTAGGAGATAGTCTGATTGTTACCTTCCACTTTCTCACCCTGGAACGAAGCACTCTGTCCCTTAGCCTCTCCGCCTTCATATTTCAGCACGGGAGTAACCGTAACGACAGCTTTCTTCTTCAGATATTTCTCAGGGAATTTACCATTGATGGTTGCAGGTACCTGACCGCCGATAGCTTCCAGCGGAGTCGGGGTTACCGTGAAATTGTCTGCCGACAAGTTACCTAACTTGTTGCAGGAGGTGAGAGCCAAAGCCGACACCACAGACAGTGATAAATAAAGATTGTTACGCATACTAACTAAATTTTAATAATCATTGGGTGCAAAGATAACCATTCTTTAAATATCCGCCATCCGCTCAGGCACAAAAATATCAAAAAAGGCGCATTTATTACTAAAAACTGGTCAATCTGCCCCGCTACGTTCTTTATAAAGCAGATTACGGGGATGGTGTTCCAGAATTTCCTCGCGCAACCGGCTGCGGTCTATATGCATGTAAATTTCAGTAGTGGCAATGCTTTCATGCCCCAGCATCGCCTGAATGGCACGCAGATTGGCCCCCCCCTCCAGCAAGTGTGTGGCAAAAGAATGGCGGAAAGTATGGGGACTAACGTTTTTCTGCAAGCCGCACCGCCCGGCCAACTCTTTAATCACATGAAATACAAGTATGCGGGATAGCTTGGTGCGCCGCCGCAAACTCAGGAATACATAATCCTCATGTCCGGGACGAGGTTCAATCCGGTTCCGGTCGTCAAACCAATAGCCCAATTCTTCCGTCACCTGCGGCGAGAGAGGGACGATACGTTCCTTGTCTCCCTTGCCCATCACCCGGACAAAGCCTTCGTCCAGATAAAGATTGGACATCTGCAGGTTACACAATTCGCTCACACGCAATCCGCAACTATAAAGCATCTCCAGCATGGCCCGGTCACGATGGCCCTCGTCCTTACTGAGATCGACCGCATCCATCAGTCCGTTTATCTCTTCCAGCGACAAGACATCCGGCAGATGCTTCCCGATTTTAGGCGATTCGAGCAACTCCGTCGGATCGGCGTCTATCTCCCGTTCCACCATCAGGAAACGATAGAAGGAACGAACTCCCGACAGGATACGGGCCTGGGAACGTGCCTGCACCCCTACTTCCGCCAAAGCTACGACAAAACGTTCCAAATAATCGAGAGACACATAACGGGCATCGATGTTCTCATCTTCCAGAAATCTCAACCATTTTCGCAGATCTTCCAGATAGGCCTCCTGAGTATGGGAGGAAAATCCCCGTTCCAGTTTAAGATATTGGACATAACGGAGCCATATTCTTGAATCCAGCGGTGTACTTTTCCGGTCCTTTTTTTCGCTCTTTTCCATCTTCTTCCTACCTTTGCATACATTATATTATTAAAACAAAGATAGGGATTATCCATGAGAATACAAATCATCAACGGTCCGAACATCAACCTGCTCGGGAAACGGGAACCCGGTATCTATGGCAACCAGCCGTTCGAAACGTATCTGGAGAAACTGCGCGACACTTACTCCGGCCTGCAGATTGAATATTTCCAGAGCAACTCGGAAGGGGCGCTGATAGACCGGTTGCATGACACTGGATTCGACAGTGACGGTATCGTACTGAATGCCGGCGCTTACACTCACACATCCATAGCTCTGCAGGATGCCATCCGCGCCATACCCGCCCCCGTCATAGAAGTACATATCAGCAACGTACATAAACGAGAGGAGTTTCGCCACAAGTCCATGATTTCATGCGCCTGTCTCGGGGTTATCTGCGGTTTCGGACTGGACTCTTACCGATTGGCCCTTGATGCGCTGCTGGCACGGCATGAACCGGGCAATACCGGGGGATAATCTCCTGTCGTGAAATCAAAATATAATTGAACTGTCTCAACTGATGGAAAACAAAAAAACGGGGATGACAAACTCCGCAGACAGAGATACCGGCAAGCGCACTTCATTTTCTTCTGCCGACAGTCTGCTAGAAGACTACATTCTCCGACATATAGAGCCGGAAAGTGACTATCTGAAAGCACTTTACCGTGCCACACATATCAAACTGCTGCGTCCGCGCATGGCATCAGGCCACCTGCAAGGACGGATGTTAAAGATGTTTGTGCGCATGATACAGCCCAGACAGGTTCTTGAAATAGGCACCTACAGCGGGTATTCGGCACTTTGTCTGGCTGAAGCTCTCCCGGACAACGCTATGCTCCATACATTCGAGATAAACGACGAACAGGAAGACTTCACCCGCCCTTGGCTGGAACAGTCGCCATACGCCGATAAAATCCGGTTTTATATCGGAGATGCCCTGAAATTGGTCCCCGGCATGGATGTAGAATTCGACCTGGCATTTATCGACGGCGACAAACGCCGATACACGGACTATTACGAAATGGTCATGGAAAAACTGAAACCGGGAGGCTACATCCTTGCCGACAATACGCTATGGGACGGCCATGTTGTTGAACAACCGTGCCCCATCGATGCACAGACCGCAGGCATCATGCACTTTAACGACCGGGTTGCAACCGACCGGCGGGCAGAAACGGTCATCTTACCTCTGAGAGACGGTCTGACCGTCATCCGGAAAAAGACAGTCAACGAATATCTATTAAATACATAAAACTAATATGGAAACTACCAGACAAAACAAAATCGCACGACTCATACAAAAGGAATTGAGTGAAATCTTCATGCTGCAGACCAAGGCCATGAAAGGGGTTCTTGTATCGGTAAGCGTCTGCCGGATAAGCCCGGACATGAGCGTCTGCCGTGCCTATCTGAGCGTATTTCCCAGCAACCGCAATGAAGAAATCGTAAAAAACATCAATGAGAACGCAAAAGCGATCCGTTATGAACTGGGCACCCGGGTACGCCACCAGCTGCGTATCATTCCGGAACTGAAATTCTTTGTGGACGATTCTCTGGATTATGCCGAGAATATCGACAATCTGCTGAAACAGGGGCATACTTCTGCAAACTGATCTCAACCTGCACACGATGAATTTTCCTTTCTACATATCCCGCCGTTACCTGTTCACCCGAAAGTCACATCATGCCATCAACATCATATCGGGCATATCCGTGTGCGGAGTTGCATTGGCGACATTGGCATTGGTATGCACTCTGTCGGTATTCAATGGTTTCAGAGACTTGGTTTCCTCTTTCTTCACTGCATTTGATCCTCAACTGAAAATAGTGCCTGCGGAAGGGCATACCGTCTCTTCTGACAACGAAACTTTGCTCAAGTTGATGGAACATCCAGCCATACAGGTATGTACCCGTTGCCTGGAGGACAATGCACTGGTTGCCTATAACGGACGGCAACAGATGGTAACGATAAAGGGCGTAGAAGACAATATCAGCCGGCAGACAGATTTGAACGAACTGCTGTATGGCGACGGAGAGTTTCTGTTGCATGCCGACGTATTGGAATTCGGCATACCGGGCATCCGCCTGGCCTCCACGCTGGGCATCGGTACCACTTTTGAAGAACCGCTCCAAATATTTGCACCCAAGAAAGGCGAACGCATCAACCTTGCCAATCCGGCCGCTTCATTCACACAGGAGGAGCTATACTCTCCGGGGGTGGTATTTGCCGTCAACCAGGCCAAATACGACGAAAATTATATCCTGACTTCATTGGCTTTTTCCAGACGGCTGTTCTCACGCCCTGATGAGGTTTCGTCCATAGAATTACGGTTGAAAAGAGGCGCTGATGAAAAGAAAGTGCGCCAGGAACTGGAGGAGTGGAGCAACGGACAGTTTAAAATCATGGACCGCTATGAGCAGCAATCCGATGTATTCCGTATCATGGAAATAGAGAAATTTATCGCCTACATTTTCCTTAGCTTTATTTTATTGGTCGCCTGCTTCAACATTATCGGCTCTCTGTCTATGCTGATTATCGACAAAAAGGAAAATGTGCGTACTTTGCGCAATCTGGGAGCCACAGACCGGCAAATCACACGAATCTTTCTGCACGAGGGGAGAATGATCGCCACCATCGGTGCTGTCTCCGGTATCGCACTGGGGCTTTTTCTCTGTTTCCTGCAGCAACAGTTCGGATTCATCACCCTCGGTAACAGTGCCGGGAAATTCATAGTGGACGCTTATCCCGTAAGCGTTCATTACCAAGACATACTTTTAGTATTTGCCACCGTAGTAGTTATGGGGTACGGAGTCTTATGGTATCCTATCCGCTATCTAAGCCACCATTTGCTTGACTGAGAAAGGGAAGCCTCATCCGAGTGTGATGCGCTCTACATCCACACGGGCACGCAGAAAGATGGCGGCAGACTCCTTAAATTTATCCGGTGACTCCGTGGTCAGAAAACGGCAGGTACCTTGCTGTGTACATCGTACCTCCACCTGAGAATGGCGCATCAGGTAGTCACGCAGGCTTTGTGCCACATAATCCCCTTGAGGAACAATCCGTATCGTGGAGGGAGTATATTTCAAAATCTTATTAATAAGCAAAGGATAATGCGTGCATCCCAGGATAATCGTATCGATATCCGGATCTCTACGCAACAAGTTGCCAATACTCTTTTGTATGAAATAGTCTGCTCCCGGAGAATCAAACTCGTAATTTTCCACCAACGGAACCCACATGGGACATGCCTCACCCGTAACAATAATATCCGGAAAGAGTTTTTTTATCTCTAAAGAATAAGAATCAGACCGGATTGTTCCCGGCGTCGCCAATACTCCCACATGCCTTGTACGGGTCAGATGACCGATGCATTCCGCCGTAGGCCGTATTACCCCCAATACCCGTCGCGAAGGATCAAGCGTAGGGAGATCTACCTGCTGAATCGTACGCAATGCCTTTGCCGACGCAGTATTACAAGCCAGAATCACAAGATGGCATCCCATGCCGAAGAGCGTCTTTACAGCTTCCAGCGTAAATTCATATACGACCTCATGAGAACGCGTACCGTATGGTGTACGGGCATTATCTCCCAGATACAAATAGTCATACTGGGGCATCAAACGACGAATCTGATGCAAAATAGTCAGGCCACCATAACCGGAATCAAACAGACCGATTGGTCCGGGAGTCTCGGGAAACTGAATCATGGAAGCACCGGAACAGCCAGACGTGTCTTCAACTCTGCCGTCACATCCTCTCCCATAGCCGGATTGATATAAGGGCAGGAGTTACCGTCCGTATTGAGAATATACTCATATCCCCTCTCAGTTCCTATCACCCACAGCACTTCATTTATTTTTCCGTAAAGATTTTGCAGCATTTCTTTTTCCGCAGAAGCAAGCAACTGCTGAATCTCCTGCCTGAAAGCTATTCCTTTCTCCGACAGATCCAACAATTCCTTCTGGCGTTTCTGAAGAATATTTGCCGGAAAATCCCTTTGGCCTTGCAATAGTTCCGCAAACTTCACCTGAAACTCTTCTTCGCTGCGGCGGGCCTCGGCATCATACTTCACCTTAAGTTCCTGCAATGCCTTTTTCGCTTCCGCATATTCCGGCATGGCTGTGAGCACTGTATTATAACTTACATAACCGAAACGTGCCTGAGAAAACAAAGACAAAGGCAACGCTATCATCCATACGAATAATATTCTTTTCCACATAAGTCCTACAAATTTATGTCAGTCTGCAAAATTAAGGGGATTTCGGGAATAAACAAAAAGTTGACCCAGTAAATATATGTTCTCTCTCAAGTTCCGAAGAAAGTTAAAGCATTCTCCAATAAAAAACCTGTCCCGGATATATCATCCAAAACAGGTATTCCTCTAATGTATAAAGAAAGATTTATTTCAGTCCGAGCTTGTTCTTCAGCTCCGTTGTCACATCCGTACTCAGGGTAGTGCTGATATAAGGCACACCTGCCGTCGTATCCATAATATAGACATAGCCACCTGCCGTACCGATTTCCTTAACTGCATTCAGAATCTTCTGCGTAATGTCCTGCATCTTCTCCTGAGAAACTTTCTGCAATGACATACGGTTGTCCTCATAACTCTGCTGAATACGCTTGTACAAATCTTCCAGTTCTGCCTCACGACGCTGACGGACATTGTCCAACAGGTTTGCACGTTCCTTTTCATATTCGGAACTCTTTTTCGTCAACTCGTCCTGCATACGTTTCAGGTCATCCTCATACTGTTTCTGCAGAGATTCCAACTCCGTCTGTGCCTGGGTATACTCAGGCATAATCTGCATGATTTCCGCAGAATTAAAGTGGCCGAATTTCTGAGCGAAAACGCTCAAAGGGGCGATTAACAACGCCAATAAAATAATCTTTTTCATCATTTTAATCTTTTATTTTTTCGTTATTGATTCCTATTTTTCAGTACAAATGTACAAAGGTTAATTTGAATATCCTAATTTCGTCAACACTTCGTTACTGATATCTATTTTGGGAGAAGCAAAAATGATACCTGCATCCGACGCCCGGTCCAAGACCAGAGAATATCCCTTGTTATCGCAGATATCTTTCACCGCATTATAGATTTCATCCTGAATAGGCGCCATCAGGCTCTCACGTTTCTTAAACAGCTCACCCTCCGGACCGAAATATTTTTTCTTGAGTTCCGCCGCCTCTTTTTCCTTGTTCACCACAGCTTCCACTCTCTGATTTTTTTGTTCTTCACTCAAAAAAACAGCCTCACTCTGATAGTTTTTATACAGAGTCTGAGCTTCCGTAGACAGGGCTTCCACTTCTGCCTGCCACTTTTTCGATACCTGATTCAACTGCTCGTTGGCACGTTCGTAGGCCGGAATATTCTTCAGGATGTATTCCATATCCACCAATACAAACTTCTGAGCCTCCGCCCGAATGCCGAATGCCACCAAAAGGCTACACAAAAGAATTAACTTTTTCATCATTGCTAAGGTTTTTATATTAAAATTCTTGTCCAAGGATAAAATGGAACTGGCTGCCTCCGTAAGCCTTGCTCCCAAAGATCTTATCGAAACCGTAAGCCCAGTCAATACCCAGCAGACCGACCATGGGCAGGAATATACGTGCACCGACTCCCACGGAGCGCTTCAAGTCAAAGGGATTGAAATCCTTCACATTATTCCATGCGTTACCTCCTTCCGCAAACGCAAGAGCATAAATATTCGTCGAACCTTGCAGCATCAAGGGATAACGGAGTTCCAACGTGAAACGATTGTAAGCATAACCGGTATACCCGTTCGGTGTGAGTGCTCCGTTGTCATAACCGCGCAACCCGATGGTCTCGGTAGCATAGCTGTATGAGTAACCGGAAGTTCCGTCACCTCCAACATAGAAAGTCTCGAAAGGCGATTTCTTATACTTGTTATAAGAACCCAGCAATCCCATCTCTACCCGCGCCATCAACACCGGACACTTGCTCATACCGGCCAAAGCGATATAGGTTCTGCTCTTGAATTTCCATTTATGATATTCCACCCATTTATATTTGTCCTGCAATTCCTTCTGATAAGTGGAACTACGAGGATCGTTCGCCATATTCTCATAAGTTTTCTTGTCGAACAACGAATAAGGAGGCGTAAGCGAAACCGAGAATACGAATTCCGAACCACGACGGGGATAAATCTGATTGTCGGTCGAATTACGTCCTAAAGTCAGATTCAAACTAATGTTGTTACAACTTCCGTTTGAAATAAGGAAGTATTCCCAATCTTTCAGGATATACCGCTGGTATGCCAGATCTGCCGAAAGAGTGAAATAATCATCCGGCCACCGCAAACGTTTACCCCATCCCAGAGAAAACCCGAATATCTTGACATATTTGTCCGGATCGTAATAGTTCTCATAATAATTGGAGCCGCTTGTTCCGTATCCATACAGATAGTTATAGTAACTGTTATAATATGACGAATTGTAGTAATTGTCGCTTACATCTGTCTGTTTGGAGAAGAATGCCGAGAAAGACAACGAATTAGGACGCTTACCGCCAAACCACGGATTCATGTAATTGATACTGTATGACTGATAGTAGCGTCCGTTCGTCTGACCACTGATAGAAAACGTCTCACCATTGCCCTGCGGCATAATACCCCGGCGGAGCCCGTCCTTATCGAACAGATTCGCCAAACAGAAATTGGAAAACTTCAGTCCGATTTTACCAATCACACCTGTCTGTCCGTAACCCAGAGAAAATTCAACCTGGTCGTTCGATTTGGACGTCAGTCCCCATCCCAGGTCCACCGTTCCATTCTCCAGATCCGGCTGAACATCATAGTCTATGGCTTCCGGATCGAAATGCCCCATAGAGGCGATTTCACGGTAAGAACGCTCCAGCGCCTCCTTACTGAACAAATCTCCGGGCTTGTTTCTCAATTCACGACGCACTACATTCTCATATACACGGTCGTTACCCATAATCTTCACCCTATTGATGGTGGCCTGCGGACCTTCTGTGATACGCATCTCCAAATCTACGGAATCACCCACGATATTGACCTCCACCGGATCCAGACGATAGAACACATATCCGTTGTTATAATAGAGATTTCCCACTGCGTCCTCGTCCGAAGACAAACGTTTGTTGAGCTGCGTCTGGTTGTATACATCGCCTTTCTTCATCCGCAACAGATCGGACAATACATCTGTACTATAAATGGTATTTCCGACCCATTCCATATTACGGATATAATATTTGCGGCCTTCCTCTACTTTTATATATACGTCTACAGTCTTTTCATTATATGAGGAAACGCTGTCCGCCACAATATAAGCATCCCGGAAACCAAGCTCATTGTATTTCTCAATCAATTTCTGCTTATCTTCCTTATATTTTTCCGGAATAAACTTCTTAGCACGGAACCAGGCCACAGGAGTCCCCTTTTCGTGAGTTTTGGACAGAACACCGTTGCGTAACAGCGTACCTTTGATTCTTTTGGTCGGAAGAGCTTCATTCCCTTCTATCGTAATCTTATGTACCTTGACCTTATCCTTCTTGTCCACATTGATGTCTATGATTATCTTACCGGGACTGCTCACATCATCTCTCTGTACAATTTCGATTTCCGCATTCTTATATCCCTTCTCATCAAAATATCTCTTGGCCAGTTCTTTAGTCCGTCCTTCCATATTCGGTGTAAACTGATTATCCTTGACTAAACCCAGACGTCCTTCCAAATCTTCCCGTTCCCCTTTTTTCACACCGCTATAGTTGATCTGGGAAATGCGCGGACGCTGCGCCAGCTTAATATGCAGATAAGCCTTTTCTCCGACCAGACTGTCCACCTCTATCGCAACATTGGAAAACAGTCCGTGACGCCAATATCGTTTTATCGCCTGCGTAATTTCGTCACCGGGTATGGTAATCTGCTGACCAATGGATAAACCGGACAGGTTGATAAGCAAATAATCATCATAATTATCCACTCCCTCCACAGTCAGGCCGTCGATGACATACGTCTGCGGATTACGCGAATACTCAATATTCGGTTTTACCTTTACTTCTTGAATAAGCTGGGCCTTCACCGTCTGGAAACCGGCAAAGATCATTATTACGCTTATGATTGTTGTTAATTTCATACGTTGAAAATCATTTGATGGCTACCTGTTCGCTTGTCTTGCCGAACCGACGTTCACGGGACTGATAATCAACGATAGCCTTACACAAAGCCTCCACGTCGAAATCAGGCCAATACGTATCACAGAAATACAGCTCCGAGTACGCACACTGCCATAATAAGTAGTTACTGATACGCTGTTCACCTCCCGTACGGATCAGCAGATCCGGATCCGGCATAAAACACGTATCCAGACAGGAAGAGACCGTATCTTCCGTTATGTCTCCGGACTGTAAAGCCCCGTCAGCGACCTGTTGCGCAATAGTTTTCACCGCCCGCGTAATCTCCCAGCGGGAAGAATAACTCAAAGCAATAACCAGCGTCATACGGGTATTGGAAGCCGTACGTGCCATACAAGCTGTCAGACGGGTCTGTATCGTTTCCGGAAGTCGTTCCATATCGCCGATAACCTTGAAAGCGACATTATTCTTCATAAAGATTTCCTCTTCCAAATTATCCAGAATAAGCCCCATGAGAGCCGCAACTTCTTCCGCCGGACGATTCCAGTTTTCCATAGAGAACGTATAAAGCGTGAGGAATTTTATCCCCAGCCTGACAGCATCCTCCGTAATCCGTCTTACCGTTTCCACCCCTTGCTGATGTCCGGCAGTCCGAGGCAGTCCTTTCGCTTTTGCCCACCGTCCATTACCATCCATAATAACAGCTATATGGACAGGCATGCGTGCGGGATCTATCTGTTCGTAATATGACATAAAACTAATTATTACATTTTCTATATTTGGGGAATAAGTCGTAAGTCAGATACACCATGGTATATGAATAACAATCCTTATTCTTAAAACCCGAACTTGCTATTCCGTACGGGTCATGAAGTTTCACTCCCTCCATACCCGACACATCCAGATTGTCTGTCATCGTGAAACGTATGCTCCACTCCAATCCGACATTCAAGCGCGGCTTCAGTTTATATTTAACACCCGCCCCTACGGGTATATTGAATCCGATAACCGTTTCCAAAGGTCTGGGGGCAAAAGTCAGTCCCATCCCCATCAGCAGATAGGGAGTGAAACGTTTTGTTTCCTTATATCCCCGCCCGGTACCATATCCCCAGAAATTGAACTCAAACTGAGCGCCTAAGTCAAAAACATTACGCGAGAAACTGACCGAACTCTTCCGGCCGCCTTCAACCGTTCCGCTATAAGCATCCTGCGGAAAGAAAAAACCTTCTCCCGTGCCATTAATATGCCCCATGGCCAGATTGCCTTTTATCACCATACGGGGATTGAATACATACCGGGCAAGCAGACTGAACATTCCTCCCATATCCGCATAAGGCTTACTGTTTGCATCTCCCAGATAGAAACATCCTCCCACACTGCCGCCCAATTCCATTTTATACTCAACCTCCTGTGCTTCCATTTCAGACGCACAGGCATACAGGCAGAGACTTATAAGCAGCAGTCTTTTCATTTTCTTTCCAAATCCAACCGGTCAAGTGACATCCGTGAACGATCCTTATTGCTCAAATCCCAATACATTAAGCCGTCCTTTCCACACCTGACGACCGCAAAGCAACCATATATATTGTTCTTCATCCACAACCGCAGACACAGCACCCGACGCTCCTTTCAACGACGAGGGCGGAGTCAAAACCGCATCTGCCTGCCAGGTTATCCCGTTGTCCGAACTGACGTAAAACGCATCCAGCGTTTCATGGGCAGTTCCATCAAGCGAAGCTCCGCCCAATGCAATCAACGCATTGTTATATCTCAATAAGACAAGATTCTCCAACTGAGGACACACGTACTTGTTATCCGGAGCCACAATGTAATATATCCATGACTTACTGTCCGGAACCGACGGTACAAGAGTCTTTCCCCAGACAAGAGCCGACCGGTCGGCCGGAAAGGATTCCGGTTCCCTATTTCCAATCAGCATAACCCTGCCGTTACCATTTTCCTGTTTATAGTACACACTTGCAATATCCCGAAGCGGCAACCGTTGTACATCATCATCCAAATCTTCCGCCACCCATGTCTGCCCGTCCACCGAACGACACATTTCTCCCTGCACCAATGCATAAAGAGACTTATCATCTACAGCGAGCAACTTCCGGATTCCACTCCCGCATTCGTTCCAATTCAATCCGTCTGTTGATTTCAAAAGAACTCCGTCAGACGTATTCATATACAAAACACCTCCCAGTATACGGAGCGTTTCCAAATCTCCACCCTCACATCCGACCGTCTGCATCCGGTCCCAGTTCCTGCCGTCATTACTACCGGTTTCTGCCAGACAGACAGTCTCTTCGACACGTCCGATAACACACAACCTGTCGTTCAGGAGAAAAGCGCGGGTGTCTTTCATTTCCTCCAACACATCCGTATCACCCACTTTATTCCACGAAAACTCATTGCCTTCCTGCTGGTGAACATTCACTTTTACAGTGTACTCCTTACTGGCCGTCCCATCTGTCGACATGACAAGGAATATCAACGGCTTAGAGAAGTTCACCGAGTCGGTTGTAGAATAAGGATACCACGATGCCGCCGGATTGTCCGCCTCTTTATAGAACACATCCCCCTCTCCCGATACTGTAACCAGAATACTGTTGACATGACTCTCTTTGGGCAGGGAATCGCTATTGGATATGGTAAGTGAATTCTGGTCGATATTCATGGCATAATAACTTCCCGAATAAACGGCCACGTATGTACTGTCTTCCCCCGTAGATGATGTCGTGTGAAGCGTACGTTTGATTGTGCCAAGGGTAAAACTGGATATATAGCAATTGCTGTTCGTCAAAACCACTTCGTCTTCAGAGCAAGAAAACAAGGTCATTATGAACATAAAAACAAGCAAGAAAGGAAATATGATTTTTTTCATAAAAGCGCTACTTTTTATAATACAAGGTGCAAAAATACTCAATTTTTTGACAATCAGAAAGGTTTGTACATTGAATTATCCAAAATAATAGCTAAAACTCCAAAAAACCTTGTCACACTTCGCCTCTGTCCTTTCTACGATAATGCCGGAAAACATGTCCCGCCCACGTAAAAGAGTCTTTCATACTTTCATCCGAGACACAGGGAGCAGACACCCCTTCCGACAACAAAACAGACGATTGCTCCACAAAAGCCTCATCCCAGCAACCTTCTTCTATGAAACTCCGCAATAAAGCGGCTCCCCCCTCCACCAGCAAAGATTGTATCTCTTTTTTATACAAATCACCGAGTATCCGTTCCAGGCCGTATTCGTTTTTCGGCAAATAGACACATGAGACATTCCGCAAACCGGCATAAGACGCAGTCGCCCCCTCATACAAATAAACCAACGTTTTCCGCTCCCCTTCAAATAATCGCAAAGAGTCCGGCAAAACACCTCGGGGATCCAACAGAACCCGCAATGGAGAACGACCGGTCCAGCACCGGACATCCAACCGGGGATCGTCTAATTCGGCCGTTCTTCTCCCCACCATGACCGCCAGATGCTCCGAACGACGCTTATGCGCAAGCATCTGTGTATAAGGAGATGAGAAAACCACTGGCTTTCCGTCTTCTTCGACGGATGAACGCAACCTGTCTATAAAACCGTCTTCAGACTCCGCCCATTTCAATGTAACAAAAGGTCTTCTCCGCTGATGGTATGTGAAAAAAGTTTTGTTCAGTTCCAGACACTCCTGTTCACAGACACCAACCACCGTCTCCACTCCTGCCTCCTGCAACTTCCGTATCCCGCGACCGGCCACCGACGCAAACGGGTCGATACACCCCACCACCACACGAGGTATGCCCTTTTCTATTATCAAGTCGGCACAAGGCGGTGTTTTCCCATAATGGGAACAAGGCTCCAGACTGACATACAACGTGCTGTTACGAAGCAGATCCGGTTCTTTTACCGAGGCTATTGCATTTACCTCCGCATGCGCCTGTCCACAACGCACATGATACCCTTCGCCAATAATACGACCCTCATGCACAATCACGGCACCCACCATCGGATTGGGCGTTGTATTCAGCCGTCCGTTTTGCGCCAGCTGAATACAACGCTTCATATATTTTTCTTCTATTTCCATTGTTCAAGAAAAAATTAATACTTACTTTGCACCTCGTTTCTATGTCTCGTCTTACGTGCAAAAGGAATACTCTCACACATATCGCATCCTATCCGCTCATTATCCCACCTCAGAAGCACAGGCACTGGCACGCTGGGTAATGGAGGTCCGTTTCGGAATGAACCGCCTGGACCTCTGTCTCGGAAAAGACCGTCCTCTCACAGAGGAAGAACGAACCGAACTGGAATCTATTATATCGAGACTGTTAAAAGACGAGCCCATACAATATATTTTAAAACATGCGGACTTCTGCGGCAATACCCTGCATGTCAGGCCTGGTGTCCTGATTCCACGTCCGGAAACAGAGGAACTGGTGCACTGGATTCTTTCAGACATACCCGACCGCCCTCTTCACATAGCGGACATAGGTACCGGAAGCGGTTGCATCGCAATATCACTGGCTACGGCTCGCCCGGATTGCCGGATAAGCGCGATAGACATCAGCCAACAGGCACTCGACATTGCAAAACAGAATGCACATCTTGCCCACGCAGAAAATATAGAGTTCATACGGTGCGACATATTGGATTCTCAAATGTGGCCCCGGATACACCCCGCGACAGAAACCGCCCCCGCCACATGGGACATCATTGTCAGCAATCCCCCTTATGTCCTGCAATCCGAAACCAAGGATATGAATGCCAACGTCCTGAACTACGAACCTGCAACAGCCTTGTTCGTTCCGGATGAAGATCCTCTTATCTTCTATCGGACTATTGTGCGCTATGCCCAGACCTATTTAAAAACCAACGGACAACTCTACTTTGAAATCAACCGTCGGTTCGGCAAGGAGGCCACCGAATTACTGGCAGCCTCCGGATTCAACCGGATAGAGTTACGCAAAGATTTCAGAGAAAACGACCGTATGATACGTTGCCTGAGATGAAAAAAGAAATAACCACACAAGAAGCCTTGTATAAAGCCTCTGCTTTATGCTCCACCAGCGAGTATTGTTCCACGGAAATCCGACAGAAACTGATCAAATGGGGCGTATCGGAAAACGACAGCGAAAGCATCATCCAAAAACTGACCGACGATGATTACATCAACGAAGAACGGTATTGCCTCGCATTCATCCACGACAAACTCCACTACAATAAATGGGGGCGCCGGAAAATCCATGAGGCTTTACGCCAGAAAAGAATCGCAAGCTCCCTTATCGAGGGAACACTGAAGCAAATTGATCCGGACCTATACCGACAGATTCTTCAAAAAATCCTGGAATCCAAAAACAAAGAGATAAAAACAGACAGTACTTACGAACGCAACGGCAAGTTGATGCGTTTCGCCTTAAGCCGGGGATTCGAGCCCGAATATATCTCCCGCCTTTTGCCGGACATTCACGATGAAGAATAATACCTCCCGACTGCAAATCTGGTGGAAAAGCTTTTGTGACACCCTGTTTCCGCGCCAATGCCCGGTGTGCAGCCGTCGCTTGGCTCTAACAGAAAGTCACATCTGTGCCACTTGCCTGTACCGGCTCCCTCTGGTTCCCTGTTCCGACCCTACCGACAATGTCATCACGAAGGCTTTCGAGGGATTCATGCCTATTGAGAAAGCCACTGCCATGTTCTACTATCATCACGAGTCTCCTTACCGGCAAATACTTTTTTCCCTCAAATACGAAGGCAATCCTCAGATAGGCCGTGAATTTGGCAGAATGTGGTCCAGACGACTCTTATCACAACACTTCTTCGATGACATAGACCTGCTTATTCCCCTTCCATTGGCAAACAAGCGCAAACGGAAACGGGGTTACAATCAAAGCGAATGGATTGCCAAAGGCATCACCGATGTCACCGGTATTCCCGTTGAAACCGACATTGTCCGCCGTACCATCTCCAATCCGACTCAGACTCATCTAAATAAAACAGAAAGATACGTAAACGTCGAAGGCATTTTCCAGCTTTCGCATGCGGAACGTTTGAGAGGCAAACACATATTATTGATAGACGATGTCATGACCACCGGGGCGACCCTTATCTCCTGCGGACGCACATTGCTCGCACAAACAGAGGACACACGAATCAGCGTCTTCGTATTGGCTAAAACCATGCAGCGTTGAACTTGTCCGCCCGGCCATTCATAATCATCAAAGAGTTATCAGAACCCGAACATCCGATACCCCGCAGACGAGGTATTTTTCAGAAAAAAAACCTCATGTACTTTCTTATCAGCCGCTTTTTATTATCTTTGCATTACATATTAACAACATAGGCTTATTATTATGAAAACATTGGAGAAAATCTTTGCGGCAAAGCTACTGAAAGTAAAGGCTATCAAGTTACAACCCACCAACCCATTTACTTGGGCTTCAGGATGGAAATCGCCTTTCTATTGCGACAATCGCAAAACATTATCATATCCCCCCTTACGCAATTTCGTTAAAATAGAATTCAGCCGTCTGATTGAGGAGCACTTCCCGGATGCCGACGCCATCGCCGGTGTAGCCACAGGCGCTATCCCCCAAGGTGCATTGGTGGCAGACGTACTGAACCTTCCGTTCGTATACGTCCGTTCAAAACCCAAAGACCACGGACTGGAAAACCTGATTGAAGGGGAATTAAAGCCCGGAATGAAAGTTGTTGTCGTGGAAGACCTTATTTCCACAGGCGGCAGCAGTCTGAAAGCCGTGGAAGCCATCCGCAACAACGGTTGCGAGGTCGTGGGAATGGTTGCGGCCTATACGTATGGTTTTGACACAGCAGCCGAAGCCTTCAAGAAAGCCAACGTTCAATTGATAACCCTGACCAACTACGAAGCCGTGGTTGCAGAAGCCGTACGTATCGGATATATCTCGGAAGACGACGTGGAAGTTCTGCATGAATGGAGAAAAGACCCGGCTCACTGGAATGGTTAAACATCAATCACGTTTTCATCTATGGCCAAGCAACAATTTGAAAGCAATGTAAAGTCAGTACCTTATAATCAGACTTGCGTATACGGGAAATTGGCAGATCTGAATAATCTGGCCGTCATACAGAAAAAGGTACAGGACCCCGATTTCCAAGCAGCTCTGAAAGAGAAAGTCCCCGCTGACAAGATGGACCAGATTCTCGAAAGACTGAAAGATATAAAATTCGATACGGATTCAGTCAGCTGCAATGTTCCTCCATTGGGCGAAGTCTCACTGCGCATCATCGACCGGGAGGCACCCAAGTGCATAAAGTTCGAAACGGTCAACTCACCTATTCCTCTCAACCTGTGGATTCAGTTGCTGCCTGTCACGGAGCAACAATGCAAGATGAAACTCACAGTCGGTGCCGACCTGAATCCCTTCATCAAAGGAATGGTCAGCAAGCCGCTGAAAGAGGGTGTTGAGAAACTGGCGGACATGCTGGCAATGATTCCGTACGGAGTATAAACCTGCAAACAAGAACTATTGAAGATGGCAAACAAACTTTGGGAGAAGAATGTACAGGTGAACCAGGAAATCGAACGCTTCACCATCGGACGCGACAGAGAAATGGATTTGTATCTGGCCGAACATGATGTCATCGGCTCGATGGCTCATATCACCATGCTGGAAAGCATCGGCCTGCTGGAGAAAGAGGAATTAAAACAACTGCTGGCCGAGCTTAGAAACATTCACTCCATCATACGGCAAGGTAGGTTTGTTATTGAAGAAGGGGTCGAAGACGTACATTCCCAAGTGGAACTTATGCTTACCCGTAAACTGGGCGACATCGGTAAAAAGATACACAGCGGACGCTCCCGCAACGATCAGGTTCTGCTCGACCTAAAGCTGTTTACCCGCCGTCAGTTAAAGGAAATCGCAGAGGAAGTCAAGACTTTGTTTGACGAACTGATCCGACAAAGCGAGCACTACAAGGATATCATCATGCCGGGATACACCCATCTGCAGATAGCCATGCCTTCCAGTTTCGGCCTGTGGTTCGGCGCGTATGCGGAAAGTCTGGCGGATGACATGCTTTTCCTGCAAGCCGCGTTTAAGATGACAAACCGCAACCCGTTGGGTTCTGCGGCCGGATATGGGTCTTCCTTCCCGCTCAACCGTACCCTCACGACAGAGCTTCTCGGCTTCGACAGTCTGAATTACAACGTCGTATACGCCCAGATGGGACGGGGAAAGATGGAGCGGAATGTCGCATTCGCGCTGGCCAGCATAGCCGGCACTATAGCCAAACTGGCATTTGACGCCTGCATGTTCAGTTCCCAGAACTTCGGATTCGTCAAACTGCCGGACAACTGCACGACCGGCTCCAGCATCATGCCTCACAAGAAAAACCCGGACGTGTTTGAACTGACAAGAGCCAAATGTAATAAGATTCAAGCGCTGCCACAACAGATCACTCTCATCACCAACAACTTGCCCTGCGGCTATTTCCGCGACCTGCAAATCATCAAGGAAGTATTCCTGCCTGCATTCAATGAGTTGAAAGAGTGTCTGCGCATGACCACCTATATCATAAATAAGATTACGGTGAATGAACATATTCTGGAAGATTCCAGATATGACAACATGTTCAGCGTGGAAGAGGTAAACCGACTGGTTGTCAACGGTGTCCCTTTCCGGGATGCATACAGACAGGTAGGACTGGACATAGAAGCCGGACGCTTCGTCCCGGACAAGAACATCCACCACACTCATGAAGGCAGCATCGGCAACCTGTGCAACCGGCAAATTGCGGAACTCATGGAAAAGACATGGAAAGATTTCAACTTCGAACGCATGGAGCTGGCGGAACAGACTCTTCTGGAAGCATAACCGACGTCTTTTCCACCATGAAACGGCTATGTTCTCTCATAATCTCCGTCCTCGGATACTTGATCCTTTCGGGCTGCAGCGAAGATGCCGAGAATCTGTACACCAACCGGCCAGCCTATTTTGTTTATCAGTATGTCCAGTCGGCTCCCCAATTGTACACATCGCTGAACAATCCCGGTGAATTTTCCACCATCCAGTTAGACCGGCAACAATACATCATCAGGAATCTGGCGGGAGAAACCCGGATCAACCAGACAGCCCTGGCCAGTTACAGTTCTTTCCATCTGGGACTGGCAGGATTCATCGTCGGGCTTCCTAACATACCGGAACCCGGGGCTGAAACATCCAGAGTCGTCTGTTACGATCTTGCCTGCCCCAATTGCTATACACAACTGATGATCAGCGCCTCCCTGCAGCTGAAAGAAAACGGCAAGGCATTTTGCAACCGCTGCAGCCGCACCTATGAACTCAACAACGGAGGTATCATCGGAAACGGAGAAAGCGGAAGCAGTCTGTTTCGCTACCGCATTACATACGACGGGAAAACCGTTATCATCAACAACCAATAAAAAGCACTGAAAATTTGCTTTTTTGTATCAAAACCTCTACCTTTGCCACAGATTTATCGAATCCTCTGCGGAAATAGCTCAGTTGGTAGAGCACGACCTTGCCAAGGTCGGGGTCGCGAGTTCGAGTCTCGTTTTCCGCTCCCAAGGCGCTCGAATGGTGGAATCGGTAGACACGAGGGACTTAAAATCCCTTGGCCAGTGATGGCTGTGCGGGTTCAAGTCCCGCTTCGAGTACAAAGAACACCTCTTAATCGATTGATTAGGAGGTGTTCTTATTTTTCCGGGTAGCAAATTATTCCCTTTTTTATTAGAAAAGTAGTAATTAATCCGTAACTTTGCTGGAACTCATCACCTCAGATATAAACACACATGGTTTCATTCATCATACTTAATTACAACACCCACCTCCTGACCCTGCGATGCATCGAGTCTATTCTGGCACATCCGCCTCAGATGCCATACGAAATACTTGTGGTGGACAACCGCAGTTCCCAGGCGGATCTGAAAGCACTGCGCCAGGGAATCCACACGCCGGATATCCGCATCATTGAAAGCAGACAGAACACCGGATTCGGAACCGGCAATATGTTGGGAGCGAACTTCGCAAAAGGAGAATTCCTGTGCTTCCTCAATAGTGACATCGTACTGCCCGAAGACTGCGTCTCCCCCTTGTGCGACTACCTGACACATCATCCGGAGGTGGGTTGCATCACCCCCCAACAATACAACGACCGGCAACAGCTGGTACCCTCTTTCAATCATGCGCCAGGAATCAGGCACGAAATATTCGGGAAAAAACTACTGGAACGTATCTGCCCGCGCCATTATCCCAAAAGAAAGGGAGTATTATACACGGAACCGTTTCATGTCACGCAAATCAACGGTTGCTTCATGCTGTTCCCCGCAGGCAAGTTCCGGGCCATCGGAGGATTCGACATAAACATATTCCTCTACTACGAAGAATATGATGTCTGCAAGCGGCTGGCACAGAAAGGATGGCAAAGCACCGTCCATCCGCGATACCGCTTCCTGCACCTCCACGGTGCCAGCACAAGCAACATCCGAAGCCTGGCTTACAAGGAACTGTACATATCCAAGATGTACTGCTACCGCAAACACCACAACCTCGTCAAATCGACGGTATACCGCCTGATTCACATCATAAAGCTAAGCGCCTCTCCGCGCCGGTGGCACTTGTTGCCAATCGTGTTCCGCGGCGAAAGCCTCAGCCGTTCCATGCGCCACTTAGCCCAATAATCAGCACCCTATGAAGTTAATCACACTCTCCGGCGGACTCGGAAACCAGATGTTCCAGTATGCGTTCTATACAGCCCTGAAAAAAAGTGGGCAACGGAGAATATTCCTCTATAAAAACAAAATTCTCAAGCACAGAGAGCATTGCGGTTACGAGCTGCAACACCTGTTCCACATAGAAGACAACGACAAAGGCATGTGGCTCACCCGCTTGTTGCAGACTCCCGTATTCGGACCATTCCTGAAACATCTGCTTTTTCCCCGTAAAATCAGGGAACGGGTTCAATACAACTACGATGCCTACCGCCGATATGCGGAGGCTGGCACTCCCGACGGCATACACCTGGTGGGATATTGGCAAAGCGAACGATATTTTGAGAAAGCCATCCGGGAAGTGCGTCGGGTATTCACATTTGATGAACGGATGCTTACTCCTGCCACTCTTGCCTGCCTCCAGCAGATGACAAACCGGCAAACCGTATCGATTCATGTCAGAAGAGGGGATTTCTTCCATCCTGATTTCGTGAAGATGTTTGGCGGCGTCTGTACCGTCGACTACTACACCCGGGCCATAAAACACATACAGAAACATGTCCAGCACCCATGCTTCTATGTATTCTCCGATGACTTGGAGTGGGTCCGCAATCACTTGTCTCTACCGGAAAACACGGTCTGGGTAGACTGGAACAGCGGCGCCGACAGCTGGCAGGACATGTTTCTCATGAGTAAATGCAAACACAATATTTTAGCCAACAGCTCCTTCAGCTGGTGGGGAGGATGGCTGAACGAGAATCCCGACAAGATTGTCATTGCACCGGCCTTATGGGCCCGCTTCATCCCCACCCCCGACATCACTCCCAAACACTGGACAAGATTATGACCCCCGCCAAGAAAAGAAAATACTGTTATTTCCTCAACTCGTTGTTCGTCCGCAACTTCAACATCAGCCCGAACAACGAGACAATCGACGTTGTCATTCCCGTACTCGACAAAGACCTGAAGATTCTGCCTTACTGCCTGGAAGGCCTGCGCCGTTGCATGACCAACCCCATAGGAAACATTTTCATCGTAGCTCCCGCACACCCTGCCATACAGGATTTCTGCAGGGAACGGCAACTGACATTCATTGCCGAAGACACTGTCTTGGGATTCGGTCCCAAAGACATAAGGTATACCGCAAACGGAGTAAACCGGAGCGGCTGGATATTCCAGCAACTGCTCAAATGGTGCGGCACCATCAGCCGGACAGAGCATTTCCTTGTGATAGACGCCGACCACATCCTCATCCGGCCCCACACGTTTCTGGCCGCAGACGGACGTACCGTGTTCTACCGTAGCAAGGAGTACCACGCCCCCTACTATAACACCATGAGGAAGATGCTCGGAACAGCGCCGGCCGGTGTACTTTCGTACGTGGCCCACAAGATGCTTTTCTCCCGCACCGAACTGCAACGACTGAGATCCGCAATAGAAGCACACTGCGGATGCGACTGGATACAGGCCATACTGAACATACTGGACCCTCATGAAACGTCGTGTTTCTCGGAATACGAGACATACGGATGCTTCTTTCCGGAAGAAAAGAAAATATTACGCCCCTGGCGCAACAAGAACCTGACCACAGACAAACTCTGCGACTACGAGACACTGGCGGCACGCTACTCCGGGAAATACCGGGCCATCACCTTCCCGGATTACAAGTCAAAAGACTGACGGTGTTTCAGTCCCGACGGGTTTTCCCGCATGGCGGGTAAAAAACTATCGACCGTCACATCTTTCCCACCACTTCCGGTAAATCTCCCAATACTTGTCAGCAGCCGTATCCCAGGAGAAACTCATCGCACGGCGGCGCATGGCTTCCTTGTCCATACCTCCGGATTCAAAATGCTCCATGCCCTGGCGGAATTCCTCCTGCATCTGTTCGCGATGGAAGTCGTTGTTGAAATAATAAGCATAGTCTCCCCCTATCTCCGGCAGACAGACCCGACGGGAAAGGAACAAAGGCTTCTGATAATACATAGCTTCGATGACCGGCAGGCCGAAGCCCTCGGCAATAGAAGGGAAAACGAAAGCCTTGCAATGTTGCAGATACCAGTGCTTCACCGGTTCGCTCACTGCACCGGCGAAACGGACACGATGCGACACGCCCCAGCGCGCGGCCTCCTCAAGAATCTTCTGTTTATAGGCGGCATCAGCATCGTTGCCTGCCAACACCAGTTCATAGTCGTTGCCCACCAGCAGGCAGGGCAACACATGGAGATTCTTCTTCGGAAGCACAAGACACACAGAAAACAGGAATTCCCGCCGGGGAGGCTCTGCCGGCGCTTCCGCCATACCGTGAAAGAGGTTGCACCCGTTGTATATCACGTCCACCGGTTTGCCCTTCGTGTCGATGTAGCGCAACAGATCACGGCGGGTAAATTCGGAAATAGCCACCAGGTGGTCGCAACGATCCACCGTCCGCTGCAACTTATCAATGTAACGCCTGTGCTTGTGCTTCGGCTTATCATAGAGGAAGTTCAGGTCGTGCACCGTAAGCACCACAGCCCCACGGCGCAGGCGAAGCACATAGGACGAGAGCTGATAAGTGGCATGCCAGACGCGCACCCCGCGCCTGAAAGGAAGCCACAAGGCATGCCATCCGGCCCAGCAATGGTAAACAAACGAGCCCCAATGCCCCGACAGGGCAGGAGGCACATAAAAGGCTAACCGATGACGCCAGCCATCGGGACAACGGGCGGCCAAACGGGCAGCCAAGTGATCGCAAAAGGCATAAAGCCCGGTATTGGGAGTCTTCATTCGCTCACAGTCCACCACGATTTGTTCTCTTTTATCCATACAATATGATGCTTTACGTTTTTTACTTATTGCTCTTCGCGCATATATTGATCCACTCCTTTCTCCGCCCGTTTCTTGCCCGAAGCGATGGCCTGATTGAGTAGTTCCTTGTTCTTGTCGGCCCTGTCCATGCTCTTCTCCGGATGAAACAGATGTACGGCAGGCGCCATCAGTTTGGCGTTCCTACGCTTCAGCCCGTTGTTGAACAGCCGCTGCACGAACTCGGAATCCTCATACCCCCATCCCATAAAGGACTCTTCAAAACCATTCACACGGATAAAATCCTCACGCCAAAAAGCCAGATGACAGCTACGGGCGTGCCGCAGGTCCTGATACCCCTTAATCAACCGGTACATTCCCGGCAAACGCAATAACACCAGGCGCCGTTTCAGTCCGACAGACCAGAAGTGGATAGTCTCGCTCAGTGTACGGCAACGATTCTCCGTAGCTTTCCGGCTCAATCGCGCACGGCTTCCAGCCACAAAGTAACCCGCTTCCTTCAGACAATCGTGGTCGGCAATGAAGTGCGGGGTAAGCAACATATCACCGTCTATCAAAACAATATATTCCCCCTTAGCCCGGACTATCGCCTCGTTGCGCGACTTGGCCACACGGAAACCTTCGTCCGGAATCCACGAGTGTATCAAAGGTACGGGCATCAGCGCCTGATAGCGCTGTATCAACTGTCGGGTTTCGTCCGTAGAACCGTCGTCGGCGATGATTATCTCCGCAGGAAACACGACCTGCCTCCTTATACTTTTCAGTACCAGTTCCAGAAATACAGGACTGTTATACGTGGTCACGACCAGAGACACTTGCTCAGCTATAGCAACGGAACGATTCATACCGTCAAACATTTAAATGGGAAACAATAGTTCATTACTCTACAAACCGATGATTTCTCCGGTTATCCGCCGGTATTTCTCTTTCTTGAAAAGTTTCATAAACAACCTGTACCCGGCGCTATAAAGCGGGTAATGATACAGCAGGAGGCCTCGTTTGAGATACAATCCCAGGCCCAAACTCTTGACTGGCAAAGAATCATATTCGCGCATCTTTTTCATTACCTTCTCTTTCAGTTCCGTCACCTCGCCCGTCTGCGGCAACAGCGAAATATGGTTCAGAAAATGCACTCCTTTGCGAACCACCGTATTCAAATCCTTGAAGCCCCATTCACGCATCAGATATTCTGTCTCTTTGCAATAAATAGTGAAAGACTCATACTCATGTTGTACATTAAATCCGCAATGGCTTTTACTACCCAAACGCTGAAAATAATTATAATAAGGTTTTCGTATCAGGGCTACTTTTTCGGCTTTGGAAACATAATGCAAAAGCACAGCTTGATCCTCAAAGAAGTAATCCGGTATAGATTGGTTGTCTACTACATTCTTTTTATAAAGTTTATCACAGCGGGAATAACTAATTCCATCCCTTCGGTGAAGCATATATAACGCCTTCCGGGTATCTGCGACCTCCACATCTTCACGAACAGGACATGCCGGACGTTCATCCCCCTCCCCAAACACATAATTCATAATGCAACATGAAATATCTGTATCCGTCTGGCACATAATTTCATACAACACTGAATACATTTCCGGATGAACCGTATCATCACTATCCATAAAAGCAACCAATTCTCCCTTGCTTTGCAACAAAGCCAAATTACAAGCCGCAGCAGTTCCTCCATTCCGAGAAGTCTGCAACAAACGAAAGCGAGAATCTTCTTTCACTAATTGGGTGCACACCTCATACGAATCATCTGTGGAACAATCGTCCACGAACAGCACCTCGATATTCTCGTACTGCTGATTACGCAGAGAGTCGAAACATTGCCGGATGTATTCCGCGGTATTATATACCGGCACGATAATGCTTAACAACGGTTTATCCATATCCTACGGTTTTAAAGCGACGAAGATGTCTTTTATCAAATACTTAAAAGCATTCCGAATCAATTTCCAGTCACGCGCCAAAGAAGATTTGGCCATAGCATACTCTATCTTTTTCTCCAGACCTTCCTTATGAAGGATATGCAAAAAAATCCTTTCTGGCAAAACTTCCATTGCCACCCGTTTTACTTCCTCTGATACCATTTCCCGGCATGTCCATGAAAGACCATTATAATGAAACACAGATACAGTCGTTTTCATTGGCACATAACTATTCCCTTCGTGAAAATAGTAGCAATGAAAAAACATTTCCCAATCAGATATAATTTTAAGATCTTCCCGATAGTATCTGTCTTTCAACAAAGTAGTGCGGGTAAATGTTGATTGATGGCAGGGCATACACGTTAGCATGGTCTTTAAATCCAAAGGTGTTTTAAGAGGTTCTTCTAAATAATTCTTACTTTCTGACATCACAAACGTAGCCCCTACATAGAAATCGGCATCACTCAATTGCGAAACAACCTCTTCCAGAACTTTGCTATTATAAAACGTATCCCCGGCATTCATAAAGATGCAATAATCCCCGTGTGCCATGGTTATACCTTTGTTCATGGCATTATAGATACCCTTGTCCGGCTCACTCACCCATCGGTCTATCCTATCCACCCCGGCAATATACTCCTTGCAACCGTCGGTGGAAGCTCCATCCACCACGATGTATTCAAAGTCCTGATACGTCTGGTTCACAACCGTCTCCACCGTCCGCTTCAAACCCTCAATGTCATTCAAAACCACTGTTATAACCGACACTTTCATACACTGCATTATTATTTGTTCCCCGCAAACAAATCCTTAAAGAAATACTTCACTCCATTTCTCAGCACTTTCCAATCCCGTTCCACCGGATGCTTATGCAACGACTGCATGATTTTCCGCTCCATATCCGAACGATAGTCAAAAATAGACTGTACATTACGCGGCAAGTACCTGTCCATTACCGCCTGACGTTCCTTTGCCACAAGTTCCGGAGAAACAGAAGAAATACCGTCATAATAAAAAACCGATATCACACCATTTATTCTTTCATAACTCCGCATCCGGAACACCCATTCATAGAAAATGAACTCCCAGTCCGACACTATCCTGTTTTCCTCGTTATAAGGATTCTCTCGCAACAACTGTGTACGGGTGAAAGTAGCCGGATGAGAAACCGAACGACGCACAATGAAATCCATTGTCATCTTATAGGGCGACTTCATCACACTACGCTTCTTTCCATAATCCACTATCGTATCACCTGCATAGAAATCCACTCCCTGCAACAATGGAAGCACCCGCCCGACCACTTTGTCATCCGCCAGTTCATCGCCCGAATTGACAAACAGACAATACTCACCGTGAGCCTGTGCCACACCCTTATTCATGGCATTATAGACACCCTTGTCCGGTTCGCTCACCCAATAGGCGATGGCAGAACGGTGGTCCGTTATCACTTCCTTGCTGCCGTCGTCGGATGCCCCGTCAATGACAATGTATTCAAAATCCCGGCAAGTCTGGCCGACCACGGAACGGATAGTTCGTCTCAGCCCCTCGGCATTGTTTCTGTTAATGGTTATAATAGACAGTTTCATACTTCATTTACAATAATCAGGCTTTCACTCCTGGCAATATCTTTAAGAAATAATCGCGCAGTTCATTCTCATACACACGCAGATTAAACGTATCGGTCACAAAACGGCTGCCGGACTCGCTAAATCTGTCTTTTTTTTCCGCGCTCAAAGATTGTGCCCAGTCGATGCCTTTTTCCATTGACTCTCCGTCCAGACCAGACATCACATAACCGAAACGATCTATTTCGTCAAAAGCCGCATAGCGGGACACAATAGGGATAACGCCCAATTTCATCATCGTCAGTACGGCACCGGGACATCCCTCCGAACAGGAGGGATAAATCATAAAGGCACATTTCGACACGACAGACAGGAATTCCGACGACCAGACATCCATCCAACCATGAATGTTGATATTAGAAGTCAGTTTGTCTGCATAGACCGCGAGAAACTCCTCCAGAAACGGGCCACCTATCACGTGCAACGTCAGCGACGGATGGCTGATAAAATAGTCGAATACCAAGTCCAGCCCTTTCAATACATTGCCTCTGGAACCGAACCACACATAATCTGTACGCCGGGAAGCCGGCACGGGAAGCGACAGACTTTCCACGGTTGTAGACTGATGGATAAGCGTCATCCTGGAACGGAGTTCTTCCGGATAAGTTTCTATCGTATAACGACTTCCTATTTGCAGTATAAAGTCAGCCATCCGTTCGCCGTCCGAATGTTCGGGCAAGCGCTCATAGGGCATCTCCGCCCCATGCTTGCGATTGAACGCATCCGTGCGCTCTATCGTCATCCGCTCCTGATGCTGCCAATAGGCCGTGGTGCCATAGTATATCTTCAACGCATGCGGATATCGCTCCATGGCTTTATCCAACAATGGGAATATCCCAAACACGACCTTGCAGTTCAGCCCTACCGGTACCGTCCCACTAAGATAGTCGGACACATATACGTTGTACCCCAGTTCATTCAACACCTTCACCATTACCAGCTGTTCCCGCATGTTCTGATGCCACAACAAATCTTTCGGGTCTTTCAAATAAAAGACACGCGGTATATAAGAAACAAACACATACGGAGCATCCGGACTGACTTCGGACACATAAGGCAAAACTATCTGCTTTTTCTGTTCCCTGCTCTTCTTCAGTCTTTTATGATTCCATTCCCTTATTTTCGATACAATATTCATCAGATTTTCTATTATCACACCATCATTGCAGGAGAGCAGCATACAAATCCTTACAAAGCACACACTCTTTATCCATACATATCCCGTCGTAACTATTCCGCAAAGATATAAAAACAAATCTAAAGAAAAGCAAAAAGTGTATCCTTTTTGTTTGCACTTTCTATTGCGGCAATAGTACAATAGGTTGTGTACAGGCTGTACAATAGTTGATGTACAAGTCGTACAACAGTTACTGTACACTCTGTACAACAGTTGATGTACAAGTCGTACAGCAGTTGATGTACACTCTGTACAACAGGCATTGTACAAAGTGTCCAGCTTCGTCTGTAATTAGCTGGACACTCCGTCCAGCATATTTCGCAATCAGATAAACGTACAGTATAGTTTATGGAAAAATGACGCAAAGCCACAGTCTGCCACAGACGACAGGTCTGACAGCTATCTCCCGACAAACAAAAAATAATGAATCAATTGCCAAACGAGTGCATGGACTCCAAAGCATCGTAGGAGGTTTGCAGAATGGCCTTCCCGCGCAAGAGGCGGTCGGCACTGGCGGAGGGACTCTCGGTGAGGGGTTGCTGCGACACGTTGTCGAACACCGTCACACCGGTGGAATCGGCGAACAGAAAACCGCCGCCATACGTACTGTAAGCGAAAGGATAAGTGTAATGACGGGAAAAGACATTACGGCTGTAGGGGAAATCCGCGTGCGGCAGGCCCAGTTGCCCCAGCACCGTCGCCGCCATGTCGCTCTGGCTCATGATTGTGTGGACAACGCGGGGCAAACGGACGGCGCCTCCGGTCCAAAACATAGGGATATGATAGAAACGGGGATCGGAATACGACATGTCGTACAGGAAGCTATGGTCGGGCAGACAGACCAGCAGAAGATTGTCCCAGACCGGTGTCTGCCGCAGCCGGCGTATGAAATCCCCCACGCAACGGTCGGTATAGGCGAAAGCGTTTTTCCGGGGCTCGTCCAGCCTCCGGTAAGGCACGTCGAAAGGTTCGTGACTGCTCAAAGAGAGATAAGCCGTGTGCCACGGCTTGTCCGCCGGCCGGCGGACAAGCATCTCATACAGGCGGGCCAGCGTGATGCTGTCGTTGGCTCCCCATTCGCTCGTGTTCCGCTCCTCCGGCGTGAAGTCTTTGTCGCCATACACACGGGCGTAGCCCATGCCGTGGAGATAGCTCTTCATGTTCGTAAAGTTCACATCGCCACCATACAGAAAGTCCGACTCATAACCGGCGCGGTTGAGCGTACGGGCCAGAGAAGGCAGGACGGCGCTCTTGGCCGGTAGCTTCATCAGTGTCACCGTAGGATAGCTGATATGTCCGCTCAAGGTGCTCAGCACTCCGCGGTCTGTGCGGAAACTGTTGGCATAGCAACGGTCGAAGAAAACGCTTTCCCGAATCAGGCCGTTGATGCAGGGTGAAACGTCCGGATCTCCTCCCAGGGCTTCGACGAACACGCCGCCATATCCTTCCAGTATAAGCAGGAGCACATTGGGACGCGAGGTTGTCAGCAGTGTGTCCGTCACGTCTTCCGTCCCGGGATAGAGCCCGGCATAAACGGAAGCGCGGGTGGCTTCGTCGAGGTAATCGAAGCGGGAGGCGAAATCATCCGACTTGAGGCTCGAAGAGAGCAGACTGAAAGCCGGATTGACAGCCGAATGGTTCAGAAAAGGGGTATTGCAGTAATAAGCATGGCCGACGTTCATCGTGGATTCGCGCACGCCGCCACGGATGAGCAGGAACATGAAACCGCCCGTCAGCAGGAAGACAACGTTGCCGGCAAGCAGACGTTTCCGAGAGGCAGGACGGACAAGCGGACGGCGGGGCAGAAGCCGGACGGAAAGGACGATGAGCAAAGCCGACAGGAGTATGACCGCCAGCACCCGCACAGCGACAAAGCCCGCGGACACACTGGCCAGCGCCTGCCGGGGCGAATCGATGTAAGCGAATATCGTAGCGTCCAGCTTAAACTTCCAGAAAGGATAAAGCGAAGTGTCGACCACCGCTATGACCGAAAGCAACACGGCCACCAGACCGGTATACGGGAGCAGCCAGCACCGGGCGGACATACGCCGGAAGAACAGCGTGGCCCACAGCCAGACGAAAGGTATGACCAGCAGATAGCATGTCGTGGAGACGTCCATGGAAAGCCCGTTCCAGACCACATCGCACACGTCGCTGAAAGAGAAAGCGGCATCCGCCACCGCCTCGCCGCGGTTGTAGAGCATGAACAGCGGCTTCTGCAGCATGAAAAACAACAGCCAAAGACCGAAAAACCTCAGCAGGAGAAACAGGCGGGCTCTCATATCAGAGTTTCTGCATGTCGTGGAGATGCTTGTAATACCCGTTCAGGGCTATCAGGGACTCATGCGTGCCGCGCTCCACAATCTCTCCTTCGTGCATGACACAGATTTCATCGGCATTCTTGATAGTGGACAGACGATGGGCGATGGCGATGGTGGTACGGGACTTCATCAGGCGCTCCAGAGCCTCCTGTACCAGTCGTTCGGACTCGGTATCGAGAGCGGACGTAGCTTCGTCGAGTATCAGGATGGGAGGATTCTTCAGTATGGCACGGGCAATGCTGATACGCTGGCGCTGTCCGCCTGACAGACGGCATCCGCGGTCGCCGATACGGGTCTCATAGCCCAGTTCGCTGTCCATGATGAATTCGTGCGCATTGGCGATCCTGGCGGCTTCCACTACCTGTTCCATCGTGGCATCCTCAACTCCGAACGCAATGTTGTTGAAGAAGGTGTCATTGAAGAGAATGGCTTCCTGGTTGACGTTTCCGATGATGGAACGGAGGCTCTTCACGCGGTATTCCTTCACGTTGTGTCCGTCTATGAAGATTTCTCCTTTTTTCACGTCGTGGTAACGCGGCAGGAGGTCCACCAGTGTGGACTTGCCCGAACCGGACTGGCCTACCAGGGCCACAGTCTGCCCTTTCTTCACCTTCATACTGATATCTTTCAGCACCGTACGGGTATCGCTGTATCCGAATGTCACGTTACGGAACTCGATCTCGTCCTCCAGCGTCTTCAAAGGTACGGGGTGAGCCGGTTCCTTGATGGGATTGTCCGCTTTCAGAATCTTGTCGATACGCTCCATAGAGGCCAGTCCCCGGGGAATATTATACCCGGCCTTGGAGAACTCCTTCAGCGGATTGATGACACTGTAGAGAATGACTAAATAGAAGATGAACGTGGGAGCATCTATCGGAGAGTTGTCCGAAAATATCAGCGTACCGCCGAACCACAGCACCAGGACGATGACGCACGTACCCAGGAACTCACTGACCGGATGGGCCGAAGCCTGACGGGTGGCAACCTTGTTACAGGCATCGCGGAACTCGTTGCAGCACACCTTGAAACGCTCGCTCATCTTGTCCTCTGCAATGAAAGCCTTGATGATGCGCAGTCCGCCCAACGTCTCGTCCAGCTGGGCCATCGTCTCGCTCCACTTGTTCTGCGCGGTGAGAGACTGCGATTTCAGTTTGCGGCCTATGGTACCCATTATCCAGCCCATGCCGGGAATCACCAGCAGGGTGAACAGGGTAAGCTGCCAGCTGACATACGTCAGGGTGGCGAAATACATGACAATGAGTATCGGGTTCTTGATAAGCATGTCCAGCGAACTGGTGATGGAGTTCTCCACCTCTCCCACATCGCCGCTCATGCGGGCGATGATGTCTCCCTTCCGCTCGCCGGACATGAAGGCCAGCGGCAGGCGGATTACCTTGTCATACACAAGAATGCGGATGTCGCGCACGATACCCGTGCGCAAAGGAATCATCACGGCAGAGGAAGCGAAATAACAGGCCGTCTTCATCATCGTGGATACGGCCAGGAAAAGCCCCATGAACAGCAAGGCCGTAGAAGGGCCGAAGCTGTTTATCATTTCCGTCGCATAATAATAAAGGTTGTTGATGGCGATGTCTTTCAGCGAACCGTCGCTGTCCCACGGCATAAAGGAATAGGTCTGGGAATCCATTCCGAAGAGCAGATTGAGCATTGGCATCAGGGATGCGAACGAAAAGATGTTCAACACAGCCGAAAGGAGGTTCAGCGCAATAGCCATAATCAAGTACTTGCGATACGGCATGGCAAACCGCTTCAACACCTGCAAAAATTCCTTCATATCACGTTTATCTATTTTAATTCATACCTGACGGACAGTTTCCTGCACACCGCTACCTACAGGATTACGGCCATCCTTCGTCCTTATTTCCGACCGAAATCGGCCGGTATCTCTCCCCAGCGTTCCGTTTCCCACTTACAGAGGGGCGTTGTCCACTTATGTGTCTTGAGCCAGTTCTCCGCCCGCCCGATCATCGCATACAGTTCTTCCGTACGGGCATTTCGTTCCAGCTTCGTCTTGCAGCGTTTCTGTCTGACCCAGGCAAGCGCATTACGACTGTCGGAGAAAACGGGCATATATACGTTCTTCTGCTCCATCAGCGCCAGCGCATGCACAATGGCAAGAAACTCTCCGATATTATTCGTCCCGTAAACCGGGCCATAATGGAAAACCGTCTCCCCCGTGCGGAGATAAACGCCCCTGTATTCCATGGGACCGGGATTGCCGCTACAGGCCGCATCCACGGCCAGCGCCTCTGCCGGCACTTCCGGAGGAAGCAACAGGACGCTGTCCCCGCGCTCCGCCAGAGCCAGCGGCTTCTGCTTTTCCCGCCCTGCGCCCTTACCTATATATATATAAGGTGAAGAGGCATAGGCTTCCTCCGCCGTTTCCCGGCTGTCGAACGACTTGTACAACGCTCCGTCCACTCCGTTTATCTGCAGTTTACAGGCTGTCCAATCCTCATATATACCGGGCTCGACCCCGTTCCACACGACGTAATATTTCCGTTTCCCCATTTTCAGGCAAACCGCTGTCACATTCTCTCCGGCATCTCGATACCGAGCAGTCCCATGCCCAGACGGACAATCTTGCCCACATTGGCGGACAGAACCAGACGGAACAGACGCTTGTCCGCGTCTTCCTCGCGCAGGATACTGTAATCGTGATAGAACTGATTGTATTCCTTCACCAGGTCATAACAGTAATTGGCTATACAGCTGGGATTGTAGTCGTTGCCGGCCTGCTTGACTACCAGGGCGAACTCGGACAGCATCTGCACCAGCGCAATCTCTTTCTCATTCAGTTCCGCCGCTACGGACAAGCGCTCCGGCACCTGCAGTCCGGCCTCTTCCGCCTTGCGCAGGATAGAACGGATACGGGCATACGTGTACTGGATAAAGGCTCCCGTGTTGCCGTTGAAGTCTATACTTTCGGCCGGATTGAAGAGCATGTTCTTGCGTGCATCCACTTTCAGGATGAAGTATTTCAAGGCACCCAGTCCCACGACACGGGCTATCTCATCGGCTTCTTCCTCGGTCAGGTCTGTCAGTTTGTTTATCTTGTCTTCGGACATCTTCCGCGCCGTCTCTATCATCTCGGCCACCAGTTCGTCCGCATCGACAACCGTGCCCTCGCGGCTCTTCATCTTGCCGTTGGGCAATTCCACCATACCGTATGAGAAGTGCACCAGATCCTTTCCCCATTCAAAGCCCAGTTTGTCGAGCAATATGGAGAGCACCTGGAAATGGTAGTTCTGTTCGTTGCCCACCACATAAATCATCTTGTCTATGGGGAAATCCTGGAATCTCAGCTTGGCCGTGCCGATATCCTGTGTCATATAGACGGACGTTCCGTCCGAACGCAACAACAGCTTCTCGTCCAGCCCTTCCTTCGTCAGGTCGGCCCATACCGAACCGTCCTCCTTGCGGAAAAAGAAACCTTTCTCCAGGCCTTCCATGACTTTCTCCTTGCCTTCGAGATACGTGTCGGACTCATAATATATCTTGTCGAAACTTACGCCCAAGGCCTTATACGTGACATCGAATCCGGCATAAACCCATTCGTTCATCTTATGCCACAGGGCGCGCACCTCCGGATCTCCCTGTTCCCACTTCACCAGCATCTCACGAGCCTCTTTAATCAGAGGAGCCTCGTTCTTGGCCTCTTCCTCGCTCATACCCTGATTCACAAGCCCGGCAATCTGCTCCTTGTAATGCTTGTCAAAGGCCACATAATAATCGCCTATCAGATGATCCCCCTTGATACCGGTACTCTCCGGCGTGGCCCCGTTGCCGTATTTCAGCCAGGCCAGCATACTCTTGCAGATATGAATGCCGCGGTCGTTCACGATGTTGGTCTTCACCACCCGGTTGCCGTTTGCCGCCATGACGTTGGCCAGCGCCCATCCCAGCAGGTTGTTGCGCACATGTCCCAGATGCAGGGGCTTGTTCGTATTCGGAGATGAATATTCAATCATCACCAGCGGGGATTCGTCCGTGACAGGAACAAATCCGTATTGTCCGTCGGCATGAATATCAGCCAGCAGGTCCGTCCAGGCGGCCGAAGTTATCTTCAGATTAAGGAATCCCTTTATGACATTAAAGCCGGACACCACTTCCGGAAGATTTTTTTCCAGATAGCATCCCAGATCCTGAGCCGTATCCTCCGGCTTCTTACGCGATATTTTCAAAAAGGGAAAAACGACCAGCGTCAAGTGGCCTTCAAACTCTTTCTTGGTCTTTTGCAACTGCACCGTTTTTTCCGGTACATCCTGACCATACAATGTTTTAACACCGGCAACGACAGCCGAAACGATGGAGTTCTCTATCTTCATGTCCGTTATAAAGTATTTACCATGCAAAGGTAAATAAAAAAAGGGGAAGCGTCACACGCTCCCCCTCTTTTTATTACATAAAATGAGGTATATCCTTTATTACTGGATAGCATCATCCAATTCCGCACCAGCCTTGAATTTCACAATCTTCTTGGCCGGAATGGAAATCTGTTCCTGAGTTCTGGGGTTAATACCGGTACGGCTCGGTCTGTCCGCTACCGAGAAAGTACCGAAACCGATTAAAGCCACTTTGTCACCGCCTTTCAGCGCACCCGTTAATGCCGACATAAAAGCCTCCAGGGCTTTCTTCGCATCTGCCTTGCTCAATTCTGCACCTTCAGCAATGGCATTGATAAGTTCTGTTTTGTTCATAACAATATACTGTTTAAAATAGTGTATATACCAAAGGCAAATTTAAAGATTCTAAATAGAATTACAAATCTTTTCTTTAAAAAGTATCACTTTTCATAAAAAAAAAGTTGTAATCCTGTCTTTTTATCCTCTCTTTTTAGAATAAATACGTAATTTTGTTCTCTGTAACCATATTTATAACAAACGATATAATCATGCAATTTGCCAATTCCTACCATTCGAGCACACCGCCTGTCACGAAAAACCTCATCATAATAAACCTGCTGTTTTTCCTGGCCAAGTTCGTGGGATACCGCTACAATATCAATCTTTCGGACACGCTGGGACTTCACTTCTTTCTGGCTTCCGATTTCAAGATATGGCAGTTGTTCACGTATATGTTCATGCACGCCGATCTCAGCCACATCCTGTTCAACATGTTTGCAGTCTGGATGTTCGGCCGTATCATGGAAAACGTATGGGGGCCGCAGCGCTTCCTCTTTTATTATATAGTATGCGGGGTGGGAGCCGGACTGATGCAGGAAGGCGTGCAATACCTTACTTATATCTACGAAGGACTGAATCAATACGAAAAGGTCAACCTGAGCGGACTTACCATGAACATGGCTGACTTCCTCAACGCCTGGACCACGGTGGGAGCTTCCGGAGCCGTATACGGCATCCTGCTGGCATTCGGCATGACGTTCCCGAACGAGAGCCTGTTCATATTCCCGTTGCCGATTCCCATCAAAGCCAAGTTCTTCGTAGTGGGATATGCAGCCATCGAACTGTTCTCCGCCTTATCTTCATCCAACGACGGAGTGGCGCATTTCGCCCATCTGGGCGGCATGCTGTTCGGCCTGCTGCTTATCCTGCACTGGCGCAACAACGGCAACAACCCCTTCAACCGCCATTCATCCCGTCGGTTCGGCGATTCATTCAGGAATTTCTTTCACCGCTTTTCCCGCCCCGGACGTCCGCACATGGAGGTATACAGCAAAAACGAACGGAACCAGGATTACGAATACAATGCCCGCAAACGTGAGCAGGAGGAAGAGATAGACCGTATACTTAAAAAAGTGAAGCAGTCCGGCTACACCAGCCTGACAGAGGACGAAAAGCGCAAACTTTTCGACGCCAGCCAACGGTAATGCTGACAAAGATCAGATCCATAATATACCAGTTCATAGCAGGAGCCAACATCATCACGGTGTTCTTTCTGCTGTTATGCGCCTATAGCCCGCGAGTCAATCCCGTCGAATGGCCCCGCATGTCGCTCTGGGGGTTATTGTTTCCCCTGTTTCTCACAGCCGTTCTTCTGTTTCTGTTTTTTTGGCTTGTCTTCCACATCCGCTATTCATGGATTTCACTGACCGGCCTGATTTTCTGCTACCCTTCCCTGCGGACCTATTGCCCTGTCAACTGGCCTTCGGAGACTCCGGAGAGCGCCATCAAGATACTGACGTTCAACGTCCACGGCTTTAACAATCAGCAAACCGGCGCACGGGGCGACTCTCTCGTCCTCGACTACCTTATCCGCAGCGAAGCACACATCATTGCGTTACAGGAGGCCGTCATCGGTTCTCATCTTCCCAAGGAAAATTTAGACGGCACATTCATCCGGCAAGGATACCATAGCCTGCGCTTCAAGAATGAGGGCCAGCAACCTGAAATCTGCTATTCAAAGTTCCCCATACTGTCTGCCGAACGCATACCGTATAATTCAGAAACCAACGGGAGCGTAGCCTACCGCCTGCTGTACGACGGGGACACCGTGTTGTTTGTCAACAATCATTTTGAATCCTACAAACTGACACCGGATGACAGGGAAGAATATAAAGACATGCTAAAAGAGCCGGAGCGGGAGAAAATAGACAAAGGAGCCCGCAGGCTGATTGCAAAAATGGCAAAAGTCAGTGCCATACGGGCACCGGAAGTGGATTCTGTCGTGAACTATATCCGCAACAGCGGATGCACCTCCGTCATCGTGTGCGGGGACTTCAACGACTCCCCCGTCTCGTATGCCTGCCACAGGCTGGCGTCGTCGCTGACCAGCGCTTTCAAACAATCCGGGAACGGGCTGGGAGTGTCCTATAATCAGAAAGGCTTTTATGTCCGCATCGACCACATTCTTTTCTCGGACGACTGGACTTCCTATGACACGCGGGTGGACAAGAGCATCGGAACGTCGGACCATTATCCCTTGTTTACCCATTTATACAGGCGTAAAAAATAAGCTAAAATCAAATTAATTTCAGGATTTCCGCCTTCTATGTGAAAAAAGTGTTATATTTGTGCCCTTGTTGCTTATTCCGCATATCAAACAATAATATCAAAATAATTAAATCAAAATGCAAAACAAAGGATTTGTTAAGGTTTTCGCGTTATTGCTAACCCTTGTCTGCATCTTCTATCTGTCGTTCACCGGTGTGACCAGCTATTATGACGGCAAAGCCGCCGAAATAGCACGTACACAGGGAGAAGAAGCGGGACAACGTTACACGGACTCCCTCATGAACGAAAGAATATGGCTGGGGTCCTACACTCTCAAGCAGTGCCGCGAAATGGAAATCGGCTTGGGTCTGGACCTGAAAGGCGGTATGAACGTGATCCTCGAAGTGTCTGTACCCGACGTAGTGAAGGCACTGGCTGACCACAAGACCGACGCCAACTTCAACCAGGCTATCGACGAGGCCAGCAAAGAGGCCATGACGAGCCAGAGTGACTTTATTACACTGTTTGTCAAACACTACAAACAGTTGGTTCCGAACGGTAATCTGGCAGAACTGTTCGCCACGCAACAGCTGAAAGGACAGGTTACGACCAAGAGCACCGACGCTGAAGTGGAACGCGTGCTGAGAAGCGAGGTAAAAGCGGCTGTAGACAACTCGTTCAACGTGCTCCGCACCCGTATCGACCGTTTCGGTGTGGCACAGCCCAACATCCAGGCCATCGAGGGCCAGATGGGACGTATTATGGTGGAACTGCCGGGTATTAAAGAACCCGAGCGCGTGCGCAAGCTGTTGCAAGGTAGCGCAAATCTGGAATTCTGGGAAACGTACAACAGTCAGGAAGCAACTCCGTTCCTGCAACAACTAGACAGCAAGCTGGCTAATCTGGACGCAACGGAAACAATAGAAGCAGAAACGACGGAAGCAACTGATGATACAGCAGAAGCAGCAGAAGCCGAAGAGGATTCGACCATAGCCACCATCAACGTAGCCGACGCTATCAAAGCCAGCAAGGGACAGCCTACAACCAGCACAGCAGATGCCGCCACGATGGAAAGACTGTATAAGGAGCATCCGTTGCTCTCCCGCCTGCAACTGGTTCCGGGCGACTACGGTTGCGTGGTCGGTTATGCCGGCAAGCGCGATATGGCTATCATTGACAGTCTGCTCCAGACACCGGCCGCAAAAGAGCTACTGCCCCGCGACCTGAGCCTGAAATGGGGCGTCAAGGCCTCTATGACCGGTGCTAACGGCGAAATCTTCGAGTTGCATGCCATCCGTGTGACGGAACGCAACGGCCGTGCCCCGCTGGAAGGTGATGTTATCGTGGAAGCAAAAGACGACTTCGACGATCACGGACATCCTTGCGTAAGCATGACCATGAACACCGACGGTTCACGTCGTTGGGCTGCTTTGACCGGTGCAAACATTGATCGCGCCATCGCCATCGTACTGGACGGCTATGTATACAGTGCGCCAAGAGTAAACGGTGAGATTGCCGGCGGACGCTCACAGATTACCGGAAACTTCACACCGGAAGATACCCGCGACCTAGCCAACGTACTGAAGAGCGGTAAGATGCCTGCTCCCGCCCACATCGTAGCCGACGAATTCGTAGGTCCTACATTGGGACAGGAGTCCATCAAACAAGGTATGATTTCCTTTGTCGTGGCTTTCGTATTGCTGATGTTCTACATGTGTGCCATCTATGGTTTCAAACCGGGTATGGTGGCCAACGGCGCCCTGATCGTGAATCTCATCTTCACGCTCGGTATCCTGGCTTCTTTCCAGGCAGCCCTTACGATGTCCGGTATCGCCGGTATGGTGCTGTCTCTCGGTATGGCAGTAGACGCCAACGTATTGATATACGAACGTACTAAAGAAGAATTGCGTGCCGGCAAGAATACGCGTGCAGCCTTGGCTGACGGTTATTCCAATGCTTTCTCCGCCATCTTCGACTCCAACCTTACCTCTATTATTACGGGTATCATCCTGTTTAATTTCGGTACAGGTCCTATCCGCGGTTTCGCCACTACCTTGATCATCGGTATCGTGGTTTCATTCTTCACGGCCGTATTCCTCACTCGTCTGGTTTATGAAAACCGCATGGGCAAAGACAAATGGCTGAATCTGACATTCACGACAACTCTCTCTCAGAAGATGTTCCACGAGACTAGCTTCAACTTCATGGGCAACTACAAGAAGTCTTTCACCGTATTCGGCATTCTGGCTGTTGCCAGCTTCGCTTTCTGGGGTGTCCGCGGTCTGAGCCAGAGCATCGACTTCACCGGCGGCCGTAACTTCATGGTCGTATTCGAGAAAGAGGTAGAGCCAGAAACCGTAAGAGACTTGTTGGCCAACAGTTTTGAAGACGCCAACACACAGGTCATCGCCATCGGTTCGGACAAAAAGACCCTCCGTATCTCAACCAACTACCGCATTGCAGAGAACGGTTCTGAAATCGACACCGAAATCGAAGCCAAACTGTACACGGCGCTGAAGAACGGCAAACTGCTGTCCGAGGATTTGGAACTGAGCACATTCATCAACCGTGACGAACGTGCCGGAGGTTCTATCATCAGTTCTCAAAAAGTGGGTCCGTCCATCGCCGAAAACATCACCCGCGGTGCATATATCTCCGTGGCACTGGCTTTGATTGCAATCTTCCTGTACATCCTGATCCGCTTCCGCAACGTGGCCTTCTCAGTCGGTTCTGTCGTTGCCTTGTGCGTCGACACCCTTCTTATCATCGGTGCTTACGCTGCCTGCTGGGGCTGGATAGGTTTCTCACTGGAAATCGACCAGACATTCATCGGTGCCATCCTGACCGCTATCGGTTACTCCATCAATGACAAGGTGGTGGTGTTTGACCGTATCCGCGAATATCTGGGTCTTTATCCCAAACGCGAACGTCAGCAGTTGTTCAACGACTCGTTGAATACGACGTTGTCCCGTACACTGAACACCTCTATCTCTACGCTCCTTGTATTGATTATCATCTTTGCATTCGGCGGAAACAGCATCCGTAGCTTTGCTTTCGCCATGATGCTGGGTGTGGTATTCGGAACGCTGTCTTCCATCTTCCTGGCCGCTCCTGTCGCTTACCTGACCATGGGACGCAAAATCAAGGAAGAGGAGCAGAAGAACTAAAATGCCACGTCAGGCAGGAGAGACATCTCTTATCTTGAACAAATAGCTTGCGGGCGAACCGTTAACCGGTTCGCCCGCTTTTATTGTTCTCACAGAATAAGTTTTTCGTTTCATTTGTTTCATTTCTCAATTTGTCTTACAAAATAGAGCAAACGAAACCGTGCAAAAATAGAGCTCATTATTTACTATATATCAAACACTTAAACAATGTTTCATTTTTAATGAAACATTCATTCGAAATGAAACAAATGAAACAGCCTTTTATTTTGTAGTTATTTTACTAAAATCTAATTTTGTACAAGAACCTAAAGAAAATATTATGGTGAACACAATTCTTAAAACTATTGCCATAGGTATGCTATTCTCTGCATCTTGTATTGTGAATGCGCAACCTATGTGGAAAACCTATAGATACGGCTTAACGGGACAAATACCCAAAGAAGAAACGTTCCCCTATCCTTCATTGGAACGGGTAACGATCGAGGAGATGAAAGATAGATTCCATGCCGCTCTTGCAAAGAATAGGCAAGATCTACCGCAGGATTGCGATTTGAAAGGAAGAGCCAACTTGCTGATGGGAAAGGACGTCCTTTCCTCTTGTCCTTTGCTTGCAAACAATCCTGACTGGCAGGGATGGTGGGCTGGAGAAGTATTGGAAGACAGGACCGGCAGTGAGCAACGCTATTTGACCTTACATGAGTTAAACTGTTATAGTGGTGACACGATAGCGGCCACGAAGATGCGTCATGCCCTTGCTAAAAAGTACGGTAAAGGGAATATCATACCGGCTACTTGGTACACCGGCCTCATCGGAGAGTTGGAGCAACCGGTCTTTTATATGGGCTTCACCGTCTCTCCTTACCTTTCTTTCGCTCCGGTGAAGCAAGGCATCATATCCGGCCAGATGGCGTTCATGAAGTTTTCAAACCAGACATACGATGATGAGGCACGGGATTTGAAACGTATCGTTACCGACGGACACTGGATGGACCGAATTGATTATGAACAAGTGTTTTTCACACATGATGTAAACCGAGCTTGGGCAAAGGCCCCTAGAAAGGCGTATGCCAAAGAGAAGTTTTCCTTGTTGCTGGTGACCGAAGAAGACGGCAGTATCACCATCTGCCCTCTGCTCCCCAAAAAACTGACCGACAACCAAAAGAATCTGCTGACAGTCTTACAAGAAGTGGTAGGCAAGTTCCCCAAGTGGTGTTTCCGTTACCTATACACGTCTGACGGACGTATCTTCCCGGGTCGCTACGTCCATGCCTCTTATTCTCCAGACAGTAAATGGACCTTTATAGATTATTTCCGTTTCGACCCGAAGGCCAAAGACGGCATACAGGACTTCTCCCCTTTGTCGTTCTATGAAAAACAGAAATTGAAAACAGAATAAAGTCACACCCATAATTATTATCGGCATGAGACGTAATCTTTTTACCATATACTTGTGTGGATTGTCATTGTGTGCATCCCCTTCGTCCAAAACAGACTGGCCCCTTGTCCCAGAAAAAGAGATGGTGGATGTCTTTGATGTAATAAAGGAATCTGTAACACACAGTGAAAATCCTGTCATCCGCCATCAACAGGGGTTCTGGGGTATGTGGGTGGACTATCCGCAAAAAGTAGATTCCATGTTCTGTGAAATAACCGATGGACGTTTTTACTGGAATACGGAACAATTGGGTGGACAGAGCGTTATCGTGTTGGACAGTATCGCGACACCGGACAAGGCTAAGGCGGCACGAGTGATGGAACGACTGAGACTAAAATATGGTGTTTCTCCTTCCGGAGCTGCATTGGCCACATGGATAGACGGCCGAGTGGTATACCTGAACCTTCCCCGTCCCTATATGACCTATATGGTTTCACCTTGGGGAGAATGTATGGATATACGTCGGGGAGTAAAAGAGTCCGGTGACCGTCTTCCGTGGAAAGATCAAAGCGCCTACACACGTGAGGTCGCTTTCTATGAACATGCTCTGTATGAAGACTGGGGATTTTACTTTGTACCAGGAAATGCTGTTGTTTACTCACGACGTGCACCGCCATATTAAAAGGAACCCGGGCTTTAAGGGATGGGAACAGATTGATTTTCTGTTGACGGAAGAAAAGAACGGTACTTACGGTTTCCGGCTGCTATTGCCAAAGGAGCCTACGGCCAGACAGAAACCGCTGATAAAAGAATTGCGTAAGGCCATAAAGGCCATTCCTTACAAGTTGTTCACGGCAATGTATACATCAGACGGTCGTTTGCTCCCCGGCCGTTATTATCATGGAGAATATAGTAAAAACGGATGGAAATTTACGGATTATCTGATGGTACAGGAGAATTGGGAATTCCTCCGTAAAGGCTCTCGGCCAAGGCTGGACAGAAACTGGTATACTAAATTCAATATATTAAAGAGTCGTAGAATGGAAAAGTATTAACCTTAACAGCAAGAAAGAATTAGACAGCATCATATCTTCTAAAAAATTGGACATAAATTTAATCATCATGAAAACGATAAATCATTTAATAAGTTTAGTATGCATCGTCGGCATGATAATCTTACCAGCGTACGTTTCCGCCCAGAAGGCCTTTGAATTTCTTTGGAAGGACTTGGATGCCACAGGAACTCATTATCCCCGACGCATGGACAAGGATGCGGTATTCCGTTACTGCTTCCATTCCAACCGAAACAATGGTATATTGCGCCTGTTTCGTCAGGACACCGTACCGCTGTCGGAAATGAAAGAACGGTTTTATCGCACGGTGAACACAGGGAAAAGGGCGAACTATTTCCCGCAGAACGACTCCGTCATCCCAGACATGGGACAGTTCATACTTGCAAATTCCCCGTTAGCGACCTGTCCGGTAAAAAAAGCCCAGAAGATGCGCGGCGTCTGGGGATTCCCGTTCTTGACTCTGAAAGCGCTGCTTGACAAGAATGACCAAAAAGATACAGTGCTTTACCAGAAGATGGTGAATAAATTCCCTTTGAACCGGGGCACGTTTCGAGAAAGTGTCCCCACATGGTTCGAAGGCAATGTCGTCATGTTGCACGATCCCCATTGGTATATGGACTTCGTGGTTTCCGGCACTCCGTGGTTCTTCCATTACGAAAAGGGGCGGCCTACGGTGATTGAATATGAGTGGTCCTACCCTGATTTCTTCTCGTTCCAGACTCCATATATAGTGTTAGGCGGTTCGTGGGTAAACAAAATTTCAGCCGGCATGTCTTTTTTCGCCAATACCATCAATTGCGATATAATCCCGAGGGAAGCACCGTCGGTGAGTTTCACATTCCTACTTCACATCAAGGCGGATTATGCCTGCGACATAGAATTATTGCTGCCCCGTGAACCGGACGAAGATACGAAAAAGGCGTTCGGGGAACTGCAGGACTACGTGACTCATCTGCGCCCCGGACTGTTCAAACCGCTTTACACATCGGACGGACGTGTGTTCTCCGGACGTTACCTGCAAGCCTGGCATGATTCCCGGGGATGGCAGATTGCGGACATACTGGCGACAACCCCTAATATTCCGGAAGGAGAATACCATTTGCAACGGGTTAAATAAAATACCATCAGAAATCCATTGGACTACGTGCGTATGAACGGAATAGTAACTTGGAAAACATGTTTTGATTTTATGGATATTAAATACTGACGTATATGAAAAAAACAATCTATATATTTTTTGAATTTCTTTTCTTATGCCTTGCACTCCAAGCCCAAGGTTCCTGGAAACTCCTCAAAACAGAACCAATAGCAGACGACACGATAAAGTGGTACAGAAGCTATAGACATATGGTAATCGTTTCATCAAAAGAAGATGCCAGATGTCATACTGCCTGGGATATGTATTACCCCCGAAAAAAGGATGACTACCAACGGAACTTAGGATTTGTCGGTTCAAAATGCTGGCAAGAAGCAGGGGATATCCAAAAATTGCAATTAATGAGATTGCTAACACCGGAAGAAATCCAAACCATCAAGCATATAGTAAATACGGATTCCATCGAGTCATGGGACGTGTTAATAGACGTGCGCATCGCTGTCAACTACAAGGAAAATTGGCTTAGCGTACTCCGCATTGGATTTCCCTTTCGGAGTGAACTGATATTCACAGCCCCACGCACTCATGAATTCATTCAACAGATGAATACGACGCTGTATTACCCCCAATGGGAAAAATTTAAGCCACGATTCTATACAGGAATGGAATATGTGGAATCAAACATCTCATTACGGAAATATGAGGCAAAAGCTCTATTGGAATTCCTCCAACCAAAACAAATAACCAATTCTCGAGAAAGTAATGTCAACTGATGATAAATATGCCCTGAATGGAGGGACTGGGTATTTACGATATATCTTTGTTACATTAATCACATTAAAATTAATAACCATGAAAAGAATATTTTGCATCCTCATAAAAAAACGCATGCGCAATTGTTTCACATGTACAGTATAGGTTCAGAATGGTTATATATGTAATGTTTTTCCAGAACATTTCCAATGCCGTAGAACAATTTTTAGACTAACCGTTTATTGCCCAATCATGGTTTTTGCTACCTTTGTAATTTGAATATATAAGGCATAACAAAAACTGCATAATGAGCTTAACCAGGATTATCAGGAACTTCTTCATTCCGCGCCAACGGAAACTGGAGAAATATGCGACACAAACGGAAAGAATCCAAACGGAGGTATTGCATAAACTGATCCGACAAGGTATTCAAACGGAATGGGGACAGGAACATGCGTTTCACTCCATCCGGTCGTGGGAACAATTCGCCACCCGGACACCGGTGACTACTTATGAAGAACTGAAAGGCTTTATCGACCGCATGCGACAGGGGGAAAAGAATGTTCTTTGGCCGGGACGGGTGCAATGGTATGCCAAATCATCCGGAACCACCAACGACAAAAGCAAGTTTATCCCCGTAAGCCGCCAAGGGCTGAAAGACACCCACTATGCCGGCGGAACCGATGCCGTGGCACTCTATCTGCAAAACAATCCTGAAAGCCGTCTGCTTGACGGACGCGCCCTGATACTGGGAGGAAGCCATGCGCCCAACTACAACCAGCCGCACAGTTTGGTGGGCGACTTAAGCGCCATCCTGATAGAAAATATCAATCCCCTGGTCAACCTTATCCGCGTCCCGAAGAAGGAAACAGCCCTGTTAAGCGATTTCGAACAGAAACGCGACCGCATCGCCCGCGAGGCCATGCACAGGAACGTAACTAACCTGAGCGGCGTCCCTTCATGGATGCTGTCTGTGCTGACACGTGTCATGGAGCTCTCCGGCAAGACCCATCTGGAAGAGATATGGCCCAATCTGGAGGTTTTCTTCCACGGCGGAGTGGCCTTCACGCCTTACCGGGAACAATATCACCAGTTAATCACCAGTCCCCGCATGCATTACATGGAGACCTACAACGCCAGCGAAGGATTTTTCGGTCTGCAGAACGATCCGGCGGATCCGGCGATGATGCTAATGATAGACTACGGAGTATTTTATGAGTTCATCCCGATGGACGAAATAGAGAAAGAGAATCCAACCGTACTTCCGCTCTGGCATATCGAAGCAGGGCGTAACTACGCCATGGTGATCACGACCAGTAGCGGCCTGTGGCGTTATATGATAGGCGATACCGTGAAATTCACTTCCGTCAATCCCTATAAGTTCATCATCACCGGCCGGACAAAGTCGTTCATCAACGCATTCGGCGAGGAACTGATTGTGGACAACGCGGAAAAAGGACTGCAACGAGCCTGCGAAGTCACCGGTGCACAGGTGACAGAATACACGGCCGCCCCCGTTTTCATGGATGCGCAAGGCAAATGCTCCCACCAGTGGCTTATCGAATTTACTCGCGAACCGGATTCGCTCGAACTGTTTGCCGAAACGTTAGACAGGACTTTACAAGAACTAAATTCAGACTATGAGGCCAAACGTTACAAGAACATCACGCTACAGGCTCCTCTTCTTGTAAAAGCCCGCCAAGGTGTATTCAACGACTGGCTGAAAAGCAAAGGAAAGTTGGGCGGACAGCACAAAGTGCCCCGCCTCTGCAATCAGCGGACCCACATCGACGAACTGCTGGCCATGAACCAATAACCGACAATATGCAGAAGAATCTATTCCATACATGGGCTATGCTTGTCACCACGCTACTCGTCGTAGCATGCGCCAGCATAGGCAGTCCCGACGGCGGTCCGCGCGACTACACTCCGCCGCACGTTGTCAAATGTCAGCCTGCCGACCAGTCGACAGACAATCACACCCGGAAGATACGCATCTCTTTCAATGAGTATATCAAGCTGGAAAAGGCCAACGAAAAAGTCGTCGTATCTCCTCCGCAAATGGAAATGCCCAATATCAGTACCGAAGGGAAACAGATCCGGATAGAACTATATGACTCATTGCGTTCCAACACCACTTATACCATCGACTTCTCGGACGCTATCGTTGACAACAACGAGGGCAATGCAATGGGCAAATACACTTATTCTTTCTCCACAGGCCAGACCATCGACACTTTGCAAGTTTCCGGAACAGTACTCAACGCATCGAACCTGGAACCCATCAAAGGTATCCTGGTCGGTTTGTACAGCAATCTGGCCGACAGTGCTTTCACGACGGAACCGATGCTACGCGTGTCCCGAACCAACGGAAGCGGTCAATTCACCATACAGGGAGTGGCGCCGGGTACTTACCGCATCTATGCCTTACAGGAAGCGGACGGCGACTTCCGTTTCAACCAGAAAAGCGAAGTAATCGCTTTCGATACAATGCGCATCCTACCTTCCTGCGCTCCGGACATCCGTATGGACACACTCTGGAAGGATTCATTGCATGTGGACACCATCAAGACCGTACACTATACACATTTCTATCCCGATGATATCGTGCTGAGAGCCTTTCTGGAAGAAGGACAAGGCCGCTATCTCCTGAAAAACGAACGCCCGCTATTCAACCGCTTCACGTTCTATTTCACAGCTCCGGACGACACGCTTCCGCGTATTCAGGGATTCAACTTCAATGCAGAGACACTCATTACAGAAGCTTCGGAAAAGAATGACACCATTACGTATTGGATTCCTGATACCACCGTCGCCAGACTGGATACACTGAATTTCGCTATCACCTATCGCGAGACAGACAGTCTGGGGATTCTCGTACCACGTACCGATACGCTGGAACTTGCGGCCAAAATCAGCTGGCAGAAATTTGAAAAGGAGCGGCAGGACAAAATCGAACAATGGGAAAAGGAACAGAAAAAGAACCGTCGCAAGGACAATACACAGGGAGCTAAAACAAATCCTTTCTTAAGAGATGTCCTGAAATACTCCACCCGCCCGTCCGGCATTCTGGCTCCAAACCAGAACATAACATTTGTCTTTAACGAACCGTTAGCCCAAGTAGACAGCACCGCTCTGCATTTCTATATAAAGAAAGATACACTCTGGGAAGAGGCCCCGTTCCTGTTCGAACCCGTCGAAGGACAGTTGCGCAGCTACCGGTTGTATGCCGAATGGCTTCCGACAGAACAATACAAGATGGAAGTTGACAGCGCGGCTTTCCGGAACATTTTCGGCGATGTGAACAATGTTACCAAAACGGATTTCAAAGTCAGTTCGATAGATGAATACAGCGCCCTCTTTGTCAAGCTCGAACTGGCTGACACAGGAGCTGTCGTGCAATTGCTCAACAAGTCGGACAAGGTGGTAAGCAGCGTACGGGCCGTAGACAACCGTGCCGATTTCTTTTACATTAAACCGGGAGAGTATTATCTGCGCCTGTTCATAGACCGGAACGGAGACGGCATCTGGAACACCGGCAACTATGCCGACATTCAACAGCCGGAAGAAGTCTTCTATTTCCCGAAACCGCTGATACTGCGCGCCAAATGGGAAGTAGAGCAGGACTGGAACGTAAGAGGCATCCCGCTCGTCAGACAAAAGCCAATGGCTATTACAAAACAAAAGCCTGACAAAGAGAAGAAAACAGCCCGGCCTGATCAAAACCGATAGTTAAACGAACGTCATGAGAAGATTCATCCTGCTGAGCCTGACAATCCTGTACCTTGGAAGCGGACAAAGTCCGTTACAGGCGCAATGTACCAGTCCCAACACAGCTTTCCTTTCGGGAGAGACCCTTTCATACGACCTGTATTTCAACTGGAAGTTCATCTGGCTGAAAGCCGGTACGGCAACGATGAACATCACCGAAACCGTCTATCAAGGAGAACCGGCTTTCCGATGCAACCTGACAACACGGGGCAGCAAGAAAGCGGACAGGTTCTTTATCATGCGCGATACGCTCGAAAGCATTGTCAGCCAGGAACTGACCCCTCTGTACTACCGCAAAGGTGCCCTTGAAGGAAAACGATACCACGTGGACCAGGCATGGTACAGCTACCCCAACGGAGTGAACCATATCAAACAACACTATCGCAACCATCACGGCAATGTTTCCGAACACCAGCGGAAAAGCAACGTATGCATTTACGACATGCTGAGCATGCTGCTCCGCGCACGTTCTTTCGATGCGCAGGACTATCGCATAGGTCAGAAAATAAACTTCCCGATGGCGGACGGTGGAAAAATCGAGGAGCAGACTCTTATTTACCGAGGCAAGAAGAACTTCAAGATGGAGAATACAAAAATCACCTATCGCTGTCTTGTATTCTCGTTCGTCGAATACAAGGACGGTAAAGAAAAAGAAATCATCACATTCTATATCAGTGATGACGAAAACCACCTGCCTGTCCGGTTAGACATGTTCCTTAACTTCGGCTCTGCCAAAGCGTTTCTCACCGGTACACGCGGCCTGCGCAATCCGCAGACTTCCATCATAAAATAACAGCGGATACTTTGTGCATTACACATCTTTATGGCGATGCACCTGAGAGCGCACGCGACTCAGACTCTCAGGAGTCATCAAAAGATAGGACGCGATATCATTGACGGACGCACGGCAAGCCACAGTGGGAAATTCCCGCAAGAAACGCTCGTAACGCTCCGTCACCGACTCAAAACGCCATGAATCGGCTTTCACCTGGTGAAGAATAAGATTCTCCTCCAGAAAACAGCGTAGCCAGTCAGTCAGACCGGAATGGATCCGCCCCAGTTCGACCAGAGCGGTATAGGGTAACAGAAACAGTTCGCAAGGCTCCAGTGCCTCCATAAGCAACGAAGAAGGTCTGCTGCGGAAAACGCTCTCGATGCAATACGCAAATTGTCCCTCGATGGTAAAATGCTCCGTTATCTCCCGCCCGTTCTTATAATAATATTGACGCAATAGCCCCTTTTTCACAAACACCATGTTACGGCACACCTGGCCGTCACACACGACCAACTCTTTTTTCTTCGCTTTCCGATAGTGAAGAATAGATGCCAGCGCCCGTATTTCCGTTTCATTCAGGTTCCCGTAAAGAGGAGCCAGCACACGAGCCATCGTCAATGCAGTTTCTTCCATAACACGGGGATTATTCTCTATTGTCCGTCAGTCGGTCGCCTGTTCCGAACGGACCAGTTTATACAACTTGTCACTCGGCCGTACCTTCTCCGGCACTTTGAAAGAAATGTGCATACCTTTCCTTGCTGTCTGTACAGGTCTCAGTTCATAACGGACTTCTTCGGCTTCCAGGAACAAAGCACCGGTTGTGGGACCCGTTATCAGCAATCTGTCGCCTACATTCAGCTCCGAGGCCTCGATCACAAACTCAGCCACTCCGATATTGGAGAAGTATTTTACACCCTTGCCCACATACACTTTCTTTTCCGTAGCTGCCGAACCATAGTTCCTTGTCCATTCGCCCAAAAACTGTCCCTGATAGTATCCGTCCCAGAATCCCCGGTTGAACACACGTTTAAGACGTTCATCCCATTCGTCCTTTTTCTCCTCCGTAAAGGTTCCGTCCACCACACTCCGGATGGCTTCACGATAACAGGATACGACCGTATGTACGTATTCCGGACCGCGCGCTCTTCCTTCAATCTTGAACACCCGCACCCCGGCCTCCATCATCCGGTCGATGAAACGTATCGTCTTCAAGTCCTTGGGACTCATAATGTATTTATTGTCTACTTCCAGTTCCATACCGGTTTCCCGGTCGCGCACATCATAACTCCGGCGGCACAACTGCATGCAGGCTCCGCGATTGGCCGAACGTCCCGTATTGTTCAGGCTCAGGTAACACTTGCCGCTCACAGCCATGCACAATGCCCCGTGACAGAACATCTCGATACGCACAAGCCGTCCTGAGGGTCCGTATATCCGTTGTTCTTCAATCCCACGATAAATCTCGGCCACCTGTTGCATGTTCAACTCCCGAGCCAGCACCACGACATCAGCAAAACGGGCATAGAACTTCAACGCTTCGATATTGCTTATATTCAATTGCGTGGACAGATGAACCTCCTGACCAATATGATTGCAGTAGTCCATGACAGCAATATCCGACGCTATCACGGCCGAAATACCGGCCTCCCTGGCCGCATCCAGTATGGTTCTCATCAGTGGAAGATCTTCACCGTAGATAATGGTATTCACCGTCAGATAACTCTTCACTCCCCGCTCGGCACAAGTCTGTGCCATCCGTTTTAGATCATTGATGGTAAACGTACTGGCCGAATGCGCCCGCATATTCAGATTTTCGATACCGAAATAAATGGAGTCCGCGCCGGCCTGCAATGCAGCAGCCAACGACTCAGGAGACCCCACAGGAGCCATTATCTCAAACTCTTCTCTTGTCATACCGTTTTCTGTTACAGAACACAAAAGTACAAAAAAAATAGAACTTCAAGACAGCAGGCCGACAAAACACAGGTTTTCAGCGCAGGGATACTTACGGACGGGATTCCTTATGCGGAAGGCAAATCCCGACCAATATGGCAATGAAGCCGGACAAAGCGATAAACGGCGCAATACCGATACGCCTGAAACTGAAAATCTCGGGATTGTAAAAAGAATCCGTACTGCCGGATCCACACATCAGCAGAAAACCGGAAAGAACAAGGACATATCCGATGCCCATCAATCCATAATTCCGTTTGTCAAACAAAGACACCATAACATTAAACATTACATAATCATTATTCTTCGGACGCCTGACCCGAATCCTGATATAGCTCTCTCATATACCGGGTATAATGTTCTTTTCCATTCAGCAACTGCGGATGGCACATATACTTCAGGTATTTCCCGGCCAGCCGGCCGGCCTTATCCGTCTGTCCCCGTCGGCACAAATCCACGGCCAGCCCCACCATATAATGCTGAAGAATAGAAGCCATTTTCCGGTTCTGGTAATCCAGCCAGACCGAAGGATTTTCGAGACCTCCGAAACGAAAACCGGACATGACGTTTTCATACATCGTCTCCGCATCCGTCTCCACTCCTGCCTGCCGGGCGTTGAAAGGCACGATGCGCGAGGCCATACCTTCCATGACAAGGTAGTCGGAGATATCCAAATATTCTTCGATACGCATGGTCGCGGCAACATACAGGGGACGTTCCCAATTGCACTGCTGTATCAAATCGAGCAGGATGATACCGGTACGCAATAAATAGCTACGGTCTTTCAGGCTGACCGTCATGCATTCGGGAAGCTCCATCCCGTCGGGAATCGTCATGCCCGAACGCCTCACAGCCTCCCGGTCGATACGGATATGTATCTCATCCGTAGGAATGCAACGCATTCCCTCGTCATCGGACGTCAACCAGTAACGCACGATATTATCCCACTCCCAAGGGTCTTCACCGACCGGACATTCACCGGGATGCTCCCGGTATATCCGTTCAATCTCTTCTTTCAAACGAACCGGCAGCCCCCCTTCCGTATATCTGACGACGGGGTTCACCTGTACGGCATCGTTCACGCCGTCCCGACAATATTCCCAAGGAATGGAAACGGGCAGCCCCGGCGACAGACGCGACGGACGTCTCATCTGATCGACATACCAGCCTCCGGTAAGATACATCAGATTGCATACTCTGACGTCGGGACGCACCCCCTCCACTTCCGTATTATACCAAAGAGGAAAAGTCTCATTATCTCCGTTCACAAAAATGACGGGACATCCTTTTGCCTGCAGGGAGTTCAGGTAATTCTGGCCGAAATCGCGGCAGATGTAACGACCGCTCCGATCATGATCGTCCCAAGTCTGCCCTATCATCTGTAAAGGCACAAACAGGGATATGGCAACGGCGGTAACAGCAACTGACGGAGTACGCCGCCATCGCTGCAAGAGACTTGCCAGTGCGGCCGCCCCCATTCCTATCCAGATGGAAAAGGCATAGAACGACCCGGCATACGCATAATCACGTTCACGCGGTTCCATGGGCTTCTGATTCAGGTAAAACACAATGGCCAGACCGGTCATGAAGAAAAGCCACAGAATGACATTGAACTGATTCCTCCCTTTATCACCCCTGCGAATCTGCCACCCCATTCCCAGCAGTCCCAGCAACAGAGGCATTGCGTAAAACACATTCCTGCCTTTTTCGGGATGTGCAGTGTCCGGTAGCGTTCCATATTCCCCCAGTCTCCACATATCCATAAAACGGAATCCTGTCAACCAATTACCATGCTCCGGTCCTCCGTCAGCCGGAACATCGTCCTGTCGCCCGACAAAATTCCATAGGAAGTAACGCCAATACATGAAATTGACTTGATAGCGCAGGAAAAAACGCCAGTTATCCCAAGCCGACGGTATGACTACGCTTTTCCGTTCGCCGGACACTATGTCCCGGTAGCCCACAGTCTTTCCCTGCATCTCCCCGAGCCATGCCCGATAGGCATCGGCATGCTGCGCCGAATACATACGGGGAAACCATACGCAGGTCTCCGGCTGGTAAACGGGTTCCCATCTATGTCCGCAAACGATATAACGCGGTCTGCCTCCATTCTCTCCACCGCCGGCCTGCCGGTACACAGATTCCCCTTCTTCGGATGCATAAACCGTGTATCCATCCCCGGCACTCCACATACGGGGAGATGCAAAAGTCTGTCCGTAAAAAAGCGGAGCAGCCCCGTACTGTTCACGTCCCAGATAGTCCCTCAAAGCAAAAGGATCTTCCGGAGACTGCTGATCCATCGGAGGATTGGCGACAGAACGTATCGGAATCAGTGCATAAGAGGAATATCCGGTCACAAGCATCACCATACAGAAAGCAAGCGTATGCAGCCCCGACCAAAGGGAGGCCGTACGCTCTTTCTTCAGGCAACGGTAAAGCGCATAACACATGGCAATGGCCAGAAAAGACAACAGCAGGGTAATCCACACGCCGCGTTGCAAGGTAATACCCAGCAGAAGCAGACCACTCCCCAAAGCTGTACACATCCGTCCGGGACAGCAAGCGGTGCGACTTTCCTGAATACACCATACCAGCACCATGGACAGCAGAAGAATATAACATGACATACCTGTATAATAAGGCATCCCCATGCCATTGACCGCCAGAAGTTCAAAGTACCCGGCCATCTTCATTATACCCGGCACGATTCCATAGAGCACGACCGCTATTACAATGAAAGAGAGCAAAAGCGTAAAAAGAATGCCTTTCAGACCGGCATGCCTCCGTCGACGATAATACATCACCAAAGCCACAGACGGAATACAAAGCAGATTGAGCAGATGTACACCGACGGACAGACCTATTACATAAGCCAGCAACACCAGCCACCGGCCGCTCCGCGGACTATCGGCATCATCTTCCCAGCGCAAGATAATCCAGAACGTGACAGCCGTGAGAAAAGATGAAAAAGCATACACCTCTCCCTCCACGGCAGAAAACCAGCATGTATCGCTGAAAGCGTATGTCAACGCCCCGGTAAAGCCGCATCCCATAACGACGAAAGACCGCCATCCCTCCGTCGCAGGCTCCCATAACTTCCTGACCAGATGCGTAATGCTCCAGAACAGGAACAAAATACAACCTCCGCTCAACAAAGCGTTCATGATGTTGATGCAACGGGCTATTTGCGCAGGCGAAGCTGCAAAATGCGAAAATAGGTTGCCAAGCAACATAAAGAAGGGAGCACCGGGCGGATGCCCTACTTCCAACCGGGCCGCACAGAGAATGAACTCCGGACAGTCCCAGAAACTGGCCGACGGTTCCACCGTACATATATAAATAACGGAGGAAATCAGGAAACATGCCCAACCACAAAGGCGATCAAGTGTCTGATAGCGTAACATAACTTTGTCCTTTTAATCCGAGGCAAAGTTAATGGTCCGGAAATAAAACAGGAAGAAAAGCATGCGGACATTTCACGCTCTTCACTTTTCATGTTTTCTTCTTATATTGTGTAAGTTAACGAACAATCCGGCATCAGGCCATGCGGACATCCGCATGACTTTCCGCCTCCATCTTCTTCTGAATGCGAAATTTTGCTTTCGTGACCGAACCGGGAGAGATGCCTTCAAACACGGCCAGTTGCCCCGTAGAAAAGCCCAGACGGACGAGCAGATACAGTTTACGTTCGCGTTCTGTCAGTCCGGCGTTGGAACCGACCGACTTTGAATAACCGGGATAAAGCAATTCCGCGAAAGCGATCAGGACAGCCCATTCTTTTTCGGAACGTACAGGACAATAAACCGGTTTGGTCTTCATCCTGTTCAACAATGCAACCGCCTGCAGACTATCCTCCGAAAGCAACGCTTTTTCCCGTTCACGGAGTTCCTTTTCCCGAGCGAACATCTCCGTCTCACGCTCCATATAATAATCCAGTTCCTCGTGCAGTTTTCTGTTCTCCAGTACAGAGTCCCGGCTGTCCGCCAGCGTCTGCTGCAATTCACAGATACGCTGCCGGCTCATAAAAAGTTCCGACTGATTGTCGGCAAGTTCCGCCCTTGTGTCTTCCAAGAGCCGGTTGAACCACCTGAGTTGCCTCTCCCGCCGAGCCACCTCTTTTTTCTTATGACGGTACGACAGAAACCACAGCAAAGACAATATCAGGATAACACCCAGAAAACCGGTCAAGCGTTCAAAAGTCTCAGTCTTCCGCCGTTCATCCCGCAACAGCACCTTCTGCTCTTTATACGCCGCCTCCCACTTTAATATCCGTTCCCGTTCGTAGAGTGTAGCGATAGAATCAGCATGCCCTGCTTCCATCATACCTGCCGCAGACAGATTTCCCATCTCCAACCCGTTCCGCATGGCTATATGTTGACTTTTTCGGAGGAAATAATCAGCCGTATCCGTTTGATGCAGGGAAGCATAGTCCGCCGCCAGTCTACGGGCAGCCTCGTAAAGCAAGGTCTCGTCGGCCATCTTTCGTGCCAGTTCATAGCCCTCACGATGATGCACCACCGCCTTTTCATACACACCGTGGCGGAACAGCAGGTCCCCCAATGTATGATAAACCTGCAATTTCTGCACGGAATCCTGCGCATCCTCCAGCAAATCAAGTGCATCCCAATAACAAAGTAGCGCCCGCCGCACATCCCTGCCTCCCTCATACCGCTTCCCGTCCTTAAGCAAGGTATCCACCCTCGCATACAAATACTCTGCCGAATGCCTCTCACTATCCGCACAGGACACCATCCCCGTGGCAAACATAAATATGAACAGATAAAACAGGGTTCTCATGAGTCAGTTGTTTTTCAAAAAAAGCCCCCGTTAAAGGACGAGGGCAACCTAAATGTTTTCACAACGGAATAATCCTTATTGTGATTTGCTTCAAATTAGTATGGCAAATATATACAGTTTTAAGAACATTACAAAATATAAGTAAGGAAATTACTTCATTTTATAATATTTTCATATCTTTGAAAAACATAATCATATTGTTTTAATACCATGAAAAAGATATTAGGACTTGACCTTGGTACAAATAGTATCGGATGGGCAATCATAAATAAAGAAGACAATAGCGACCGACTGATTAACATAGAAGCTGCCGGCAGTCGAATCATTCCGACAGACGCTGCTGTTCTAGGTGATTTTGATAAAGGAAATTCTATCTCCCAGACCGCAGAGAGGACTCGTATGCGGGGCATTCGCCGCTTACACGAAAGACATTTGTTACGCCGGGAAAGGATGCATCGAATACTCAACCTAATGGAATTTCTCCCTGCACATTATGCTCAGGCACTGGATCGCTACGGGCATCTGCTGAAAGGCCAAGAACCTAAGTTAGCTTGGCGTAAAAACGAAACCGGACAATGGGAGTTTCTTTTCCAAGAGGACTTTAATGCTATGCTGACTGAGTTCAAAGAAAAACATCCGGAACTGGAGGGGGCGAAGATTCCTTATGACTGGACAATTTATTACCTTCGTAAAAAAGCATTAAAAGAAAAGGTCTCAAAAGAGTCTTTAGCCTGGATCCTTCTGAATTTCAATCAAAAAAGGGGTTATTATCAATTACGAGACGAGCAAGAAGAGGAGCAAACAAATAAACAGGTAGAATTTTATGCGCTAAAAGTAGTTTCTGTCGAAGATTCTGGAGAGAAAAAAGGAAAAGACACTTGGTATAATGTCCATTTAGAAAATGGATGGATTTACCGCCGGTCGAGTAACGTTCCTCTGAATTGGGTAGGAAAAACAAAAGAATTTATCGTTACCACAGATTTAGAAAAAGATGGTACGCCCAAAAAAGACAAAGAGGGGAATATAAAACGATCTTTCCGAGCACCTAAAGAAGATGATTGGACACTGATAAAGAAAAAAACAGAAGCTCATATTGAACGGATCCAGAAAACCGTCGGCACTTATATCTATGAAGTATTATTACAAAAACCCAGTCAAAAAATTCGAGGTAAGTTGGTACATACCATCGAGCGTAAATATTATAAGGACGAATTAAAACAGATTCTACTCAAACAATGTGAATTTCATCCAGAGCTACAAGACAGGAATCTGTATATTGCCTGTATAGAAGAACTATATCCGACTAATACTGCACACCGAAACAATATCTTCAATCGAGACCTTGTCTACCTACTTCTGGAAGACATATTATTCTATCAACGCCCCTTAAAGAGCAAAAAATCATTAATCGACAATTGCCCTTATGAAGAGCATACTTGTATAGACAAAGAAACAGGAGAAATAAAACATTTCCCTGTTAAGTGCATAGCCAAGTCACACCCTTTATTTCAAGAATTCCGTTTATGGCAATTCCTTAGCAATTTACGCATCTATAAAAGAGGAAATGTACAGGACGAAGACATCACTCACGAACTGATTAGAGACGACGAAGAATATGTAGCTTTGTTCAATTGGCTCAACGACCGCAAGGAAATCGATCAAAAAGCGCTCCTAAAATATCCTCTTTTCAAACTGAAACAGAAGGCAGCAGACTATCGTTGGAACTATGTAGAAGACAAATCATATCCCTGCAATGAGACAAGAGCTACCATTCTGACCCGTTTAGAGAAAACCGGTATACCAAAAGACTTCCTTACTAAAGAAAAAGAAGAAGCTCTATGGCATATACTTTATTCAGTAGAAGACAAACAAGAAATCTACAAAGCCTTGGAAAAATTTGCTCGGAAGAATGAATTGAATCAAACTTTCGTAAACATATTCCAAAAATGCCCTCCTTTTGCCAAAGAATACGGAGCATATTCTGCCAAAGCCATCAAAAGACTATTACCTCTGATGCGCATGGGACATTATTGGCAAGAACAATCTATTGACAAAGATACCCGGGAACGAATTGACAAAATCATCAATGGCGAATATGACGAAAACATAAGGGACAGAGTACGCAACAAAGTAATCGGGCTTACAGATTTGTGTAATTTCAAAGGTCTGCCACTTTGGCTGGCCAGCTACATTATATATGACCGTCACTCTGAAGCCAAGGAAATAGAAAAATGGAACCATCCAGAAGACATTGACACTTATTTAAATCATTTCAAACAGCATTCGCTGCGTAATCCCCTTGTAGAAAAGGTCATTACCGAAACATTAAGAACCGTTAGGGACATTTGGAAACAGGTCGGTCATATTGATGAAATACATGTAGAATTAGGTCGGGAAATGAAGAATCCCGCAGACAGACGTGCCCGAATGGCACAACAGATGATAGAGAACGAAAATGCCAACTTGCGTATCAAATATCTGCTCACAGAGTTTCTCAATCCTGATTTAGGCATAGAAAATGTCCGGCCGTATTCTCCTGGCCAGCAAGATCTGCTGCGCATTTATGAGGAAGGAGCCCTGAACAGTGTCAGCGAACTTCCCGAGGAGATTGACGGCATTCTGAAAAAGTTGAACGAGAATGACAACACAAAACGCCCAAGTCACTCTGAGATCATTAAGTACAAACTCTGGCTGGAACAACATTACTGCTCTCCTTATACAGGAAGACCTATCCCATTAGGCAAGTTGTTCACTCCTGCTTACGAAATAGAACATATCATTCCACAATCACGCTATTTCGACGACTCACTCAGCAACAAAGTAATATGTGAATCTGAAGTGAATAAACTGAAAGATAACATGCTGGGGCATGAGTTCATAGAAAAACATCATGGAGAGAAAGTCACACTCTCATTAGGTGGTGAAACTGAGATTCTGTCTGTCGAAGCATACGAACAACAAGTGAAGGATACTTACGGAGCCAATCGCAGCAAGTTGAAAAAACTGATGCTAAATGATATCCCCGACGAATTTATCGCCAGACAGTTGAACGATAGCAGATACATCAGCAAAGTAGTCAAAACATTATTATCCAACATTGTACGAGAAGAAAACGAACAGGAGAGTGTCTCCAAGCACGTCATACCCTGTACCGGAGGAATTACCGACCGTCTGAAAAAAGACTGGGGAATCAACGATGTGTGGAACCATATTATCCTGCCACGTTTCCAACGTCTGAATGAATTAACCGGAACGACCAGTTTCACAACTCAAAATCTGAACGGACATGAAATACCTTCTATGCCATTGGATTTACAAAAAGGATTTAACAAAAAGCGCATCGACCATCGTCATCATGCCATGGATGCCATCGTAATAGCCTGTGCCAGCAGAAACATTGTTAATTACCTGAACAATGAATCTGCCAGTAAAAAGGCCGCATTATCACGCAAGGATCTGCAAGCCTTGCTATGTGAAAAGGTGAAAACAGACGATAATGGAAATTATAAATGGCAGATTAAAAAACCATGGGCAACTTTCACACAAGATACTCGCACCACACTGGAACAAATCATAGTTAGTTTCAAACAAAACCTGCGCATCATCAATAAGGCGACCAACCGCTACCAACATTATAAGAACGAAAAGAAAACGCTTATCCGGCAAATAAAAGGAGACAATCAAGCCATTCGCAAACCCATGCACAAAGACACTGTCTTTGGCGAAGTCAATCTACGAAAAGTGAAAAAAGTATCTCTTAATGAGGCCATCAAGGAACCACAGAACATCGTAGAAAAAGAACTCCGCCGGCAGATCCTGACCTTACTGGATTTAAAATATGATGCCAAGAAAATAAAGAAATACTTTGAAGACGAAAAAGATACCTGGCAAGACATCAATTTAGCCAAGATTGATATTTATTATTTCACTCAAAGCACAAAGGATCGTTTCTTTGCCACCCGCAAAGCATTGGATAGCAGCTTTGATAAAAAGAAAATCGAAAGCATCACCGATACAGGGATTCAAAAAATATTATTGCAATATTTAAACGAAAAAGGAGGTAATCCGGTAGTAGCATTCTCTCCGGATGGTATAGATGAAATGAACCGTAACATAATCCGACTGAATAACGGAAAGCCTCATCTACCCATACAAAAAGTACGTGTATATGAAAAGGCCGATAAATTCCCTATAGGTCAAACAGGTAACAAGGCCGCTAAGTTCGTAGAGGCTGCTAAAGGAACCAATCTGTTCTTTGCCATATACGAAACAACAATATGGAATGAAAAGACAAATCAAAGCATTAAAAAAAGAAGTTATATTACAATACCTTTAAATCAAGCTATCGAACGGCAAAAACAAGGTCTGACAATAGCTCCTCTTAATAACGGAGACAATAACAGACTCTTATTTGTATTATCACCAAATGATTTGGTATACGTTCCAACGCAGGAAGAGCTAAAAAGTGGAATCACCAACTCTATTGATAGAAAACGAATATATAAACTTGTAGACTCGTCTGATACAACGGCAAATTTCATTCCTCATTCTATAGCAAGCTTGATTTATGCTATCCCCAAACCTATTGCAGAAAAATTCAATGAAATACAAAACGAACTAGGAATAGGTAGTCCACAATCTAAAAACCAACGTGCTCTAACCGGTGAAATGATTAAAGAAATATGCATCCCTATTAAAATAAGCCGTACTGGACAAATCATCAAGATAGGATAAGTAACATGGAGAACAGCAACGGACAAATACTACTCTATCAGACTGTTGATGGTGAAAGTAAGATTGAAGTGACGCTTGCCAATGACACTGTTTGGTTGACTTTAGATCAAATGGCAGACCTTTTTCAGCGCAATAAATCAACCATTTCCCGACATATCAGGAATATATACGATAGTGGAGAACTGACTCTCGAAACAACAGTTGCAAGATATGCAACTGTTCAAAAAGAAGGCAATCGCCATGTGGAAAGAGAAATTTCACATTATAATCTCGATATGATTATCAGCGTCGGATACCGTGTCAACTCCTATAGGGGAGTACAGTTCCGAATGTGGGCAACCCAAGTGTTGAAAGAATACATAGTGAAAGGCTTCGCTTTAAACGATGACATGTTGAAACGTGCCGGAGGAGGGAATTATTTCGATGAATTGTTGGCTCGTATCCGTGACATACGTTCTTCTGAAAAAATATTTTATTGCAAGATTTTAGAAATATATGCACTAAGCATCGACTATGATCCACGAGTGAAAATTACACAAGATTTTTTTGCTACGGTACAAAACAAAATGCACTATTCTGCACACGGGCATACCGCGGCCGAAATTATCTATCAACGTGCCAATGCTGAAAATGATTTCATGGGATTAACGAATTGGAGCGGAAGTATGCCAAAACGGGACGATGCTAAATACGCTAAAAACTATTTAAATGACAACGAATTGGACACCCTAAACCGTATTGTCAACCTGTATTTGGATTTTGCCGAGCTACAAGCAAAAAGTCATACGCCTATGTATATGAAAGATTGGATCCGAAAGTTAGATGATTTCCTGAAACTCTCTGGAAAAGAATTATTACAACACGCGGGAACTATCTCTGCCGAACTTGCCAAGAAAAAAGCTGATCTTGAATATGATAAATTTAAAGAACGAATTAATAATCGCTTGTCTCAAGTGGAACTTCATTTTATCGAGAATTTTGAAAATGAACAAAAGAAGTTGAGAAAGCCATAAAGCATAACCGTTATTTACAATATAATGATTAAAAAAACTCTTTATTTCGGCAGTCCTACCTATCTTTCCCTACGGAACAATCAGTTAATCATTAAACTTCCTGAGGTAGAAAAGAATAACACATTTTCCGATACCTTCAAAAATGAGTCGGAAGTATCAAGACCTATCGAAGACATAGGTGTTGTAGTTTTAGATCACAAACAAATCACTATCACCTCTGGTGTTTTGGAAGCTCTATTGGAAAACAATTGTGCCGTAATTACCTGTGACAGCAAAAGCATGCCTGTCGGCCTGATGCTTCCTTTATATGGAAACAGTACACAAAATGAACGCTTCAGAAAGCAATTGGACGCTTCTGCCCCTCTCAAGAAACAATTATGGCAGCAAACCATACAAGCCAAAATCAATAACCAGGCAACAGTATTACACCATTGCACCAATGAAGAAGTTAAATGTATGCGAATATGGGCTTCCGATGTTCGTAGCGGGGATCCGGAAAACCTGGAAGCAAGAGCCGCTGCCTATTATTGGAAAAATATTTTTCAAGACATACCAGGTTTCACACGAGACAGAGAAGGTGTATATCCGAATAATTTGTTAAATTACGGTTATGCTATCTTGCGGGCTGTTGTTGCCCGTGGGTTAGTGGCAAGCGGTTTGCTTCCCACTTTGGGAATTCATCATCACAATCGTTACAATGCCTATTGTCTGGCTGATGACATCATGGAACCTTATCGCCCTTATGTGGATGAACTGGTTTTCAGTATCACTCAGAAACACAAAATTCCAATAGAGCTAACCAAAGAACTAAAATCCCAATTGTTGTCTATCCCTATATTAGATGTTCAAATAGGAGGTAAACGAAGTCCGCTAATGATTGCCGTAGGACAAACCACTGCATCCTTATTCAAGTGTTTTAATGGAGAACAACGACGGGTTGCCTACCCTGAACGATAATGGAAAGGTTCAGTGAATATCGCATTATGTGGGTATTGGTGTTTTTTGATCTACCAACTGAAACAAAGAAAGATAAAAAAGCCTACACGGAGTTTCGGAAAAGATTGCAAAAGGATGGGTTCACGATGTTTCAATTTTCCATTTATGTGCGTCATTGCGCAAGTCATGAAAATGCAGAAGTACATATCAAAAGAATAAAATCTTTTCTTCCCGAATTTGGGAAAGTAGGTATTATGTGCATCACTGATAAACAATTTAGCAATATAGAATTATTTTATGGAAAGAAACAACAGGGAATTAACACTCCTGGACAACAATTAGAACTCTTTTAAAACAATAAATCCCACAAGTTTGTGGGATTTATTACATTAAGAACTCTCTTTTTTAAATTCTTATTTTCATTTGCACCATACTGATAAACAGCGAATAACAAAGATTCAGTTGTTCTTAATACTGCAAAGATACTAATTTGAAAGCAAATCACAACAGACCGACCTGTTTCATTTTTTCTGTAATGTTGTTCTTAATACTGCAAAGATACTAATTTGAAAGCAAATCACAACACGTCGCTTCGGTTGTATCCATAATTACGGTTGTTCTTAATACTGCAAAGATACTAATTTGAAAGCAAATCACAACTCAAATTCTTCAAACGTTTCTGACGTCTTAGTTGTTCTTAATACTGCAAAGATACTAATTTGAAAGCAAATCACAACACAAGCAGTGTAGATGTATTTGGGAGCAGTAGAAAATTAGCGGGACTTCGAAACAATCCGCCCGTGAATCATCATTCATGATGATTGGCTATCCGGAGTCTGTTATTATAGTTATCGTAATGTCGTCATTCAAACTACGATAATGTATTCATTCAAACTGAAATGACATGTTCATTCTAACTATCATAAGACCATCAGGAATACTATCCTTAGGTGGTAAGGAATACTATCGTGAGCACCTAAGGATAGTATTTCACTCCCGACAGTGGTAACTTCCGACCAAGTGAGTGAACAGCACTCCACTACCCATAGTGAACAGCACTCTACTACCCATAGTGAACAACACTCCACTATCCATAGTGAACAGCACTCTACTACCCATAGTGAACAGCACTCCACTATCCATAGTGAACAACACTCCACTATCCATAGTGAACAGCATACAGCTTGCCAAGTGTAGAGCAACGTTGAAACTGCCTATGGACGGTAGGCCGGAGCCCGTCACCACTCTCCTCACTACACAGATGTTGGCGAAAAAATGCTTCAATGGTTCAAACTATTTGATTCCCAGCGACAAAAGGTTCATTTATCCTTCAGCTTTCCTTCATCTATCCTTCAGCTTTTTCCGCCGCAGGGGGCAGCGACCGCCCGCAGCGGCGCACCGTTGCCGCCAACTTCCCAACTATCCAGAACCATTGCTGAACCATTACGCACTGATAATCAGCGAGTCTGAACCATTCTGAACCTTTTATGAACCATTTGTGAACCATTACTCATTGATACTCAGCGAGTCTGAATCATTGAAGCCTATTCCCGCTAACATATGTGTATAGGAGCCATCCGTTTGGTTGTACTGGCAACCAATACACATAACACATTATGCTTCAACGAGTAATGATTCAGGATACTGACTGCGGCGGCTTAGGAGCTTGACAACGGCTTTTTCATGTTGTATCTTTGCAGGCAGAAACCCCAAACAATCTTGACTATGGATTTGAAACACACCGCCCGCTTCACCGTCATGCACCGGATAGAGAAACAGAAGACTTTTTCTCAGGGAACCGCCATTGGAACAGATTTGTCCGCCGATGCCGTACAGATGTTCCGCTTCCTCTCCGGTCTCCTTACCGAAGTGGCGGCCGGTATGAAGAAGATGCACACGGCGGAGGGGAATAAGTATCTGGTGGTGCAGAATTAGATATTACCTTTCCGGCCAAAAAGATGAGGAGTGACAATCATATATAAGACAAATTTCATAATTTTGCAGACCTATTTTATCGTATTATTTTAAAGGCTTATGAAAAGGTTCATGATTAAGTGCGTCACCGTACTTTTTGGCGCGACGCTTACAATGCCTACGATGGCACAGTTTAATTTAAAGAAGGCTATCGGCGGAGCTACCAAAATGGTACAGGCCGCCACGCTGACCGACGCACAAATGGTACAGTATGTAAAGGAATACATCGACTGGATGGATGCCCACAATCAGGTATGCGACGAAACAAATCCCTACACGGTCCGCCTGAAGAAACTGACGGAAGGACTGACGAATGCCGACGGCATACCCTTGAACTTCAAGGTATATTACGTAACCGACGTGAATGCATTTGCCTGTGCAGACGGCAGTGTGCGCGTATTCTCCTCCCTGATGGACATCATGACGGACGAAGAATTGCTGGGAGTCATCGGCCATGAAGTAGGCCATGTGGCTCACCGCGACTCTAAAAAGGGATTCCGCACAGCCTTATTGACTTCCGCCCTGAAAGACGGCATCGCTTCCAGCAACGGCAAAGCGGCCGAACTAACTGAATCCCAGCTAGGCAACCTTGGCGAAGCGCTGGTCAATGCGAGATATTCTCAGAAACAGGAACGCAATGCTGACGACTTCGGATATGATTTCCTGAAGAAAGCCGGCAAGAACCCGTGGGCGATGGCTTACTCGTTCCGCCGTTTGAAACAGATGCAGGAAGAGGCCGGAGCACAGGGCAACAACAAAATCAACCAGTTGTTCTCCTCACATCCTGATCTGGATGCACGCATCAGACACATGGAAGAACGTGCCACAGCCGACGGCATCGAAAAGCCTGCCATGGAAGAAAAGAAGTAAGTGTCAGACTCTTTCTTCTCCAAACATACGGTTGAAGGTCTGCTCCAGAAGAACTTTTCGTCCCTCATATCACGTCGGTACCTATGAACAGACACAAAGGTGTAAAAAAACAGCGAGAGTACAAAGAACTGCGAGCGGAGTTCCCGGTTTAAATCTAAATCTGAACCGCCCCTTGAAGCGTGCCCAAAGAAACAGGCAGACAGACAACTTGTCTGCTTCGTTTTTTTCCGTAATTTTGCAGCATGAAAATAGGGAATGTGGAATGTGGTCCTTACCCGGTGTTCCTGGCGCCGATGGAGGATGTGACGGATATCGGCTTCCGCCTGCTGTGTAAACAGATGGGAGCCGCTATGGTGTATTCGGAATTCGTGGCCGCCGACGCACTGATACGCATGGTGAACCGCAGTCTGGAAAAACTGAAGGTAAGCGATGACGAACGTCCTGTAGCTATTCAGATTTACGGCAAGGAGGTGGAACCGATGGTGGAGGCCGCCCGCATCGTGGTGGAACAGGCACACCCCGATGTGCTTGACCTGAACTTCGGATGCCCGGTGAAACGGGTAGCAGGCAAGGGAGCCGGCGCGGGAATGCTGCAAAATGTACCCAAAATGCTGGAGATTACGGAAGCGGTAGTGAAGGCGGTGGACATCCCCGTGACTGTAAAGACACGACTGGGATGGGACGACTCACACAAGATCATCGTGGAACTGGCAGAACGCTTGCAGGACTGCGGCATACAGGCTTTGACCGTTCACGGACGCACACGGGCGCAAATGTACACGGGCGAAGCGGACTGGGCACTCATCGGAGAAGTGAAGAACAATCCCCGCATGCGGATTCCCATCATTGGAAACGGCGACATCACATCTCCCGAACGGGCAAAAGAATGTTTCGACCGCTACGGGATCGACGCCGTCATGGTGGGACGTGCCACATTCGGACGCCCGTGGATATTCAAGGAGATTACGGACTATCTCTGCCCCGGCCGGACAAATGCACAAGCCGGAGGAATCATAGAAAGCAATTATCCGGTGATGAGTGCAGACTGGAAGATCGATGTGCTCAAAAGGCAGGTGCTCACCAGCGTGGAGCGCATCGACGAATACCGGGGCATATTGCACAGCCGCCGCCATCTGGCCGCCTCGCCAGTGTTCAAGGGCATACCGAACTTCCGCGACCTGCGCATAGCCATTCTGCGCGCCGGTACCGTGGAAGAATTGTTCTCCCTCCTGGAACAGGCACGCAAACGGCGGACGGAAGCCGAGACTGTCAGTTCGCTTTAGCCTTATAGGCCAGCGCATACATGCGCATCTGCTTCAGCATGGCCAGAAGCCCGTTGCTGCGGGTAGGCGACAGATGCTCGCGTAGTCCTAACTTCTCAATGAAGTAAAGGTCGGCCTCCAGAATCTCTTCCGGAGTATGCCCGCTCAACACGCGCACCAGCAGCGCGACAATTCCTTTCACAATCAGCGCGTCGCTTTCCGCACGGAACACGATACGGCCGTCTTCCGTCTGATCCGCCTGTAACCACACGCGGCTCTGACACCCGTCGATAAGGTTCTGTTCCGTCTTATATTCGTCGGGCAGAGCTTCCTCCTCGCTGCCCATATCTATCAGCAACTGGTATTTGTCCATCCAGTCTTCGAGGTCGGCGAACTCTTCAACCACCTCATCCTGCAATTCATTTATCGTCTTCATCCGTTATTGTCTTCATTATATATTACCTGCAGAACGGTCTGTCCCACCGCTTTCAACACCTGCACGTCTATGTGCTCCATCGTATCGTCCACCGTATGCCATGTGGGACCGAATGACGAGGGACCGTCCGTAAAATAGGGTACAATGTCTATGCAGGGTATTCCGGCCGTCCGGTTGACCGCCACATGGTCATCCATCAGGAAACCTCCCTGCTGACGCGGGAAATAAGCGCCATAACCCAGGCTGGCGGCCGTGCTCCACACGTTCTCCACGACGTCCGAAGCAAATTGCAGCGACACAAGTTCCTGAGAGAAAGTGCTTCCCTCGCCGCCGACCATATCCATCAAAATACCGAAACGGGCTCTGTAACCGTCCGCATGGGGATTGGCCGCCCAATACTGGGAGCCAAGGCACCAGTCCATGCCGTTGTCGCCCGGATCTTCCTCCCAGGAAGGACGCCCATAGTCCTCCGCATCGAAACATATAAAATCAATACCGATATTCTGCAAAGCCTGCCCGTGTATCACACGTGCCAACTCCAGCATAACCGCCACATCGCTGGCCGCATCATTGGCTGCCAGAACGGGCTTTCTCCAGTTTGCGGAATCCGGATCATTATCTGCAAAAGGCCGGCTGTCCCAATGCCCGCACAGAAGCAGACGCTGCTCGCGCTCCGGATACAGGGATGCTATGATATTACGCGCTTTCAGAATCGTACCGTCATAGGCACGCAGACTGACACGCTGTTCCGTCACCGAAGTTCCGAACGACCGGAACTTCCCGACGATGTAATCTCCACAACTCTCATGCGCCGGTGTATTCGGTACGCGTGGGCCGAACTCGCATTGGGCGGCCGTATAGGCAAACGCACTGTCCGCACAGAAATCAGGCGCCGCTGTTTCCGTCTTCCGCACCCTTTCTTCCTGGCGGCCTGCATCCCGGCAGGCTGTCACCAGGCTTGCGACTCCCGCCAAAACAATGCCATAGAATAATATCTTCTTCATCTGATACATTTAAATATATATGCTCAACTAACAGCAACCAGCTGCACTTCCCGCATGACACGCAAGAAATTGCCTCCCCATATCAGCCGGATTTCGTCTTCGGTCAATCCTCCGGCCAACATACGGCGCGTCAGATTGACAACTTCGTTCGCAGCGGCACAACCGAGTACTCCTCCATCGCCGTCGAAGTCGGTACCGATGCCTACGTGTTCCACCCCCATGACTTCTATCATGTGAAACAGATGTTTCATCACATCCTCTATCGAGGCATTACCGCCTTTCCGTAGGAATCCCTCGTAAAGAGTGACCTGTGCCACGCCTCCGCACCCGGCCAGCGCCTTCATCTGCGCATCGGTCAGATTGCGGGGCACGTCGCAAAGGGCACGCGCCGAGGAATGAGAACACACGACAGACGCAGAACTCAAATCCAGCACATCATAGAATGTTTTCTCCGAGGCATGGGACAAGTCTATCATCATTCCCAGACGGTTCATCTCCGTCACTACTTCCCGGCCGAAAGCGCTCAGTCCTCCGTGCTCATTCTGCCCCCGTGCCGAATCACAAATTTCGTTATCTCCATTATGACACAGCGTTAGATAGACAACGCCTTGGTCGCGAAAATGCTTCAACAGACCAAATTCCCGCCCTATGGCATATCCGTTTTCAATCCCCTGCATGATTGCCTTCCGACCTTCGCGATACAGACGGTAAACATCATCCGGCGTACAGGCCAACCCGACACATTCCCGGTTGTCTTCCACCATCTGACGAATGCGGGAAAGCTGCAGGTCCGCATATTCCAGTGCTTGCCGGTGACCCGCCCTGGTACGTTCCTTCTGCGGCAGATAAGCTACCATGACGGATGTATTCAGTCCTCCTTCGTCCATCTTGTGCAGGTCGACCAAAATGCGGGAATCCCGCTGCCCGATGCGAATCCCCTGTTCAAAGAACATCGGCGTATCGCAATGACTGTCCAGAACAACCGACCGGCGATGCAGATCGCGGGCCTCTGCAAAAGAAGCAGCCTCCGCCGTCAGCCAGCGGAAAAGCGGCAACATACTTTCATCCCGTTGTTCCATAAAACACTCCGGATGCCACTGCACACCCAAGACGGATTTATACGCGGCCGACTCCACAGCTTCGACAATACCGTCCGGTGCCTTCGCACAGACACGGAGCAACGGTCCCGGTTCGCAGACAGCCTGATGATGAAACGAATTGACGGCCAACCGTTTTTTAGAGAACAAACGATGCAAGATACCTTCCGTACAGACTTCCACAGTGTGGGAAGGCACTCCCCGCTGCAAGTTCTGGTCGTGCTTGACAAACGGACCACCCGATGCTTGCGCACCGATATCCTGATACAGCGTACCACCCAAAGCCGCCGTCAGCATCTGGATTCCACGACAAATGCCCAATATAGGTATCTGACGGTCATAAGCCATACGGATGAGCAACAACTCCGCCTTGTCCCTCCGGTAATTGACGGAATGCAATTCAGGTATCGGCTCTTCCCCCATAAACAAAGGATTCAGGTCTCCTCCTCCTGACAAGAGCAATCCATCAACACGCTCCAGCATGTCAGCCATCGCGTCGCATTCCTCGTAAGGAGGAATAATCAGGGGAACAGCTCCCGCACACAGCAGCGAGCGATAGTAACCTTCGGCCAATTCGCATCCTTTTTCACCGTAATTGCCCGTAATGCCTATCACCGGCCGACGACGGCGAAGCGGAAACGTCGTATGCCAGCCGTCGTAACACCCGCGCCAGTCAAAATAGTCCGTACTCATATACACATGTCAGACAAAGCGTATATATCAATCGTTGTGAAGTCCGATGGGAACTTCTTTCTTGATGCTCTGTTCCAGAGAAATCAATGTCTCCGTAGCCGTCACCCCCGGTATCTCCTGCATTTTGTTGTTAAGCAGTTCCATCAGATGGGCATTGTCGCGGGCATACAGTTTCGTCAGCATCGTATAAGGGCCTGTCGTGAAGTGACATTCCACAACTTCCGGAATCTTCATCAGCTCTTCCACGACCCGCTTGTACATGTTGCCTTTCTCCAGCTTCACTCCCACATACGTACAAGTACTATATCCCAAACTCTTCGGATTAACATGATAACCGGAACCGATAATAACCCCCATATCTATCAGGCGCTGCACACGCTGATGTATAGCGGCACGCGATACACCACACTCCTCGGCAACATCCTTAAACGGCGTACGAGCATTGTTCGATATAATCCCTAAAATCTTTTTGTCAAGACTATCTATTTTTTCCATTTCTTTTTGTTATGCTATATCGTTATTATTTATGAAAACAAATATAGTCATTTTTTTAGCCACAAGGGGCTATTTAACAAAAAAAAGGCACTGAAACGTTGTTCAGTGCCTTTTTTCAGCGTCCGCCGATGTTATTTTTCTATTTCCAGAAGTTCCACGGTAAATATCAATGTGGAAAAAGGCTTTATCTTGCCTGCCTCACGGGCGCCGTAGCCCATCTCCTGAGGAATAACGATTTCCCATTTGGAGCCGACCGGCATGTGAGTGAGAGCGGTGGTCCAGCCTTTGATAACCTGATTGCAGGCAAAGGACGTCGGTTCCTTACGTTCATAACTGCTGTCGAACACCGTTCCGTCCACCAGCTTACCCTCGTAGTTCACCTTTACTTTCGACTCTGCAACCGGCATTTCTCCCGTTCCTTCGGTCAATACCTTATATAATACACCGCCTTCCAATTTCTTCACGCCTTTCTCCTTGGCATAGACCTGCAGATAATCCTCTCCGGCTTTCTTGTTCTCACCGAATTTACGCTCCATGTTCACAGACTGGTAATATTCCATCTGCTTCCTGACGATATTCTGGGCCGTATCCATCGGAATATCGGTAACCTCTCCAGCTATGGACGCACGGAACGCTTTGACAAACAGTTCTTCATTCAGCGTTTTCACACTGTCGTTATCGGCAATCTGCTTGTTGATGTTCGGGATAATCTGCTGCCCCACTTGAGTCCGTATATCGACTCCGGCGCAATAGGCGCGCATCCGCTTGCTGGCCTCATCTTCCGTCCCGGCGTCAAAGCCTTTCAGAAAATCAGCCAGATAAGCCATATCCACTCCCATCCGACTGGTCAGGTATTGAGTCAATCCCTGCGTGTTGGCCACTCCGAAAGCATAACTAAACGTATCGACCGAGCAGGTATCCACCTTCTCGGCCACAGTCTTCCTGCCTTTTCCGGTCTTTTTCTTGTCTTTGGCGTAGCCACCCGTGCAGACGAGCAGCATTGCCAACGCATATACAAAACCTCTCAATACTTTCATCACTGTATCTTACTTCTCGATTTCAAGCAATTCCACAGTAAATGTCAAAGCAGAGTAGGGTTTGATCTGGCCTCTGTCGGCTTCACCGTAAGCTTGTTCCTGAGGGATATAGACAACCCACTTTGAACCCACCGGCATGTTTGTGAGAGCCTTGGTCCAGCCTTTGATAACCTGGTTGCAGGCAAAAGTCGTAGGAGCCTCACGCTGGTAGCTGCTATCGAACACAGTACCGTCGATCAACTTTCCTTCGTAATGTACTTTCACCTTTGAAGTATCGGCGGGGATAGCACCCTTACCTTCCGTCAGGACTTCATAGAAAATACCGTCGCCCAGTTCCTGAACACCTTCTTTCTTTGCGATTTCGGCCATATACTCTTCGCCTGCCTTTTTGTTCTCGCCATACTTCTGTTCCATCTGCGCACGACGCAATTCTTCGTAGATTCTCTCAGAAGTCTCGCGTGCTTCGGCCATCGTCATGATATTCTCATCGGAAGTGGCTCCGGCCTTGAAACCGGCCATAAAGTTCTTCAGACTGATTGTCTTGGTCGAATCCTCACCGAACAAGTCACGGTTAATACCGGCAACCATCTGGTTGGAGATGCGCTGCCCGATGTTGTATCCCACCATGTAAGCCTTCTTGTCCTTATCGTCACCGGCGTTCACGCCTTCGTTCAATCCCTTGAAGAATTCGTCCATCATCGTGCTGTCCACTCCTTCGCGCATGTTCAGATAGTCTATCAGACCGTCTGTGTACGACACACCGAGCGCATAGCTCAAAGAATCGATATCACTCTTCAGATCGGCTTTGGAAGAAGAATCACAAGCCGACATCCCTACCATTGCAGCTACGGCTGCAAACAAAACTGTCTTTTTCATTTTTTTAATGATTTTATATGTATATTATTCTTATAATACTTTTATCAGTTCCACGTCGAATATCAATGTACTGTAAGGAGGTATGTCACGGCCGGCGCCACGTTCGCCATACCCCAGGCGATAAGGAATGAAGAAACGATACTTGGCTCCTTCCTTCATCAGCTGCAATCCTTCCGTCCAACCGGTGATAACCCCGTTCAAAGGGAAATCCGCAGGTTCTCCCCGCTGCACGCTGCTGTCGAACAATGTCCCGTCGATGAGCATTCCCTCATAGTGGCAACGCACCTTGTCCGTTGCTTTCGGGCTTTTTCCATCACCTTCGCGCAACACCTTATATTGCAGACCGGAAGCAGTCGTCACCACGCCTTCCTTCGTTGCATTCTCTTTCAAATACGCCTCCCCGGCCTCCTTGGCGACTTTGCCTTTTTTCTCATTCTCGGCCGCCAGGGTAGCTTCCTTCTTCTGGAAATATTCCGTCACCATTTTCTGTGCTTCCGTATGGGAAACAGCCAAACTGTTACCATCCAATACGTCCTGAACCGCCTGGGCAAAATCAGAGGCTACGAAATGATCCACCTCCATACTCTTCAGCTGCTGCCCGATACCCAATCCGAGGGCGTAACTCAATTTATCCATTGTCTTTCTTTTTATTTTTTACACTCAAAAGCGCAAAGTTAACGGTTTTATCTCACTCTTTACCGTTTCAGTCGTTTATTTTTCCTAATTTTGAAGAGATTTTCGCAAACATTATGAAAAAACTATTAGTATTAACCGGTGCCGGAATGTCTGCCGAAAGCGGATTCAGCACTTTCCGTGACTGCGACGGGCTATGGAACCTATACAGAGTGGAAGACGTGGCCACACCGGAAGGCTTCCGCCGCAACCCGGAACTAGTACTGGATTTTTATAACGGACTGCGCAGACAACTGCTGGAAGCAGAGCCGTGTCAGGGGCACAGGCTGGTGGCGAAACTGGAAAAGGAATATGCAGTGACAGTTGTCACACAGAATGTAGACAACCTGCACGAACGGGCCGGCAGCAGCCGTGTCATACACCTGCACGGAGAACTGATGAAGGCCACCTCCAGCCTGTCCCCCGAAGACCCGCGCTACATACAGCAGCTCGACCCGGACAACTGCGAGATACACCTGGGAGACAAGGCCAAAGACAACAGCCAGTTGCGCCCTTTCATCGTATGGTTCGGCGAAGCCGTCCCCCGCATGGAGGAAGCTATCCTGGCAGCGCACGAAACGGATATCTTCCTAATAATAGGAACATCATTGAACGTGTATCCGGCGGCGGGCCTCGTACACTATGTCCGTCCGGGAACTCCAGTGTACCTGATCGACCCTAAACCCGTGACCGTACAACACACTTCGGAGTGCACGCATATCGTTAAAGGAGCTTCCGAAGGAATGAAAGAATTTATTTCCCTGTTAAAAAAATAAAAGCAAAAAGCGATTTATACGAATGTTTGAATTTAATTTCTTATACTTGCAACCGCAAAAAGAAATGTAGAACCACATAAAAAAGAAGAGTATGAAAAAGTATATCTGTACCGTTTGTCAATGGGTTTATGACCCTGAAGTAGGTGATCCCGAATCCGGTATCGAACCGGGCACAGCCTTTGAAAACATTCCCGAAGACTGGGTTTGCCCCTTGTGCGGAGTCGGAAAAGATGATTTCGAAGAATTGGTGGAGGAATAAGAATCACATACCTTATTTAGTCAGCCGGCAGAATCAACCATTCTGCCGGCTGATTTTTTATCCGGGCCTGTTTTTCTGATTTATATCAGAAAACCCGTTAAAAAGAACATTTATATTTGTCGACAGGAGAACAGAATAAAACGACACGCTATGTATTTGATTGGATATGACATCGGCAGCTCGTCCGTAAAAGCCTGCATCGTGGACGCAGAGAGCGGAAAGACAGTAAGCAACGCCTTCTTCCCGAAACAGGAAGCCCCGATTATCAGCCACAAGGCGGGATGGGCGGAACAGGCCCCCGAATCATGGTGGACATACCTGAAAGAGGCCACGGCGGAGGCCATGAACCTGGCGGCCGGACAGACCGGGAGGGACATAGCCGCCATACGGGAGGGACTGGCGGCCATAGGCATCAGTTACCAGATGCACGGACTGGTCTGTGTGGACCGCGAACAAAAGGCATTGCGACCTGCCATCATCTGGTGCGATTCCCGCGCCGTACCTTACGGAAACAAGGCGATGGAAGCTCTTGGCACCGATTTCTGCCTCGGCCATCTGCTGAACTCGCCGGGCAACTTCACCGCCTGCAAACTGGCCTGGGTGAAAGAGAACGAACCGGACATATTTGAAAGAATCGACAAAATCATGCTACCGGGCGATTACATCGCCATGCGGCTGACCGGCACGGCAACGACCACCCTGTCCGGACTGTCGGAAGGTATGCTTTGGGACTTCCGGAACAACTGCATCTGCAAGGAACTCATGGACCACTTCGGTTTCGGGACGGACATCCTTCCCGAAATCCGCCCCACTTTCAGCGAGCAGGGGCGCGTCACGCCAAAAGCCGCGGAAGAATTGGGCATCCGGAGCGGAATCCCCGTGACATACCGCGCAGGCGACCAACCGAACAACGCCCTCTCCCTGAATGTGTTCAACCCGGGAGAAATAGCATCCACCGCCGGCACGTCGGGAGTGGTCTACGGTATCAACGGAACCATAAATTACGACCCGCTCTCGCGCGTGAACACCTTCGCACACGTCAACCACATGGAAAACCGGCAAACCCGTCTCGGCATACTGCTTTGTATCAACGGTACCGGCATCCTCAATTCCTGGATACGCCGGAACGTAATCCCAGAGAACAGCTCATATGAGAGCCTGAACCGCATGGGAGAAAGCGTGCCCATAGGAAGCGGAGGGGTCAGCATCATTCCGTTCGGGAATGGAGCGGAAAGGGTGATGCGAAACCGGGAGATCGGTTGCAGCATACATGGAATCAACTTCAATATCCACAACCGCAACCATCTGGTACGTGCCGCCCAAGAAGGCATCGTGTTCTCATTCAAATATGGCATCGACATCATGCAGGAAATGGGAATGAACATCCGTAAAATACATGCCGGACGGGCCAACATGTTCCTCAGCCCCCTGTTCCGCGATACGCTGGCGGGCATAACGGGAGCCACCATCGAACTGTATGAAACCGACGGTTCCGCAGGAGCGGCCAAGGGAGCCGGCATCGGTGCAGGCATATACAAGGATCACAAGGAAGCGTTCGCCAGTCTGGAATGCCTGAAAGTCATCGAACCGGATCCGGCCCTGCAACCCCAATATCAGGAGGCTTACGGACGCTGGCTGGACATACTCCGCACCATGGAAAAGAAATAACGAACCGAAAAAATCATTTAATCACATAAAAACAACAACATTTATTATGGCACAGAAAGAATATTTCCCCGGAATCGGAAAAATCAAATTCGAGGGTAAGGAAAGCAAAAACCCGATGGCTTACCGCTACTATGACGCAGAGAAAGTAATCCTCGGCAAGAAAATGAAAGACTGGCTGAAGTTCGCCATGGCATGGTGGCACACGCTCTGTGCGGAAGGCGGCGACCAGTTCGGCGGTCCTACCAAGACATTCCCCTGGAACCAAGGCGGGAGCGACATGGATATCGCCAGGCAGAAAGTAGACGCCGGTTTTGAAATCATGGAAAAGCTGGGCATCGAATATTATTGTTTCCACGACGTCGACCTGGTTTCGGAAGGCGACTCCATCGAAGAATACGAAGCGAACGTGAAGGAAATCGTGGCATACCTGAAAGAGAAGATGCAGGGAACGAACATCAAACTGCTGTGGGGTACGGCCAACGTATTCGGGCACAAACGTTACATGAACGGCGCCGCCACCAACCCCGACTTCAACGTCGTGGCCCGCGCTGCCGTACAAATAAAGAACGCCATCGACGCGACCATCGCCCTCGGAGGCAGCAACTATGTATTCTGGGGCGGACGTGAAGGCTACATGAGTCTGCTGAACACCGACATGAAGCGTGAAAAAGACCACTTGGCAAAAATGCTGGTTGCCGCCCGCGACTATGCCCGTGCCAAAGGTTTCAAAGGCACATTCTTAGTCGAGCCGAAACCGATGGAACCGACCAAACACCAGTATGATACCGACACGGAAACCGTCATCGGTTTCCTGAAAGCCCATGGGCTGGAGAAAGACTTCAAAGTAAACATCGAGGTGAACCACGCCACCCTGGCAGGACATACGTTCGAACACGAACTGGCCTGTGCCGTCGATGCCGGCATGCTGGGCTCCATCGATGCCAACCGCGGTGACTACCAGAACGGCTGGGATACCGACCAGTTCCCCATCGACAACTACGAACTGATTCAGGCAATGATGCAAATCATCCGCAACGGCGGACTGGGGAACGGCGGTACCAACTTCGACGCCAAAACACGCCGCAACTCTACCGACCCGGAAGACATCTTCCTGGCCCACATCGCAGGCATGGACGCCATGGCGCGCGCATTGGAGAATGCAGCCGACCTGCTGGAGAACTCCCCCGTCAGACAGATGGTCGCCGAACGGTATGCCAGCTTCGACACAGGAAAAGGCAAAGACTTCGAAGACGGCAAACTGACGCTCGAGGATCTCGTGGCATACGCCAAAGAAAACGGAGAACCGGCACAAACCAGCGGCAAGCAAGAATTATACGAAGCCTTCGTCAACATGTATTGCTAAGGGCAACCACAGCATGTCACTTTTAACGGGATGCGTCAGTCCGGACTGACGCATCCCGTTAGCCATTCCGTCAAAGGGAATGGATGAAATTATCAAAGTCCTTCGCCGTCCCGCTGTCACTGAAAAACTTTTCCTGCAACCGCTTGCGCACCTTCGACACAGCGCTCGGAGTGCATCCGAGAAGACCGGCCATATCCTTCGGCGATATATCCAGACGGATGAGCATGCAAACGTGATATTCATGCGAACTGATTGTATAGTAACTGTAGAGATTATCCCGGAAACCAGAAATCTCCCGGTTTATCATACGGTCGAGTTCATCCCATTCCTTCTTCAGGATTACCTTGTCATGCCGTATATGCTCCTGAATAGTCCGATAAATTTCCGTCCCTATGATTCTGGCTCTTGCCGACTCCGTCCTCTCCTGTCTTTTCAGAGCTATCTCATTGGCAAGAATCAGGTCCGCACGCTGCTCCTCTATCCGGCCTGTCAACAAAAGATTTTCGTTGGACATCCTTTTCAGTTCATCCTCCAGCTCACTCAGTTTTTCATTGTTCTTCCGCACATACTCCTCGCTTTGCTCAAACAGTTCCTTTTTCAACCGATTTAACCGTTCCGCCTGAAATGCCTGTTTCTGACGGTTCCACGCAACATATGAAATAAAGACTATCATCAGGATGCACAGAACGGTTACAGCCATGGTTGCCATAGATTGTTTTCTCAAATTCTCCGCTCTAAGAGCCAGATTCTCCTTCGCACGAAGATTATAGTTATAAAGTGAATTCATCCGGTTCACGGATTCCGTCGCAGTAATCCAGTTTACCGAATCTGTCAATTCTTGAAACGACTGAAGATATTTTCTTGCATTATCTATATCTCCTTTAATCATATATATGTCAGTCAGTCTTCTACATGCACTCAATTTTGCATGTATAGAACCTCTTTCATACAAATCTTTGCAATAGATGAATGCACTATCATATTTCCCTGTATTCATATATATATTTGAAAGGATAGTATAATATGCATTTTTACTGTTGACATCCGAAAACTGTAGTGCTGGCTTTAAACATTGCATTGCAGATTGATAATCCTTCTTCTTCACATAAAATGACGCCATCTGACCAAGAATATGCTTCATTCTCGTACTATCATTTTTCTCCTCGGCTAAACGATATGCCATTTCATAATAAAACATACTGCTGTCCATTTCATTCTTTTCACTGAATACAAATGCAATAGCATCCATACAATGTGCCATCATCACCGTGTCGTGGCGCAGACATTCGTAACAGTAAGTCTGCTTAAAATGCTTTATAGACTCATCATTGAGTCCCTGATATAAGAACAAGTATGCCCGCTGATTGTGTAATCGGCTTCTTGTTTGTAAATCTGTATTATCTGGTAAAGCTTCCTCCGATTTCTGATAATACTCTAATGCCTGTGGTGCATCATTGAGGTCGCGATATGTATTGCCCGCATAATAATAAACTTCGGCCAGCAAACGCTTATCACCTTTCGTCTTATAGTATTCCACAAGCGACAAGATATCGCAGTCCGAGGTATGCTTTATATACGCTTTGTCAGGTGCCTTGATGCACAACAAGCGATAATACATTTGCTCGTGTTCGGGAGCAGACAACATTTCTGTTTTTATACTATCGAGCATGCGCATGGCCATCTGGGGATCCACAGAAGATATACTGTCTATCTCTATCAAATCCCGGCGATATTCGGGAACCGAACACGATGGAATCAACAATACGGATATAACAAATGCAATGACAAGTCTAAGCACAAATAATCTTTCTTTTTGATGCAAAAATAAAAAATATTTAGTTTGTTGCAAACAGTTGACAACTAAAAAACGCCTTTGTCAGGCCCTCATACCACCAAAGCCGTCATTCTGAACTATTACTCATTGAAGTACAATGCGTTCTGCATGTTGGTTGCCGGCGCAACCAAACGGACGGTTCCTATACACACATGTTGACGGAAAAATGCTTCAATGGTTCAGACTCCCTGAGTATCAATGAGTAATGGTTCACAAATGGTTCAGCAAAGGTTCAGGATGGTTCATACTCACTGATTATCAGCGTGTAATGGTTCAGGAATTAGCGGTAGCTGCACCCGGCGGCGGAAAAAGCTGAAGGATAGATGAAGGAAAACTGAAGGATAAATGAACCATTTGTCGCTGGCAATCAAACAGTTTGAACCATTGAAGCATTTTTCCGCAAACATCTGTGTAGGGAGGAGGGCGACGACGGACGACTGCCTGCCGTCCCGCAGGCAAGGCACTTGTCAAGCCGTAGGCTGTTCACTTGCCGAGTGGAGTGCGGTTCACTATAGGCAGTGAAGCGCTGTTCACTATGGGTAGTGGAGCACGGTTTACTATAGGTAGTGGAGCGCTGTTCACTATGGGTAGTGAAATACTATCCTTAGCTCCTTACGATAGTATTCCTTACCACCTCATAATAGTATTCCTTATCCCTTAAGGATAGTATTCCTTACCACCTCATAATAGTATTCCTTATCCCTTAAGGATAGTATTCCTGATGGTCTTATGATAGTTAGAATAAACATGTCATTCCAGTTTGAATGAATACATTATCATAGTTAAAATGACGACATTACGATAACTATAATAACAGCCTCCTGATAACTACCCATCATGAATGATGATTCATGGACGGTTTGCTCCGTCCCCGCCAATCTCCCCACTACCCCCTAAGAATCACCGATTTATCCTCCGGTTGTCAATTATATGTCAACCTACCTTTTAGTTGTCAAATGTTTGTCTATGGCTTTGTTCCATAATCTTATCTCTTCTTCATATTTTTATATCAATTTACAAATTAACGAGTCTGTGATGAAATACGAAATTTTAAATTAACTTTATGGCATCATTTTTGAGGCAACCCTGCTTCCGTCATACTTTTTGAAATACTACTTTTTTATGCCTACACGTCAAGTAACATTCCTGATCATGTTTTGCTTATCCGTCCTGGCTTTTGCCCAAAAGACTTATCTGTATGTGACGGCGACACCTATCGATGCGACTTATGAGACACCACTAACACAAGCTCGTGTGTCTCTCCTTAATCCAATAGACAGCGCCGAAGTGGATACGTTTAGGCGAATCAAGATTATAGGCGATGTGACGGTACGGTATAAGTTTGCTTACGAGAATAGCCGCACAATATTACCAATCAAGTATTTGGTTTGTGTAGCATGCGAAGGATATGAAACAGCATATTATGACTTGAACATACTCCCCTCGGAAGCAAAACATGATGAAGTGGTGCGTGACATAGGACATATACGATTACAAAGACTGTTTCATCGAACTTTAAGTGAGACGACGGTAACAGCCTCGAGAATCATGATGGTGATGAAAGGAAATACTCTTGTCTACGATGCCAACGCATTTCAGTTGGCAGAAGGATCCATGCTTGACGAACTCATAAAGCAACTTCCCGGGGTGCGTCTCGAACCGGGCGGACGCATCACCGTCAACGGCCACTTCGTCAGCAGCCTGCTGGTCAACAGCAAGGATTTCTTCAGCGGAGATCCCAATGTGGCCCTGCAAAATCTCCCTGCCTATATGGTGAATAAGGTAAAGGCTTACCAAAAAACGCCTGATAATGCTTACTTGACACGTTCGCCTGATGAAAAGGGGCCGCGCGCCGATGACCCTTGGGTTCTGGATGTCGCTCTGAAGCGACAGTATGCGCAAAGCTATATCGCCAATGCCGAAGTGGCTCATTCCGTGTATCAGTTAAAGCCCATGCTGGCGCGCGTGTTCGGGCTGCGCTTTTCCGACAAGTCGCGTATTTCGCTCTACGCTACCGGTAACAATGTCAATCTGAGCGGAAGTCCGCAGACCGATTCCGGCAATTGGCAAGAAACTATGAAGAAAGAGGGGCTGACAGAGACAGCGGAAGCCGGCGCTTTTTATTTGTGGGAAAACCACAACCGGAAAATCCGTTATAACTCAACCCTGAAGGCGGGGACGGATGATACGGATCTGGAGCAATTCTCGTCCGAGACATCGTTTCTCTCGGAGGCAAATGCAGCCTACACCACCGCATTTAACAACCGGCAGAACAAAAATATATACACCTGGTGGAATAACAGCTTCACTTTCGTCTTGCCCAAGACCTATATACGCTTTTCGCCCGGTTTCTCTTACTCCTACAGACGGAAACGCGGCCGCTATCTTTCCGCCGAAGGCAAAAGATTGTTAGGCCGCGAGGGACTTGACTCTGTCATCATCGTAAACAACTGTAACAAGGACTTCCTCAATCTACTTTCCACTCAGGACCTTGTCCGCACACGTCAATGGGGTGCCACCGGAAATGGGAATACAACTATTGGCCTTAAGGCGTTACACATGAATACGCTTAACTTGATATTTTTGTATAATTACAGCCATGAGCGAGGCTATGACATGCAGCATTACAGGCTGCTGACGTCAGATGGTGCCTCAGATAGACGCAATCGCTACGACAACCGTCCCGAGGGCAGTTACGAATATAACTTCATAGCCGATTATCCTATTATAGATATTACAAGAATACGCCAAATAAACAAGTTGCTTTTTACTTATGGCTACAAGCAGAAGTTCAAGTCCACGGAACGCATGCTTTACAGGCTGGACAATCTGGGACAGGAGTGGATTCCTGACGAATCCACCATTGGTATGCTTCCTTCTGCGGCAGAATTATATGAGAGTTGTCTTGATTCGCTGAACAGCTACCACCGCACGCACTTATACCGGGATCATTCGACTGAATTGAAGTGGTATTTCCAGACGCAAAAATTACTGATAATGGCCAATCTACCGCTCCACGTCACATACGAACGTTTGAACGAGTGGCGACCAGAGGTTAGGCATTCAAATATCCGCAAGCAGGTATATGTGCAGCCGGATTTGAAAATCAAGGTGAAAGGACTGGAGTTCCGCTTCGATATGCAGCGTGAATCACCTTCGCAGACCTTGATGCTTGACGTGCGCAACGATAGCAATCCCCTGTCCGTCTATCTCGGCAACCCGTCCTTGAAGCCTTCTTGGAAATACTCTTTTGCGACAGAGTGGAGGGGATTCAGACAGGAGCAGATGCGTCAATGGCATTTGGGATTATACTTACACGCCATCGACAACGCCATAGGATCGCTGCGTCGGTACAATACGCAGACAGGCGGCTACACCTACACACCGTGGAATATAGACGGCAACCGTGGATTGAAAGTCAAGGGAGACATCAGTCAGTCTGTTGACAAAAACAAGCATTGGTATCTCAACCTCGGGGCCGACATAAGACTGGACCGCAGTGTCGATTTTGCCAGCACGGGGACAGCCTCCGATTTCCAAAAAAGCGTCGTACACAATCTGCACGTCTCTCCCACTGCGGGCGTGAACTACCGTTATGCCAAGTGGCACGCCGCTTTCAAGGCATCGGCCGATTGGGAGCGCCTCACTTCCCGGCAGGAGGGATTTGAGACGCTCAGCCAGATTGATCAGCTCTACACGCTCAGCCTAAATGCGCCATTACCACTTGACATAGACCTAAATACCGATATGAATCTCTTTATGCGCCGCGGTTATAACGACAGGTCGATGAATACAGGTGAGTGGGTGTGGAATATCAGCCTGACCCGTTGCATGGATAAGCGAAAAGCATGGTTGGCAAAACTGTCTATTCATGACATACTTGGCCAACTTAGCGCAGTACGCAAAACTCTTAACGCCCAAGGACGTGTGGAGACCGTAAGCAACACACTTACGCGAAACATCATGTTACACATGATATGGAAATTCAATAAAAAACGTCAAAGACATGAAATATAATGGTGTGCAACGTATATTATTTTTTCTGCTTTGGAGCAACGCTCTATGCATCACGGCTCAGAGTTTGCGTATCCGCGGTAATGTCAGTAATATACTGACACAGGAAGGCATAAATCGCGCCCTCGTCAAACTTATGACAACCGACAGCTCTACCGTTTTGGCAATAGATACCACCCGCTATCGGTTGATTACAGAGAAGGGCGACAATTGGGAAAACACATTTGCCGATAAACAACGCGGAGCCGTTTTTTCCTTTGTCGTTCCAGCCATGACGGAATACCTGCTCGTGGTGGAAGCCAAAGGTTTTGAGGAGTATTGTTGCCGAGTGGTGCCCGAAACGGGAAAAAGAACGGTCAGCGTACCACCCGTCTATCTCACCCCCACCCCTAAAGAGATTCAACTTAACGAGACTGTAGTGACGGCGACACGCATCAAGATGTTCTACAAGGGCGATACCCTCGTTTATAATGCCGATGCTTTTAACGTGGCACAGACAGAATCTCTCCGCAAACTTGTTCAGCAATTGCCCGGTGCGGAGATGACGGACGGCGAGATACGTATCAATGGGAGACGCGTGGACAATCTTCTCGTCAGCGGCAAAGATTTCTTTCAAGGCAATATCCAAGCCGCGCTCGACAATCTGCCCGCCTATATCGTGAGCCGCATCAAAGTGTACGACAAAGCCGGTGAGCAGTCGGAACTCACCGGCCGGGACATGCACGACGAGAGCTATGTGATGGACGTGCGCCTCAAACGGAAGTACACCGGCATTGGATGGCCAAACTCTCTGCCGACGGTGGCACAGATGGCTTGTGGGGCGGCCAGGCCTTCCTGATGCGCTTCGACGACCGGCAGATGTTTACCGTCAATGGCGACATCAACAACTTCAACCAAAACCGGCAGATGATGGACATGGCTAATACGCAAGATAGCTATCCATCGGGAAGAGTCAGCACCAAAACCGTCCGTTTTTCCTATTATATGGAACCCAACAAAACCTGGCGCTTCACCTCCGGCGGCTCCGTCAGCCGCAAAGACACAGATCAGCAGAGTTGGCAAAACAATGAAACTTATCTCTCGCCGCACAACCTCATGAGCCGCCATGCGGAGCACATGGATGGTGAAGATCTGACCGCCTCTGCCTCAGCCTCCATTCGCGCCCGCAAGTCGCAGCGATGGCAACATTCATTGAACTACAACTTCGACTACACCCACACGCGTACCACCCGCGACAGCCGCAGCCTTTCTTATTACTTGCCCGCCAAAGCAGCTTGGGAGGGAATCCCGCTCGACAGCATTATCCACCTCGAAGAAAAAGAAGCAAACGAAAACGCTCTGCTCTACAGCTTGCTCGATCCTGGTCTATCCCGCTCGCGCAGCCTCATCCACCGTCCGGAGTGGCACTCTTCATTTATTTTCGGTGCCGATATGCTCAACTTCAGCGCCGCACTCAAACACGAAGTACAAACCCGGCACGACTTTTCCAATTACCGTTTGATGACCTATGCCGACGGGAACACTGACGTGCAGCGCCGTTATCGCTATCGCAGCGATTATCTTTTAGACCTCAGTTCCGAGCTGGACTGGACGCATCAATACGAACGTCCGGAGTACTATAACGGTGTAATAAAACCCTTCTTTCGATTTTCGCATTGCTACGGTACTGCCGATCATCCCGAATATCGTCTGGAGCGTATGACCGAATGGTCAGACCGGCAAAGTTGGGGAGCCGAAAGCCTTGGCTGTCTGCCTCAGGTCGAATGGCGGACGCTCTGCCTAAACGAAACAGACAGTTACTACTCCATGGAAAGGGAGGGGAAGGCCGAAGCCGGCGTGAATCTGTCGCACAAGATACTCTTTGAGAGCGGCACGTCTCTGCTGATTGAGACCAACGAATCCTTCTACTACCAGCGTCGCACGCTCGACTACGACCACGAGGGGCGCAGATACAGTCCGCAGCGCGAGGGTTTCTTCTTCCGCCCCACCCTGACACTGAAGTGGAAACGCGAAAACCGCGAAGGACGCATTTGGATGCCTGAATGGGATGCCAGTTATCAAGGCCGGCCAACCATGCCTGCATTGACACAACTCCTGCCTATTCGCAATTCCTCCGACCCCTTAAACCGTTTTGTCGGCAACGAAGACCTTGGCAACCCCTTCATTCACGAATTGAACACGGCCTACCGCCTGCAACATGTCAAGAGTGGCCACTCGTTCAATATCAATACCATCTATCGCCGGCTTCACAACGACATTGCCACGCAATCCGCCTTTGACCCGGCCACAGGCATCCGCACCTATCAACCGGTCAATACTTCGCGCACCCATGAGTTGCGAGGGCGCGTCGAACTCTCATCCCCGCTCGACAGCAAGCGGCGCTTTTACCTTTCCGCCTCGTTTTCTGCCGATTATTATCAAGCAGAGAACTTATCTTTCCTGGCAGAAGGTAGTGCGGAAACAGCCGGCCTGCTTCGCAATGTAGGACTTACGCCTTGGCTCGCCCTACGTTCCACAATTGGCGATAAATTCCGCTTTTACGGCCGTTGGAACACTGTTTTCCATCATGCCTCCCAGCCCAGCATGAGTGCCAATTATCGTGAGACAATACTATACGGTGACTTCAGCTACACCCTGCCTTGGGCCATCCAGTTTGCCACCCTCGTACAGACCACTCTCTACGCCGGCAACAGTCAAGCCGCACTCAACCGCACTGTAACCAACTGGGACGCCACGCTCTCAAAGTATTTCCTCAACGACCGCCTCGGCGTCCACATCAAGGCGCATGACATCCTGGCACAAGCCAACAACTACCGCAACGAGGTGACCGCCACAGGGCGCATAGAGCGCTACACGGACGTCCTGCACCGCTACCTGATGCTCACCGTAAGCTATAATTTCAATTGGGCAAAAAAGAAACAATAATTACATAGCTACATTCAACTACGGTCTTTCGATTGCCAAAGGACAGTATATTGCCCGAATGGATGCAAATGCCAGAATGTTCCCAACTCAACAGGAAGAACAAGTTGCTGTGCGAAGCACTTTTACATCGATACAGGTGCAAGGGAAACGCTCGGTTGCATCTCATTTGACGACAAACCACCGCCGGTACACAGTTCGGGAAAGGAAGTAAACCGGAACGGAGGAAAGACAACCGGCAATGGCATCTACCAGATAGTGAGCCTGGATATAGACCGTGGCACAACACAACAGGATGCAGAACGGCAGAAGAAACAGTCCCAGACGCTTTGAAGTGCGGAATGCCAATATCAGCAAAATCAGAGACACGCCTATGTGCGAACTCGGGAAAGCGGCAGTGGGACGCTCTCCCATATCCTGCGCCCCGATAACCAGTTTATAGAACAGACCGTCGGAGTACCCCGGTGCCGGAAGCATATCGGTATGCGAACTGAAATAAGTGCCCAAAGCCGGGAAATACCCGGCCGCCACATTGTCCATCCCGATGGCCTGGAAATAGAATTGCGGACCGGCCACCGGAACGAATATATATATAAGGTAATATACAAAGAAAGAACACATCACGATGAAGGATGCTTCTTCGTAGCGCGGATAGCGGCAGAAGAAATAAAACAGCATCAGAAGCAATATCATCGGATAATAGGAAAAATATCCCAGATTAAAGGCCTCGCTGAAGAAAGCGCCGGGCAAGGCCTGGCTGAACCAGACGGAAGGCTGGCCGCCGAAAAGCTGTTGTTCCCAGGAGGCGAACAGATAATCGAGATTCTCAAAGACACGGTTAAACTCATACGTTTCCGGATACCAGTAATTAAGTAATACCATCTGCACAGTTATGCGCGCAAAACGCATCAGGCGGCAGGGGTAAACCCGATAAAGCGCCCACAAGGCGCCAGTAGCCAGCAGAATCTGAAGACGGTCGAGCAACATCCCGGCCGGATGGTCGAGACGCGCCCAAAGGATAAGCACCAGCAACGCGGTCAGCAGGGCATATCCTATACACAGTTTCTCTATCGCCAGCAAACCGCGCTTCCGGTTTCCGGTCGGTTCCAAACCGAAAATATCGCTTATCGACTGAATCATAGCCATCCCTCCTTGCAATACCAGGCTATCGTTTCCTTCACACCTCTCTCCAGCGGATATTCCGGCACATATCCCAGTTCCCTGCGGGCAGGTTCTATATCGCACTGCCAGTTGCGCTGACTCAGAATATGGTACTTGTCCCCGTTAAGCGTTCCCACCTTGCCCAGCATGCGGTGAAAGACCTCGCTCACGGCACACACTCCCTTCAGAAACCACAGAGGAGCTTTTATATGAACGACCAACGGATTTCCCAGTTCCTGCTGAATCAGGTCACTGAAACGCCGGCTGTTGTAAACACATCCGTCACTGATAAAATAAGCCCTGCGCACCGTGCCGTGCTCCAGTGCCTTGTAAGCCGCCTGCACAAGGTCGGCCACATAGACAAACGTTATCTCCTGCGGACGGTAGCCTACGGCAAAATCGGTGTGTTGCCTGATACTCTGTGCCATCAGGAAATAATCTTTTTCCCGCGGGCCATAGACCCCCGTGGGACGCAGAATGACATACGGGAACCCCTCCTGAGCCTGCAGATATACCTCGGCCTGGCGCTTGCTTTCTCCGTAAGCCGTATTGGGACGGGGCACGTCGGCATCCGTAATGGAAGCGTATATCCAGGGATTGTCCGGAGTGGCCTTACGCACGGGACATTCCCGTATGGCTCCGAAGACGCTCAGCGAACTGATGAACACAAAACGCCGCGGCACCATGTCCAACCCGATAAGCGCTTCCACAAAATGCCGAGTCCCCTCGGTATTCGTACGGAAAAAATCCTCCCGGTGCAAGCATTTGGTCGCTCCGGCGGCATGAATGATATAATCCCAGCCGCCAAAAGCCTCCTTGCACCCGCGCAACTGTTCTCCCAACACTTCCGGATTCATGAAATCCAGTTCTACAAAACGGATGCGGGAGTCCGTCAGATAACATTTGCTGCTGGACCGGCGCATACCGGCCCACACTTGCCATCCGCGGCTCAATCCCTCTTCTACCAGAAAACTTCCTATAAAGCCACTGGCTCCGGTTATCAATATCTTCATATCATTGTTTTGATTCAGTCTGCTTTCCGGCCAAATCCCCATTGCCCGGCGCAGTATATATTCCGTTTGTTTTCACAGGCTCCACGTGAATACCCACGTGGGTCTTGTTCCCATATCGCTTTTTCAACGCATGTTCTATATTCGAGGCATGGTTATGCGCTTCAAAAAGCGGCAACCGCCCGTCCATCCGCACATGCATTTCTATGGCATAATGGTTGCCGATGCGCCGTGTACGCAGATTGTGTAACCCGCTCACCTCCGGCTCTGCCTTTACCAACCCGGCAATCTGTTCCTCCACCTCATCCGGCAAAGAGGTCTCAGTCAATTCATCCATACAAGGCCGGAGAAGTTTCACCGATACTTTGATAATGAAAACACTCACGACGATTGCTGCGAGAGGGTCAAGAATATGCCAGTTTGCTCCTCCCAAAATGGCCCCGCCGATACCCAACGCCGTACCTACGGAAGACAATGCATCACTGCGGTGGTGCCAGGCATTGGCGACAACTGCCTGCGAATCTACCCGGCGCCCCACACGCACGGTAAACTGATAGGCAATTTCTTTCAACAAGATGGAAAGTAAGGCTGCCCACAAGGATATCCAGCCGGGCTGAGGAAGCGTGCCTCCCTGTATGACGAACCACACGGCTTGCAGACCGTCCCAGCATATACAGCCTCCCACTCCCAGTAGCATGATGCCGATAAGTGCCGTAGCCAGCGTTTCGTATTTGCCATGCCCGTACTCATGACTTTTATCCTGGGGTTTGTTGGCGATACGCACAAAAAAAATCACCACGATATCCGTAGCAAAATCTGAAAGAGAATGCACAGCGTCGGCAACCATCGCCGCACTATGCCCTGTCACACCGGCCACGAACTTAAACGCCACCAACAGGAAGTTTATCAGACTTCCCGCCAGCGTTACCCGGTAAATTGACTGCGATCGCGCTTTTTCCTGCATAAGGTCATTATTGTTAAGGGTTGCAAATATAATACATTTGACACAAAAAAAGAGTACTATAAAGGACGTCGCATCAAATATTTTAGTTTATTTGCAATAAAGAAAATGACAACAAAACCAACCCTAAGCAAAACAATATGGGAAAAACAGGAAAAAAGAACGGCAAACGCCTCAAAAAAAAACAACTGGCCGAACTACTGATGGACCTATTCAAAAAGAATCCATCCGAAATATTCGATACAAAACGAATTTTCTATGAATTAAGACTGGATACCCACCCGGCCAAACTGCTTTGCATGGATTTGCTGGAAGATATGACGCTGGACGACTATATCACGGAAAAGCCCAAATCAAAATATCAACTGAACACCAAAGGGCATGTGCTTGAGGGGACATTCGTACGCAAAGCCAACGGCAAGAATTCATTCATACCGGACGAGGGAGGAGAACCGGTTCTGGTAGCCGAACGCAATTCCGCACATGCCATGAACGGCGACCGGGTGAGAGTGACCATGCTGGCCCGCAGAAGAAATCATGTGCGCGAGGCTGAAGTGACGGACATCCTGGAACGGAGCAAGAAAATGTTCGTAGGCACACTGAAAGTAAACAAGGATTTTGCTTTCCTGCTGACAGAAGACCGTACGCTGGCCAACGATATATTCATCCCCAAGAACGCTCTGAAAGGAGGAAAGTCGGGAGACAAGGCCGTAGTCAAAATCACGGAATGGCCCGAGAACGTAAAGAATCCCATCGGACAGGTAGTAGACATCCTGGGAACCAGTGGTGAGAACAACGCGGAAATGCATGCTATCCTGGCTGAATTCGGACTACCGTATACTTATCCGAAAAGCGTAGAAGACGCTGCCGCTAAAATGGAACCGGGCATTACGGAAGAAGAAATAGCCCGCAGGGAAGACATGCGTGACGTAATGACATTCACCATCGACCCGCGCGACGCGAAAGATTTCGATGATGCCCTGTCCATACGACAGACAGGCAACGGGTTATGGGAAATAGGTGTACACATCGCCGATGTGTCGCATTACGTTACGGAAGGCAGCATCATCGACAAGGAGGCCTTGAAGAGGGCTACGAGTGTTTATCTCGTGGACCGCACCATCCCTATGCTGCCCGAGCGGTTGTGCAACTTTATCTGCTCCCTGCGTCCGAATGAAGAAAAACTGGCCTACAGCGTCATCTTCACCTTAGACGACAAGGCTAATATCAAAAACTGGCATCTGGCCCACACTGTCATCAAGAGCGACAGGCGATTTACCTACGAGGAGGTACAGGCTTTGTTCGAACAACGCGGCGAGGCTTCACCCGAAGACTACAAGGCGCCGGGTGACCACAGTGCTATCGGAGCGCCCGGTAACGAGAACGCCCTACCTGTGGAACAATTCGCAGACGAACTGCTCACACTGAACAGACTGGCCAAACAACTGCGGGCAAAAAGATTTACCAACGGTGCCATCGACTTCGACCGCTGTGAAGTACGTTTCGAAATCGACGAAAAGGGCAAACCGCTCAGTGTCTATTTCAAGGTGGGCAAGGATGCCAACAAACTGGTTGAGGAGTTCATGTTGCTGGCCAACCGAACCGTAGCGGAAAGCATCGGCAAGGTACCGAAGAATAAAAAGGCTAAAACGCTTCCTTACCGTATCCATGACCTGCCCGACCAGGAAAAACTTATAAAACTGAGCGACTTCATTGTCAAGTTCGGTTATAAACTCAAGACGGCCGGCAGTAAGACGGAAGTGAGTCGCGGACTGAACAAGCTCCTGCATGACGTACGGGGTAAAAAGGAGCAGAACGTGATAGAACTGGTGTCGCTGCGTACGATGATGAAAGCACGTTACAGCACACAGAATATCGGGCATTACGGACTCGCCTTCGACTATTACACACATTTCACTTCACCTATTCGCCGTTATCCCGACCTGATGGTTCACCGTTTGCTGACCCGCTATGCGGAAGGCGGACGCAGCGCCAACCGGGACAAATACGAGGAACTGTGTGAACACAGCAGCGAGATGGAACAAATAGCAGCCAACGCCGAACGGGCGAGCATCAAGTATAAACAGGTGGAATTCATGGGCGAGCATCTGGGCGAAGTATTCGAAGGCACCATCAGCGGAGTGACGGAATTCGGGCTCTATGTGGAAATCAACGAAAACAAATGTGAAGGTATGATACCTCTTCGGGACCTGGATGATGATTATTACGAATTTGACGAGCGCAATTTTTGTCTGTGGGGACGGAAATACCACCATCGTTATTCTTTAGGGGATGCCGTAAAGATCAAAGTGGCCCGGGCTAATCTTGAGAAAAAGCAGTTGGATTTTGCCTTCGCGAAAGAATAAAAAACGTAATCCTTCCCTTCCATTGGCTTAATAGTTCATAAGAGGAGAACGACGTTGCCCCTTTTTTCTTATTTTTGCATCGTGAAAAACGGATAAAGCTTCACACTATGGCTCAGAAGAACATTCAGACCCAGACGCTGCAACAGACGCAGACCCTTTCGCCCCAGCAAGTCCTGCTGGTGCGATTGTTGGAAATGCCTGTGTCCGAACTGGAACAACGGGTACAGAACGAAATGATGGAAAACGGAGCCCTGGAAGAAAGCGATACCCGAAATGAAAACGACGATTTCTATTACGGAGATGACACCGGAGAAACGGACACGAAAGAAGACGACACGCTGGCACCCGCAGGACTGGATACATACAGCGACACACCTTTTTCACCGACAGCTGAATTCAGTCAGGCATTGGGCGATTACCGTTCGGCGGACGACGTTCCGGATTATCTGCTGAAAGGCGAAAGCGGACGGCGGACTCCCGAAAGCATCGAGTACAGCGACACGGCGTCGTTCTACGAACAAATGAAAGAACAGATGGGAGAATGCGACCTCACACCGCACGAACAGGTTCTGATGGAATATCTGATCGGTTCGTTGGAAAATGACGGAATGCTGAAAAAGTCTCTCTCCGTACTGGTCGACGAACTGGAGGTATATCACAACGTAGAGACGACGGAAGAGGAACTGTACGGCGTACTGAAAAAGTTGCAGGACTTCGAACCGGCTGGTATCGGAGCACGCAACCTTCAGGAATGTCTGTTACTGCAAATCGAACACGACGAACTGTTCCACACCCCTCTGAAACAAAGGGAGCATCTGGTCATAGAAAAGTATTACGAGGAGTTCACCCGCAAAAGATGGGACAAGATACAACAGCGCCTGAAACTGACGGACGAGGAAACGGAACAGTTGCAGCGGGAACTGAAACGGCTCAATCCGCGCCCCGGCAGTGCCATGGGAGAGATCGTAGGACACAATTACCAACAGATCATTCCCGACTTTATCGTGGAAACGGCCGATGACGGAACCATTACTTTGACTCTCAACCAAGGAGATGTGCCCGAGTTGCGTATCAGCGACTCGTTCATGAACCTGTTGAAGCAGTCTGACAGCCCGCGTTCCCGTCTTTCGCGTCCCGAAAAAGAAGCACTCCAGTACACGCGCCAGAAAATAGAGAAAGCACAATATTTCATCGAAGCCATCAAACAGCGCCGCCACACCCTGACCGTCACCATGGAGACCATCATCGCTCTGCAACGTCCGTTCTTTGAAGAGGGGGACGAACTGTTGCTGCGTCCGATGATATTGAAAGACGTGGCCGAACGTACCGGACTCGACATTTCCACTGTCTCCCGGGTGAGCAACAGCAAGTATGTGCAGACAAACTATGGTATCTATCCCTTAAAATGGTTCTTCAGCGACGGATACACGACAGAAGACGGAGAGGAAATTGCTACTCGAAAGATACTGAATGCACTTCAGGAACTGGTGGAAAACGAAGATCGGAAAAATCCGCTAAACGATGAGATGCTGACTGCCCTGCTGAACGAAAAAGGATTTCCCATTGCCCGCCGTACAGTGGCCAAATATCGCGAACAACTGGGTATACCCGTAGCCCGACTAAGAAAATGAACTATAAATATATCATCCAGGCAGCCCGGATTTTCTCCGCGGTGTTTTCTCCCTTTTACATGCCCGTAGTATGCTTCATCGCCTTGTTTACGGTCACGTATCTCAACTTGTTGCCGACAAATTACAAGGTAAGCGTACTGACATTGGTTTACCTGTTCACATGGCTGCTTCCGACCATCCTCATCTTTTTCTATCGTAAGGTAAACGGATGGAGCGCCCTGCAACTACGCCAACGACGGAAGCGTTCCGTACCCTACATGCTTTCCATTATCTCATACGCAACAGGGCTATACACGATGAACCGCCTGCACATGCCTCACTACATGGGAGGTATTCTCATCTCGGCACTCATGATACAAGTTACATGCGCTTTCATCAACACACGTTGGAAAATCTGCATTCACTCGGCCGGAGCGGGAGGTCTCACAGGTGCCCTGATTGCTTTTTCCATTCTCTTTATGTTCAATCCCGTATGGTGGCTTTGCCTGACCATCCTGATATCAGGCATTGTCGGTACTTGCCGCATGATTCTCCGTCAGCATTCATTAGCGCAGATACTGGCAGGCACACTGACCGGAGTCATCTGCGGATGTGCAGGTATCCTGTTGAGCTGACGGTGTAAGACAAGTCAATTCTCTATTATTTCCAATGCCTTGCGTACAACAGGATTCTCTTCGTTCATGATTTCAAAATACTCGGACATGTCCCATAGATCGCGAGCTACCAAAGCTTTCAGATGCAGACGGATGCGGGGCATGGAAGCCTGACGTTCCTCTTCGTCGGCAGGTTGCACTTTCATCTTGTCCGCCTCAGCCTCCAGAATCCGGATAGCCTCCGCCGGCACCTCATAACGGGCTTTGAAATCAGCAAACGTGGGATACTCGGCACGCAGACATTTGCGGTACTTGTCGATGTATTTCAGGTTCGTGTTGATGATGATGCTCTTGGCCATCAGTTCCCGATGATACTTGGTATAAGTGTTGGTATCAAGCGGCACGAAATAGTCCGGCATGATGCCGCCGCCCCCATATACGGTACGCCCCTGTCTGAGAGTCTTGAAACGCAAGGAGTCGGGGAAATGAATACTGTCTGCATGAATCAGTTCTCCCCTGTTGAACCGTTCAATGACATCCCGGCCGTATTTTTCATTATTACCTTTCTCGTATGGTTTCTGAATGCTGCGTCCCGAAGGAGTATAATAGCGGGCCGTCGTCAGGCGGATCATGGAGCCGTCCGGCAAATCAACGGGACGCTGTACCAATCCTTTGCCGAATGTGCGGCGTCCGACAACTATTCCCCGATCCTGGTCCTGTATAGCTCCTGCCAATATTTCCGAGGCAGAAGCTGAATACTCATCGACCAGCACCACCAGCTTACCATTGCGGAAAGAACCGGCTCCCCGGGCACGCTCCTCATGATAAGGTACCCGCCGTCCCTGTGTATAAACAATCAAATCGCCCTCCGCCAGAAACTCGTTGGCAAGAGATACAGCAATATCAAGATAACCGCCGCCGTTCTGTTGCAGGTCCAATATCAAATTCTTCATACCCTGCTCTTTCAGACGGTCCATGGCATCACGCACCTCCCGGTAGGTGGTACGGCCAAAACTTCCGAAACGGATAAGCCCCGTCACAGGAGTGGCCATATAGGCGGCCTCAAGCGACGTCACCGGTATTTTGTCCCGTGTCACACGGAAGGTAAGCACCCCATCTATCCCGGCACGTAATACTCCGAGATTCACGACAGTACCCCGAGGTCCCCGCAAACGGCGCATGATGTCCTCGCGTTTCATTTTCACGCCGGCAATAGCGGTATCATTGACACTGATAATCCGGTCGCCGGCCAGAATACCCATCTTCTCGGACGGTCCTTTGCTCACAGGCTGAATGACCACTAATGTATCCTCCAGCATATTGAATTGTACGCCGATGCCTTCGAAGTTTCCTTCCAAAGGTTCATTCAGACTCTTGGTATCCCGGGCATTGGTATAAGTGGAATGAGGATCCAATTTGCCCAGCATACCCACGATGGCATCTTCCGTCAGCTTTCCGTAATCCACTGTATCTACATAAAGGTTACCGACAGCCAGATGTGCCATCATCAGTTTGCGAACCGCGTTTTCCAACCGTTGCTCATCAGGATGCTGAGCCATAGCCGTCACGGGCAGAATCCCGATAAACAAAAAAATCCTGCCAACAGAGCGTAAACGCTTCAGCCCAATACATACAGCTGCAGACACTTCCGTTATTTTATTCTTTAACGTTTTCATTGTGTATAACATATTCTTTCCATTATTTACTCTTCCGGTATTTCGGGAAGAAAAAGACTTACATCTTTGTTGAAATGCACGAGTTCGCGCACCATACCGGAACTGACACAGGCCAACTCGGGTTCTGTGAAAAGTATCACTGTGTCTATACCGGACAACCGGCGATTGACGTCTGCCAGATCACGTTCATACTCGAAGTCACGGAACGAACGGACACCCCGCAAAATAAATGTGGCTCCATGACGGGAGGCAAAGTCTACAGTCAGATCTTCATACTCCTCGACCGTCACGCGGGAATCAGAAGCATAGAGCCTCCGTAACTGGCTGACACGTTCGTTCACGGACGTCTGCCCTGCCTTCTGCCCATTGTATCCGATACCGATGACAATCCGGTCAAAGAGTGCCAGACCTCTCCGCACAACAGAAGCATGCCCGCGCGTAAAAGGATCGAAACTTCCCGGGAAAACGGCGATCCGGATGTTCCGCGGATGTTCAGAATCGGAGACAATCAAAGAGTCACAGACATTCTCCATCCTCGGTTCTTTATCCATATCATTCGTTTTTTTCATTTTCCATAAACTGCAATGTATCTATTACCTCTTCTTTCCAGACAAAAAGGGAAACCGACATTCCGCCATCAATCTTCCGTTTCTTCCGCCTTGTCCTCTTCCACCACCAGATTATTGATGATAAAGTTTTGCCGTTCCATGGTATTCTTACCCATGTAATATTCAAGCAATTCCTTCACCTGATCGCTTTTGTGGAGCGTCACCTGTTCCAGACGTATGTCAGGTCCGATAAAATGCTTGAATTCATCAGGCGATATTTCTCCCAATCCTTTAAAACGGGTTATCTCAGGATTGGGGCCGAGCGCCTCGATGGCAGCCACACGCTCCTCTTCAGTATAGCAATAGCGCGTGATGAAATCCGAGCGTCCTGCGGACGGTTTCTTCACCGGTTCCTCTCCCCGCAACGCCTCTTCCTCCTCAATGGCTTTCAGGCGGGAGCGGCTGAGTTTACTCTTGCGATTACGCACCCGAAACAGCGGGGTCTGCAAAATATAGACGTGACCTTTCTTTATCAAATCAGGGAAGAACTGTAGAAAGAAGGTAATCATCAGCAGACGGATATGCATACCGTCCACATCCGCATCCGTAGCCACAATCACCTTATTATAGCGCAATCCGTCCAATCCGTCCTCTATATCGAGCGCCGCCTGCAGGAGGTTGAACTCCTCATTCTCATACACGATTTTCTTTGTCAGTCCAAAACTGTTCAGTGGTTTTCCGCGCAGGCTGAACACCGCCTGTGTGTTCACGTCGCGGCTTTTCGTGATGGAACCGGAAGCAGAGTCGCCCTCGGTAATGAAGATACAACTCTCTTCCTGACGCGCACCTTTCGCATCCGTCAGGTGCACCCGGCAGTCTCTCAGTTTACGATTGTGCAGGTTAGCTTTCTTCGAACGCTCCCGAGCCAATTTAGCCACTCCGGCAATCGCTTTACGTTCCTTCTCGTTTTCAGTGATTTTTTGAAGGATAATCTCAGCTATGTCCGTGTTTTTATGCAGGTAATTATCCACTTGCTCCTTCACAAAATCACCTACAAATTTATCAATACTGATTCCTCCGTCCGGCACCGTAGTAAGCGAACCGAGTTTGATTTTCGTCTGACTTTCAAAAAGCGGCTCCTCTATATTGACGGAAATAGCAGCCACAATACCGTTACGTATGTCTCCGTAGTCGAAACTTTTACCCGAATACTCCTTGATAGTCTCGGCAATATGTTTTTTGAACGCGCTCTGATGAGTACCCCCTTGAGTCGTATGCTGCCCGTTGACAAAAGAATAATACTCCTCGCCATACTGCCCCGTATGGGTAAAAGCAATCTCTATATCCTCCCCCTTGAGGTGTATGATGGGATAGAGTCCGTCGTTCGTCATGTTGTCGTTGAGCAAGTCGACAAGTCCGTTACGAGAGTGGATGCGCCGTCCGTTGAACAGAATGGTCAATCCCGTATTCAGGTAGGTATAGTTACGCAACATCGTTTCCACATACTCATTCCGAAAAGCATAGTGCTTGAAAAGAGTATTATCCGGTTCAAAAAAAATATACGTACCATTCTCGTCCTGCGTATGCTCTGTGGCATCGCCTGTCAGATTGCCGCGCTCGAATGTAGCCGAACGCACCATGCCGTCACGGAAACTCTTAACTTCGAAACGGGTACTCAAGGCATTGACCGCCTTCACACCCACACCGTTCAGTCCCACGCTCTTCTTGAACGCTTTCGAGTCATACTTGCCACCTGTGTTGAGCATGCTTACGGCTTCGATAAGCTTCCCCTGAGGTATACCGCGTCCGTAGTCACGCACGCTGACACGCAGGTTGTCTTCGATTGTTATCTCGATGCGCCGTCCGGCGTTCATCTTGAACTCATCGATACTGTTGTCGATGACTTCCTTCAGCAACACATAAATACCGTCCTCGGCATGAGAACCGTCGCCCAACTTACCGATATACATACCGGGACGTGTGCGCACATGTTCCATGTCCGACAGATGGCGTATGTTGTCATCCGTATATTCGGCAGACAGGATGTTTCCGTCAAAAAGTTCTTCCATGATTCAATGTTTTTGGTGTTTGCAAACATCTCCGGACAGTAGTCTCAACGTCCGACCGCTTTCTTATAGCACCGCCGGTGCTTGTGTACCTCGGCCTCCAGATAAGCCCACTGCCCTTGGCTCTTTTCGTTTGTCTCCAACTGCGGATGGGTTTCTGCCGTCTTGAATCCCATCTGCTGATAGACGGGTATCAGATCAGCGAAAATCATAGCATTCACTCCCTTATTCTGATATTCGGGCAGAACCGCCACAAGCAACATATCGGCAATATCGGAATGCTTGATGAACAGAGCTTTCAACAGATGTATCCATCCAAAGGGGAACATTCTGGCTTTTGCCTTCTGAATGGCTCTCGAAAGAGAAGGCATACCCACTCCCATAGCCACAGGTTCGCCGTCGGCCGTTTCGATAACAGTGAGCAGACGCAGGTCAATGAGCGGCAAATACATGTTTACATACTGATCTATCTGCCGTTCATTCATTTTAGTATAACCGAACAAAGGCGCATACGCTTCATTTACCACATGGAAGATGCGGTAGGCATACCCTCCGCGCCGGATTTCCCGGACATTCCGGAATTTCCTCACACGCAGACCATACCGCCCGGCACTGATTTCCGCCACACGGAAATACTTATCCATACGGGCCTCATGGCCAGGCGTGGGTACCGTGATTTTTCGTTCCACCCAATCCACTTCCTTCTCATATCCCAAACGCTCCATGTGAAGGGGGTAATAAGGATAATTGTAAATAGTGGCCATGGTGCTCAACTGGTCATATCCTCCCGTAAGCATTCCCTCGGGATCCATGTCCGTAAACCCGAGCGGCCCCTCAAGCGCTTCCATACCTTTCTCACGCGCCCACGCTTCCGCGGTGTCCATGAGAGCACGGCTCACCTCCGGATCGTCTATAAAGTCAATCCATCCGAACCGGGCATTCTTCGTGCCCCATGTCTCGTTGGCCTTATGATTGATGATAACGGCGATGCGCCCCACGATGCGTCCGTCACGCAGTGCCAAAAAAAAATCAGCTTCGCAAAATTCAAACGCCGCGTTCTTTTTCGGGTTAAACGTATCCAACGTGTCCTCCAGAAAATCAGGCACGGCATAAGAGCAATCTTTATACAACTCGTAATTGAAACGGATGAAAGATTTCAGCTCCCGCCGACCGCTCACCCGCTTTATCGTTATGGCAGACATTGTACACTCCTCCTTAACTTATATATGTGAGTTGCAAAGATAATCGTTTTTTCCGAATGGCGGAAGCTGATTCTGAATGAAAAAAGACGCTTTTATACCAACCGATTAAAAAAACGATTAAAAAATTTGTTTAAAAGGCAAAGAATAGATATTTTTGCTCGACTGATAGATAACTTTAAATATAGTAATATTCCGTTTTATGACAAATTTTAAGACGATTTGCGCGGCTATGGCCCTCGGGGTCGGCCTTTCGGCTCAGGCTGTCGCTCAAGAGACTGACAACAAGGACTACAAGCCGTATCCTTACATGTTCGTCGGCCTGCAAGGCGGCGTACAGACCACATTCACAGATTACAATGCGTTCAAATTAATCCGCCCGACGGCCTCCGTCTCATTCGGCAGTTTCTTTACCCCTGTCGTGGGAGCGCGTCTCCATGTCAACGGCCTCTGGAATCAGGGAGGTTTCAAAGGCATTGACGAAAAATACGACTATAAGTATGCCACGACAGACGTTGATCTGATGCTGAATCTCACAAACATGTTCGGCAAGAAGCAGGACTACGTGTGCAACGTGATTCTGTTAGGAGGTATCGGTCTGAATTACGCATGGGACAACGACGACATGACAGCTCTGCGAAATGCAGGCAAGGTGGCGGTTCCCATGGCATGGAAAGACAACCGCCTGTCACACAACGCCCGCGTAGGTGTGATGCTTGATTTCAACGTATGCAAACACTTAGGCATCAATCTGGAGATCTCGGCCAACAACCTCTCTGACCGTTACAACTCGAAGACCAGCAACAAAGACGACTGGCAAGCCACGGCCCAATTGGGTATCGCCTATAAATTCGGATTCAAGAAGAGCGTAAAACCGGCGCCTGTGAGCGTAACCCCGGTAGCAGATTACAGCGAACAGAAACGTGTTGAAACGGCTGTTGTTTCCAAACCGGAACCCAAACCTGTGGTTGTAAAAGAGGAAGCATTGAAGGAAACATTGTTCTATGCTATCCGCGAGAGCGACCCGAACGCAAACAACGTCATCAACAAAGTAATCGAATGGGCTAAGAAGTATCCGAACAAGAAGATCAGCGTTTCCGGTTATGCAGACAAAGGTACCGGTAACCCGACCATCAACAAGAAATATTCCCAGGAACGTGTTGACAAGGTTGTTTCCTTGCTGATAAAAGGCGGTGTACCTGAAAAACAGATTGAAGCTCAGGCATACGGTGATACAGTTCAGCCTTTTACAGAGAACGACCAGAACCGTTGCGTCATCATCGTAGGTAAATAAAATCACATTATATTCTCAGTGTCCGGCTCCGGATACTGGGAATAATAAACACCTCTAAAAAGTTTTGTCTTTTTGGAGGTGTTTTTTATTCTATTGTCCATCCCCTATATATTATATAAAAACTTATTGAAGCATATTGGCTCAGTAGAAAATCAGTGGGGATTCGAAACAGTCCGTTCATGAACCGTCATTCATGATGGTTGGCTATCCGGAGTCTGTTATTGTAGTTATCGTAATGTCGTCATTCTAACTACCACAAGACCATCAGGAATACTATCCTCAGGGGATAAGGAATACTATTCAAGCGGTCTAAGGAATTCAATCCTTAGGGTGTAAGGAATACTATCGTGAGCAGCTAAGGATAGTATTTCACTACCCATAGTGAACAGCGCTCCACTACCTATAGTAAACCGTGCTTCACTACCCACAGTGAACAGCGCTTCACTACCTATAGTGAACCGCACTCCACTCGGCAAATGAATAGCCTACGGTTTGACCTTGGAATAGCCTACGGTTCGACCTTGGAATAGCCTACGGTTTGACCTTGGAATAGCCTACGGTTCGACCTCGGAATAGCCTACGGGACGACAGGCAGTTGTCCGTCGCCGCCCTCCTCCCTACACATATGTTTTCCGGAAAATGCTTCAATGGTTCAAACTGTTTGATTGCCAGCGACAAATGGTTCATTTAT
>CAZIMK010000004.1:0-100575 GCA_964540455.1 uncultured Paraprevotella sp.
TAAAGACTTTTTTCTCACTCTATAAAATTTTCCCCCACTGATTTTCTACTGAGCCGGAAATCTTTCTCTGCTGATTCTCTGCCAAGCCGTTTTTCTGAAGAAAAAAGTGAGCTTGCACTCGCAGATTCCGGGCTTTAATCGTACATTTGCAGAGTATTTCCATCGTATCTCTTTAATCATGGCAAAAGAAGGACTGACCCCCATGATGAAACAGTTCTACGACTTGAAGGCCAAGCATCCCGATGCGGTTATGCTGTTTCGTTGCGGGGATTTTTATGAAACGTATTGTGAAGATGCTTTGATAGCATCCGAAATACTGGGCATTACACTGACCCGCCGGAGCGGAGGAGCGAAAAACGGCGGTGCGCCTACTGAAATGGCCGGTTTTCCTTTTCATGCGCTGGACACCTATCTGCCCAAACTTATACGGGCGGGCAAGCGGGTTGCCATCTGTGACCAGCTGGAAGATCCGAAATTGACGAAGAAACTGGTGAAGAGAGGAATAACGGAACTGGTGACACCGGGTGTGGCCATGAGCGATAATGTGCTTTCTTATAAAGAGAATAATTTTCTGGCAGCGGTTCATTTTGGAAAATCGGCTTGCGGAGTCGCTTTCATGGACATCAGTACGGGAGAGTTTCTTACGGCGGAAGGAAGTTGTGAATACGTAGATAAACTGTTGGGCAGCTTCGCTCCCAAGGAAGTGCTTTACGAACGGGGAAAAAAAGATTTTTTTGAATCGAATTTCGGTAATAAATTTACGGTGTTCCAACTGGAGGATTGGGTGTTTACCGAAGACAATGCGCTGAAAAAACTGTTGCGTCATTTTGAAGTGAAAAACTTGAAAGGCTTCGGTGTCGACCATCTGAAAAACGGTATCGTGGCTTCGGGTGTCATTCTGCAATACCTGGAAATGACACAACACAGCAGGCTCGGACATGTGACTTCGCTGGTGCGCATCGAAGAGGAGCGCTATGTGCGTCTGGATAAGTTCACCGTGCGCAGTCTGGAGCTTGTCTATCCGATGAATGAAGGAGGAACATCGTTGTTGAACGTCATCGACCGCACGCTTACTCCCATGGGAGGACGTCTGTTGAGGCGCTGGATGTTGTTTCCGCTGAAGGACGTGAGGCAGATTACGGAGCGGTTGGACTTGGTAGACTATTTCTTCCGTAACTTGAATTTCAAGGAGATGATTGTCAACCAGCTTCATCAGATAGGCGATCTGGAGAGAATCGTTTCCAAAATATCCGTGGGCAGAGTATCGCCGCGGGATGTGGTGGCGCTCAAAGTGGCTCTGCAGTCACTTGTTCCCGTGAAGCGTGCCTGTACGGACAGCGGAGAAGAGACGCTGGCTAGGATAGGGGAGCAATTGGACTTATGTGCCGGACTGACGGAGCGCATAGCCCGTGAAGTAAATAACGATCCGCCTCTGACTGTGAGCAAAGGCGGCGTGATAGCCGAAGGAGTGAATGAGGAACTGGATGAACTTCGGCAGATGGCTTACCAGGGAAAGGATTATCTTCTGAAACTGCAGCAGCGGGAAACGGAAGCTACCGGTATACCTAGTCTGAAGATAGGGTATAACAACGTGTATGGGTATTATCTGGAGGTACGGAACACGCATAAGGACAAGGTGCCGGCCGAATGGATACGGAAACAGACATTGGTAAACGCCGAACGTTATATCACACAGGAATTGAAGGAATACGAGGAAAAGATACTGGGAGCCGAGGACAGGATTTTGGCTTTGGAGACTAAATTGTTCAACGATCTGGTGACGGAACTGGCCGGGCATGCGGCGGAGATACAGACGGACGCCAATCTGGTGGCTCGGCTGGATTGTGTGCTTTCCTTTGCCCGGGTAGCCGAGGAAAACCGTTACATACGTCCGGTGGTGGAGGACAGCGATGTGCTCGACATCCGACAGGGACGCCATCCGGTCATCGAGAAACAGATGGAAGCGGGAGATCGGTATGTGGCGAATGATGTGCAGCTGGATACAAAGACTCAGCAGATAATTATCATTACGGGTCCGAACATGGCCGGTAAATCGGCTTTGCTTCGTCAGACAGCCCTTATCACCCTGATGGCGCAGATAGGGTGTTTCGTGCCGGCCGAGAGCGCCCGCATCGGACTGGTGGATAAGATATTCACCCGTGTGGGAGCAAGCGATAACATCTCGATGGGAGAGAGTACTTTCATGGTGGAGATGAGCGAGGCGGCCAATATTTTGAACGGCTTGTCTTCGCGCAGTCTGGTGTTGTTCGATGAGTTGGGACGGGGAACGTCCACTTACGACGGTATCAGTATCGCCTGGGCTATTGTGGAATTTATCCACGAGCATGCCAAAGGCCGTGCGCGGACGCTTTTTGCCACGCATTATCATGAGTTGAACGAAATGGAGAAGTCGTTTCCGCGTATCAAGAACTACAATGTGTCGGTGAAAGAATCCGACGGGAAAGTCATTTTTCTACGCAAACTGGTGCGTGGCGGCAGCGAGCATTCTTTCGGTATCCATGTGGCCAAACTGGCCGGTATGCCACGTTCTATTGTCGATCGTGCCAATGTGATACTGGCGGAACTGGAGGAACGCAGCAGAAAGGGCGACCTTTCTTCCGCCCGTCCTACAGTACCTTCCGGTCAGTTGTCCGATAATATGCAGATGAGCTTTTTCCAGTTGGATGACCCTGTGTTGTGTCAGATAAGAGACGAGATACTCACGCTCGACATCGACAATCTGACACCGGTGGAGGCACTGAACAAACTGAACGATATCAAGCGTATTGTAAAAGGAAAGTAGGAGAGAGTGTCTCGTTTAAGAGAAGTCTATTTCCTAAATGTGCCGCGGCTGTTGATATACCCGGACATAATCCACCTTATATATCATAGGTATCCGGCTATCGTCTATCTGACCGCCGCTTTGTCCGCCCAAGGCTAAGTTGAGAATCAGATACTGGGGCGTGCGGAAGGGGTTGGAAGCCTTATGCCAGTGGCCTTCATTCTCCGTACGCGAGAGGGCGCATACGGTTATCAGTTCGTCGTCCAGATATAATTTGATGGACTTTTCGTCCCAGTCCATGCGCCATGTATGGAATGCCGTATCCCATCCTTTGAAACGTTTCATCCAGTAATCCGTCACAGGTACGTGGCGCGATTCCCAATTACCTACGAATCGTTTCCGCGACCCCCACACGACATTGGCCAATGTCATGTCGCGGTAGTATTCCATGATGTCTATTTCCCCTGAAGAAGGCCATTCACCGGCTGTCTCACGGTAGCCGTGCATCCAGATAGCCGGCCACGAACCGCTGTGACAGGGAATTTGCGCTCTCACTTCGATACGTCCGTACAGGAAATCCATTTTGTGTGCTGTGGTGAGGGAGGACGATGTATATTCGATGTATTCCCGTTGCTTGCCCCATTCGCGGCTGCCGGCTTCGTACCACGGATTCGGCTTGTGTTCCCGCCTTCCTGTTATCACCAGACATCCGTCTTTCTGTATGGCATTGTCCTCCTGATACCATTGGTCTTCGTGATTGCGTACGAATCCTTTTTCGTAATTCCAGACGCTTTCGTCCGGTTTTCCATCCCGGTTGAATTCTTCGCTCCATACGGGTTTATATCCTTTGCGTGCCGTGCGGCTGTTCATTGCGGCCTGCACTGTTTCTTCTTCTGTGGCGGCTGTCAGTTGCCAGCAAGAGGCGGAGCGGGCCGTATGGTTCGGCCAGGCCACGACAAAGTTGTAATCCTTCTGGGCATGCAGAGCCTTCCCGTCCGGATAACCTATCCAGACGCCTGCATTTCCTTCCGTATCATGAATACGGAAAATACCGGCTTCCTTTTTCCGGTCGGTGGTTGTGATGCAGTTCAGTCCTTTGTTCGTGGCGGAGGCTATATACAGTCTGGTAGCCCTGTTCTGTATACGGTAACAACTGTCTCCGACAGGAATGAAGCGCCACAGGGCATTCTCGTCCAGTGTACGGTCTCCCCACCGCAAGGCGGCACCCGGTGTCCGGCTGGTGTTGTAGATAACCCGTTCGCGGCAATAATCCTTGCCTTGTGACGTAAGGAAGTAATACGTGTTCTTGCCGGGTTGTACAGCTGTTGCCGTCAGGCAAATGAATGTGGAGAGGAGTGAAGACAAGATATGTTTCATTGTATAAAGGGATGAAATTGAATGGTTTTTATGGTTTGTATTCCTTGCCGACGATGATGTGGTCGCCCGAGTCGTCTACCTCAAACAGATGAGGGACGCGATGGTAATGTCCGCCTGTGTCCTTATGGCTGTGTACGGACATCAGCAGTTTGCCGTCGAAAGTGCGGAACAGCATGCCGTGTCCGAAATCGGGCGGAGTGACGGGTTCTTTTTCCTGTACCCACGGCCCGTCCAGTGTGCCGCTTTCGGAGTAGGCTACTCCCTGTGTATAGACATTGTAAATCCAGCTGGTCCATATCATACCCAGGCTTCCTGTCTGTGTGCGGAACAGATAAGGCCCGTCTGTCACACGGTTAGGTACAATTTTTCCTTCTATATTCTCGCGACTCCAAGGCGATTCGCTGGCCCGGAACAGCAGCCGACTTTCACCGGTGCTTCCGCTCAGGTCTGGTTTCAGTTCTATTTTTTCGATGGTGCCATCCCAATTTTGCAGCCATTCATGACAATACACCATATAAGGCTTTCCGTCTGTGTCCGTCCAAAACGTTCCGTCGAGCGTCAGTTTGTCGGCAGGGAGATAGACGGAGTCCTGCATCGGGGTATAAGGTCCTTCTGCTTTGTCGCTTACTAACACGTGGCAGGCTCTTCGTTCCAGTTTGTTTCCTTTATACGATCCGATGATTGTCTTGCGGTTTGTGAATGTTGCGAAATAATAGTATTTTCCTTTGTATTTGTGCAGTTCGGCCGCCCATATCATGGGTTTTTTCCCCATCCAGGAAGTCGTATCGGTCTGTGCCGCATCGTACGGTCCGTTCCAAAACTTCAGGTCTGTGCTTTTCCACAATTTTCCGCCGGTTCCCGTCATATAGTAAGTCATGGTAGCCGTGTCGGCCAGTATGCACGGGTCGCTCAGTACGATGGAGTCCATAGGCACGTGCGTGCGTTGTGCTGTGACTGCGACGGACAGGAATACGGTTAGAAACAGGGTATATATTCTGTTTTTCATGATGTATCTAATTCTGTGTTATTCAGTTTTTATTCATGCGGACAAAGCGTTTTATTTCCGCTCTCCAAGTTTCCGGCAATATTGTCCTCCCAGCATGCAATAGAGCCCTAAAGCGATGAACGGCAAACTGAGAATCTGACCCATGTCCAGCAGCAGTCCAGCCTCGAAGGCTTCCTGCACTTCTTTCGTGTATTCGATAAGGAAGCGGGCGGAAAAAATAGTGGTGAGACAGAAACCGAAATAGAATCCCGTGCCCACTTTTTCGCTTTTCCGGCGGTAAATGACCAATCCGATGAAAAAGAATATTAGATAGGCCAGCGCTTCGTACAATTGTCCGGGGTGGCGCGGCAAATTGTCCACACGGGCGAAGATGAAAGCCCAGGGAACGTCGTCCGGTCGGCCGATGATTTCGGAATTCATCAGATTTCCCATGCGGATGAAGAAGGCGCAGACAGGAGTGGCGATGGCAATATTGTCCAATACGCGCAGGAGGTTCACGCCTGTCTTGCGCACATACAGCCACAAAGCAATCATCAGTCCCAGTGTACCTCCGTGACTGGCCAGACCTTCATAGCCGGTATATATCCATCCCTGGGGGGTATGGCGCATGGGGAATAGCATTTCGAGCGGGTGGGAGAGATAATAGGCCGGTTCGTAGAACAGGCAGTGTCCCAGACGGGCACCGACCAATATGCCAACGAAGCAATAGAGAAACAGAGGCTCGAACAATTCTTCCCGGATACCTTGACGGCGATAGAGACGTTGTACGATCAGATAGCCGGACAGCAGGCTGAGACACCAGCAGAGAGAGTACCAGCGGATACCGAAACTCCCGATGTGGAATGCCTCGAGAGGCGGATTCCAGAAAATGTATTGGAGGCTTGTCATACGCTATACATTAAAACGGAAGTGCATGATGTCGCCGTCCTGAACGATATATTCCTTGCCTTCCACGCCCATTTTGCCGGCTTCACGAACAGCGGCTTCGGATCCGTATTGGATGTAGTCATCATATTTGATGACCTCAGCGCGGATAAAACCTTTCTCGAAATCCGTATGGATGACACCGGCGCACTGTGGTGCTTTCCAACCCTTGCGGAATGTCCATGCCTTTACTTCCATTTCGCCGGCGGTGATGAATGTCTGCAGATTCAGCAGATGGTAGATAGCTTTGATCAGGCGGTCGCAACCGGATTCTTTTAATCCCAGATCTTCCAGAAACATCTGTTTCTCCTCATAGTTTTCCAACTCCGCTATGTCGGCTTCTGTCTGTGCCGATATGATGAGCACTTCGGCTTGTTCGTCTTTGATGACTTCTTTCACGGCTTCTACATACGGATTGCCGGCGGCAGCCGACCGGTCATCTACATTGCAGACATAAAGCACCGGTTTGGACGTTAGCAGAAAAAGATTTTTGGCGGCAGCTATCTCATCTTCCGTCTCGAACGTGACTGTACGGGCCGATTTGCCTTGTTCCAGTGCGGCTTTGTATTGCATCAGTACGTCATATTCGATTTTGGCCTGTTTGTCGCCGCCCACTTTGGCCACTTTTTCAACGCGCTTGATTCGGTTTTCTATCGTTTCGAGGTCTTTCAGTTGAAGTTCCGTATCAATGATTTCCTTATCGCGTACAGGGTCCACGGAACCGTCCACATGCACGATATTGTCGTTATCGAAACATCTCAGTACATGGATGATGGCATCCGTTTCACGGATGTTTCCCAGAAACTGGTTGCCCAGTCCTTCGCCCTTGCTGGCGCCTTTCACCAATCCGGCGATGTCCACTATGTCGCATGTAGCGGGCACGATACGTCCGGGGTGTACCAGTTCGGCCAATTTGTTCAGCCGTTCGTCGGGTACGGAAATCTGCCCCAACTGTGCGTCGATGGTACAGAATGGGAAATTGGCGGCCTGTGCTTTGGCACTTGACAAACAATTGAAAAGCGTGGATTTTCCCACGTTGGGAAGTCCCACGATACCTGCTTTTAAAGCCATAGTCTATCTGTGTTTTTATTGATTATCCAACTAATTGGCTACAAAATTAAGAAAAAGGTAAGAATAGACCTACTCTTTGTGTTAAGGGATTATTTTTTTGTGCCATAAAATTTATTTATAACGACTTTAAGACATAACTTTGCGAACAGAATATGAATGATAATCTTATACCATGAAAAAAGTTGTAAGTATACTGTCGGCAGTGTTTCTGTCGCTGGTTCCGTATGATTCTGTTGTAGCGCAGCGGTTGCAGCAAAAGTTGGGAAGAGGTGTTGTCGCCGTGCAGAACGGTTCGGATGTGTTCGTGTCGTGGAGGCGCCTGGCACAGGAAGCAGAAAATGCCACATACAATATTTATGTGAACGGGGCGAAGGTAAATTCATCACCGGTAAAAAACACGAATTATAAAACGACTTCGTCGGTTGTACCGGCAGGAAGCGAGGTGTCCGTTACGATTGTCCGCGACAGTGTGGAGTCGGAACGGAGTGTGCCGTTTCTGGTAAAGAGTTACGATACCCGCAATATATTCATGGATATCAGTTTTCAGGAATCCCCGCTGGATGCGGCGAAGTTCAACACGTCTTACGTCTGGCCGGTAGACCTTGACGGAGACGGTGAGATGGACTATGTGGTAAACCGTATGAATCTGAGCAATGCGCTTGATTGTTATGTGGAAGGGTATCTGCGTACTGGAGAACATCTCTGGACCGTAAGGATGGGACCGAACGAACTGATCTGTTCCGGACAGGATGACCAGATTCTGGCCTACGATATTGACTGCGACGGAAAAGGAGAAGTGGTGATGCAGGCCAGTGATGGAACACAGTTTTGGAATCCAGATGCAAAGACATTCGGTTTGTATGTGAACGGTTCCGAAACCGGAGACACGGACGGAGACGGCATCATCGATTATGAGACACAGACCGTGCGTAACGCTCCGCGGTACATGACCGTTGTAGACGGTATGACCGGGCGTGAGAAGTGTTCCGTGGAACAGATGTATGCGTCGGATTGTTATACGCGTACAAACCGAACCCAGCTGATGGGAGATGAATACAACAAACACGTGGGACACATGGGCGTATTTTATCATGACGGTGTGCATCCGGCGGTGGTTATGGAGTATCACAGCCGATTTACCGACGGCTCTCATCACTATTACAACGGTGCATGGGCTTTTGACTTTGCCGGCGGAAAGGCGAAGAATTGGCATCAGCTTTTCAATGAAAAACCGGGAGGTCCGGCTTTCCATCAGATACGTATTGCCGATCCGGACGGTGACGGTAGGGATGAGATGGTTGTGGGAGGATACACGATGGATCACGACGGAAAGACGCTGTTCAATACGGGAATCGCTCATGGCGACCGTTTTCGCACCGCTGATATTGATCCGGAACGTCCCGGATTGGAAACATTTGCCATACAGCAATATGCAGGAGATATGCTGGGACAGATTCTGTACGATGCTTCCAATGGAGAAGCTATAAAGAAGTGGTTTCTGTCAGCGACCGGTGATGTGGGTCGTGGTGAATGTATGGATATAGACCCGGACCATCCAGGTTGGGAAATGTGGTCGACAATGGGCGGTGTGTATAGTGCTAAGGGAGACCTTATTCCGGGGCTGACCGCTCCTTATCCTACCGAAGGTATCTGGTGGGACGGTGATTTGGACAGGGAAATAGTCCAGACGAGCGACAGCCATTATAACGTGTACGTGCAGGACTTTTTCAAGGGGCGTCTTATTGAAATGGCGAAACTCAGCGGTTATCGTTATCTGACGGTATATGCCAAGCGTGCCGCTTTCTGGGGCGATATCATCGGCGACTGGCGCGAGGAACTTATACTGCGTCACGTGGAAAACGGCGTATGTGTCGGAATTACCGGATTTACTACGGACTACAAGACCGATGTAGATTATATATATTGTCTTCAGGAAGATCCGGCATACCGTATGCAATGTACCACTAAAGGGTATTATCAGAGTCCGGATCCCGGTTTTTATCTGGGATATGACATGCCTCGTCCTCAGCTTCCTCCTTGCATGGTGACGGATCTGATCTGGAAGGGAAAAGGTGAATGGAAAGAGGGTAGCACGAACTTTACGGATTATGACCGTTCATCGGAAGTTGCTTACACTGACGGCCGGAGCGTACTTATAGACCTTACTTCCGGATTGGAGATTACAGTCAACACTTCTCTTTCACCGGGTACAGTCTATGCCATGCCGGTGAAGGGGCAATGCGTGCGGCTGGCAGGTAGCGGTATGTTTGCGGGGACAATGGATTTGTGGAAAAGCCAGCAGGGAACGCTTGCCGTGGATGTTCCACTCGGATATGACGGAACCACTTATATTTCGGAAGGTATATTGGAGGTCAATGCAGTCATAGAGGGTAAAGTCGATCTCAGGTCAAGAGGTACGTTGGCGGGAAATGCAACGGTCGGTGAAATAATCTTTGAAGGCGCTTTGAATCATGAAGGATGCCGGATTGCTCCGGGAAGCACGGCTGCAACGGATAAGAGCCGTATAGGAGTGATGTCTTTCCGTAAAGGGCTGTCTGTTGTAAAACGCAGGGTGTTTATGGAAATGGATATCGCCGTGAACGGAAAAGGCGAGACGGAATCCGATCTGGTCAAAGTGACGGGAGATTTGCGTAACGACGGGAATATAATCTTTACCATCCGGACTGACGGGGATGTTCCGGCTTCCGGAAAATTCAAACTGATGGAATATACGGGAGACTTTAAAGGCAGTGTCGACAATTTCTCCGTGAACGGTCTGAAAGGAGTTTCTTACCGTATCGTGAATGAGGACAAATCGATTTACCTTGTCATCAACGAGCAGCGTCAGGCGTCTGCCGGTGTCAGATGGACAGGTGAAGTTGACGGGAATTGGAATTATCAGACGGAGAATTTCAGTCTGAACAATGCAGCAACCGGCTTTGTGGCAAATGATGAAGTGGAATTTGCGGATGATGCCGTGCGTACGACCGTTTATGTGGATGAACTTATGCCGGTAAAGAAAGTGGTTGTTGATAATACGAAAACTTATTCATTCAACGGTGACGGAGGTTTAAGCGGAAACGGTTCCCTGCTGAAAACAGGCGAAGGAAATCTAATTCTGAATGTGACTAAAAGCGACTATACCGGAGCTACGGAAATCCGTGGAGGCATAGTCACGGTAAAGGAACTTGCGGACGGAGGTATTCCGAGTTCTGTCGGTGCGGCTTCAGCTTCGGCAGACAATCTGAAAATAGGGAAGGCTACTCTGGTGATAGATAATACCAATACGGCAACCAATCGCGGAATTACTCTTACCGATACGGCTGCCATACAGGTGGCGGGCGGAACCACTTCGTTCAAGGGACTTATAAAAGGAAAGGGTACTCTTGTGAAGAAAGGTGCCGGACAACTAAATATTACGTATGACGGAAGTAATACATGGGAAGGCGGAACGGTCATAGAAGGCGGTGCGCTTGCAATGGGTGCATGGAACACCACTTTCGGTCAGTCTGCCTCGAAGATAACGGCAAAGGGGGGGACAATCCGCGTTTTCGACAACAATACATCTTCGGCTATACCGGTGTTCAACAACACGCTCGAGGTCGTTTCAGGAAAGACGCTGACTTTTGTCGGAGGCAGCAGGTGTAAAATACAGGGTAAACTTCAGGGAGAGGGTACGCTTAAGATTTCTTTCCCTTATGTGCGTGGGGATGTATCGACGGATATGTCGGCATTTAAAGGTACTTATGAGGTGACTTTCGGACAGTTGCGCCTTGTGAATGAGACAACCGACTTGTCCCGGGCTGTCCTGAAACTGGGTTCCGGGGTGTATGTGGCGCATTATAAAGAGCAGAGTGGTACGGAGCAGAACAAGATTACCAAGGTAGGAAGTCTTGTGAGTGATGCTGCGGACTGTACATTGTCTACCGGAACGTATAATGTAGGTTATCTGGGTGGTACTGGTACGTTTGCCGGAACGTTCAATTCCAGTGCTACGCTCAATAAATACGGAGATGGAATATTAATACTTACCGGTGAGAATCAGGGTAAAATGAGTGTGTGTGAGGGAATGCTTTCTCTTTGCGGAGCATCTTCCGGCAGTGATGTTACGGTTAATAACGGTGGTGTGCTGATAGGAACAGGAAGTGCGGCTTCTGTGACGGTGAACAAGGGCGGTATGGTCGGAGCCGGTAAGACACCGGATGCATCGATAATTGGTAAACTGAGTGTGACAGGTAACCTGAATGTGAAGTCGGGTGGAGTAGTCCGTACTCGTGTGCGCAAGTCTTCTTCTTTGCGTTGTGATGCACTGAAGGTAGGCGGTAAGGTGACGCTTGCTTCTCCTGTTTTCAGTATAGAGCTTTTGAGCGGCAGTTTCTCGGAAGGTGATGTCTTGGCGGTTGTTGTTGCAGACGGCAGTCTGAGTCTCACAGGGACGCCTGTGTTTGAGCCTGCGGTGCCGGGTGCTGGATTGCTGTGGGATACCTCTTCTTTATCGACGGACGGCTGCATACGTGTGATAGCGGATCCCGTAGGAATCAATGAGGTCAGGGCAGACGAACGGCGGAATAATAAGATTTTCGATCTGTCGGGCCGTAGGCTGTATGATATGGACAGGAACGGTGTGTATATTGTCAACGGAAAGAAAGTTATGAAATAGGGGGGCGGAGATGTGGTACGGCGGGAGTGTCATTTAATGCGCTTCCAGCCAGTTTGTTCCCCATCCGTAATCCGCTTCGAGAGGGACGCGCATGTCATATGCGTGCTCCATTTCTTCGATGACGATGTGCTGTACCAGTTCTTTCTCCTCAGGATAAACATTAAAGTTCAATTCGTCGTGCACTTGGAGTATCATTTGTGAACGCAGACCTTCTTCTCGGAACCGGCGGTAGATACGCGTCATTGCTATCTTGATGATGTCTGCTGCCGTGCCTTGAATCGGTGCATTGATGGCATTCCGTTCGGCATAACCACGCACTACGGCGTTATGGCTGTTGATGTCGCGCAAGTAACATTTGCGGTGGAATATAGTTTCGGCATATCCGTTTTTGCGGGCTGTCTCGATGCTCCGGTTCATGTATTCGCGGACATACGGATAAGTTTCGAAATATCCGTCTATCAGATCTTTGGCTTCTCCGCGGCTCACGTTCATACGCTCTGCCAGTCCGAACACCGTGATGCCGTAAATGATACCGAAGTTGGCCGTTTTGGCCTTGCTTCGTTCCTCCCGGCTTACATCCCCGATGTCTTTTTTATAGATTTTGGCAGCCGTGGCCGCATGGATGTCGTGTCCTTCGGCGAACGCCTCCGTCATGTGGGGATCGCGGCTCAGGTGGGCCATGATGCGCAGTTCTATCTGGGAATAGTCGGCCGAAAAGAACTCGCAACCGGGATCGGGGATAAATGCTTTGCGTATCTCCTTGCCTTCGGCATTGCGCACAGGGATATTCTGTAGGTTGGGATTGCTACTGCTCAGTCGTCCGGTGGACGTGATAGTCTGGTTGAAAGACGTGTGTATGTGGCCGGTAGCAGGATTGACTAATTTGGGTAACGCATCGATGTACGTACTGAGTAACTTTTTCAATCCGCGGTGTTCCAATATCTTCTCCACGATTTCGTGTTTGGAGCGCAGAGACTCCAGTACATCTTCCGATGTTACATATTGTCCCGTCTTTGTCTTCTTTGGTTTTTCCACAATCTTCAGGCGGTCGAACAGAATCTCTCCCACCTGTTTGGGAGACGATATGTTGAATGGTTCGCCTGCCAGCCGATGTATCTTTGTTTCCAGTTGTTGCATCCGGGCGGTGTATTGGCGTGATGTTTCGGACAGTGCTTCCGTGTCTATGCGCACACCGTTGCGCTCCATATAAGCCAATACGGGCATGAGTGGCATCTCTATGTCGTGGAACAGTTCGTAGGCACCTTCTTCTCGGAGTTTCGGTTCAAGTATGTTTCGCAGTTTTAGAGTCACATCCGCATCTTCGCACGCATATTCGTAGACTGCCTCCGGAGTCAGGTCGCGCATGTTCTTCTGATTTTTCCCTTTCGGCCCTATCAGTTCGTCTATATGGATGGTTTTGTAGTGCAGATACGCCTCGGCCATGTAATCCATGCCGTGATGTAGTTCGGGCTGCAAAACATAGTGGGCTATCATCGTGTCGAACAGTTCGCCTTGCAACCGAATGCCGTAATTCTCCAGTACCAGCAGATCGTATTTCAGATTCTGCCCGATTTTGACAATATCGTGAGATTCGTAGATAATTTTAAATTCATTAACTATTTTTTGCGCTTCTTCTCTTTTGGCGGGAATAGGGACGTAGAAAGCCTCGTTTTCCCGGATACTGAAGCTCAGACCCACCAATTCGGCTGTTATCGGGTCGGTGCCTGTGGTCTCCGTATCCAGACTAAGTATTTTACTTGTAAGTATTAAATCAATTAAATTTTTTCTTTTATATTCGTTGTCAACAAGTTGATAGAATACAGACCTTCTATCATAGCTCGTGAGATTTGAATATTCGGAGCTTTCCTGCCTGTCGGTCGTGAATTCTGCAAAGAGAGAGCCTTGGAAATCTTGTTGCGGAACAGTATTTTTCTCCTTTTTGTATTTCCGGTCGAGTAGGGAACGGAATTCCAGTTCTTCGAACAATTTTTGCAGTTCCTCTCGGTTGGCCTCTTCTGTCCGAAGCGCTTCCATGTCCAATGCGATGGGAACATCTGTTTTGATGGTAGCCAGAAATTTTGAGAAGCGGATTTGCTCTATGTTTTCCTCCACTTTCTTTTTCAAGGCTCCCTTAAGGCGGTCTGTCTGTTCGAGCAGTGATTCGATGCTTCCGAATTCGGCAATCAGTTTGACGGCCGTCTTTTCTCCCACACCGGGGCATCCGGGTATGTTGTCCGATGCATCGCCCATCAGGCCGAGCAGGTCTATCACCTGCATAGGGGAAGAGATGCCGAATTTGGCTTTTACTTCTTCCGGTCCCAATATGTCGAATTCTTTATCTCCAAACTTGGGACGATACATACGTACATGTTCGTTCACCAGTTGGCCGTAGTCTTTGTCTGGCGTCATCATATATGTGGGTATGCCTTTGGTGCCGGCTTGTGTGGCCAGTGTGCCGATAACGTCGTCGGCTTCGTAACCGGCAACTTCCAGGATGGGGATACGGTAAGCCTTCAGGATTTCTTTTATATAAGGTACGGCTGTGCGGATGCCTTCCGGTGTTTCCTCGCGCTGTGCCTTATAGGCCGGGTAAGCTTCGTGGCGGAAGGTGGGTCCGGCCGGGTCGAACGCCACGCCGATGTGGGTGGGTTTTTCTTTGGAGAGAACTTCTTCCAGCGTGTTTACAAACCCCAATATGGCTGATGTATTCACACCTTTGGAGTTGATTCGGGGACTCTTGATGAATGCGTAGTAAGCCCTGTATATTAAAGCGTAAGCATCTAAAAGAAATAGTTTATCCATAAGGCTGTCGTTTTTCTCTGTAAATTTACTCAAAAAATATTATCTACTTTCGATTTTTATGTACTTTTGCACTCTAAACGGTGCTATTGGTATATGAGTGTATTGTTACGGATGCAGCGTCCTGTGGAGACCGGGCTGGAGGCTTTCAAGGCTTTGTTTCAGTCCGAAGTGCGGCATACGAATCCTTTGTTGAGAATGGCTTTGGAGCATGTGACACGGCGCGGCGGTAAGTTGATGCGCCCGACTTTGTTGTTGCTGTCCGCCCGCGAAGTGGGAGAGGAGAGTGAACCGGTGATGCATGCAGCCGTAGCCTTGGAAATGCTTCATACGGCCAGTCTGGTACACGATGATGTGGTAGACGAGAGTGACCAGCGTCGGGGGCAGCGGTCGGTAAATGCCCTGATGGACAACAAGGCGGCTGTGCTGGTGGGGGATTACCTGCTTTCCACGGCACTGAAGCATGCGGCACAGACCGGAAGCAACCGTATGGTGGAACGGGTAGCCTGGCTGGGGCAGACGCTTTCTGACGGCGAACTGCAGCAGTTGGCCAATATTTCATCTGAAGATTTGTCGGAAGAGGCTTATTATGAAGTCATACGCAAAAAAACGGCGTCTCTGTTCGCCGTTTGTGCGGAAGGTGGAGCCATGCTGGCCGGCGGGACGGACAAGGAAGTGGAACGTGCACGACAGTTGGGTGAAAACATTGGTATCTGTTTTCAGTTGCGGGACGATATTTTCGATTATTATGATGCGGAAGTGGGCAAACCTACCGGTAATGACATGAAGGAAGGCAAACTGACACTTCCTGTCTTGTATGCCGTGTCGCAGCCGAAGGCGGAGGAAATGCGCCGGCTGGCTTTGAAGGTACGTTCCGGAGAAGCTTCCGATACTGAAATACGGTGTCTGGTAGATTTTACAAAGCAACAGGGAGGTATAGAATATGCCCGTCGGGCGATGGAAGAATACCGTAACCGTTCGTTCCGTTTGCTGGAGGAATACCGGAATGCAGAAGTGGCCGAGGCACTTCGGCTGTATGTAGATTTTGTTGTGGACAGAAGTTTGTAGCGGATGTCTTTTTATAACGATAAACCGACGGCTCAGAAAACCGTCGGTTTATCGTTTTTGGGATATGCTTTTCTAAAAGATCTGTCAGAAGAATTTTGTCTCGCTGCCCAAAATGTCGCTCAACAACTGGTTGGCCAGACGGCTTGTGCCAAGCCGTAACCATTGGTTGGTGAGCCATTTTTCGCCCAGAACTTCTTTCACGATGGTGTAGTAGACCAGCGCATCGTGCACGCTGTTCATGCCTCCGGCCGGTTTGAATCCTATCTGGATACCCGTTTCGTCATAATATTCCTTGATGGCCTGGCACATGACATAGGCTGCTTCCGGTGTGGCGGCAGGATCCAGCTTTCCGGTAGAAGTCTTGATATAATCGGCGCCCGCATACATGGCCAGTAGGGAGGCTTTCTTGATGTTTTCGGCTGTTTTCAGGCATCCGGTTTCCAAAATCACTTTCATTTTTTTGTCTCCGCATACGGCTTTCAGTTCGCTGATTTCGTCGCAGACCGTCTCGTAGTCTCCGCTCAGGAACTTGCCCACCGACATCACGATATCTATCTCTGTGGCACCGTCTTTCAGTGCCAGTGCAGTCTCAGCCACTTTTACTTCTATTACGGCCTGCGAAGAGGGGAAACTGCCCGATACGCAGGCTACTTCCACACCTTCCACTTCAAGCGACTGGCTGACAATCTGGGCAAAGCAGGGATATACACAGATGGTAGCCACGTGGGGCAGGTCAGGATATTTTTCCTCGAATTCGTTTACTTTTTCCGTAAACTTCAGCACGCTTTCTTCGCTGTCAGTTGTTTTCAGAGTGGTAAGTTCCACGCTGCCCAACAAGAATTTCTTTACTTCCGCGGTGTCGTTCTCAGGCACTTTCTCGGCGATGATGCGCGCCACTTCCGCCTTCACGGCTTCATCATCCAGTTGTATGTTGTATTTCCTCAGGGCTTGTTCGTATTTGCTGGTTTCAGCTTCGTGTACATGATGTTGTTCGCTCATTTTGATTGTAGTTTTGGATTGTTTATATGTCTTTCCTTATCTCTGTTTGTCTTTTTGGCAAAACTTTTTTCCAGCGCTTCGGTCAGGTTTACTCCTGTCTGGTTGGCCAGACAGATAAGTACCCACAGGATGTCGGCCATCTCTTCGGCCGGGTCTGTCTTTTCGTCTTTCTTGAACGACTGGTCGCCATATCTGCGTGCCATGATGCGTGCCAGTTCGCCTACTTCTTCCGTCAGGCAGGCCATGTTCGTAAGCTCGCTGAAATAGCGCACGCCGTAGGAGTGTATCCATTCGTCCACGCGCTTCTGTGCTTCTTCTATTGTCATGGTATCATTCCTTGTTTTTAGTGTCCATACAGATGGTTACGGGGCCGTCGTTGAGTAGCTCAACCTTCATGTCCGCTCCGAATTCCCCCGTGCCCACGGGTTTGCCCAGTGTTTCGCTCAGACTGTGGCAGAAAGCATCGTACAGGGGGATGGCGGTGGCATGCCCGGCGGCGCGAATGTAGGAGGGGCGGTTGCCTTTCTTATAGGAAGCCATTAGTGTGAACTGACTGACTACCAGTATTTCTCCGTCGTAGTCCAGGATGCTTTTGTTCATCACTCCCGCTTCGTCGTCGAATATGCGCAGTCCTGTTACCTTGCGGCAGAGCCATTCTATGTCTTCCCGGCCGTCGGTTTCTTCTATGCCGAGCAAGATAAGCAACCCTTTGCCTATGGCCGCCTTGCATGTTCCGTTTATCGTGACCGATGCGCGGGCCACTCGTTGTATAACGATTCTCATGTTCCTTCTCTTTCTCTATGCGCTGAAATGTGTTACAATATTCGTGAAAAATTGCATTTGTGCAAGTATTTGCTGCACACACACCTTAGATTCGTATTCCCGTTTTGAGTACGTCCACATAGAGTGGGTTGTTCATGTCTTCTATCAACAGAACTGGTTCTATCAGATTGCTTATTTTGCGCTTCAGCTTCCACAATAGGGGGGTGTCATCAAAATAGTTGTCGCTTATCTGTTCCACTACTACAGCAATATCTATATCACTGTCTGTCGTGTGATTGCCTTTGCTGAACGAACCATAAAGATAAAGTGCTTTTAGTGGCAATTGTTTTGCAACCAACGCTTTATAACGTTGTGCCAGTTTTATAGCTTGTTTTTTATCCATGTTCTTAATTCGTCTGTTTTCTTTATTAATTCATTGCAACGGTCTGCGGTCAGGCTTTTTTATTCATGTTGATTATATGTATTATGTTTGCTGCAAAGATAACGATTATCTTGTATTCTATGAGCTTTTTACAATATAATTTAATGGTCTGTTCATTAGATAAATGGTTCGTCGTACGTTTCGACAGGTTATAGATGCGAGTAGATAATATTGAATAATTATTTCTCTTTCGATTCGTTTGTGAATCGGATATATAATAAAGCCGTTTAAGCATTTGTCTGAAACGGCTTTATTTGGCTCAGTAGAAAATTAGTGAGGATAAAATCGGCCCTCTCTACACATATGTTGGCAGAAAAATGCTTCAATGGTTCAGACTCGCTGAGTATCAATGAGTAATGGTTCACAAATGGTTCAGCGATGGTTCAGACTCGCTGATTATCAGCGTGTAATGGTTCAGGTATTAGCGGTAGTTGCCCCAAAGGCTGAAGGATGGATGAAGGAAAGCTGAAGGATAAATGAACCTTTTGTCGCTGGCAATCAAATAGTTTGAACCATTGAAGCATTTTTCTGCCAACATATGTGTAGGGAGGAGAGCGACAAGTTCCGGCCTGCCATCCCGCAGATAGTTCCGACATCGAGCCACAGGCTGTTCACTTGTCAAGTGGAGTGCGGTTCACTATAGGTAGTGAAGCGCTGTTCACTGTGGGTAGTGAAGCACGGTTTACTATAGGTAGTGGAGCGCTGTTCACTATGGGTAGTGAAATACTGTTCTTAGCTGCTTACGATAGTATTCCTTACCCCCTAAGGATAGTATTCCTAATGGTCCTATGATAGTTTGAATGACGACCTTACGATAACTGCAATAACAGTCTCCGGACAGCCAACCATCATGAATGATGATTCAAGTGTAGAAAAGCGTCGAAGAATGTCGATGTTTTCAATCTTGTTTTGCGACACCTTCATTCAGTACTGAATGAGAGTGTGATACAGTACTGAATGGGGGTGTGATGCAGTACTGAATGAGGGTGTAATACAGTACTGAATGAACCCCTGATTCAGTACTGAATAAAGGTGCAATCCAGTACTGAATGAAAGTCCGCTTCTCCTTCCTACTGATTTTCTGCTGAGCCCTTATATCCGGTAAGAATTCGGGATAGGATCCATGTGTATTTTCATAAATTAAAGGGAGGAGCTATGGAAATATCCGAATACAATCTCTGCTTTGGCTTTTCCTACGGTATTTCCCAGTTGTTCAAGTGTAGCTTCCCGAATGCGCTTTACGCTTTTAAACTCTTTGAGTAACAGTGTTTTAGTTTTATCCCCGATGCCCTTTATACGGTCCAGTTCCGATGCAATCTGATGCTTGCTGCGCTTGTCGCGGTGGAAGGTGATGGCGAAGCGGTGTACCTCGTCCTGTATCTGTGTCAGCAGGCGGAACAGGGGGCTATCCTGCTTCAGTCCGATGACAACGGGCGGGAAGCCAAAAAGCAGTTCGTGGGTGCGGTGGCGGTCATCTTTGGCCAGTCCGGCGATGGGGATAGGCAGGTTCAGTTCATCCTCGACAACTTGTCTTACCACCTCCATCTGACCTTTTCCTCCATCAGTGATGATAAGATCGGGTAGGGAAGCACCCTCTTCTTTGATCCGTCCGTAGCGTCTTCTCACTACCTCCTGCATGGAAGCGTAGTCATCCGGTCCTTCCACTGTCTTGATGTTGTATTTGCGGTAGTCCGCTTTGCTCGGCTTGCACTTTTTGAATACCACGCAGGCCGCCACGGCGTCCGTTCCGGAGATGTTGGAATTGTCGAAACACTCTATTTGCAGAGGTAGTTTTTCCAGTTTTAGCTGTTCCTGTATCTCCTTCATCAAACGTACGTTTTTCTGTTCCGGATTGAGTTTTTCGGCCTGTTTCAGGCGGTCCGCTTTATACTGTTTGACGTTGAGAATCGAAAGTTCCAGCAACTTCCTTTTGTCTCCCCGTTGCGGTATCGTCAGGGTGACATTCTCCATCGGAAGTTCGATTTCAAACGGGATAATAATCTCTCGGGAAGTGCTTTTGTAGCGCTCTCTCATCTCCACGATGCCCAGCGAGAGCAATTCTTCCTGCGTTTCGTTCAGTCGCTTTTTGTATTCGAACGTAAAGGCCTGGTTGATACACCCGTTCGTCACATGTAGATAGTTGATGTAAGCCACATTCTCGTCATCTTCGATGGCGAAAACATCTATGTTGTGCAGTACATTGCTCACCACCTCGCTTCGGTAGCGGTGATTCTCTATCAGTTCGTATTTCTGTTTCAGTTCCTGTGCCTCCTCGAAGCGGAGTTCGCCAGCCAGCTGTTGCATTTCAGCCAACAGTTTTCGTCCAACTTCCGCCGTATTTCCTTTCAGAATTTCTTTGGCTTCCATTATGTATTGCATGTATTCCTCGTGGCTCTGACAGCCTGTACAGGGGCCTTTGCAGTTCTTTATGTGGTACTCCAGACACACTTGGAACTTTCCGTTCCGGATGTTTTCCGGTGTGAGTGGCAGGTGGCAGGTACGGAGTGGATATAGCTTTTTGATAAGTTCCAGCAAGGAGTTTAACGTGGGGGTGTGGCTGTAGGGGCCGAAGTATGTGGAACCGTTGCGGATGATGTTCCGGGTCTTGAAGATACGTGGGAAATATTCATTAGTGACACAGATGGAAGGGTAGGTCTTATCGTCTTTCAGCAATACGTTGTAGTGCGGCTTATATTTCTTGATAAGGTTGTTTTCGAGCAGTAAGGCGTCCGCTTCCGTCTTTACAACGATATACCTGATATCGCGGATACGGCTCACGAGCATGGCTGTTTTCCGGTTGAGATGTTCTTTGCTGAAGTAAGAATATACCCGTCGTTTCAGGTTTTTGGCCTTGCCTACATAGATGATTTCTCCTTTATCGTTCAGGTATTGATAACATCCGGGGCATTCGGGCAGGTTGAGTACGATACCTTTCAGATAAGTGTCGGTCTTTTCTTTCTCCTGTTGTGTCATGGAACTTGATGTTAAACTGAGAGGATGTGCGGATGACGCCGGTTTAAGCCGGTTGAGTCGGAACAACTGTCTGCGGCTGTCTGTCGGACCGGCGTCATCTATGTATGCGTATGTATTTAGATACGGAGCAGGGTGCTTATTTCGCACTCCTTGTCGAAGACTTCCCGTCCGTTCAGTCCCTCGCCGGTCAGTTCGATGATAAAGTTGATATATACCTGTGACGGATTGAATTGCTTGACGAGGTTGTAGGCTGCTTTCATGGAACCGCCGGTTGCCAGCAAGTCGTCGTGCAGAAGAACTATGTCTTTCTCTTCGATGGCGTCTTTGTGGATTTCTATGGTATCCTTGCCGTATTCCTTCATATAAGTTTCTTGTAAAGTGTCGGCTGGTAGTTTCCCTTGTTTTCTGCACATGACGAATCCTGCGCCTAATTTTACGGCCAGTGCCGCGCCTAACACAAATCCTCTGGACTCTATACCCACCACTTTAGTGATGCCTTTGTCTTTATACAGTTCGTATAGTTCGTTGAGCATAATCTTCAGGCACTCGTTGCTCTTGAAGAGTGTCGTCACATCTTTGAACTGAATACCGGGGATGGGGAAGTCAGGTATGTTTCTCAGATTTTTCAATAGTGTTTCATTATTCATAACCAGAATTTTATGAGTTAAAGTTTTAAGTAATGTTTCACGTGAAACGCGGAAGTGCTCAGCGTCCCAGAAGAACCAGAAGTACGTTTATATCGCTGGGGGATACACCGGGAATGCGTCCGGCTTGTGCCAGTGTCTCCGGGTTTATTCTCTCCAGTTTTTGGCGGGCTTCCGTAGACAGGGAACTCATGTTTGCATAGTCGAATCGTCCGCGTATGCGGATGTTCTCGAGGCGCTGCATCTTCTCGGCGATAATTCGTTCGCGTTCGATATATCCGTTGTATTTGATAAGAACTTCCGCTGCTTCCATTATTTCTTCCTTTCGGTCGGGGATGGCATCCAATAGGGATTCCAATGCCTGAATGTGTGGAGCGATATTCGTCAGTGTGATTTGCGGCCGGTTCACCAGCTCGCTTAATTTGCATCCGTGTTTCAGAGTAGTGGTGCCTAACTGTTCGAGCGCTCCGTTTATGAGTGCCGGTTTTAACGAGAAATTCTCGCAGAATGACACAATTTGGCGGATATGTTCTTTCTTCTTCATCCATGTTTTGTATCGTTCCTCTGAAGCCAGCCCCAGCGCATAAGACTTTTCCGTGAGTCGCGCATCAGCGTCATCCTGTCTCAACAAGATGCGGTATTCGGCTCGGGAAGTAAACATCCGATACGGTTCGTCCACACCTTTTGTTACTAAATCATCGATTAATACACCTATATATGATTCGTCCCGGTGCATGATGAATGGTTCGCTGCCCGCGCATTTCAGGGCGGCGTTCATGCCGGCCACCAATCCTTGCCCCGCTGCTTCTTCGTATCCGGTCGTTCCGTTTACCTGGCCTGCAAAGAACAGATTGGAGATAATCTTTGATTCCAGCGAATGGAAAAGCTGTGTGGGATCGAAGTAGTCATATTCGATGGCATATCCCGGGCGGTAAATGACTAAGTCGCGGAATGCCGGGATTCTCTTCAGAGCCTCTATCTGTACATCCAACGGAAGACTCGATGAAAATCCGTTCAGATAATACTCTTGTGTGCTGTCTCCTTCCGGTTCCAGAAAGAGCTGGTGCTGTTCCCGTTCGGGAAACGTGACGAGTTTGGTCTCTATGCTGGGGCAGTAACGGGGGCCGATGCTTTGGATCTGTCCGTTATATAGCGGTGAATCCGGCAATCCCTGCCGCAATCGCTCGTGAACGTCCGGATTGGTGTAGCAAGTCCAGCAGGGGAGCTGCTTCAGCTGTCGCGATTCGCCGAGGAAAGAGAACTTGTGGAAGTCGCTTTCGCCTTCCTGTATCGTCATGTCTTCGAAGTGTACGCTTCTTCCGTCGATGCGTACGGGCGTTCCCGTCTTCATACGTCCGACTGTTATGCCATGCTGCGTGATGGATTCGGTCAGGTGGTAAGAAGCCGGCTCTGCCATGCGTCCGCCCGGCAGCTTGGTGTGTCCTATATGCATCAGCCCGTTCAGGAATGTGCCGGTAGTCAGTACGACACATTTCGCCCGTATTGTTATGTCCAAATACGTTCTCACGCCAGTAGCTTCTCCGCGCTCCACTATCAGTTCCTTCACCTGATCCTGCCATATATGCAGATTGGGTGTATTCTCGAGTGTTTCCCTCCAGGCCCAGATGAACTTTCCGCGGTCGCATTGTGCGCGAGGGCTCCACATGGCCGGACCTTTCGAGCGGTTCAGCATGCGGAACTGGATAGCCGTACGGTCGGTGACAATGCCGGTGAATCCTCCCAGAGCGTCCGTTTCACGTACGATTTGCCCTTTGGCAATGCCTCCGATGGCAGGGTTGCAGCTCATCTGCGCGATTTTGTTCATGTCCATCGTGACGAGACAGGTGCGTGCTCCCATACGTGCTGCCGCGGAAGCCGCCTCACATCCGGCGTGCCCGCCTCCGATAACCACTACGTCATACTTAAATTTCATTATCTTGTGTTGTTAAAAACCGTTGCAAAAGTAATGTTTTTCAAGGAATATAATAAGTAAATCTTTTGCCCAATCGAGTATTTAGATTAATTTTGCAACTACCAATACTATGGTATATGTGTGAAATCTTTAATTTTCTTTTTATAAATAACTTAAATTCAACAATCTATGTGGTTATGTGATTCATCTATTGGAAGGAAGGTGGTGATGTCGGTGACCGGTATCGCGCTTATCCTGTTCTTGACGTTTCATGCGTCAATGAACCTTGTGGCTCTCTTCTCGGCCGAAGGCTACAACATGATTTGTGAATTCCTGGGTGCCAACTGGTATGCCGTTGCTGCAACGCTCGGTCTGGCCGCTCTTGTGGCTATTCACATCATTTACGCTTTCTGGCTGACTATCCAGAACTACCGTGCCCGCGGTAAGGACCGTTACGACGTGACGGACAAACCGGCCAAGGTGGAATGGGCTTCGCAGAACATGCTCGTTCTGGGTATCATTGTTGTTCTGGGTATGATTCTCCATTTGTGGAACTTCTGGTACAACATGATGTTCGCCGAACTGATCGGCGACCCGATGCTGGGTGGTATCGAGGCTACCAACGGTTATATGTACATCGTGAAGACTTTCAGTTGTCCGGTTTATACCGTGCTGTATGTCATCTGGTTGGTCGCCATCTGGTTCCATCTGACACACGGTTTCTGGAGTGCCATGCAGACATTAGGCTGGAGCGGTAAGATCTGGTTTGAACGCTGGAGATGCATCGGCAACGCCTATACTACGATTCTCGTGCTGATGTTCCTGGCGGTAGCCTTGTATTTCTCTTTCTGCGGAGGTCATCTCTGCGATGCCGCTTGTGATGCTGCCTGCGATACGGTCTGCAACACAGTTTGCAATGGTGATTGCAGTGTTTGCGATGCTGCTTGCAATTGCAATGCTGCCTGCGGCGGTTGCGAGGTTTCGGCTTGCGGTGCCTGCGGCCAATAATAAATGAATCATAAAATTGAAAACAAAAAGCTATGACTAAGATAATAGATTCCAAGATTCCCGAAGGGCCGGTGGCCGAGAAGTGGACCAATTACAAAGCTCACCAGAAACTGGTGAATCCCGCAAACAAGCGTCGTCTGGACATCATCGTGGTAGGTACCGGTCTGGCCGGAGCTTCCGCTGCTGCTTCGCTCGGCGAGATGGGATTCCGCGTATTCAATTTCTGTATCCAGGATTCCCCCCGCCGCGCTCACTCCATCGCAGCGCAGGGAGGTATCAATGCAGCCAAGAACTATCAGAACGACGGCGACTCTGTCTATCGTCTGTTCTACGACACGGTGAAAGGCGGTGATTATCGTGCCCGTGAGGCAAACGTATACCGTCTGGCCGAAGTGTCCAACAATATCATCGACCAGTGCGTGGCACAGGGTGTGCCTTTCGCCCGCGAATACGGCGGCATGCTGGCCAACCGTTCTTTCGGTGGCGCACAGGTGTCCCGTACATTCTATGCCAAGGGACAGACCGGCCAGCAGTTGTTGTTGGGAGCCTATTCGGCTCTGAGCTGTCAGGTAAATGCCGGTACCGTGAAGCTCTACACCCGTTATGAAATGATGGAGCTGGTGATCATCGACGGTCGTGCCCGCGGTATCATTGCCCGCAACCTCGTGACCGGTAAACTGGAGCGCTTTGCCGCCCATGCCGTGGTTATTGCCACCGGCGGTTACGGTAACGCATATTTCCTGTCCACGAATGCCATGGGTTGCAACTGTTCGGCAGCCATGCAGTGCTACCGCAAGGGAGCCTACTTCGCAAACCCCGCTTACGTGCAGATTCACCCCACGTGTATCCCCGTACACGGCGACAAGCAGTCCAAGTTGACACTGATGTCCGAATCTCTGCGTAACGACGGCCGTATCTGGGTTCCGAAGAAAGAGGAAGACGCCAAAAAACTGCAGGCAGGTCAGATAAAGGGAAGCGATATTCCCGAAGAAGACCGCGACTACTACTTGGAGCGCCGTTATCCCGCTTTCGGTAACCTCGTGCCTCGCGACGTGGCTTCGCGTGCCGCCAAGGAACGTTGCGACGCCGGTTTCGGTGTTAACAATACCGGTCTGGCTGTATTCCTCGATTTCTCCGAGTCTATCAACCGTCTGGGTATCGACATCGTACGTCAGCGCTATGGTAACCTTTTCGATATGTATGAGGAAATCACCGATGTCAATCCGGGTGAGCTGGCTAAGGAAATCAACGGCGTGAAGTATTACAACCCGATGATGATTTACCCCGCCATCCACTATACGATGGGCGGTATCTGGGTTGACTACGAGCTCCAGACCTCCATCAAGGGTCTGTTTGCTATCGGCGAGTGCAACTTCTCCGACCACGGTGCCAACCGTCTGGGAGCGTCCGCACTGATGCAGGGACTGGCCGATGGTTACTTCGTGTTGCCTTATACCATCCAGAACTATCTGGCCGACCAGATTACCGTTCCGCGCTTCTCCATCGAGTTACCTGAGTTTGCAGAAGCCGAGAAGAAAGTGAACGACCTCATCGACCATCTGATGAACATCAAGGGAAAGAAGTCGGTAGACTCCATCCACAAGGAACTCGGACATATCATGTGGGAATATGTCGGCATGGGCCGCACGGCGGAAGGTCTGAAGACCGGTCTGGCCAAGCTGAAAGAAGTGCGCAAGGAGTTCGAGACCCAGCTGTTTATCCCCGGAGGCAAGGAAGGCGTGAACGTCGAACTGGAAAAGGCGCTCCGTCTGAACGACTTCATCACGATGGGCGAGCTTGTCGCTTATGACGCCCTCAACCGCGAGGAAAGTTGCGGAGGCCATTTCCGTGAGGAATACCAGACGGAAGAAGGCGAGGCCAAGCGCGACGACGAAAACTTCTTCTACGTGGCCTGCTGGGAATACCAGGGCTCCGACGACAAGGCCCCCGTGCTCTATAAGGAACCGCTCGTATACGAAGCAATCAAGGTACAGACACGTAACTACAAGAGCTAATCAACGGTTTGTTCAACGAATAAAGTAAAAAACGATGGATAAGAATATATCATTTAAGTTAAGATATTGGCGTCAGAACGGACCGAAGGACAAAGGTCACTTTGACGAACGTGAGATGAAAGACATTCCCGGTGACACGTCTTTCCTTGAAATGTTGGATATCCTCAACGAGGAACTGGTGAGCGAAGGCAAAGAGCCGTTCGTGTTCGATCACGACTGCCGCGAGGGAATCTGCGGTATGTGCTCGCTCTACATCAACGGTACGCCGCACGGAAAGACTGCCAGCGGTGCCACCACCTGCCAGCTCTATATGCGCCGTTTCAAGGACGGCGACGTGATTACCGTCGAGCCGTGGCGTTCGGCCGGTTTCCCCGTTATTAAAGACTGTATGGTAGACCGTACGGCCTTCGACAAGATTATCCAGGCCGGAGGCTATGTGACGGTACGCACCGGACAGCCGCAGGATGCCAACGCCATCCTCATACCGAAGCAGGACGCCGATGAAGCGATGGACTGCGCCAGCTGCATCGGCTGCGGTGCCTGCGTGGCAGCCTGCAAGAACGGTTCCGCCATGCTGTTTGTTTCGTCCAAGGTGAGCCAGCTGGCTCTTCTGCCGCAAGGGCGTCCCGAGGCGGCCCGTCGTGCCAAGGCCATGATAGCCAAGATGGACGAACTGGGTTTCGGTAACTGTACCAACACGCGTGCCTGCGAGGCAGTATGCCCCAAGTGCGAAAGCATTTCCAACATCGCCCGTCTCAACCGCGAGTTCATCAAGGCCAAGTTGGCAGACTGATTTTCCGGCAGAGAATTATAGAAAGAATCGCGTGCATGCCCTTCGGAGTGTGCACGCTTTTATTTTATAACCATTATTCTGTTGTTTCGCGGAAAAGCCGTATCTTTGACTGTTGATAGAACAAACAGTATATGATAGACCGAATATTAGAATATAACAGGCGTTTTGTGGAAGAAAAGCGCTATGAGGACTTTATTACGAGCAAATACCCCGACAAGAAAATAGCCGTTGTCACATGCATGGACACACGGCTGATAGAGCTTCTGCCCGCGGCTTTGGGCTTTCGCAACGGCGATGTGAAAATCATTAAGAATGCCGGCGGAGTCATCACCAACCCGTTTGACAGTGCCGTGCGCAGTCTTCTGGTGGCCATTTACGAACTGGGTGTTCAGGAAGTGATGATTGTCGGGCATACGGGATGCGGAGTGCAGGGCATGGACAGTGCCGAGATGCAACGTCACATGAAAGAGCGTGGTATTTCGGAACAAAATATAAAGCTTATGAAACATTGCGGCATCGACCTCGACAGTTGGCTCCATGGCTTTGACGATACCGAAGGTGCCGTACTCGAAACGGTGGACCTCGTGCGTAATCATCCCTTAGTACCCGCCGATGTGGTCGTGAAAGGCTATATCATGGATTCCACAACCGGTGCCTTACAGCCTCTGGATTCTTAGTATTTTACAAATCCGGCTTTCATTTCCGTTCTTCCCCTTGCGCATAATGTGTTGCGCGGCTTCTCCGGTTGTCTTTTCTGTGCCGGCGGGGGTATGGAATCGATAAATGCCGTATATGGCTCCCGATAGAGACCTTTTTTGTTTTATTGGGTCTTATTTGGGCTTTTTTTATGTTTTTTGTGTGATTTAACATTTAAATCAAGACTCTTTCTTATTTTTGATATATATTTATCCCCGAATACGCAGAAAGAAGAGGATTGTATGTGTTGATGGAACACCGTGAGGAGGTGTGTCCTGTGTCTGCTGTAATGGGAAACCGATTAACCCTGATATTGAAAAACTATAACTTAAATCTATATTTATGAGGAAAATTACATTTCTGAGCGTATTGCTCTTGCTATTAGGCTGGAGTAATGCGTGGGGGCAGACGTTGGTCAGCAATGTCGCCGAACAACTAGCCAACGGTACCATTGTGGCTCTGCAATGCCGAGACACCAACGGCGGCCCCAACTGGTATTTCAACGGAAAAGCCGTAAAAACCGAGGGACTTTCGTATTCCAACCTGTTCAAAATCCGTAGTAACGAAGACGGTACATTCGCCTTGCAGTCCATGATGGACGGAACTTACATCGGTAAAGACGGAAACAATTTGGCCATCAAAGCCACCAAGGCCGAGGCTGCGCCTTTCACGGCTGCAATCACCACAGCAGGATGGGGGAATACAAAGGTGTCGGGTACAGACAATGCCTACACCGTGCGCTTTACAATTACAACAACTACCACAAACGAAGCGGGCGAAACTACCACAAGCGAAACATACTTAAATACACAAGCCCAAAACAGTATTCCTATATATTTCACCGGTACCGGCGGTTATTCCGTATGGTATGTCTACACATTCACTGCGGCGGAAGCCAAAGCCATGCAGCCGTATGTGTGTTTTACCAGTCCTCGCGGCGGTTATCTGAGCGCCAACGGCGAAAGCGGCAATCTGCAGCATATCAACAACGAAACCGAAACCTCATTCTGGAAAATTGAATTGAACGGAGAAGGCGACGGAGTGAAATTGCACAATGTTTCATCAGCTTTGCAAAACAAGGCATTGGACTCCAAGGACGGTTTCTCGGAAACAGGTGTCGCATGGTATATTCTCGACAACCCGCACAACAGCGGCTATAAATGTATTTCTCTGACAACCAATTTGACGACTAATAATTGTTTGGATGCAAGCAATTCCAACTCCGGAATTGGTTATTGGAAACCTGGAGAAAATGATTATGAAGGCACTTCGTGGCTGATGGAGACCTCGATGAGCATGGAGAGATTTACCATAACTTATCACATCAAGGATGCCAACGGCAACGTTATAAACACACAGACACATCGAGTATTAAGGGATAATTCGTTCCCGGCTGTTCAATACGGAGTTTCCGGCTCTGATTTTTATGATACGTCCGCCATTCCTGAAAGTACGGTTACGGCAGACGGTGCATATGACGTGACGATAAATCCTCTGCCCTTCAAGGTAAGTACGATTACCCCTGAGAATGGTTTTGATAATTACACCCAATGGCATATGCTGACCATCCGTGGTTCCAAACACCTCGCCTATGACATTGCTACCGGAGAGGTTAAGGGCAACTCCAACTCGTCTACTGAACCCGATGCCAATAATGTATTTGCTTTCACCGGCGATCCTTTCCATGGCTTCAAGATATACAATGGCGCGGCAGGGGAGGACGTACGCTTGTATGTGTCAAATACTAATAATCAGCATTGTACATTTACTGCGGAGGGTGCCACGTTCGGTCTCTATCATAATACGAACAACGGCTATCAGTTCAAACTTGTCGGCAGTAATACAACGCACCTCAATGATGTACAGCAAGCTGGTATATTGGGTGTTTGGACTGACAGCGGCTCCGCTGCGGACGGCGGTAGTACGTTCATATTCTCCGATGCGGTGGATATGCCTGTCTACACCGTCACTTATCATATCAAGGAAGCCGACGGGGATGTAATAAACACCCAGACACATCACGTCGTAAAAGGCGCTCAGTTCCCGGGCGTGCGTGGGGCTGTTTCCGGTCCCGATCTCTTCGAGATTCCGGAAGGCACTGTTACGGCAGACGGTGAATATGACGTGGCGATAAAGGAACTTCCTTTCGAGGTAACTGAGCTGGTTAACGGAAATTTCGCGGATGATACGCCTTGGTATACACTGACCGTCGGCGGTAGCAGACAGCCTGCTTACAACGCCACTACCGGAAAGGTGGACAATAGTACGACACCGGCGAGCGGCGCCAATGCCAACAATGTGTTTGCCTTTACCGGAGATCTTTTCCACGGTTTCAGGATATACAATGCGGCGGCAGGAGCGGACAAGAGTCTGCATGCTGCGAATACCAACAACCAGCATTGTACGTTTACTGCGGCAGGAGCTTCCTTCGGTCTCTATAAAAACGGTACGGCCGGTTATCAGTTCAAGCTTGTGGGAGAAAATAGAGCCTATCTTAATGATGCTGGTGGTGATGCCGAGGTAAATCAACTGAGGGTTTGGACGGACATCCTGTCCGCCACGAGCGACGGAAGTACATTCACATTCACCGAAGCAAGTCCGGAGGTATGCACTATTACTTATCATGTCAAGTATAACGCCAGCGATGATGAAGATTTAAGCACCCAAAACTATAAGACGGTAATAGGTGCTCCGTTCCCGGCTGTATATCCCGGAGCTTCCGCTTCCAATTTCTTTGATACAGGCAATATCCCGACCACACCGGTTACGGCCGATATGGCAGGCGCTTATACCGTAACAGTAAAGGATTTGCCGTTCCAGATAAGTACGATTGGGGAACGTTTTGATAGTAAAACCAAGTGGTACACACTGAAAATTCGTGGTAATAAACACCTTGTTTATAATGCCGCTACAGGGAAAGTAAGCAACAATACAACCGAGCCAAGTGAAAATGATGCCAATAATGTGTTTGCTTTCACCGGGGATCCTTTCCACGGTTTCAAGATATACAACGGAGTAGCCGGAGCGGACAAGCGGCTGTATGTGACGGACACAAACAACGAACAGTGTACGTTTACTGCGGAGGGAGCCACTTTCGGCCTCTATAAGAATGGTACGACCGGCTATCAGTTCAAGCTTGTCGGCAGCAATACAACGCACCTTAATGACATAAGCGATCATCTGGGCGTTTGGACTGCTGCCAGTTCCGCTACAGATGGCGGCAGTACATTCGTATTTACCGGAGGACCGTTGGAGTTGCCTGTATACACTGTTACTTATAATTTTAAAAATAGCGAGGGGCAAAGTGCAGGTCTGGAATCCCAGACACAATATGTCGTAAAAGGTGCTCCGTATGCCGTACGGGCGGCTTCCGGTTCCGAGTTCTTTACTATTAAAGATATTCCGGAAGGAGGTAGGGTTTTAGGGGGCGGCACTTATACCGTGACGGTGGGGGCGCTTCCTTTCAGCACAAGTACGATAGGAGAACATTTTGATAGTGCCACCAAGTGGCATACACTGACCGTCCGCAGTAAATACCCATCTTATAATGCTTTATCCGGAGAGATAGATATTACGACAGAGAGTGCGGAGGTCAATGCCAATAATGTATTTGCTTTCACCGGAAATCTGATCGACGGGTTCAAGATATATAATGCGGCTGCCGGTTCGGGTAAAAAGTTGTATGTGACGGATGTGAATAACGACAGATGTACATTCACGGAAGATGGTGCCGTGTTCGGCCTCTATACGCACGGCGAAAAGTATCAGTTTAAGTTGTCGGATACAGGGCTGTATCTTTATGATGTAACGGCGAATGGTGTGTTGAGCGTTAAGAATACTACGGATGCCGGTAGCGAGTTTACATTTACTAAAGTTTCGTTTGATGCTACCGGAGCGGTTGCCATTGCCAAAAAGAATCTGAAAACTATTATAGCAGGATTGGAAGCGCAATTGGGCACTGACCCCGGCTATTACCCCGATACCCAAGATAACAGAGACAAGATAAATGTTGCAAAGGATGTTTTGGAAGAATCGACATCCGCAGACGAAGAGGGCGTAAATGACCAAATCGCTATTCTCAACGAAATTTTGCAGGCAGGGTGCATTATGCCGGAAGCCGGCAAGTTCTACCAGATTATCAGTGCATATCCTGGTTTCGAGACACACGAGAGCGGGAACAATCAGAAGAAAGCCATGTACAGCGACGGGGCACATGTGAAATGGGGCACCTTGGTCGAGGAACCTGAAAACGGAACTCTGGCCGGCGATGACAGGAAGCAGATATGGACTATCGAACCGAAAGAGGATGGAACCGGTTATGTGATGCGGAATTATGCCGATGGGAAATATCCGAACGGTATAAGTACTAGAGACCAGGCATTTCCTGTTGAAACGGTGGAAGCGCTGACCGTGTTGGACTATCTTGATGTGCTCGGCCAGTTTAATGTGAAAATCAGCGGTTATCCCGCACATGCAGGTGGACATGGCAATGGAGCGGGAGTCACAGGAGATATTGTAAACTATTCCGGAGGCGCTGACGGTTGCTCTGCCTGGTATATCCACGAAGTGAAAGAGCCGACTCAGAGGATAATACATGATGTCGTTTACAACTATACGGTAGACGGAGAGACGAAGAGAACCTTTAAGCTGGTCTATGACGAAGCCGATCCCGCGGCGTTGCCTTTCACTTCAGACTTCGTGACTATCGGTGAATTTACGCTTGATGAAGAAAACAAGACGGTGACCGTTCCCTGCACATACCACGATATTCCGTTTACGTATTCCGACAGTTATACGCATGCCACGTGGTACGCCATAGATATGCACAGCAATCAGGCCGCTTATACATGGACTTACGTGGCCGATGACGATAAGAATGTGCAGTTGCCTGTCACTTCCAACTACGACCTGCAGGGCGGTTGCATGCCGGCTGAGCGCAGGTGGGCGTTTGTGGGCGATCCGTTGAACGGCTTTAAGATTTACAACCAGGCAGCCGGTTCGGGAATGACGCTCCGCAAGCCTGCAAACGGCGATGTTGTATCCGGCATGTCGGATATCAACGACCGGAATAGATTCTTCCTGCATAATGCGAATATTGCACATTCATTCGCTTTGAGGCTGGATGAAGAGAGTGACGGCCATTATCTGAATCATAACACGTCAGACGGGATAAATGTACTGCGTGGCTATACTAATGCCGATCAAGGTTCTTCCTGCCGTGTGTTCGAGGTGGATCCGGCTTCCGACATCCGGAAACAGGCATTCTACCGCATCAAGGGTGGAAGTAGCGGCAAATACGTAAGCGCCGGAACTACAGGAAGTATGATTCCGATGGTGGAGGACAACACCGGAGCCGAGACTATCTATTATCTCGACGCTGAAAGAAAACTGCTGAACTACAGCAACGGCCTCTATATTTACCATACATATTCTACCGGCAATATCGGCGAGGCCAATACGTGGGGGATAACAACGAACGGTGACAAGTTAATGTTCGTCGCAGATCCGATAGGTGACAGTAGATATATGTATGACGGCGGAACTACCATAAACAGAAACAGCAGCGACAATGCCACCCACTGTCGCTGGACTGTGGAGCCTGTGACGGAACTCCCCGTTACGGTGAGCGGCGCGGCCAGATGGGGTACGTTCTGCGCTCCCGTGAGTCTGCGCATTCCCGACGGTGTGGAAGCATATTATGCGTCCGGTACCGATGCCGAAGAGAATTACATATATATGACGAAATTGAGCGGTAACATTCCCGCCGGCCTGCCTGTGCTGATATCCAATGTAAATGACACGGATGTGGATGGCGACAAGACTTACCAGTTCCACATCCTCACGGGAGAAGTGGCAGCGGTGAGCGATCAGAACCCGCAGTGGTTGGGTACTTTCGCAAAAATTTCCGTACCAAGCAATACGACGTATATGCTTTCTCTGAAAGATAATAAAGTAGCCTTCAGGAAAAATGCTACAGAGGTGGTACGTGGCTTCAAGGCTTATCTGCAACCCGTCGACACTCAGGCTGCATCGCTCAGTATCCGTTTCGATGAATTCGCGACCGACATACAGCGCGTGAAAGCTTGGGATACGGAAAAGACGGAATTTTATGACCTGAGCGGACGCCGTGTGTACTTCCCCACCCGGGGCATCTATGTGACGAACCGTGGCGAGAAAGTATTCATCAAGTAGTTAACCGAAAAAGACAGATACCATGAAAAAAATGAAATATGTAGCTCCTGTGTCGACAGCAGTGGACCTGGAAGTGGAAGACATGCTGCTGTTTATGAGCAACCCTAACAAAGGTGCCCAGATAGAGGAGGATGAGACGATTGACAATGAGGGCGACCAGTTGAATATCAGTTGGAAGTCCGATATCTGGGACGAAGAAGAGGATGATTGGTAACCCCCTCTTTCTCTCATAAGGACGGCGGAACGCACCACCCGGAAAGGGATGCGTTCCGCCGTTTGTTTATGGCTTTTTCATCGTAGCCATCTGGGGCCGAACCGCCTTGCCCGGGCGGCATGTTTCCTACCAGACGATGGTGTCCTCGTATTCGTCGAACTGCGGGGCATACTGGATGCCGGCCGTGCGGAAGATGCGGGCGATCCGTGCCTGTTCTTCGGGTGTGATGAGGCGTTCGCCATTGCGGCACTGGTAGAAGACGGTGCGGCAGGAAAAACTGTCGATCACGCGCTCCTTGACCGTGGCGGCAATCTTCAGCGGCAGTTCATCGAAGAGCCTGGTCATGCCTTTTGCGCGGCGCTGGGGCGTGCAGGTGCGGTAGTGGGTGCAAGTGCCGTCGGCTGCATGTCGCCGGGTGTAGCAAGGGTGGACACACGTCACGAACGGTGTTTTTGCTTTTCCGCTTTGCAGGACTGCTTGTGCGGCCAGTGCTCTGAGGCAGGTGCCGGCTTTCGGGCAGTTGTCTGTGCTTTCGAAGCAGTACTCATAATTCTCGGGGATGTCTTTTAGTTGAATCATGGCTTTTGAATGATAAGGGTGATACGTGGATTTTATGTTTCTCGTATGCAAAGATAATTATTAATGCTGAAAAAAGTTCTTATTTCCTTTCTTTGTTTCTTTTTATTGTTTTTCAGTCTGTTTTGTTGTGTTTGCATATATATGTTTAGCTCTGTACTGTCAGTTTATTTTCTTGTGCTTTTAGCTGGACGGTTTGTACAGCTCTATTCGTTCCCATGTGGACACTCTGTACAGAGCCTGTTGTACACGTTGTACAGTAACTGTTGTACGGAGTGTACATCAACTGTTGTACAGAGTGTACATCAACTGTTGTACAGAGTGTACAATAACTGCTGTACATGTCGTACAAAGCCTGTTGTACTTTTCTTATCCGGTAGTGAATGAGGGGGGGAGTAAACTTGCAAAATACTACAGGTCCAACAGCCACCGCCACGCCGGAACGACATGGATGACCCTGTTGTTTTCGAGTTTGATTTCTTCCGTACTGTCTGCCGTTATTATAAATAAATTCCGGCAGCCGGTCGTTTCTGCGGCTTCTGTTATTCCGTTGATTTCCCGCAGACGGGTTTCTTCGTCGCTCATATCCCATGTTACCTGAATCAGTCTGTCTATTTCTGCTCCGCGTTGAACGACAAAATCACATTCGCCTTTGCCTTGATAATAAAAAATCCGGTCGACCGGGGTACGCCGACGATATAGTTGTAGGAAAACGGTATTTTCCAGTTTCTTTCCGTCGTCCTCGCTTTGAGGGAGCAAGACAGCTCCGCGGAGGCCGTTGTCGATGCAATAGTATTTGGGCTGTGAACTTTCAACTTTCTGGAGAGACTTGCTGTAATTGGGAATTCTGAAAAACATAAAGATATTGCAGGCATAATCTGCCCATTCGTACAGATTGTCCTTGCTTACTTTGAGCCCTCTCGATTTTATATCGCCATGTATGGCCCGTATGGACGTCGGTTTAGTAAGATTTGCCATTATCCGTTTAAGGTAATAGCGTAACACTTCGATATTTGACAGGTTATAATGTTCGACCAGGTCTTTCAAGAGCATGGTGTCAAAGTATGTTTGCAGCATTTTGACCTTGTGCAGTGGATTTTCTGTCAGTACGACTTCCGGAAAGCCCCCTTCGTTGTTGTATGCGAAAAAGGCATTGCGTATTTTCGCCAGGTCCGACTCAGTCCAACTGTCGGTTCTGATGCCCTTGAAGTAGCAAAATTCCCTGAACGAGAGAGGAAGTGTTTCTTCTTCCTGCGGCCAACCGCGCAATGCTGATTTCAGTTCGCTTCCGAGCATCGTCGCATTGCTGCCGCTGATATATATTTTTTTTGAGTAGTGCTTGTAAAGACGCATCACGAAATACTCCCAGCCTTCGATCAATTGTATCTCATCGAAGAACATGTATACCGACGATATATCGATGTCGGGAAACATTTCCTGGTATGCCTCTATAATCTGATAGAGTTCTTCGGAAGACATGCGTACGAGGCGTTCGTCGTCGAAACTGATCCATAAGAGTTGTTCCCTCTTTACGCCCCGGGCAAGAAGTTCGTTGGCCACAGCTTCCATTTTTGATGTTTTTCCGCATCGTCTTATTCCGGGGATAGTGACGATTCTGCCGTTATCTGTTGGTAGTGGATTTTCCCGTTTCTTCAAGTTGGTCGGGAACTCCGTCTGTCGCATTGCTATTTGGGATTTGATATACAATTTATCCATCTGTCCTTAATTTAGGGACAAATATAGTGTTTTCTGTCCTAAAAAAAAGGACATTACTGGTATTTCTTTGTTCTGGTACTTAATTTTGTGGTTGTAAAGTGTGGACCGCGTCTTATTTCAGCAGCCGGTAGCGGCCTCCGCTAAGCATCTTTACCACTCCTTTCATCTCCATGCCGAACAGGAGAGCGCTGACTTTGTGGATGGGAAAGTTTGTTTCGATGGCCAGCATGTTGATCTGCTTGTCATCGCATTGCGCCAGACAGTCGGCCACGAGGCGCTCCTCGTCCGTAAGGTCGGGAAACAAGTCGCGTTGCACCGGTTGGCGGCGTGCTTCCTCTATGGTTTGCCGGGTGGCCCATCCCATGGCGTTCACAATGTCTTCCGCACCGGTGACCAGCACGGCACGGTTGGCGCGTATCAGGGCGAGACACCCCTGTGAATACGGGTCCGTGGTACGTCCGGGAAAGGCAAAAACATCCCTGTGGTATCCCTCGGCCAGCTCCGCCGTGATGAGGGCGCCTCCCTTGGCTGCCGACTCTACTACGACCGTGGCGTCAGCCATGCCCGCCACGATGCGGTTGCGGCGTATGAAGTTTACTTTGTCTGCATTCGTACGGCTCATGAATTCCGTGAGCAGGCCGCCGTGGGAGATCATTTCAACGGCGGTGTCGCGGTGGGTGCGCGGGTAAATCTGGTCCAGTCCGTGCGCCAGTACGCCCACGGTGTCCAGTCCGCAGGCCAGAGCATGGCGATGTGCCTGTATGTCGATTCCGTAAGCCAGTCCGCTCACGACTAAGGCATCCGGACACAGACGTTGCAGTTCGGTCGCCAGATGGCGGCAGAGTTCCTTCCCGTATTCCGTACAGCGGCGTGTGCCTATGATACTGACGACCCGCTGTGCGTTCAGGTCCCGGTTGCCCCGGTAGTACAGCAGGACAGGAGCGTCGGCGCATTCGCGCAACCGTTGCGGATAGCGTTCGTCGCTGTGGCAGATACACTGTATCCGGTTCTTCCGGGTAAAGTCCAGTTCCTCCCGTGCGCGTTCCATCTGTGTGTCCATGTCCCGCAGGGCTTCGGCGATGCGCGGCGATGCCTGCGGCAGCAAGTCTTTCAGATTCCTGCGTTGCCGGTACAGTTCGGTGGCAGAGCCCGCTTCCCTGAGCAGCAGTTGCTGATGGAGGGAATTCAGGTGCAGCACACGGCTCAGCGCCATGCTGCAAAGTATTTCCTGTTCGTCCGCGTGCATGATTTTGTCTTGTTTATGAAAGTCCGGTCAGAAGACCCTTTGCGGCCAGTTTTTCGTCCAGTTCGGGGCATTCGGCCAACCGACCGTTCACGAGGCACACCGTGTCCACCTGGCTGCGTACGGCGCATTTCATGTCCGGTAGCCGGAAGATGTCCTGGTAGAACACGTATTTGATGCCCTCCTTGCGTATATAGAGCTTGCAGACAAACTCGTCCCCGCTTTTCAAGGGAGTCTTGAAGGCCATGTTCAGCCGTGCCACCACGGCGTCCGTGCCCTCTTCGTGCAGACGGGCGAAGCTGATGCCAGCCGCCAGCAGGCATTCGTGGCGCGCGTGTTCGGTGTAGTGCTGATAGTTGGCGTTGTTGACGATGCCTTGCAGGTCACATTCGTAATCGCGCACTTTCATGCGCAGTTCATACGTGTAATTGTCTTTCATTTGTGGGTAAAATAAGTATGGTTTCTTTTCAGGTATTCGAATCCGAAGCGGCAGCGCAGACAGTCTCTGGTGTCACAGTAAGCCTGTTGCAACTGTATCAGTGCCTGGCTGTCGGCCGCGTTGCGCACTTCCAGTCCGCATGCCTGCCATTGCCGGATGATGCGGTTGTTTTCCGCTTTCAGTTCCTCCAGCCATCCCATGGCCCGTTCGCACAGGTTCCCGTTGTTGTGTTGCAGTCCGTAGGCATAGAGGACAGGGGCAGCGGTGTTGATGACAATCAGGTCGAGCGAGCCCCGGGACAGGCGTTTCTCGCTCTGCGGGCCGGGGCATCCGAATATGTAGTGAGTCTCCCAATAGGCAGTGGCGCTGCATTGCAGGCATGTGCGCAGTCCTTCGGTGTCCGTTGTTTCCAGTATGCGTGAGAACGGTGCTGTCTGCCGAAAATAAAGCTGTGCCAGCTGGGACAGGCGGATATGGGGGAAGTTCTGCGGACGCAGCCGCAGGTATTTCCATTCGTGACAGGACAGGGGCGTGAGGCTGAATTTGCGGGCCAGGTATCGGTACTCGGAACTCAGCCGGCTGAAATAAAGGTCTTCCATGGCTTCCCGACGGCAGCTGCACGGCACAGCCTCCGGCTCCAGCAGTCCGGCCTGTCCCAGAAACAAAGCTTCCAGTTGGAACAGGTTGTCGCGGTGCTTGGCGGCGGCATGCAGCGGCATGCGGCGCGCCCATGTCTCGAAAGCGTCCCCGTTGAGTCCGAAACCGAAGTTGCGTGCCAGTGTGATGAAGAAAGCGGTTTCCCAGTCGCCGTTCAGCGCCTTCATGCGCTCCGTCACCCTGGCGGCCCGTGCGGCCAGCCGTTCGCAGAGCAGGGCGCTCATCCATCCGTGCACCGTCATGTCGTCGAGCGCGGGTATGACATCGAGGCATCTCGGACTGTTTTCCGTGGTGCACAGTGTGTCGTACTGCTTCCGTATGTGGTCGGGTACGGGCAATATCAGCTGGGGGATGACTTTTCCGTCCGAGGCGGTCACGTCGGTGTCGCATGCCGCCACGACGTGGAGCACTACGTTACTGTAGGCCGGATCGCTTTCGTGCCCGTGGCGGTACCAGTCGCTTGCCGTGCGGTGGATCTCCACATTGCCCACCCACATTGTACCGCCTATCCTGATTTTGGCGTTGAAGAAATCCGGGCCGGCGTTCGTGTTGGGCAATCCGGTGTCTATGACCTCTATATCCTCGTCCGAACACGTGCGCAGGGGAGCAAGGGGAAATATTTTGTGTTTCCAGACGTAGTGCAGCAGTTTTTCCATGCCGTGCAATGTTTAAGATGGATAAAATATGTAACAAATGTAATGAAATTCAGGGCAAATCCCTATCTTTGCCTGAGAAATTGTTATTGAAATATGAAATTAGCTCTGATAGGGTACGGCAAAATGGGCCGTATGATAGAACAGGTCGCAGTAGGCCGGGGGCATGAAATCGTCTGCATCATCGACGTGGACAATCAGGAAGACTTCGGTTCGGAGGCTTTCCGCAGCGCGGATGTGGCCATAGAGTTCACGGCTCCGCATGTAGCGTATGACAATTACATAAAGGCATTCCGGCAGGGAGTGAAGGTGGTGTCCGGTTCCACGGGATGGATGGCGGAACACGGAGACGAAGTGCGCCGTCTGTGCAGTGAAGAAGGGCGGACGTTGTTCTGGAGTTCCAATTTCAGTTTAGGAGTGGCAGTCTTCAGTGCCGTCAACAAATACCTGGCGCGCATCATGAACCGTTTCGGAGACTATGACGTGAGGATGGAGGAGGTACATCATGTGCACAAACTGGATGCTCCGAGCGGTACGGCCATTACGCTGGCCGAAGGCATACTCGCGAACATGGACCGCAAGAAGAGGTGGACGAAAGGCACGTTGCTGGCTCCGGACGGGACGGTGAGCGGCACGGACGACTGTGCGCCGGACGAACTGCCCATCGACAGCATCCGCCGCGGCGAGGTGCCGGGCATACATTCCGTAATTTACGACAGTGAGGCCGACCGTATCACCATCACGCACGATGCCCACAGCCGCAAGGGATTTGCGCTTGGCGCCGTGCTGGCCGCCGAATATACGGCCGAGCACACGGGGCTGCTTACCATGGATGATTTGTTTCAGTTTTAGCAGGATGACACTATGAAGATGAAAAAAGAAAAGCCCACGTTGCGTCAGTGGGTGACGATGGGAACGGTGATGGCGCTTTATCTGGCTTTCCTGGTCTGGGTGGAAAGCTGGTGGGGACTGCTGGTCGTTCCTTTTATTTATGATGCCTATATCACGAAGAAAATCAACTGGGGCTGGTGGAAGGATCTGGAAAACCCCGTCACCCGTACCATTATGAGTTGGGTGGATGCCATCGTGTTCGCACTGGTGGCCGTTTACTTTGTCAATATCTACTTCTTTCAGAACTATACGATACCTTCTTCTTCATTGGAGAAGTCGTTGTTGGTGGGAGATTACCTGTTTGTCAGTAAGATGGCCTACGGGCCGCGTGTGCCGCAGACGCCGCTGTCCATGCCGCTGACCCAGCACACGATGCCGGTTATCGGATGCAAGTCCTATATCGAATGGCCGCAGTGGGACTACAGGCGGGTGCAGGGCGGAAAGCCCGTACAGTTGAATGACATCGTCGTGTTCAACTATCCCGCCGGGGATACCGTGGTGAGCAATCCTGCCTATCAGGCGGTGGACTATTACGGTTTGTGTTATAATGCCGGGCAGCATTGGGCAGCCGAAGTGAATCCCTCTTTGCCGTCGCCGGACAAGATGTCTTTGACAGACCGCCGCCGTTACTATGACTATGTATATGCGTTAGGCCGGGAATATGTGCGGCAGAATGTGGCGGAATATGGCGAACTGTTGTCCCGGCCGGTGGACCGCCGCGAGAATTATGTGAAGCGTTGTGTGGGGCTGCCCGGGCAGACGCTGCAAATCAAGGACCATGTGATTTATCTGGACGGAAAGCCCAACAAGGAGCCGGATAACGTGCAGTACAGCTACCGGATTGTACTGAAACAGAATCTTCCCGAGGAATTGGTGCGGGAACTGGGTATCAGTCAGGAAGACCTGCAGGCCTGCCGCTATGCGGGTACGCTGCCTTTGACGCAGGCTGCCTACCGGGCTTTGCTGAAGCGTACCGATCTCGTGGAGAGCTTGGTGTATGACGAGGATGATAGTACGGAAGGGATATACCCGCTGAATGCCGCCACAGGATGGACAAGGGACAATTACGGTCCGGTGTGGATTCCGGCCAAAGGGAAGTCCGTTCGTCTGACGCTTGAGAATCTGCCCGTATACGAACGCCCTATCCGGGTGTATGAAGGCAATGAGCTGGAGGTGACGGAACAAGGGGATATCCTGATAAACGGACAGAAGTCGGATTCTTATACGTTTGGGATGGACTATTACTGGATGCAGGGGGATAACCGTCATAACTCACTGGATTCACGTTACTGGGGATTTGTTCCGGAAGACCATATCGTGGGGAAACCCATTCTCATCTGGCTGTCGCTCGACAAGGACAGGGGATGGTTTGACGGCCATGTACGGTGGAACCGCCTGTTCAGATGGGTAGACGATATTAAATAAAATGATAACGGTTTGAAGCGTTACAGAGGATTGTTGGCTGCGTTGGTGACCGCCGTGCTGGCGGTCGTATGTGTGCGCCTGTTTTTCGCCATGATACTTGTGATACCGGCCGAGGGCGAACGTCCGGCATTGTATGCGGGAGACCGCGTCTGGGTGTCCCGGTTGGCATACGGAGTGCGTCTGCCTCTTTCCGGCTGGTGGGGATACAGGCGTGTGGGGACTTCCGCCGTGTCGGAAAACGACTGGGTGGCTTTCAACAATCCGGCAGCCGGGACGGGGGTGCCTCTGGAGCGGTGCGAAGTGTTTGTAGGACGCTGTCTGGGTATGCCGGGCGATACGCTATGGTTCGGTGTGGACGGCCGTCCTTCGCGCAGGCGTGACGGTATCCGCGATGATGCCTGGCCTGTCGTGGTGCCGGCCAAAGGACAGAAGGTGAAGATAGAGCCTTGGAGCGCCCGTCTGTATGGGCAGGCTGTCAACGGGCATGAACGTGTGAAGGCGGCTGTCATAGACGATTCGTTGTGTGTGGACGGCCGGATGGTCTCTTGTTACTGTTTCGGCCAGGACTTCTACTGGATGTCTTCCTCTTCCGATTCCGTGCAGGCGATGGATTCCCGTACGTTCGGGTTTGTGCCTGCGACGCATCTTATCGGCCGTCTTACATGTGTGTTGTATTCGTTGGATCCGGGTGTTCCCTGGTATGAATCGTTCCGTACGGACCGTGTGGGCATTTTGCTTCCCGTAGCGGATTAAGTGTTGTTTTTTCTTTGACAGAGACAGGATGAAATCGGCAGTTCTTCTTTCCACGGCTTATTGGGCCCCTGTCCAGTATTATACAAAACTGTATGCCTGTTCGGTTGCGTATGTGGAGATGTACGAGCATTATGTAAAGCAGACGTACCGCAACCGTTGTGTCATAGCTTCGCCCAACGGGGTGCAGGCGCTTACGGTGCCCGTCGTGAAGCCGGAATATGATAAATGTCTGATAAAGGATATCCGTATTTCAGACCACGGAAACTGGAGGCATTTGCATTGGAACGCCTTGGAAAGTGCCTATCGCAACAGTCCTTTCTTTGAATATTACGCCGATGATTTCCGGCCTTTTTATACGAAGAAATGGGAATTTCTCTGCGATTTCAACGAGGCGATATGCTGCAAGGTGTGTGAACTTGTCGACCTGCATCCGCGACTCTTGCGGACATGCGCTTACGGTAGGACGGAGGAAGAGTCGCTTTGCGACGATTACCGCATGTCCGTCTCTCCGAAGACGGGACATACCGCAGATACCGCTTTCTATCCCGTATCCTATTATCAGGTGTTTCGGGAAAGACACGGGTTTCTGCCGAATCTGAGTGTGGCCGACCTTTTGTTCAATATGGGGCCGGAAAGCATACTGGTTCTGCAAGCCTCTCTGACAGGAGAGGCCGTCCCTGAATAGCCCGGTTTATTGATAAATAAGTGTGGTGAGTTTTTCCGGCCGGAACAGTTCTTTTGCCACCTCGTACAGGTTTTCGGCGGTCAGGGAGTCGATGCGTTCGTACAGTCGCCGGATGTCCCGGTTCCGGTTGTAGTGCAGGAAAGTCTTTCCCATGGCAAGCGCCGTACTCTCGAAGTTGTCGCAGGATATCCCTATTTGTCCTTTTATTTGTCTTTTGGCGGTTTCCAGTGCCGTTTTGCTCAAAGGAGCCGATGACAGTTTCTTCAGTTCATTGAGAACCAACCGGCGGCAATGTGCCACATCTTTCGGGTCGCATCCGAAATATACACACCATATTCCCGTGTCGGTGTAGGCCGTCATGTTACTTTCCACGGTGTATACGAGCCCTCTGCGTTCTCGCAGGCTTAGGTTCAGGCGTGAATTCATGCCCGGTCCGCCCAGTATGTTGTTCAGCAAGTACAGGCTGAGGTGTCGCGGGTCGCATGCGCTGTAAGCCTGTGTGCCGATCATGACGTGCGCCTGATGCGTGTCCTTATGCAATGTGATTTCCTGCGGGAGACTTATGGAAGGCCTGATCCGTCCCAGTTCTTCGTTGCTGACGGGAAGGGGAGAGTCAGTAGCTTCGAGCAGGATACGCCGGGGGTGTCCAATGGGGAGAGACTGTCTTACGCGTTCCAGGGCACGTTCCGTTTGCCTGATGACTTGTCGGATGTCTATTTTGCCCAGTACGAACAGGGTAGCGTTGCGCGGAGTATACAGCCGGTCGGCAAACTCGGTCAGATGGGCGCTCCGGTAAGAATAGAGGCTGTCTGCATTCCCCAGGATATTCCTTGCCAGAGGATGTCCTGTGAAAACGAGGTTCTCGAAATCATCGAATATCAGTTCGGAAGGCGAGTCGTTGTAACTCTCTATCTCGTCGGCTACGACAGCTGCTTCCTTGTCCATTTCCCCTTGGGGATATACGCTTCCCCATACCAGGTCGCACAACAAGTCCACGGCCCGGCCGAAATGTTCCTTCAGGAAAGCCGTGTAGTAGACCGTTTCTTCCTTCCCCGTATATGCATTCAGGTCGCCTCCCACGCTTTCCATACGGTTCAGTATATGCCATGAGCGACGGCGGCGGGTGCCTTTGAACGTAAGGTGTTCGCAGAAATGGGCCATTCCGCTTTCGTTGTCTCGTTCGTCTCTGGTTCCGGCGTTGATGGCTATGCCGCAGTATGCCACGTCGGTAGCAGAGGGGGAGCACACAAGGCGCAGTCCGCAGGGGAGGGTATGGTGGGATGTATCCATATAGATGTTGTCAGAAATAAAGTGCGATTCGATAGACGGTGAAAGCCATGATGTAAGCCAGCCCCGTGGTATACAATATGGTAAAGAAGCCCCATTTCCAGCTGCCGCTTTCTCCGATGATAGCGCTTACGGTTGCCAAACAGGGAAAATACAGGAGGGCGAAGACCAGATAGCTGAAAGCCGCTTCGGGAGTCGTATATTGTCTGAGGGTCTGCGCCAGTCTTGTCTGGGAGGCTTCTTCCGGACTCTTTACGGATGTATCGCTTTCCGGGCTGTTGTCAAACAATACGCCGAGTGTGCTTACCATGAGTTCCTTGGCTCCGATGCCGGCCATGATGCCTACTCCCATGCGCCAGTCATATCCCAAGGGCCTGATGACGGGTTCGATGGCATGCCCTATGCGTCCCATGTAGGATTGTTCCTGTTGTTGGGCGGGAGTGAGACTGTCGTCTCCGTCTGTCGGGAAATACCCCAAGGCCCAGATGATGATACTGGCCACAAGAATGATTCTTCCCATCTTATGCAGATATTGGTGCCCTTTCTCCCAGGTATGGCGGAGCGTGCTCCACAGTGCCGGCAACCGGTAGGGGGGGAGTTCCATGACGAAGTGGTTCTCCTGTTTCCGGAACAGGAGTTTACTCATGACCCATGCGGCCAGCAGTGCTGTGACGATGCCCAGCATGTAAAGGGCGAACAAGACATTGCCGGCTTTTGAAGCGAAAAAAGCTCCGGTGAATACGATGTAGACTGGCATGCGGGCGCTGCACGACATAAAAGGCGTTACCAGCATAGTGATCAGTCTGCTTTTGTTGTTCTCGATAGTGCGTGTGGCCATGATGGCGGGTACGTTGCAGCCGAATCCCATCAGCAGCGGGATGAATGATTTTCCATGCAGGCCGGTACGTTTCAGGAAAGGGTCGGCCAGCAAAGCCGCCCGTGCCAGATAACCGGAGTCTTCCAGTATGGATATGAAAAAATACAGGATGAGGATATTGGGTAAGAATACGATGACGCTACCTACGCCTCCCAGAATACCATCAGTGAGCAGGTCGTTCAGCATGCCTTCTTCCATGTGCGACCCGATGAAGCTGCTCAGTGCGGAGACACCTTCGTCTATGAGGTTCATGGGATATTCTCCCAGAATGAAAGTGGCCCAGAAAACAAACCACATGAGCAGGAAAAACAGTGGATAGGCGAGCCACTTGTTGTTCATCCATCTGTCCAGCACTCCGGTGATACGATCCGTCGGGCCGGTCTTCCGTTCGTAGATGCCTTCGAGCAGCCGCCCGATGGAATCATAGCGGGCTTCATCCTCTTTTTCCCGTTCGGGACAAGGACATTGGACGGCTTTCCGGCCAGCATCTGTTTTTCCGGCCAACTGGTCGCAAAGACATCTTTCCGGATGGGCGCAATGTGTTCCTGCACTGTGCGGGTTTACGGGCTGTGTGTGTCCGAAAGCTCTGTGTTCGTCGGCGATGCGGATGGCTATTCTCAGTAGTTCGTCGACACCTTGTCGCCGGCGTGCGACCGTGGGAACCAATGGCATTTGGAGCCGTCGTTCCAGTTCTTTGATATCGATTCGGCTGCCGCTGCTCTCCAGTTCGTCGAACATGTTCAGCGCTCCGACCAGCGGTTGTTTGCGCTCTTTCAGTTGCATGGTGAGCAACAGATTGCGTTTCAGGTTCGTGACATCGATGACATTGATGACGGCATCGATGTCTCCCTCTTCCAGTTCATGGTCTACATAGGCTTCTTCGGGGCTGAATGCGCGGAGTGAATAAGTTCCCGGCAAGTCGATGATACGAAGTCGGCGGCCTTCGAACGTCATGTGTCCGATGACGCTCCGTACCGTGACTCCGCTGTAGTTTCCGGTATGTTCGTGGCCGCCCGAGGCAGCGTTGAAAAGCGATGTCTTGCCGCAGTTGGGATTACCCACAAGGGCCAATGTCAGTTCGTTTTTCTCTTTTGTCTCCTTGTCGTTTTTTTCGGTACAGGAACAAAGAGAGGGGCGGGAGGAATGGGAAGTACGTATCGGATGTGCCGGTTTTTCATGCAGGCACGTTGCATCTGTCTTGGTCCCGTCGTCAGAGAAACACGGCATGTCTTTTGAAACGACGGCTTCTATCTTTATCGCCTCTTCCCGGCGCAATGCTATCCGGCTGTCCATGATTTCAAATACGATAGGATCTCCCAAGGGAGCCGTGAGCAGACGCTTCACAGACTCTCCTTTTACGAATCCCATTTCGCCCAAACGCGCACGGAAAGCGCCACTGCCCTGTATGTGTGTTATTACAGCGGTCTCCCCTTGCGGAATGTCTGTAAGCCTTGTGTTCACTAATGCCCGTTCCACGATTCCCGTTTGTTTTTGATTCAAATTACAAAATTACGGACTTTAACCGGGATGTCCAATACTTGGAAACAATGATTTGTCTATCGATGAGAGAGAAATCAGTATGGAGGCAGGGAGTTGTCTCCTTTCGGCAGCACGGCAATGCACTCCATCTCAATGAGCCAGCCCGGACGGCAGACGGGAGCCAGTACGAACAAGACAGGTGTATCCGGCAGTTTCTTCCTTATGATGTCTCGCGCGGCCGGATAGTCGGATGCGTCCCTCAGATACACGATTGCCTGCATGATGTGCCGGCCGTCGGCTCCTTTCTCCGCCAAGAGAGTTTCCACGTTTTCCCACATGCGCAGGGTCTGTTCTTCCACGTGGTAGGGGTGTACGATTTCTCCTCGGTTATTTATGCTGGCTGTCCCGCTGATAAACAGGTGAGTACGGTCTCCATATGTAACGGCTGTGCCCCGTTCGAAAGTCACGCCGTATTCGTGAGTGGGATTCAGGTGAGTGGGGGCATGCAGGTAAGATATCTGTCCGGATTGCAATCCCTTGACGGCGTAAGCGTCCATGTGGACTAAGACATGCTTGTCTGTGCCTTTCCCTTCTATGCCTGTACTGGCTATGTAATGGGTCTGAGGCGTAAGCCCGCTGATCTCGAACAAGTCCTTTCTGGCTTTAACCAACCCCGTGTAATACAAGTCTATGTCGCGTATATAAAACCAGGTACGTATGCAATTGTCGGCTAAAGTAGCCTGGTGGCGGTGCAGGTCATCCATGTATTGCTTCATGAGGACGTATGTCTGCTGTTCGGAAGTCCCCTCTTCGTGTTCGTAGTTGGCGGACCATACATGCGTACGTCCGTTGTGTCGCCAGATAGTTGTATTGTGCTCTCGTGTGAGGTCTTTCGTTGTATGGTCCGTTCGGATAGCGTATAACCATGAGACGATTTTGCTCCCGTTCAGCGGATATTGTCCGATAAAGGAGCGGGCACCTTTGTTTTCCGTTTCTCCGGACAGACAGGGAAGCTGGTTGGGAACATCGCTTAAGAAAAACCTTTGCCAGATGATATCGTAGTTTCCTTCCGGGGATTCCTCAGTCAGTTTCCGTACGGTTTCCTGCAAGAGAGACCAGGCGGTCGTGAACTGCAGGCCGGGAAGGACGCGAAGACATGCGTGCATTTCCTCTGTTCCGCAGGAGGGGGAGAAACGTGAGATTTCCACCTCTATCTGTCCGTCCGCATAAGACGATTTGGAGTTCTGTATCATATCGATATGGGTGTTTATCATCGTGATGTCGTATTTTCGGGCTGCAAGTTCCGAAAAAAAAAGCATATATGAGTATGTTTTCTTTACTATATGATAAAAACCGCCGCAACCTCCGGTCTTATGAGACATAAACGGGAGCAAATTGCGGCGGTTTTTCGGTTTTCTTTAATTCTTTTTATATGGTTCATCCATGGCTTAGATGGTACAAAGGTAGGGATATGTTTCAAAGGATACAATCCCCATATCGTGTGATTTTTCTGTTCGGGATATAGATGTCTTCTGGTAGCGGATGTAAAGTCTTGCTACTCCGAACAGGTGAAAATACCTAAATATAGGGATTGTGCAAGTCGTTGAAAAGTGTTTTCTTTGTCTCCGCTTTTAATAATAAGGAAGGGTAATATGACGGAAAAGTACAAGTTGACCGATCACATGAGTGATATTATTAGCGACGATTATCGGTTGCTGCAGGTGATTAGCCGGTTTGGTCTGACGCTGGGATTCGGCGAGCAGACGGTTGCTGCAGCTTGCGAGGCGTGCGGAGTGGATGCCGGAACCTTTCTGGCGGTTGTCGGCTTCATCAGATCCAACGGTCGGGTGAATATCGGTGATATGGTGGAAACTCTGTCGGTGGAGGCGCTGGTCAAATACTTACAGAACTCACATTCTTATTTTGTGGATTTCCGGTTGCCTTCCATTCGTCGGAAATTGATAGAATCCATCGACTGTTCGGCCCGTAACCAGATAGCATTCCTTATCCTGAAGTTTTATGATGAGTTTGCGGCGGAAGTAGGCCGTCACATGGAATATGAGAATAAGTACATCCATTCTTATGTCGACGGTTTGTTGGCGGGTAAGGTTCCCGATCAGTCGGTGAATATATATACGTTGGTACATCAGCACCATGACAACCACGCTTCGATTGAGAAGAGTCTTGCGGAGCTGAAGAGCATCATCATCAAGTATTATCCCAGCGACAGTAACAGTTCGTTGCTCAATGATGTGCTGATGGATCTGTATATTACGGAGGAAGATTTGTTCAGCCATTGTCACATGGAGGACACTTTGTTTGCCGAGGCAGTTCATCAGCTGGAAGAAGAATGCCAGCGCAAGGCTGAGATGGAACAAATGACGGAAGAGGAGAACGTGACTGACAATACGAATACAGGCGGGCTGAGTGACAGGGAACGTGAGGTGATCGTGTGCGTGGTAAAAGGCATGTCCAACAAAGAGATTGCGGAACAGTTGTTTATTTCGGTCAATACGGTGATGACTCACAGGCGCAATATCAGCAGGAAGCTGCAGATTCATTCTCCGGCGGGACTTACCATCTATGCCATTGTGAACGGTCTGATTGCTTTGGACGAAATAAAATTGTAAATTGTATAATTCCGGAATGAGTGTGATGAAACGTATCGGTGTTTTTTGTTCGGCTTCCGATAAACTGGATGCCTGTTATTACGAGAGTGCTGTCAAAGTAGGCCGTTGGCTGGGTGAACATGACAAGGTATTGGTGTATGGCGGGGCCAACTCCGGTATTATGGAGCATCTGGCTCGCGGAGTGAAGGAAGCCGGCGGATATGTGGTTGGTGTGATACCGGCTATTTTGGAGGAACGTCGCAGAGTCAGTCGCTGGGTGGATGAGGCTTTGCCCTGTAACGACCTGAACGACAGGAAGGCCTTGATGGTGGAGCAAAGTGACATATTAGTGGCCCTTCCGGGCGGTGTGGGGACGTTGGATGAGATATTTACGGTATTGGCGGCCCATTCCATCGGTTATCATCGCAAGAAAGTGATACTTTTCAATGAAGATGGTTTTTGGGATGATTTGTTGCGGATGCTGGATGTAATGGACGGCAAATGTTTCATGAACACTCCTTTGTCAAGCAGTCTGGCGGTGGTTCGTTCTCTTTCCGAACTGGCTCTTCAGACAGACTGACGGTTTTTCAGGATTCGTTTGCATGCAATTCGTTCCGGAGACGGTTTCCCAGGGGTTCGTCTATGGAATTGTTGAGGCTGGCGCAGACGTTTGCCGCAAAGCATTGTCCGTAGTTTACAAGAATATTCCATTGCTTTTCGGAGAGCATACCGAGTGTGTCTTGTGTTATGTTTTCGCGGAACAATCCGTATATGAATCCGGCATTGAAATTGTCTCCGGCTCCTACCGTACTGACGGATTCGACGGGGCGGACGGGGATTTCATAAGTGCCAGCGGGAGTGCAGACTACGGTAGGACGGTTGCCGTCGGTATATATGAATGACGGGCAGAAGGGAGCTATCTGTTCCTGGTAGATACGGTTGATATTGTTTGTGCCGAACATAATCCGGCAATCCTCGGAAGAGCCGCGCACTACGTCGCTCAGGCGGAAATTTTCCCGAATGGCTGGCATTAGTTTGTCCAGTTCATGGCGGTGGCTGCTGCGGAAATTCAGGTCGTAATACAGGATGGCGTTGCGGTTCCTCGCCTTGTTGAGCAAAGTCAGCATCTGGTCACGTGTGGCTGCGTTGATGGCATAATAGGAACCGAATACGACAATGTCGTCTGTGTCAATGGCCGGAGAAACGTTTTGTCCGAAAGGGCGGGGTAGCTGTTTGAAAAACAAGTAGTCGGCATCGTTCTTCTCGTCGAGATAAGCCAGAGAGACGGAAGAGCGGCTGCCGGGTCGTACAAACATGTGCTCCGTGTGTACACCGTTGTCTTGCAGAAATTTTATAATCTGTCGCCCAACCCGGTCGTCACCCGTTTCTCCCACGAACCACACCGGCAGACCTGCCCGGCTCATGGATATGACACTGTTGTATGCCGAACCGCCCGGAACGGCGGCAACAGGCTGTTCCCCGCGGAAGACGATATCCAGGATGGTTTCTCCTGTACCGATGACTTTGCGTTTGTTTTCCATGGATAGGACTTGTTTTTGGTTGCAAACTTACGATAAAAATCGAAAAAAGGCTATGTTCCGGACTGATTATCCGTTATATTTTTCTACCTTTATGCCGAATTTAAACGTATATATATTGAAAACATTTGAAGAGCTTGGTGTTTCTCCGGAAATCAGACAAGCTATTGACGAACTGGGATATGAGCATCCTATGCCGGTGCAGGAGCAAGTGATTCCTTTTTTATTGGGTGAGAACAATGATGTCGTAGCACTGGCGCAGACAGGAACGGGCAAGACAGCAGCCTATGGATTACCGGTTTTGCAGAAAATAGAGGCCGAACGAAGAACGCCGCAGGCCATTATCCTTTCCCCTACAAGAGAATTGTGTTTACAGATTGCGGATGATCTGGAGTCTTATTCCAAATATCTGTCCGGTGTGCGGGTGTTGCCCGTGTACGGCGGTACGAGCATTGAACATCAGATACGTGCCTTAAAGCATGGCATACAGGTGATTGTGGCTACACCGGGGCGGTTGATAGATTTGATGGATCGTGGCGTTGCCATGCTGGATGAAGTGGAAAACGTGGTGCTGGATGAAGCGGATGAAATGCTTTCCATGGGATTTTCCGAGAGTATAGACAAGATATTGGCCGGTGTGCCGGAAGTGCACAATACATTGCTTTTCTCTGCTACGATGAGCAAGGAGATAGAGCGCATTTCGAAGAAATACCTGCGGAATGCCCGGGAGATTGTAGTCGGCTCGCGTAACGAAGGAGCAGAGAATGTAAACCATGTCTACTATCTTGTGCAGGCAAAGGACAAGTATCTGGCATTGAAGCGTGTGGTGGATTATTATCCGAAGATATACGCTATCATCTTCTGCCGCACGCGGCTGGAGACTCAGGAGATTGCGGACAAACTGATACAGGACGGTTACAATGCGGATGCCTTGCATGGGGAACTCTCCCAGCAGCAGCGGGACCTGACCATGCAGAAGTTCCGGCAGCATAGGACGCAGTTTCTGGTGGCCACAGATGTGGCGGCACGCGGGCTGGATGTGGACGACCTGACTCATGTGATAAATTATGGAATGCCTGATGATATAGAGAATTATACCCACCGGAGCGGACGTACCGGACGAGCTGGTAAGAAAGGAACGAGCATCTGTATCATACACGTGCGGGAACGCAGCAAGGTGCGGGAAGTGGAAAAAGTCATCGGAAAGCAGTTCGTGAAAGGAGAGCTGCCCAGCGGTAAGGATATTTGTGCCAAGCAGTTGTATAAGGTTATCGATGACATTGAGCGTGTAGAGGTGGACGAGGAGGAAATTGCCCAATTTCTGCCGGAAGTGTTCCGTAAACTTGAATGGCTGGACAAGGAAGACCTTATCAAACGTGTCGTAAGCCGGGAATTCGGACGCTTCCTGCAATATTATGCCAACGCGCCGGAGATAGAGGAACCGGCCGAACGGGGAGCGAAAGGAAAGGACGGACGGAGCAAGAAAGGCGGCGCCCGTACGGCAGAAGCCGGTTATGCGCGTCTGTTTCTGAATCTGGGAAAGACAGACGGTTTCTATGCGAAAGAAATCATGAAACTGGTGAACGACCATGTGGCCGGTAAGGTAGAAATCGGTCGTATCGACCTGATGAAAAACTTCTCTTTCTTTGAGGTGCCGGAGGGGGATGCCCGGCGTGTGGTCTCTTCGTTTGATAAGGTGAAAGTCAAAGGGCGTCGTGTGGTTGTGGAGGTATCTTCTCCCGAAGGAGCGCCTTCGGGAGACCGGAAGAAGTCGCGTTCCGCTGACCGTAAAACGAAATCCGGTGGAAAGGAGCCGATAGAACAAGGCGGTAAAAAACAGACGAAGAAGGTCCGTGAGAAGCCCAGTCGCGAAGAGCGGGGATACACGGCGCCGCGGGGAAGGAAAACCAAAGATGACTGGAAGAAGTTCTTCACGCCGGAATACAAGGAACTGACCGGCGAAGAGCCTGATTTCAGTGAAGAAGGGTGGGCACGTCGTTACCCGAAAAAGAAATAAGAATTGAAATGAAAATACTACGTAAAGCCTCATGGCTGTGGCTACTTTTAGTTGCGCTGTGTTGCGCCTCAGGGGCGGCAGCACGGAAATCACGGATGTTTTCCCGTCCGGCGTGGGTGGGCAGTACCACATCTCGGATTCGTATCACGAAAGTGGAGTTTACCGATACCGCCACCATCCTCAGTTTCCATGAACAATACAAACCGGGCTGGTGGATCCGGATTTCCCGGAACGCCTCCCTTTTAGGAGACGACAACCGGACATACAAGGCTTTGCGGGGCGAGGGGATAGTGTTGGGAGAACAGTACGTGACCCCTCCAAGCGGTGAAGGGGAGTTCAAGGTGCTGTTTGAGCCCATGTCCCGGAAGACCCGTTTCTTTGATTTTATCGAAGGAAATATGCGAGGAGCGTTTAGAATCTACGGTGTGCACGAAGAAGGCCATGCCCCCAAAGTGCCCAAGGGGGGCGATACATTCGTGATGACACCGGAACTGGAACGTCAGTTCTTTACGGCAGACACCACCTGTGTGAAAGGGCGGATTGAGGGGTACTCACGCAGCCAGGGCTATTCCACTATGCTGTTCAACCGGATGGAAGTCACCACTGGAGAGAGAATCCCTATTACGGTGGATATTCGTGAGGACGGCACGTTTGAGTTTCGTTTCCGGGCTTTTTATCCTATGGAGGGGAACTTGATAATCGAAGGGAAGAACCTCTATGAGTATCTGAATTTCTATGCCGTTCCGGGACAGACTACGGAGATGCTTGTGAAAAAGGACTGGAATGTTGTGTACACCTCGTCTCCTTCCGGCCCGTTCGGGCGCAACCGTTCCTTGGAACATGACATTTCAGAGCTTTGCATGTATCCGTATAACGAGTTTTCCGCCGATGCCGATTCGCTCGATTTCAAGGGCTTCATCGACAATGCCATGCAAAGGATGCACCGGCGCTTGCAGATAGCGGACTATGTGGCCTGGCGTTTTGGTTATACGCCGTGGGAACGGCATTGGGCGGCATGTTATACACGACTGCAACATGGCAGGACCATCTTTGATTACCAGATGAACCGGCATTCTTCCACAAGCGGTGAAGACTGGGCGCTGTATTGCGACCCGGCCAACTACCGTTTCATGCGCGAAATGCCTTGTAACGATGTGTCTGCTTTGGCAATTTATGACTTAGATATTTTCATGAACCGTTACGAGTATGCTCCGGTCATGCGCAGCAAAACGTATCAAGTGATGATGCCCGACAGTGTGGCCGAGGATGATGCCTCCATGATGGCCATAGATACCGCGATAGTGGGGACGGACGAACCGTCTTTTTTTGGACGTATGGTGATATTGCGTGAATTGTCCTCCGACTTGATAAATGGTTATAACAACGCACCGTCCATGTACGACAGCATTTACCGAAACCGTATGGTCTATATGGATCGCGAGGTGCTGCGTGCGCAAGCCGGACGGTTGCTCGAGCAGGTGCGCCGTCATAACTCACTTACATACGCGTTGCCCGACACCAAAGGCGGCCGGCTGTTGCGCCGCCTCACGGAGAAATACCGGGGCAAATATGTCCTGATAGACTTTTGGGGCATGTCGTGCGGCCCTTGCCGGTCTGGTATCGAGCATTCGAAGACGATGCGCGAGGCCTTGCGCAACCATCCTGATGTGGATTTCCTGTTTATCAGTGCAGAGGGAGACGGGTCGGAGGCAGACTACCGGAAGTATGTGGACGAGCATTTGGCAGGGGAAGATGTGGTGCAGGTAAGCCGCGACGATTTCAACCGTTTGATGGAACTGTTCAACTTTCTGGGCATTCCGCATTACGAAACGCTCGACCGTGAAGGAAATGTCGTGCGAAGCGGTTTGCAGTATGGACCAGAAGAAAGATTCCTGCAGCAGTTGGAACGTCTGGAACGGCAAGCAGGGCATGACGGCAAGTTTCATTGCCGCTTGACGGGAACGGTGGAGAATGGGGTGGAGGCAGAAAGCCTCATGTTACACCGTTATGGGTTGGACGCCCGGGTGAAGCCATACATTTCCATCCCGGTACACAATGGAACGTTTGCATACGACCTGTATACCGATCAGGTGGAGGCGTGGACGCTTTATTTGCGAAGCGATTGGATAAATGGGTGTTATAGGCCGGTTACGTTCTTGAGCGAGAATGCCGACTTCCATATTACTTTCCCTAAGGCAGAAAGGCCGGAAGTGGAGACAGAGGGAATGGGATTCCCTGTATAACGCCAATGATATGTATACTCCGCAGGGGCGGGACTTGTTTGAACGTCTGGAAGCCGCGAAGACCCGGGAAGAGGCGTACAGGCTTTTCAAGCAACGGGACAGTCTCGAAATGTCCCGCAGTCTTTATTCGCCCCGGATGATGGCATTGCAAGACTATCTTGCCGGATGTATTGCCGAAGCGCAGATGTGGAGGCTCCGCGAAGTGGAACGTAAGCCTTCGGTGGCCGGACTGTTCTTCTTGCGCTTTAGTTTGGAGAATGATAACTATCCGGATAGCCTGAAACAGACTTTGTGGTCCGTTTATGATGCTGTTTATGCCAGCTATTTGCCTGATCATCCTTATCATAGCACAGTGGATGCTCTGCGCCAAAGCCGGACACTCACCGTAGGAAAGTCCTATCCCGACTATGAGATTGCGGGGCATGACGGCAGTTCCTTGCGCATGTCGGGGCTGATACGCGGTAAAATTGCTCTTGTAGACCTATGGGCTTCGTGGTGTGGCCCTTGCCGCGCGAATTCCAAGTCCATGATTCCCGTTTACGAGGATTTCAAAGACAAAGGCTTCACTGTGATAGGCATAGCCCGGGAAAAAAAACGGAGTGACATGGAACGGGCCATGAAGCAGGACGGCTACCCTTGGGAATGCTATGCCGAGGTGGAGGATGCCCACAACGTGTGGTTTTTGCACGGCATAGGTAACTCCGGAGGCAGAACATTCCTTGTAGACAGCGACGGCACGTTACTGGCTGTCGGTGCGTCGGCTGACGAGGTACGCGAAATCTTACGGAAGAAGTTGGGGAATTAAGCGGACTGGAATGTTTCTAAGCACGAAACAGGAGATAAACACTTGCGATTAGTGTTCACCTCCTGCTCGGTTGTCTTTTACCTTTTTACAGTTCGTTGCTGAACATGGGGTCCCATGCGGGCAGGCGAACCGGTTTCTCTTTCAGTAGTTTCAGCATGTCCGGTGTACAATATTTCTTGTTGACCACCAGACGGAACATATATTCGTTGAACCATTCGTCGGTCATGATAAGGAAACCGTTGTGGCCGTAGCTGGGACCCCAGCTGTTTTCTACTTTCCATTTCTTGGGTCGTCCTTCTGCATCCAGGTCTACAGCCATGAGAGTCATGGCGTGCGAGCTACCGCTGTCGAATGTCTGGATACGCTGCTTCTTGTTCATTCCGAAAGTGGTGCCGAACAGACTGCCGTAATCGTAGTTGTTCAGGTCGAGCATACCGTTCTTGCTGTTCAGCTCCTTGCCCACGTCGCAGCTAAAATACATCATTGTACTGTCTTTGAGGCTGGCGATGGCGGCCTGTTTGATGTCTTCTATAGGCAGGTTCAGGTAGAGCCAGTTGTGGCCGTCGTAAGTGTGGCGGTCGTAGTCTATCTCGTAGACCTTATTATAAGGACGCGAGGGGTCGTTCATCAGCATGACATAGTTGGCGTATAAGTCTTCGCCTCCGCACACCTCTTTGTAGAAACTCAGCGGGGTGTAAGTCTTCGCTTCCGACAAGGCTTTCCCGTTCTTGGTCGGAGCCCAGGTGAATGAGGCGGGCGGTTCGCCATAAGCCAGCACCAGCATACGATAGACGGTTTTCATCATTTCCACTTTTCGCTGCTCCAAGGTGCGTTCCGTAGCGCCTTTTTCGCTTTCTTCGCGCAAGGTGATGCCGAATTCGCGCAGTTTACGTTTTAGCAGTGCGTCGAATTCGCTTGTGTTGTTGCTGTTGTGGGTTTCTGCCATTGCCTCGCGCGGGACAAGTCCGTATTTCATGACCAGATCCGAAATGCCGGTGTATTGTCCGCCGTCGCTCAGAGGATTGTGGAACAGCCATTCCACGGTCTTGTCGTCCAGCGGTTGTTTGCGTGTGTCGATGATGCCCTGCAGGAACAGGTTGCTTTTTTCCAGTTGGTCGTAGAAGAACAGATAGACGTGCGAGAAGTGGAAATTGGGCATTCCCAGTTCTGCCCCCACCCGGGCACGGATGACGTTCGTTCCGGTAAAGAGCCAGCACCGTCCGCTGCTCAACTGGTTCGTGATTCCGGAGCTGTTGACCGATGTGCTGAACCATGTGTCCGGCGTGGCTGTATTTTCCTGGTTCAGGGCCAGCGTCTTCAGGGAGTTGGCGCTGATGGCGTTGCGCAAGGCTTTGTCGCATGTCGTGCCTTCATAAGAAGAGGACAGAGTTTTCAAGACTTCCGGCGTCAGGGCCTTCTGGGCATAAAGAGGACCGGATGCCAGCAACAATAAGGATAGATAACATGTTCTTGTTTTCATATTCATATAATTTGGTGATTAGTCGGTAAGTATCTTTTCAATGCGTGCCAGTTCCTCTTCGCTGAAAGGGGCTGATTGCAGACAGGACAGGTTGTCCGCCAGTTGGGCCGTAGAGCTGGCACCGACCAGCACGCTGGTTACTTCCGGATGGTGCAGAATCCATGCGAGCGCCATGCTTGCCAGTGTCTCTCCTCTTTCCTCGGCCAGTTTGTTCAGGGTCCGGATGCGCCGTAGGGTCTGCGGAGTCAGAATGTCGCTCTTTAAGAAATGTTCCTGTTTCATGCGTGAACCTGCCGGGATGCCGTTCAAGTAGCGGTCGGTGAGCAGTCCCTGTGCCAACGGAGAAAACGATATGAACCCGCATCGGTTTCGTACGCTGTCCAGAATACCCTCTTGCAGAGGAGCCCGGTCGAACATGTTCAGTCGGCCCTGATAGATGAGGCAGGGGGTATGGTTGTCGTGCAGATAACGGAATGCGTATTCGGCGGCTTCCCGGGGCCAGCGTGACAATCCCACATACAGAGCTTTACCCTGGCGGACGATGTCCGTCAGCGCTTGCAGGGTTTCGTCCAGCGGGGTCTCCGGGTCATACCGGTGGCTGTAAAAAAGATCCACGTAATCCGTATGCAACCGCTTGAGACTCTGGTCGAGGCTGGCCATGATGTGTTTGCGGCTGTTCCAGCTGCCGTAGGGGCCATCCCACATGTCATAGCCGGCCTTGGTTGCGATGAACAGTTCGTCGCGATAGGGGGCGAAACTGCGGTTCAACAATCGCCCAAATGTTTCCTCTGCGCTGCCGGGAGGCGGCCCGTAGTTGTTGGCTAGGTCGAAATGAGTGATGCCGTGATCGAATGCGTAGTGAGCGATGTCCCGGCATGTACATTCTTCGCGGTCTGCTCCGAAATTATGCCATAATCCCAAGGACAGGCGTGGCAGGAGTACGCCGCTGCGTCCGCAGCGTTTGTATGCCATACCGTTGCGGTAGCGTTCCGGATGAGCGGAATAAGATATGTCTTGCATGTCAATGCTGTTGTTTATGGACAAAGATACAATAAAAAAACAAAAAGGAAAACATAAAAGAAACAAGGTTGTGCCGGCTGGCACAACCTTGTTGATATCCCTGTTTAATATATACTGAAGGTAATCAGGGCAGCTGCATTTTCACGGTGCGGTGTTTGCTTTCGCATACTGCCTCGACGATGTATGTGCGTCGCGGAAGTCCGTTGATGCTGATTTCCCCGGAGTTTTTGCTTTCTGCGACCAATTTACCGTCCAGAGTACTGATGGTGATGCTTTTTACCTTGGAATCGCTTTTTACGGTCACTTTGCCGCTTTCTGCCTTGATGTCGATGCCGGTAGCCGGGCTGTCCGGACTGCTGATACCCGTTGCCGTTGCAACCTTGTAATGTACGATGCGGAACAGGTAGCTTTCGTCGCGTTCCATGGCTTTCTTGGAGATGCGGTCGCCGTTGATGTACCAGTAGTTTGTTCCAGCCTCTCCGCCGTTCTGGATGGAGAACAGGCCGCCGAACTCGGTTATCGTATATGTGTTCCAGGAGGCGTCATAGCTGTTTGTGCCGAAGTTGCCTAGCTCGTTGATGTACTTGTTGTCCGATGCACTGAGGATTTTGAAGCGTCCGCTTGTATTGTCGATGTCGAATGTCCACAACTGGCTGCGCACGGCATTCTTTTCGCGTGTCTGGAACGTGGGCGTACCTCCGGCCTTGTTCGGGTTGGTGTTGGCGAGACACTTTCCCTCGGGGTTCATGATATAGTAGAAGTCTCCTTTGGCGTTGTTGATAGTCGGATGGTTGACGGTTCCTTCCGTAGGCACTATTTCAAATATGAAATTGCTGTATTCAAGCGTATTGCTTGCACTCTTGCTGATGCGTGTGTTATTGGCTGTCCAGTATTTGTCTCCGGCGCTTCCTGCATTCTGAATGGCATATTTCCCATTCATGCGATAGAGGTTGTATGTATGCCATATAGCTTCGTACGGATTGCTGGAACCAGCGCTGAATGCGCCGTTTTCGTTAATGTAGCGGCTGTCTTTCACATTGGTGATTTTATAGCGTCCTGTTTCGGGGTCCAGCGAGATGTTCCATTCCTGACGGGTGGGGTTCACCATGTCTTTGTCGGCCTGGAATACCGGATTGCCTCCGGTAGAACCGGCGTTCGGGTTACTGAGATATCTTCCGTTGTACAGGATGTAATATGTACCGTTTTCGAGCAGTACGGCCGGGAATACGTCTAGGCGGTAGTCATATTTGTTTTTGTATTCCTGGATAAGCTGGGCCTGGTGTTTCTTGATGAACGGTTCTATGACGACTTCGGCCACGGCCGGATTCACTTTCATGATAGATCCCTCGAAGTTGCGCGACATGACGGTTTTCTGTTCCTCTTCCAGTTTCGCTATTTTCAGATAATCCTCGATGAACGCCTCTTTGTTTTCCTCGTTCATGTATGTAAACAGATTCATCAGCAGTTGCCCGCGCTGTCCGATGATTTTCATCACCTGGAGCCAAGGGGTAATTTCTGCGGTCAGTTCCGGTTGGTCGGTGTTGGCGAGCAGTTCGTCCGAAGCGCCGACCAGGCGGTTGAACTCATGGGTAAAAGCTGCTACGGCCTCAGCATTGTAACCGTTTCCCAAAGCATTTTCATACTGGTTGACGACGGCCTTGAATGTCGGGGATTCGTTCAGGCGGCGCAGTCCGTGTCCGTTGGCGCCCAGGTCGACGTTGTTTTCGCAGAACACCTTGAACGCTTCTGCGTGTTGCGGCATCAGATAACGGATGGCGCGTTCCCAGGAAGCGTCGGAGTCATAGTCAGACATGTTCCACGTGTAGTCAGCGATGCTGTAGAGCGAGAGCATGGAAGCCTCGGCATATTCCATCGGATTGGATGTGTAGCCGCTCATCATGTCTGCGATATTGAGGTCGTTGCCGAAAGTGGGCCCCATAAGCAGGTGGCGGCCGCAATAATCCGTTACCGGGTAATTCAGCCAGATATAAGCCTTGCGCCCGATGCGCGGGTTGATCCACTCCAGGTCCGATTTGTTAATGAAGTCGACCACTGAGTTACCAGTCCACATGATGCGCACTTCTTCGTACATGTTTTCACGCAGTTCCGTGTGGTAGTCGCCGCTGGACCATCCGCGGTTATATTGTGTAGGGCACATGATAAGCGGTTCCACGTCATCATATTTCTTCACGAATTCGTCTGTGACATAGTTCAACAGTTGAGCCTGCTTGATACCGCTGGTCCCTTCCCCATAGATGTCGTCGAAGAATACGGCGAAAGACCGTACTCCCAGTTTATACATGCTCTCAAACTTCTTGACCACGTTCATAGAATCTGTTTTGGTCCATTTGATATCCACGCCGGGATGTACGGCCCAAACGAAATTCACTTTGTTGCGGCGGGCTACTTCTACCAGTTCTTTCATTTTTTCGGCTTCCGCTGCCGGATAATTCTCACGCCATTTGCCACGGTGGTACGGATCGTCCTTCGGGCCGTAGATATAGACATTCATCTTGTTGACGCCATAGAACTCAAACTGGCGGATACGGTCTGTCTGGCTCCAGTTGTTACCGTAGAATCCTTCCACGACTCCTCGTTCGGATACGTCCGGATAATCGGTGATGGTGACTCCCATTACTTCCGGCTGGGCTGCAATTTGCAGAAACGATTGTACGCCATAGAACGTACCTGCCTCGTCGTTGCCGGCAATGATGACTTTTCCCGGCTCCACTTTCAGATAATATCCTTCGTTTTTTTGAGGAATGAAGGTTTCGTAGGCCGTGATGGTTTCGTCACCTCGTTCTCCGATAATGATTTCCACATTTCCTCCGGTAGTGGTGAAATGTTTTTTCAGGACGTTCACTGCTTCAGTATCCGCTGTTTCTGCGCCTGTGAGTGTAAAGGACGTTGTTTTGTCGAAAGCCTTTGAACTCCATTCCACGTTCTGTGGGATGGGAGAGATGGTGACGGTCTGGGCCGTTGCCGTCTCCAAACTGCCGATGAGAAGGCCTAAAGATGCCAATGCTTTGATTCTCATAAAAAGTAGTTTTAAGATAAAGGAGTTAATAAGTATGCAACAAAAATAACTCTTTTTTATGATAAACCATTGATTTTTTTTGATAAAAGTGGTGTGAAGGCCTTTTTCCATGATGAAGGTAAGAGCTTGGGCATATAAAATAAGGCTATGTCGGGGTGTGATTTCAAAAAGTCACTTCCGTAGAGTCTGGTTTCAAAAAGATGAAATAAACCACACCCCGAAAGTCGTTTGTCTGACTTTCGGGGTACGTTTCAAGATTTTAATTATGATACGGTCCCACTGGGTCGTGTACCGTTCCAGAGCGTTTTATTTCAGATATTCGCTCCAGTCGGTGAGCCGCATGTCTCCCTTGCGGGTGAACGTGTCGTGCATGGCGAAAGCGGCGGACAGGCAATGATGCGTGTGTCCCTTGAACTTGTCTGCGTGTTTCAGGTAGTCCAGCAACAGCGGACGGTAGTCGGGATGGGCCACTTTTATCAGTTCTTCGGCTTTCTCCATGGCGCATTTGCCACGTAGGTCGGCTACGCCGTATTCCGTGATGACTGCATCCACGAAGTGGCTGGTGTGGTCGATGTGTGAGCAGAACGGAACGATGCTGCTGATTGCGCCGCCTTTGGTCGTAGAACCGCAGGTGAAGATGCTCAGGTAAGCGTTGTTGGTGAAGTCGGCCGACCCGCCGATGCCGTTCATCATTTTCGTGCCGCAAATCTTGGTGGAGTTGACATGGCCGTAAATGTCCACTTCGATGGCTGTGTTAAGCGAGCAGACTCCGATGCGGGCGATGACTTCCGGGCAGTTGGATATTTCGGAAGGACGCAATACAAGTTTGTCCTTGAAAAAGTCCATATCGCGGTAGATACCTTGGAGACATTCGTTAGTGACAGTCAGCGAGCAGGCCGAAGCGGAAAGCACGCGGCCGTCCCGCATCAGTTGTACCGGGGCGTCCTGCAAGACTTCTGTGTAAATGTTGAAGTTCGGGACTTCCGGACATTGTCCGAGCGCGCCGAGTACGGCATTGGCTCCACTTCCCACGCCGCTCTGCAGATTGAGGAACGTGGGGGGGATCTTGCCGCACCGGAGATTGGCCAGCAGAAAGTCGGCTACGTTTTGTCCGATTTGCGAGGTAATAGGATCCGGATCCTTGAATGCGCGTGCCTCGTCGGGCACATTACATTCGATAATGCCCATGATGCGTCGGCTGTCTACTTCGATGTAAGGCTTGCCGATGCGGTCTCCGGCCTTGGTTATCATGATGGGCGTGCGGAACGGATGATCTTCGATTTCATACACGTCATGAATGCCCATGCAACTTTTGCTATGGAAAGCGTTCAGTTCGATGATGATACCCTTTTGGGCCAGTCGGCAGACTGTCGGACTGATACCGCCTGCGGCTGTCAGATAGATGCGTGCCTTGTCGCCGGCCTGTTCCACTTCGCAGGCTTCGATGATAGCCCAGTCTATTTTTCCCAGATAGCCCTGCCGTATCTGGGTGGCGGTGTTGGACAGGTTCAGGTCCGAATAGGAAATTTCATTGCAGTTGACATGTTTACGGAAATCCGAATTTGTCGTGTAAGGTGCGCGGAAACGGATGGCCTGTGCGTTGGCCAGTGCTCCGTCGCAACTCTGTCCCGTGGAAGCGCCGGTGAGTATGTTTATTTTAAACTCCTTGCCAGCTTCGTGTTCGTGTTCTGCCTTTCGGGCGATTTCCGCCGGTACACATTTCGGAGCACCTGCCGGTGTAAATCCGCTCAAGCCGATGGTATCGCCGTTTGTGATAAGAGAGGCTGCTTCGGCAGCCGAAATTCGATTAAAACTCATATATTACTACGGTTGGTTTTTCGTTGATTAACATCGTGGCAAAGTTATATCTTTTTTTTATAAAGAAAAAGGTCTTTTTGGAAAAAACCGTGTCAGTCCGCTTTCTCTTTCTTTAGAATGCGCAATGGGTGGGGAGGTATGAAAAAGAAAAAGGGGGCTTCACAGCTCCCTTATTCTGAAACTAAACCTTAACTATGAAAAAATCTAATGTTTTTTACATTTGATTTGCAAAAGTGCCTCTTTTATATAATTTTGCCAAATCTTTGGCCATAGAAATGCATCTTATTATATTTTTTTAACCAATATAAGGGCGAATGTAGGTGAATCTACTTTGGTTTCGCTACGCGCATGCGGTTTTATTTTGGTATCTTTGCACACAAATTACGGATAAGGATGAAGAAACTGTTGATAGAGACTTATGGCTGCCAGATGAATGTGGCTGACAGCGAGGTGGTGGCGTCTGTGATGAAGATGGCCGGATATGAGGTATGTGAGGAGCTGGAAGAGGCGGATGCCGTATTTCTGAATACTTGTTCCGTGCGTGACAATGCTGAGCAGAAAATCATTCATCGTCTGGAGGCGCTTCATTCCATGCGGCGTAAGGGGAAGAAACTTATCCTCGGAGTGCTGGGATGTATGGCGGAACGGGTCAAGGAGGGGTTGCTCAATGAACATCATGCCGATTTGGTGGCGGGTCCGGATGCCTATCTTTCCTTGCCGGATTTGATAGCGCAGGTGGAAGCGGGGCAAAAAGCCATTAACATAGAACTTTCGACAACGGAAACGTATCGGGCAGTGGTGCCCGAGCGTGTGTGCGGAAACCGTATATCGGGCTTTGTGAGCATCATGCGGGGATGCAACAACTTCTGCCATTATTGTATTGTACCTTATACCCGAGGGCGTGAGCGTAGCCGTGATCCGGAAAGCATCCTTACGGAGGTACGGGATCTGGAGGCGCGCGGATATAAGGAAGTGACTTTGCTGGGGCAGAATGTGAACAGCTATTCATGGACGGCGGGTTCCGGACAGGAGCCGGTGACTTTTCCCGTGTTACTGCGGTCTGTGGCCCAGGCTGTGCCGGGGATGCGTGTCCGTTTTACCACGAGCCACCCTAAGGATATGAGCGATGAGACATTGCGTGTTATTGCAGAGGAACCGAATGTGTGCCGGCACATCCATCTGCCCGTGCAGAGCGGGAGCAACCGCGTTTTGAAACTGATGAACCGGAAATATACGCGGGAGTGGTATCTGGACCGTGTCGCAGCAATCCGTCGCATTATACCGGATTGCGGTCTGTCGACGGACATCTTCGCGGGCTATTGCAGCGAGACGGAGGAGGACCATGCCGAATCGTTGTCGTTGATGCGTGCATGTGCCTATGACAGCGCCTTTATGTTCAAATATTCCGAGCGGCCGGGTACGTATGCGTCCAAGCATTTGCCTGACGACATTGATGAAGAGACGAAGGTGCGGCGCCTGAACGAGCTGATAGCTTTGCAGAATGAACTTTCAGCGGCAAGCAACCGGCAGTGTGAGGGGCGGGAATATGAGGTGCTGATAGAGGGCGTGAGCAAACGTTCCGGCAGTCAGTTGTTCGGACGGACGGAACAGAACAAGGTCGTTGTTTTCGACCGTGTCGGTTGTCGTATCGGGCAGTTTGTAAGAGTGCGTGTCACCGAAAGCACCTCGGCTACGCTTAAGGGAGTGGTTGCCGGTGACCCTTACGATGGAGTCAAGGCTTGAATGCCTCGGCAGGTGTCCCTTTTGAAAGAATTATTTCTATAGCTATAGACGTATGCAAAAAAGAAAAAAACGGGGTTTTACGGGCATGCAGATGTTCACGTCCTGTATTAGCACGACGATGGTGCTGGTGTTACTGGGTCTGGTGGTATTTTTCGTTTTTACGGCTCAGCGTTTGTCGGACACGGTGAAGGAAAATCTTACGGTAACCGTTCTGTTGAAGGACGATGCGACTTCGGCCGAGATAAAGCGTTACGGGACTTATCTGGAGACGGAGCGTTTCGTCAACAGGATTACTTATATATCGAAGGAACAGGCGTTGAAAGAACAGATCGAGGCCATGGGGAGTGATCCGACGGAATTTCTGGGGGCCAATCCCTTTTCGGCAACAATGGAAATAACATTGAATGCCGATTATGCCAATTCCGACAGTTTGTGCTGGATAACGAGTCGGTTCAAGGCTGCCGAGCTGGTGAATGATGTGGTGTACCAGCAGGATCTGATGGACAATCTGAACGAAAATCTCCGCAAGGCGGGCTTTGTGCTGCTGATACTGGCCACGTTGCTTATGTTTGTTTCGTTCGGTTTGATTAACAGCACCATCCGTCTGTCCATCTACTCCCATCGTTTCCTTATTCACACGATGAAACTGGTAGGGGCACGCTGGGGCTTTATCCGTCGTCCGTTGGTGTGGCGCAGTCTGAATATCGGTCTGATCTCGGCCGTATTGGCCGATGCCTTGCTGGTGGGCGGCATTCATGCGCTGGTGCGGTATGATGCGGCGCTGGCTGAGTTTGTCACATTGCGCAATGTCTTGATTATGTCCGGGACGGTCGTAGTGCTGGGCCTGTTGATGACATTGCTGTGTTCCTATTTTTCTGTTAATCGCTATCTGCGAATGAGGGAAAGCGAGATGTATGAAGTATAATTAAATGATAAATAAAGATTATGGAGAGAAGAAATTTTGCTTTCGACAGAGTGAATTTTATATTGCTGGCTGCAGGAATGGTCGTTGTGATTGTCGGTTTTATCCTGATGTCCGGTCCGGGCAGTAACGAGGAGCTTTTCAATCCGGACATATTCAGTGTCCGGCGTATCAAAGTAGCACCTGCGGTATGTCTGTTCGGCTTTCTGTTCATGATATACGGAATCCTGCGCAAGCCTGCCGACAAGGAATTGCCTGCGGGAGAAATGTCGAAGTCTCCATCCGATATCGAAGAATAAGCCTATGGATGCGATTGAAGCTTTGTTGATGGGCCTTTTGCAGGGGCTCACGGAATATCTGCCGGTGAGCAGCAGCGGACATCTTACGATTGCCTCCGAGTTGTTCGGTATCGACGGGGAGTCCAATCTTACGTTTACGATAGCTGTCCATGTGGCCACAGTATTGAGTACGTTGCTGGTCCTGTGGAAAGAAATCGTCTGGATTTTCAAGGGATTGTTTCGTTGGAATGCCGGCGGGTTGAACGGCGAGCAACGGTATGCGCTCAACATACTGGTGTCGATGATACCGGTGGGCATCGTCGGCGTGTTTTTCAAAGATCAGGTAGAGCGGATTTTCGGAAGCGGCTTGCTGGTCGTGGGATGCTGTCTGCTGGTGACGTCAGCTTTGCTTGCCTTTTCTTATTATGCCCGTCCTCGTGCAAAAGAAAATATATCTTTGCGGGACGCTTTCATCATCGGTCTGGCACAGGCTGTGGCCGTGTTGCCCGGTGTGTCCCGTTCCGGTTCGACGATTGCTACGGGGCTATTGTTGGGTAATAACAAGGCCCGGTTGGCCCAGTTTTCGTTCCTGATGGTAATTCCTCCTATTCTTGGTGAGGCGTTGCTGGATATAATGAAAGGGATGAAGGACGGAGCCTCGGCGGCATTGGGGGATATCTCTGTCATGTCGCTGGCCGTGGGTTTTGCGGCTGCCTTCGTGTCCGGTTGTCTGGCCTGTAAATGGATGATAAACATAGTGAAGAAAGGTAAGCTCATTTATTTTGCCTTGTATTGTGCCGTTGTAGGTACGGTTTTGATTTATCATTCTTATGTATTATAGTATGGCGGATAACGGGAGCATGAATTTTCAGGAGGGAGAAATCCTCTGTTTCGATAAACCCTACGGATGGACTTCCTTTGCTCTGGTAGCCAAGGTGCGTTATCTGCTGTGCCGGAAGATGCAGGTGAAGAAACTGAAGGTGGGTCATGCCGGAACGCTTGATCCGCTGGCTACCGGTGTGCTGGTGCTTTGTACGGGGCGGGCCACGAAACGGATAGACGAATTGCAGGCGCATACGAAGGAATATGTGGCCACGCTCAGACTGGGAGCCACCACGCCTTCGTTCGACATGGAGAAGCCTGTGGATTCCGAATATCCTACGGAGCACATCACGAGGGAAGGGGTGGTTGAGGCGTTGAAGAAGTTCGTGGGTACGATAGAGCAGGTGCCGCCGGCATTCTCTGCCTGTAAGGTGGATGGAAGCCGTGCGTATGACCTGGCTCGGAAAGGACAGGACGTGGATCTGAAGCCCAAGGTTCTTGTCATAGACGAACTGGAACTGTTGCGCTGCGACCTGCCGGAGATAGAGATACGCGTGGTGTGCAGCAAGGGGACATATATCCGCGCGTTGGCCCGCGATATCGGGCAGGCGTTGCAGAGCGGGGCCTACCTGACGGCGTTGCGCCGCACCCGGGTGGGAGATGTCCGTGTGGAGGACTGCATGCGGATGGAAGATTTTCCGGCCTGGCTGGAGGCGCGAACAATAAGTAGTAATGTATAGAATTAAAATATAATTTCATGAAGCTGTCACAATTTAAATTCAAACTTCCGGAGGAGCGGATAGCCCTTCGTCCTACATTCCATCGCGACGAGTCCCGTCTGATGGTATTGCACAAGAAGAGCGGTGAGATTGAACACCGTCAGTATTTCAAGGACATTCTGGACTATTTCGACGATAAGGACGTGTTTATCTTCAACGACACGAAGGTTTTTCCGGCCCGTCTCTACGGCAACAAGGAAAAGACCGGGGCCCGCATCGAAGTCTTTCTGTTGCGCGAGCTGAACGAGGAATTGCGCCTGTGGGATGTATTGGTGGATCCGGCCCGTAAGATTCGTATCGGCAATAAGCTGTATTTCGGAGAGGACGATTCGATGGTAGCCGAGGTGATAGACAATACGACCTCGCGCGGCCGTACGCTTCGTTTTCTTTACGACGGTCCGCATGATGAATTCAAGTCCGCGCTTTATGCTTTGGGCGAGGCACCCCTGCCGCGCTTCATCCAGCGTCCGTCGGAGCCGGAAGACCTGGAGCGTTTTCAGTGTCTGTTCGCCCGTAACGAAGGAGCTGTTACGGCTCCTACATCCGGTTTGCACTTCTCGCGCGAACTGATGAAACGCATGGAAATTAAAGGCATTGATTTTGCTTTTGTCACGATGCATTGCGGACTGGGCAATTTCCGCGAAATAGATGTGGAGGATCTTACGAAACATAAGATGGACAGTGAGGAGATGTTTGTCGAGGCAGAGGCATGCCGCATTGTGAATGCGGCAAAAGACAGCGGACACAAGGTGTGTGCCGTGGGTACGACGGTGCAGCGTGTCATAGAGACAGCCGTAGGTACGGACGGGCATTTGAAGGAATTTGAGGGATGGACCAATAAGTTCATTTTTCCGCCTTACGAGTTCAATGTGGCTGATGCCATGGTGGCCAATTTCTACCTGCCTTATAGCACGTTGTTGATGCTCACGGCAGCCTATGGAGGCTACGACCTTGTGATGAAGGCTTATAAGGAGGCCTTGAAGGAAGAATACCGTTTCGGAAGTTACGGCGATGCCATGTTGATTCTGAATGATTGATGAGCGATGGCAGCATAGTTTATCTGGGGCTGGGCAGCAACGAGGGGGACAGGGAGTCCCTGATGCTCCGGGCCGTAGATTTGTTACAGGAGCGGGTCGGCACGGTAGTGTGCCGGTCCGCTTTTTATGAGACCGAGCCTTGGGGCTTTGTTTCGCCGCATTCGTTTCTGAATGCTGTCGTGAAAGTGCGTACGCATTTCCCGCCCGGAAAAGTGTTGACGGTCACGCAGCAGATTGAGCGTGAACTGGGACGGACACATAAGAGCATATCCGGTGGGTATGCGGACCGTCCGATGGACATTGATCTGTTGCTTTATGATGATTGGGTGCTGGAGGCGGATTTCTTGCCGCCCGGGAAAAATACGCCGGTTCATCTTTCCTTGCCTCATCCCCTGATGCACGAACGCCTGTTCGTGATGCAGCCGCTGGCGGAGATAGCTCCCGACGTGGAACATCCCGTGTTTCATTGCTCTCTGAAAGCGCTGTTGCAGGCATTGCAGCACAAGGAATGACGGATAACTTTTTTTTTAATTAATAAATGCTTCTTTTTATGAATGATATCTTCCGGATAAAGGTGAAATGGCTTGGCATAACTATGGTAGTTATGTTTGTCCTGCCGTTTGTCGTGGCCCGTTGTGTGTCGGAATGCGCGGGAATGGCATGCTGTATGCTGCTCTTTCTGGTGATAAACCCGTTTTATTCTATGGTGATAGGAACGGTCGCAGGTAAGTGTGTAAAGAAGCTGTGGAGCCTTCCGGTGTTGTCTGCGGCCATGTTTCTGGCCGGTGTATGGATATGCTTTACAGCCGATGAGTTATGGTTTCTGGTCTATGCGGGAGCATATCTTGCCATCGGGCTTGTGTCTATGGCGGCCGTGTCCCTGTGTCGCAAGCCTTAATAAAGAAAAAGTAATATTCTTCAAATATTATGTGTGGTATATCCATTAATTCTTTATTTTTGCAAAGAGATTCGGATGGATTGCCTGAACCGGTGCATCTTCCGGTCTGTGTGATTCCATCGTATTAAACACTTAAAACTTGAAGTAAGAAACAGACAGTGAAGCAGAGAAACGCCGGGAACAGAGTCGCTCCAGGAGCACCGTTCCGCAGAGATTGTTAACAACGGTCGCTCCGCATAGGGAAGCCAAATACAAAAACAACGGAAAAGCGTTTCCATTCAAAACTTAAGATATTGAGCTTTTAGCTCTTGTTCTCTCTATCGAAATACCGCCAGTATTTTCTCACGAGAACAAGCAGACTGAAGGTTCACTCGATTCTGTTTCTCAAAGTATTCCGCAAAGCCTATCATCTCAAGCTAAAGCAATTGTTTCCGATTCAAGGAATGTCGAACTGATACAAGTGTATAATAAAGATTACCATTTGACGGAGACTATCCGGAAATGTTCCAAGAATAATAAAGCGGCAAAGCAAGGTATTCTTTTCTTTAAAGTAGACACATCAAGTGTCATGTCAAACGAGGAACTTGAAATGTCTTCGTCACATGCACTACCCCGCATCCAGACCCTTGGTATGGGGGTATCCACACATGCGGTACAATATACTTTTGAAGAACAAGACGACCATCATATATGTAGACTTAGGGGCCTGTATGCGCATCTCACCGATTTCAAGTATTTAGAGGGGAAAAGGGTACATCGCTTAGGTTCGGGAAATATGTAATGGCAGAAAAAGCGGAAGAATTCAATTTTGGTGTAGATTGGGATCGTTATATGTCTCCAAGATATAAAGCTCTTCTTATAGAAAATACAATATTGAATGTAAATGTTGGCATTATTAATCAAGGGGAGGAAAAAGAATTTACATTAGAGAATTCTCCATTGGTATATAATTACATCATTACATATTCAACTACAAATGATTTTTCTACTTATTCCACATTGAATACAACGTTATTTGTGGCTAAAATAGCAGGGCTATACCATCAATATCCCGATATAATATGGTTGAAAGATGAGGATATGAAACTACATATAGAAAACTACAACCATCACACAATATGCGGGTCTATTAAGTTTATGAAATAAGATGAACGTGAGTTTTTATGATTACAATAGAAATGTTCGTTAGGTAGTATTGGATTTGTAGGTGAGGTCAGGAAAGAGAACAGTAGAAAACCAGCGGGAATTCGGAACCATCCGTCCATGAACCGTCATTCATGATGGTTGGCTATCCGGAGTCTGTTATTATAGTTATTGTAATGTCGTCATTCTAACTATCCATAAGACCATCAGGAATACTATTCTTAGGTGATAAGGAATACTATCATAAACACCTTAGGAATACTATCGTGAGCATCTAAGGATAGTATTTCACGACCCATAGTGAACAGCGCTCCACTACCTATAGTGAACCGTGCTCCACTACCCACAGTGAACAGCGCTTCACTACCTACAATGAACCGCGCTTCACTGCCTATAGTGAACCACACTCCACTCGGCAAGTGAACAGCCTGCGGAATGGCAGGCAGGAACTTGTCGTCGCTCCTCCCTACACACATGTTGGCGGAAAAATGCTTCAATGGTTCAAACTGTTTGATTGCCAGCGACAAATGGTTCATTTATCCTTCAGTTTTCCTTCATCTATCCTTCAGTTTTTCCTGCCGCAAGGGGGCAACTATCGCTAATTCCTAAACCGTTGCTGAAGCATTACGCACTGATAATCAGCAACTATGAACCATTCTGAACCTTTGCTGAACCATTTGTGAACCATTACTCGTTGATACTCAGGGAGTCTGAACCATTGAAGCATTTTCCCGCCAACATCTGTGTATAGGGGACGCCTGTTTGGTTGTACCGGCAACCAATGCGCGGAATGCATTGTTTCTCAACGAATAATGGTTCAGGATACCGCCCCAAGGGCGGCACGTGGGGTTACAACACTTGTTTCCCCTCGCCCGCCTTCAGGTTCACCGTACGTTTCTGCCCGTTGAAGTGCACGGTGGTCCTGCCGCCGTTTCTCGACGTGACGTACAGCGAGGTTACCCGTCCGCCGCGCCATTCCATATCTACTACGAAACCGCCGCGGGCGCAGAGACCGCGCACATGGCCGTCGTTCCATGCCTCGGGCAGGGCGGGCAAGAGCGTGATGGCGTCGGGGCTGGATTGCATAAGCATTTCCGCCACACCGGCACAACCGCCGAAGTTGCCGTCTATCTGGAACGGAGAATGTGCGTCGAGCAGGTTGGGGTAAGTGCCGCCGCCGCGCCGGGCGTCGGGTCCCTTGTAGTTGTCGGGGCTGATGTAGCGCAGCAGCTTGCGGTAGATATGGTATGCGTTCTTGCCGTCGCGCAGCCGGGCGTACAGGTTTACGCGCCATCCGGTGCTCCATCCCGTCGTGTTGTCCCCCTTAATTTCTAATGAACGCGAGCAGGCGGCGGCCAGGGCCGGTGTTTCCGTCGCAGTGATGTGGTGGCCGGGGAAGAGGCCGAACAGATGCGACTGATGGCGGTGCTGCGGGTCCTGATCGTTCCAGTCGTGGTACCATTCCTGCAGGTTGCCGTTCTTACCCACGTGGTAAGGCAACAGGTGTTTCAGCGTGCGGTCTGCCTGCTTCACGAAGTCCTTGTCCGTATGGAGTATGCGGGCCGCCTCGCGGGCGTCGATGATACACTCGCGGGTCATGGCGAGGTCGGCCGTACCGCCATAGACCGTTGCGCCGGCATAGCCGTCGGATGCAATATAAATGTTTTCCGGCGAGGTTCCGGGTGAAGTGAGCAGGTATCCGTTTTTTTCTATGAGCCAGTTCATGCAGAAGTCTGCCGCGCCTTTGAGGATGGGATAGTATTCCCGAAGGAAGTCCTTGTCCTGCGTAAAGAGGTAATGTTCCCAGATGTGTGTTGCCATCCAGGCGCCGCCCATGTTCCAGCAAGCCCATGAGGGACTGCCGGTGTGCAGGCCGACGGGGCACGACATGGCCCACATGTCGCTGTTGTGGGCTACGCACCAGCCTTTGTTCACGCCGTAATAAGCCTTTGCCGTGGCCTGGCCGGTGGTGCTGAGGTTCCTGATGAATTCCATCAGCGGCATGTGCATTTCCGTGAGGTTGGTCACTTCCGCCGGCCAGTAGTTCTCCTCCGCGTTGATGTTCGTCGTATAGTTGCTGCTCCAGGGCGGCAACAACTGTTCGTTCCAGAGTCCTTGCAGATTGGCCGGTACCCCGGCGGTGCGCGAGCAGGAGATGAGGAGGTAACGTCCGTATTGGAAGTAAAGGGCTTCGAGTCCCGGGTTACGCTGGTTGTCATCGGTATAATGGCGTAACTGTCTGTCGGTAGTCATGGCGGCGATATCTGCGTCTGTCTTGCCTAATGACAGTTCCACGCGGTCGAAGTATTTCTTGTAGTCGGCGGTATGCGCGTTGCGGAGTGCGGCGAACGTCTTAGTTCCTGCGGCGTCCATCCGGCGCCTTGCGATGCTCTTGTAGTCAAGCCCCTCCTTTACAGGGTCTTTGTCGAAACCGTTGAAGCTCGTGGCGTTGGTCACCAGTATCGTCACCTCGCTGCAGCCGTCTATCTTTATTTCGCCTGTGGGGAATGCTTTCACCTGGCCGTCGGTGGCCGACACACGTACGACGGTGTTGAAATGTATGCCCCTTTCCGGGTCATATTCATGTCCGTCCCTGTTTACATACGACGGCAGGGAGTGATAGGCCGCATACCCTTCCATGGAAATCTCGTTACCGCGGGCGGACGATGTGTACGGCAGCAGTGAATTCAGTGTCAGCATCGCCCTGATGCTTTTTTCGCCTGCCGTCTTCAGGCGTATCACTATCACGGAGTCTGGTGCAGAGGCGAAGTAGTCGCTTGTGAATGTTTTTCCGTTTACTTTGTATATAGTGGTTGCCGTGGCATCGCTTATGTCGAGCCAGCGGCGGTAGTCGGTGATATTCCCGTTGCGGTCGAGGTAGTCTATGGTGAGGGTGCCGAGCGGCTGATAGTTCTCGCTGTAGTGTCCCTGTACCTTATGCTGCAGCTTGTCTGCCGTGCGGTAGTCTTCTTTGTCGAGGGCGGCACGTATCTCCGGGATGGCCTTGTGGGCATCCGGTGAGAATACCTGTTTGTCCGGTTCTCCGGTCCAGAGGGTAATGTCGTTGAGGGATATGCGGTCCTTATGTGCTCCGCCGTACACGATGGCACCCAGATGTCCGTTGCCTATCACGAGAGACTCTTCGAAGAACTCAGCCGGGCGGTCATAAGTAAGCCGTAGCGTATGGTTTTCAGTTGGTGACTGCGCGTTTGCCGTGACGGGAAAGAGGGCGCAACAGGACATGATTGCCACACATATAAGGCGGCCGCTTGGTTTGAGATAGTTCATGGTTTATTGTTTGTTGGTTTGTATTCGGTGTAACTTTACAGCAATCGGGCAGTCTTCCATACCTTATCCATAGTACGAAGAAAACAAGAGAATCGCCATGATTACTACTATGGACAAAGTTACGTTTTTTTTTGTATCGCGTATGTTTTTTGAAGATTTTTTGATGCCCGGACAGGAAAAACTCATTATCTTTGCACACGAAATCAATGTGGATAGATTTGGGCAGCTTGCAACCACGGTAAAAAATGCTAAATACAGTCTTCACGTACTGGACGCATATCTTCCCAATGATACCCCATTTAGTTTGTTGTTGAACGTTTATTAGGAGAATTACTGAAATGGGTTATTTGTTTACAAGTGAATCAGTTTCCGAAGGACATCCGGACAAGGTGGCCGATCAGATTTCGGATGCCGTGCTGGATGAATTGTTGGCTTTCGACAAAGATTCGAAAGTAGCGTGTGAAACGATGGTTACCACCGGACAAGTGATTGTGTCCGGAGAAGTGAAATCCGCGGCTTATGTGGACTTGCAGGACATCGCGCGTCGTACGATCCGCCGCATCGGATATACGAAGGCAGAGTATAAGTTTGAGGCGGAAAGTTGCGGTGTACTCTCGGCTATTCATGAACAGAGCGCCGATATCAACCGTGGTGTGGAGCGTACGGACCCGATGAACCAGGGGGCCGGCGACCAAGGCATGATGTTCGGGTATGCCACGAACGAGACGGAGAACTACATGCCTCTGTCTCTTGATTTGTCGCACAGAATACTGCGGACGCTGGCCGAAATCCGGCGGGAAGGACAGAAGATGACTTATCTGCGTCCCGATGCGAAGAGTCAGGTGACGATAGAATATGACGACAACGGGTGTCCTGTGCGTGTGGATACCATCGTCGTGTCTACCCAGCATGACGATTTTATCAAGGCGCACGATGGAGATCAGGCTAAAGCCGATATGCAGATGCTTGATATCATCCGCAAGGATGTCCAGAATGTGCTTATGCCCCGCGTAATCGAAGGAATTCACAATCCCGATGTACTGAAACTGTTCGATGACCATATCACCTATCATGTGAACCCTACGGGTAAGTTCGTTATCGGCGGTCCTCACGGAGATACGGGACTGACCGGGCGTAAAATTATCGTGGACACTTACGGAGGTAAGGGGGCCCATGGCGGTGGAGCGTTCTCGGGAAAAGATCCTTCGAAGGTCGACCGTTCGGCTGCGTATGCGGCCCGCCACATAGCCAAGAATATGGTGGCAGCCGGAGTGGCCGACGAAATGCTGGTGCAGGTGAGTTATGCGATAGGGGTGGCGGAGCCCATTAATATATATGTGAATACGTATGGACGGAGTCGCGTACAGGCGGGTGACGGTGAGATAGCGCGTGTTATCGGCCGGTTGTTCGATATGCGGCCGAAAGCCATAGAAGAGCGGCTGAAGCTCCGCAATCCCATTTATGAAGAAACGGCCGCTTATGGTCACATGGGTCGTGAGCCGCGTGAAGTGGTGAAGACATTTCATAGCCGTTACATGCCGCCCCGCAGCCTGAAAGTGGAGCTCTTCACTTGGGAGAAGCTGGATTATGTGGATAAAATCAAGAAAGAATTCGGACTCTGATGAATGACATTCGTACGGTCTGTGTCTATTGTGCCTCAAGTACTCGGGTGGCGGATGAATATGTAGACGTTGCCCGCGACTTAGGGCGTTTGCTGGCCGAACGGGACATTCGTCTGGTAAACGGAGCCGGTTGTCTGGGGCTGATGAAGGAATGTTCGGATGCATGTCTGGAGGCCGGTGGTCGGGTGACGGGTGTTATTCCTCGTTTTATGATGGAGCAGGGATGGCATCATACGGGGCTTACCGAACTGATAGAGACGCCGGACATGCATGTCCGGAAACAGACGATGATGAGACTATCCGACGGAGCCGTCGCTTTGCCGGGCGGATGCGGTACGATGGAGGAACTGCTGGAGGTTATCACCTGGAAGCAGTTGGGGCTTTATCCCCATCCCATCGTTATTCTGAACACGGCGGACTTTTATCACCATCTGCTGGAGCAGTTGCGTCAGGCTGTGGGCGAGAGGTTTATGCGTCCGGAGCATGCGGGCATCTGGCAGGTGGCACAGACACCGGAGGAAGCGCTCCGTCTGCTGTTTGAAACGCCCTTGTGGGACGAGAACGTCCGCAAATTTGCAGCGATATGAAACATGTAGGTTCAGGAATGGCCCTCTGGCCCGCCAGGGAACAGGAAACGATGCCGGTCGGTACTTTTTTTGAAAGGGATTCCGTATCTTTATGTTCGGAGTTGGGGGACGACCGTCTGGGGGTATGGGGCGAATCCTTAGCCTATAGCCCGCGGCGTGATGATGGGGTCGTGTTGCTGTTGCTTGTTTGTCTTCTGGGTATATGTTCCATCGGAGCGAGTGGAAAGTCTTTTTTTCTTCGGCTGTCTAAAGGGTTCTTTTATACCTCTCGTATACATGACGCCGGTCCGTCAGTGAAGACAGGTAGGGAAATGCGTTATCTTGTCTTTCTGACCATACAGTCGGCCTGTCTTTACGGGCTTCTTTATAGTTATTGTTCCGGTGCTTTGTTCTCGGTTTCCGCTCCCGTTCTGTTGTTGGGGATAAATATTGCGATATCCTTGTTATTCCAATGTTTCAAACTTTTGGCGTACACTTTCGTAAATGGGATTTTCTATGACAAATGGAAACATGAAGAATGGAAGAATGCCTATTTGTTTGTTGTATCGGTGGAGGGCGTTATTTTATACCCTCTTGCTTTCTCGACTGTTTTTTATGAACTTTCGGTTCAAAATGTCGTTTGGGGATTTGTGATATTGCATATCTTGATGCGAATTTTATTATTTTACAAAAGCTTTGCTATCTTTTTTCGGGATTTTCATGGCTTATTGCATTTATTTGTGTACTTTTGCGCCTTGGAAATTGTGCCAATATGTGTATTTGTGCGGATATTGGCGTATGTGAATGAAATTATCCTAACAAAAATTTAACGTAAGCATGATAAAGAAGATTCTCATATCGCAGCCGAAGCCCTCTTCCGAGAAGTCGCCTTATTATGAAATTGCGGCCAAATATGGTGTTGAGCTTGTATTTCGTCCTTTTATCAAGGTGGAGTGTTTGTCTCCTAAGGATTTTCGCCAGCAGAAGATTTCCATTTTGGATCATACGGCTATTGTTTTTACGTCGCGTCATGCGATTGATTTCTTTTTCCAGTTGTGTCGGGAGATGCGTGTCGTGATACCGGAAGACATGAAGTACTTCTGTGTGACGGAAGCCATCGCTCTTTATATTCAGAAATATGTTCAGTATCGTAAACGGAAAGTCTTCTATGGGTCTACGGGTAAGATAGATGATTTGGTACCGACGATGGTAAAACATAAAACGGAGAAGTATTTCGTTCCTTTGTCGGATGTTCACAACGATGAGATACGTGATTTGCTGGATGCAAAGAAACTGCAGCATACGGAAGGCGTCATGTACAGGACTGTAAGTAATGATTTTACAGAGGATGAGCCGTTTGACTATGATATGCTGATTTTCTTCAGTCCCTCAGGTATTCAGTCTCTTTTGAAGAATTTCCCGGATTTCAGCCAAAAGGATATTGCTATCGGATGTTTTGGGTCGGCTACGGCGAAAGCTGTCAAAGACGCAGGGCTGCGATTGGATATGGAGGCTCCCTCACCCCAATACCCTTCCATTACTTCGGCATTGAGTGACTTTATAGCCAAGTCGAACGGATAAAAGGCTATGTATACAAGACAGGCTGCCCTGAGATTGTCGAGGGGAAGCCTGTCTTCGTTTATAAGAATGTACGAGAAGATGATGAATAAGAGATAGGGCGGTGTTATGGAGGATAAAGCCGTACGATATACATTTAGAAAGAACGAACGTCTGTGCAGCCGGCGTCTGACGCATGCTTTGTTTTCGGAAGGAGGGCGTTCTTTCTCGGCCTATCCTTTGCGTGTAGTCTATCGTACCCTGCCGGATGCGGAGGCCGGAAATGTGAGTGTACTGATTTCGGTGTCGAAGCGCCGCTTCAAACGTGCTGTATGCCGCAATCGGGTAAAACGTCAGATTCGGGAAGCATATCGTGCGAATAAGTATATCCTGAAGAATGCTTTGGCTGATGGGAGGCGTGTCGGGTTGATGATGGCTTTTCTTTGGCTGTCCGACGAATTATGTTCTTCCTCTTTGATCGAGAGCAAGGTGCGTAACTTGCTTCATCGTCTGGCGGAAGCGTTTGATTTGCCCCAAAAAGATGTTGAATGAGGCGTTTGTGGCTTTTTATCCGTTTTCTGCTGGTGGAGCTTTTGCTCCTTCCTATCCGGTTCTATCGTCACTGTGTGTCTCCCTTCACTCTTCCCTCCTGTCGTTTCACTCCAACCTGTTCCCTTTATGCAGCCGAGGCTTTGCGCAAGCATGGTCCTTTTAAAGGAGTGTATCTGAGTATACGTCGGATTTTGCGTTGTCATCCGTGGGGCGGAAGCGGGTATGATCCTGTGCCTTAGTAAAATGAATCTGCTGGATTTTCATACGCATAGAGTAGCGGCATTCGGGGAAACAGTCGTTTGTAACCGGATGCCCCCATTTAGTTTTCCGGAGGATGGGAAAGGAGTTACTTATTATTCCGTAGGGCTTCATCCGTGGCATGTGTCCGAAAGATGGCGGAAGGATATGGATGTTGTGGCGGATGTTGTGGCCCGTGCAGGAGTGGTGGCTGTGGGAGAATGCGGTTTGGACCGTTGTTGTGCAGTGCCAGTGGATTTGCAGATGGCAGCCTTTGAATCTCATGTTCTTCTTTCCGAACAGACGTCGATGCCGCTTGTGGTGCATTGCGTGCGTGCTTTAGACCTCTTGTTAGAGGTGCGTCGGCGTATGCGGCCCCGTCAGCGATGGGTCTGGCACGGGTATAGAGGAGGTGTGCGACAACTGGAACAATTGTTGAGAAGCGGGATCATTGTGAGTTTTGGTTCTCGTTTCGTCCCTCAGGCTTTGCAGAATTGTCCTTTGGACTCTTTCTTTCTTGAAACGGACAACCGAGACGTGTCTTTGCCGGATTTGTATCAGTTTGTTGCGGAACTCAGAGGAATTTCATTGGAAGAACTTGCAGGTTACCAGTCGGATAATTTTTCTCATCTGTTGGAAGGCCGGTTGCCGGAGGGGGCAGCTGCGCCCCGTCTCTTGTAATTATAGGGGACTTTTTTTGCTTGTTTGCGTGAAAGGTCGTACTTTTGCGGAAGAAACATTTATAACTCATTCGATGAATTTTGTAGAAGAACTTACATGGCGGGGAATGGTGCATACCATGATGCCCGGAACGGAAGAATTGCTCGCTAAGGAGCAGGTTACGGCCTATTTGGGTATAGATCCCACAGCGGATTCGCTCCATATCGGTCATTTGTGTGGTGTCATGATGTTGCGGCATTTTCAGCGGTGTGGCCATAAGCCGTTGGCGCTGGTAGGCGGGGCTACTGGTATGATTGGCGATCCCTCGGGTAAAAGTCAGGAACGGAATTTGTTGAGCGAAGAAACATTGCGGCATAATGTAGCTTGCATCAAGAAGCAGTTGTCCCGCTTTCTTGATTTTGAAAGCGATGCTCCGAACCGTGCCGAATTGGTGAATAATTACGATTGGATGAAAGACTTTACATTCCTGGATTTTGCAAGGGAGGTCGGCAAGCATATTACGGTGAACTATATGATGGCTAAGGATAGTGTACAGAAACGTCTGAACGGCGAAGCGCGTGACGGCTTGTCTTTTACCGAATTTACGTATCAGTTGCTTCAGGGATACGACTTTCTGTATCTGAACCAGCATAAGAATTGTAAGCTTCAGATGGGAGGCAGCGATCAGTGGGGTAATATCACTACCGGTGCGGAACTGATTCGTCGTACAAACGGGGGAGAGGTATATGCGTTGACCTGTCCCCTGATTACTAAGTCCGACGGTAAGAAGTTTGGTAAGACGGAACAGGGGAATATCTGGCTGGATCGCAATTATACGACTCCTTATGCTTTCTATCAGTTCTGGTTGAATGTGGCAGATGATGATGCCGAGCGTTATATCAAGATATTCACTTCGCTCACTAAGGAGGAAGTAGAGGCTGTTGTGGCTGAACATCGACAGGATCCGGGGGTGCGTGTGTTGCAGAAAAAACTGGCACGCGAAGTAACCATTATGGTACACGGCGAGGAAGACTATAATATGGCGGTGGAAGCCAGCAATATTCTATTCGGCAAGGCGACTCGTGAAAGTCTGGCGAAATTAGATGAGAGAACCTTGTTGGATGTTTTTGCCGGTGTACCTCATTATGAGGTAAGTCGTGAGGTACTGACTGAAGGTGTGAAGGCGGTGGATTTGTTCGCTGAATTGGCTCCATGTTTTGCCAGCAAAGGGGAAATGCGAAAACTTACCCAAGGAGGCGGTGTGTCGTTGAATAAGGAGAAATTGGTTGAATATGACCGACTTGTAACGACAGCGGATTTGTTGGATGGCAAATACCTCTTGGTACAGCGTGGAAAGAAAAATTATTTTTTGCTGATTGCAAAGTGATTTTTTATCGCTAAAGCTTGCAGGTTTGCCAAATAAGCACTAACTTTGCAGAGCTTTTTAACAGAAAGCACGAGGATTGGGCTATGGTGTAATGGTAGCACAAGACATTTTGGTCGTCTTAGTTCTGGTTCGAAACCGGATAGCCCAACACTCGCCAATTTTTGTTCTTTATTTATTGGGCTATGGTGTAATGGTAACACAACAGATTCTGGTCCTGTTTTTTCTGGTTCGAATCCGGATAGCCCAACTGAAATTGCAGAATGCTCGGATTTTCCGAGCATTCTGTGTTATATAGATGGTCTCCGTATTGTAAGGAGGACATGAATCAAACAAAAAGAAGGAAATTGTCGTAGCATATATTTTTTTTCTTTATCTTTGTAAACTAATAATGAGCCCCTTTTTAAGATATTAATGAGTCCTTTGAATTTTACTCATTTCTTGGCACAGACAGTTGAAGAACTATCGGAAAGTAGTTCTCTGAAAGGTCTGTTTCATGAGCATCATGACGGAGATCCGTTGCCATCGGGAAAGGTGTTGCATGAATTTATCGAGTTGTGTCGTTCCATTCTGTTTCCCGGTTTTTATGGAAAATCTACAGTAAACAGTTATACTATTACCTATCATATAGGTGTGAATGTGGAACGCTTATATTGTCTGTTGACAGAACAGATATTGGCGGGGCTTTGTTTTACAATGAATGATGTGCCGGCGGGGGTAGAGATGAACCAAACGTCTGTCTGTGAATCGAATCGGGGAAAAGCCGAGGAGCTGGCAACCCTGTTCGTCAAGCGGCTGCCTGCGTTGCGTGCCTTGCTGGCAACGGATGTGGAAGCGGCTTATAACGGTGATCCGGCTGCGGGTTCTTATGGCGAAGTGATCAGTTGTTATCCCATAATCAAGGCGTTGAGCAATTATCGTATCGCTCATGAATTGCTTTTATTGGGGGTACCGTTGATTCCGCGTATTATTACGGAAATGGGGCATTCTGAAACGGGTATTGATATTCATCCGGGAGCCAGTATAGGTCATCATTTCACGATAGACCACGGTACGGGAGTGGTGATAGGCGCGACATGCATTATCGGAAATCATGTAAAGTTGTATCAAGGCGTTACGTTGGGGGCTAAAAGTTTTCCGTTGGATGAAAACGGAAATCCAATAAAGGGTATACCTCGCCATCCGATATTGGAGGATGACGTGATTGTATATGCGAATGCCACTATTCTCGGACGCATAACGATTGGCCGGGGCGCCACCATCGGAGGTAATATCTGGGTTACGGAGGACGTTCCGTCCGGTGTCCGTCTCATACAGGAAAAATATAAATGAAACACAATATATCCCATCGAACTATAAAGATATGGAAGCTGAATTTGAATTAATCGCTAAAACATTCCAAGGACTGGAAGCAACCTTGGCCGGAGAATTGACGAATCTGGGTGCCAACAATATACAAATTGGTCGCCGCATGGTTTCGTTTACGGGGGACAAGGAACTTATGTACCGGGCCAACTTCGCTTTACGCACGGCAATCCGCATACTGAAACCTATCAAACATTTTCGGGCGCAAACCGCAGATCAGGTATATGATGCCGTGAAAGCCATTGATTGGAGTAGCTATTTGGACAATAAGACCAGCTTTTCCGTTGATTCCGTTGTTTTCTCTCAGGAATTCCGGCACAGCAAATTCGTCGCTTATAAAGTGAAAGATGCGATAGTGGATTATTTTCGTGAGAAGACGGGAGAGCGTCCTAATATCAGTGTGACAAATCCAGATTTGCGTCTGAACATCCATATCGCGGAAAATGACTGTACGCTTTCTCTCGATAGTTCGGGAGAGTCGCTTCACCGTCGGGGATATCGGCAGGAGACGGTGGAGGCACCGCTAAATGAAGTGCTGGCGGCCGGTATGATTTTGATGACCGGATGGCAGGGAGAATGTGATTTGATCGATCCGATGTGCGGTTCCGGTACCATACCTATCGAGGCGGCTTTGATAGCTCGTAATATAGCGCCGGGGGTATTCCGTAAGGGGTATGCTTTTGAAAAATGGCCGGATTTCGATCAGGATTTGTTTGATTCCATTTATAACGATGAGTCGGCCGAACGGGACTTTGAGCATAAGATATACGGTTATGATAACAACCGGAATGCGCAGGAGATTGCCGCACGCAATGTGAAAGCGGCGGGATTGTCCAAAGACATTGAGATTCGGTTGCAGGATTTCCATCAATTCAAGCAACCGGAAGAAAAAAGTATAATTATAACCAATCCACCTTATGGAGAGCGTATTTCCACTCCTGATTTGCTGGGGCTGTATGCGATGATCGGAGAAAAGCTTAAGCACCAGTTTCAGGATGGTGAGGCATGGGTGCTTAGCTATCGTGAGGAATGTTTTGACAGTATAGGATTAAAGCCTTCATTCAAGATTCCTCTGTTTAACGGTTCGTTGGAATGTGAATTTCATAAATATCAGATTTTTAGCGGGAAATATAAGGATATGCGCGCGAGAGGTGGAGATATCAAAACAAACGAAGAGCGTCATCAGATGGCTGAAAAGCGCCGCTTCAAGGCACATCGTGAATTTAAGAAAAGAGTGGATGAGGATGAAGAAGTATCTTATCGGGGACGGCATTTCAGTTCTGACAGACAGGAGGAACGAAGAGGGGGGGAACGTCGTGACCGACGGGATGATACCCGGAGAGGGAAATACAAAGGGAATGGCGGAATGGAGAATCGGGAGTGGAGTTTGGGGCGTGAGGGACGTTCTTCTGACCGGAAGTTTTCACGTTCCAAAGGAAGCTCTTTTGGGAAAATGAATAAACCTTATGACCGGAGAACTAAAAAATCGCGTTATGATGAAGAAGATTAGTTTAAGTCTGTTACTGATTTGTGTGACATTGGGTGCTATGGGTCAGACGAAGAAATGCTTCACGATAGATGATTTGATTCCAGGTGGTAAGACATTTTATAACTGTCAACCGGAAAATCTCTATACGACATGGTGGGGCGACCGTCTGGTGCATCTGGATGTGGAAGCTTGTTATGAGGTCAATGTCAAGACAGGAAAAGAACAAGAGCTATTGACGGTAAAACATTTGAATGAAGTCCTTCTGGATCTGGGGGAAATAGAGCAAAAGGTTGTATACAATACGTATGGTCTTTTATTTCCTTATGCAGAACATCCTTGGGTCCTGATAAAAGGTGAAGAAGCCTATAGGTTGGTTGATTTTGAGAAAGGGGAGCTCGTTTGGGAAGTTAGTATAAGCCGAGATATGGCCAATCAGGACTGGTCGTCTGAGTCAAGACATCTGGCCTGGACGAAAGGGGGTAATCTGTTTGTGACGACCGCGGACGGAAATGTTTTGGCTGTAAGTTCCGACGGCAGCAATGATCTTGTGTACGGACAGAGTGTGCATCGCAATGAATTCGGTATCGACAAGGGAACCTTCTGGAGTCCGGAAGGCGATTTGTTGGCTTTCTACCGGATGGATCAAAGCATGGTGCCGGATTATCCTCAGGTTGATATTTCCACTCGAATAGCTACGACACAGCTTTGCAAATATCCTATGGCCGGCGAAGGTATTCATAGGGTTACGGTGGGAATATTCAATCCTCAGACCCGTCAGACTGTATGGTTGAATACGGGTGAGCCTGCCGAACGTTATTTTACGAATTTGTCATGGAGTCCGGACGGTACGTTGCTCTATATATTCGAGTTGAACCGGGAACAGAATGAGTGCCGCCTGGTAGCTTATGATGTGAAGACGGGCGAACCGAAGGAAGTTCTTTACAAAGAAATACATTCCAAATACGTGGAGCCAGCTCATGGCCTGGCCTTTTTGCCGTGGGATAAATCCAAATTCATTCTCCAGAGTCAACGGGATGGATTCAACCATTTATATCTGTTTGATCTGAACAAGAGAAAAGTAATGGATGAACAAACCGTGGGAGACAGCCGTTACTGGGAGTCGGTGGAGGTGAAGCAACTTACGACCGGTTCATGGGTTGTACTGGAACTGGCCGGTTTCAACGTAAAAGACAAGGTGGCGGTTATACGTAGCACGGAATATCACCCTCTTCAGTCTAACATATATGCAGTGAATATTGCTAACGGTAAACGCACGTTGCTCGATAACGGAGAAGGCGTGCACAGAGTTGCTTTGTCATCAAGCGGTCTGTATGCGACGGACCGTTATTCAACTCCCGAAGTGCCTCGGGTTATAAATGTTTGTTCTACACGGACGGGAAAAGAGATAAATCTGTTGACCGCCAAGAATCCTTGGGCAGATTATATGGTGCCGGAGATTACTTGTGCGTGCCTGAAAGCGGCAGACAGGAAAACCGACTTGTATTACCGCATGGTGAAGCCGGTCGGTTTTGATGCTTCAAAACAATATCCTGTGGTCGTATACGTATACGGAGGGCCGCATGCTCATCTGGTGGAAGCCAGTTGGAATTATATGGCTCGTGGCTGGGAAATTTACATGGCGCAGAAAGGTTATATCGTTTTTGTGCTGGATAATCGAGGCTCAGAGAACAGAGGACTTGATTTTGAGAACGTAACGTACCGCCATTTGGGAGAAGAAGAAATGAAGGATCAGATGGAGGGCATAAGGTTCTTGCAGAATCTCCCTTGGGTGGATGAAACCCGTATTGGAGTACATGGCTGGTCGTTTGGCGGTTTTATGGCTACAAATTTGATGCTTACATATCCGGATGTATTCAAGGTGGGAGTGGCCGGAGGCCCTGTTATCGACTGGCAATATTATGAAGCCATGTATGGAGAGCGCTATATGAGCACACCGCAGGCTAATCCGGAAGGCTATGAAAAGAGTAGTTTGCGTCGGAAGGCAGGAAATCTGAAGGGTAAATTGCAGGTTATTATCGGGTATAACGATCCGGTTTGTGTGCCGCAACATGCCTTTTCGTTTATCAGGGCCTGCATAGATGCCGGTACGCAGCCTGATTTGTTTTTGTATCCCGGTGGCGAACACAATATGGTGGGACGGGATCGTGTTCATCTCCATGAACGTATCACACAATATTTTGAGGATTATTTAAAATAGGATAGAATGAAAATCTTACTGTTAGGAAGTGGCGGGCGTGAACATGCCTTAGCCTGGAAAATAGCTCAGAGTCCGAAAGTAACTCAGTTATATATTGCTCCGGGAAATGCCGGAACGGCTGGTGTCGGGGAAAATATACCCATAAAATCGGATGATTTCGGCAGTATCCGGACATTTGTATTGGAAAAGGAAGTGGACATGGTTGTGGTCGGTCCGGAAGATCCGTTGGTGAAGGGTATATATGATTATTTTAAGCAGGATGAGGCATTGAAGCAGGTACCGCTGATCGGTCCTTCCCGAATGGGAGCTGTGCTGGAAGGCAGTAAGGATTTTGCCAAAGGATTTATGCAGCGTCACGGGATTCCAACAGCAGCCTATCGTACTTTTACCGGTGAGACGCTGGACGAAGGACTTGCTTTTCTGGAGACCTTGAAGGCTCCTTATGTATTGAAAGCCGATGGGTTATGTGCCGGTAAGGGGGTATTGATTCTACCTACGCTGGATGAAGCCCGCAGGGAATTGAAGGAAATGCTCGGAGGTATGTTCGGCGACGCATCTTCTTCCGTTGTTGTCGAAGAATTTCTGAGCGGAATCGAATGTTCTGTGTTTGTGCTGACAGACGGGACGCATTATAAGATATTGCCGGAAGCGAAAGATTATAAAAGGATAGGTGAGCAGGATACAGGTCTGAATACGGGTGGTATGGGCAGTGTGTCTCCGGTTCCTTTCGCCGATAAAGTATGGATGCAGAAAGTGGAAGACCGTATCATACGGCCCACTGTGCAGGGACTGGCCGAAGAAGGCATCGATTATAAAGGATTCATTTTCTTTGGTCTCATCAATGTGGAAGGTGAACCTATGGTTATTGAATACAACGTCCGTATGGGCGACCCGGAAACAGAATCGGTGATGTTGCGAATCAAAAGCGACCTGGTAGATTTGTTTGAAGGTGTGGCCGACGGTACGCTGCATCAGAAAACATTAGAGATAGATGAACGCAGTGCCGTTTGCGTTATGCTGGTGTCCGGCGGTTATCCCGAGGCTTACGAGAAAGGTTTTCCCATTACGGGAATCGGTGATGTGGACGGCAGCATTGTGTTCCATGCCGGCACGGCCATGAAAGACGGACAGGTTGTGACGTCTGGCGGGCGTGTCATCGCCGTCAGTTCCTATGGCAGTGATAAGGATGAAGCATTGTCACGTTCTTTCAGGGAGGCTCAGAAGATACATTTTGAGAAAAAATACTTCCGGTCTGACATAGGTAAAGACCTTTAGTTTATTTAAGGGAAGTGGCGTATGCAGGTAAACCGTATTCAGAATAAGGTGGCGATAAGTAGTCTGACACTGCCTGTCGCCATTCTTTTTGCCACTTTAAGCTGGGTGGCAGGTAACGAAGGTACGGAAATGAGCCATTGGGGCGTCTGGGGACTTTCTCTCTGCATGGTTTATTTGCTGGAGGAGATGAACAACGCCAGTTCTCTGATACGTGTCCGGACGCATCTGACGGCTGCTGTGTATATGGCGGGGATGGGATGTTGTGTGTTCTTGCAGGATTTCCGTCCGTATTCGCTGGTTGCGCCGGTTGTGATGATTGCCTGCCATCTGCTGTTCCGTACTTACCAGCAGTATCAGCCGGTTACAGGAACATTCCATGCTTTTTTGTGTCTGGGGCTCGGCATGTTGGTATATCCCCGTTTGATAGGTTTTGTACCGTTTTTCTTTTTTTGTATGGCTGCTTATCTGCGTACGTTTACGTTCCGAACATTCAAGGCGGGACTGGTCGGCGTATTGCTTCCGTACTGGTTTTTGATGGCCTGGACGTTGTATGTAGGCGATGCGGATTTCTGGTCCAGGTTATGGAAGGATGTGAGCCATATATCTTTGCCCGGGGTTAAAGACTATGGGATGTTGACGGTGCCACAGTTGATGGCTTGGGGAGGCTTGTCCCTTTTTTCGCTTGTCGCTGTTATTCGTTTTCTGCATACTAACTATGATGACAAGATTCGTACACGCATGTTTTTCTATATCTTTATTCTGCTGCATCTATTTGTGCAGTTGCTCCTCATCGGGATGCCGCAGGATTTCAATGCGCTGTTTGGACTGTTGTTGGCATGTAGCGCTCCTTTGCTGGCCCATTTCTATGCTCTGAACCATACCAGGACGGCGGCTTTGCTGTTTGTTTTGATGTTATGTTGGTTGGTTTCTCTTCCTGTCATTGCCTTATGGATTCAGTAGTTGAATTTTTAGCCCAGTATGGATATTGGGGCATGTTTGTCTCGGCTTTTATTGCTGGCAGTGTATTTCCGTTCAGTTCGGAGGCGGTGATGGCTGTTTTGCAGACGATGGGGCTCAACCCTCTGCTTTTGCTTGTCTGGGGAACAGCCGGTAACGTGGGGGGCAGTATGTTTAATTATGGCGTCGGGCGGATGGGCAGAATGGAATGGATTGAGAAATACTTGCATGTGAAGCGTGAGAAAGTAGAGGATGCGAAACGGTTTATGGACAAGTACGGCGCGTGGATGGGATTGCTTTGCTTTTTACCTGTATTGGGCAGTGTCATTGCCGTGTCGATGGGTTACATGCGGGCCAATCTGTCCATTAGCGTTTTGTCGATAACGATTGGTAAACTATTACGTTATGCTATATTGATTTATGTGGTGTCCTTGGTATAAAAATATAGGTAAAAACGGGCTGTGGCCGGTGGTATTTCTGATATGTGCGGTCTGTTGTGTGGGGTGTACCCGTCGGACAGCCGCTTTTGGAGAAAAGCGGATAACGGTTAGTATTGAACCTTTGCGTTATGTAACGGAACGGCTTGTCGGTGATGCGTATGTCGTGCATACGTTAGTTCCCCGTGGTAACAGTCCGGAAACTTATGAGCCCACTCCCGGCCAAATGACGGAACTCTCCGGCAGTGAATTCTATATAGCGTGTGGAGGACTGGGATTTGAGCACACCTGGTTGGATCGGTTGCGTGCCAATGCCCCGCATACAACTTTTATTTCTGCTGCGTCGGGGATGCCTTTGCTGCCCTCGGAACATCATCATCATCTTCTTTCTGACAAGGGGCATGCCGATTCGGAAGCAGGCGATCCTCATGTCTGGACTTCGCCTCGGAACATGGCTTTTATGGCACGGAATATCTGTGATGCTCTTTGTCGGGTTGATACAGCTTCAGTTGCTGTTTATCAAAGCAATCTTTCTCATTTTTTATTGGAATTACAGGGCCTGGAAGAGCGCATAGAACGTATTTTAAAGGGAAAGCAGTCGCGGGCGTTTCTTATATACCATCCGGCTTTGACTTATTTTGCCCGCGATTATGGGCTCAGGCAGTTGACGATAGAGGAAGACGGGAAAGAACCGTCTGCCAGCCGTTTGCAGGTGCTGGTAGATGAATGCCGTGAAACCGGAGTACGGACAGTGTTTGTACAGAAGGAATTTGATATACGGCATGCCGAGGTTATTGCCAGGGAAATAGGAGCCCGTACAGTTGAGATCGATCCTTTGTCTTATGATTGGGAACAGGAAATGTTGCACATAGCCGAAATTTTGTAGAATGAGTAGCTTACCTATAATTCAACTGAATGATGTATGTGTCGCCTATGGACACCGTAGAGTGCTGAAGGATGTGAATCTGACTGTGTATGAACGTGATTTTCTCGGTATTATCGGACCGAATGGCGGCGGAAAGACCACTTTGCTGAAAGTGATTCTTGGTTTGAAAGCTGTTGAGAGCGGAATTCTTGCTTATTTTAGAAAAGGTGAGTCCGTATCTCATATCCGTATGGGGTATTTGCCTCAATATAGCCGGATAGACAGGAATTTCCCGATATCGGTGTTTGAGGTTATCCGTTCCGGTCTGAATCATGAGAAACATTTGTGGCAACGTTATTCTAAAGAGCAGTGTGAACGGACTCGGGAAGTAGTGCGGCGTATGGGATTGGAAAGCCTGGCGGACCGTCCGATAGGCACTTTGAGTGGCGGGCAGTTGCAACGTGCTTTGTTGGGACGTGCTGTTGTCTCAAATCCGGAGATACTGATATTGGACGAACCGAATACATATATAGACAAGCGCTTTGAAGGGCAGTTGTATGACTTGCTTGAGGAAATCAATCGGCACAGTGCCATTATCCTGGTAAGCCATGATGTAGGTTCCGTGTTGCAAAACGTGCGTTCGATAGCCTGTGTGAACGAAACGCTTCATTATCATCCGGAGATGGAAACCTCTGTGGAGTGGATAGGCCGTCATCTGGGATGTCCGATAGAACTCATTGGACACGGAGATTTACCCCACAGAATATTGAAGAATCATCTTTCGGATGAAAATCACGGACATGCGTATTAAAGTTTCCTAAACCCGTAAGCATACGCAAAAAAGTTCGTAATTTTGCAGGATTGAGTGAATACAAATCATATAATAATATAAAGATTAACCATGAAACAATTCAAGCTTGTAGACAACCTGATGGGTTGGATCGCATTTGCCGTCGCGGCTTTTGCGTATTGTTCCACGATCGAGCCTACGGCCAGTTTCTGGGACTGTCCCGAATTTATCACGACAGCCTATAAGCTGGAGGTAGGGCATCCGCCCGGTGCGCCGTTTTTTATGTTGACCGCCAATTTATTCACCCAGTTCGTGGATGATCCGGCGCAAGTCGCCCGCATGGTGAACCTTATGTCCGCATTGTTCAGTGCCGGTTGCATCCTGTTCCTTTTCTGGAGCATTACTCATTTGACGCGTAAGCTGGTTTGTCCGGCGGGACAGGTTATGACGCTTGGTAAGCTGATAGCCATAGAAGGTAGCGGCATGGTCGGCGCATTGGTCTATACTTTCAGCGACACCTTCTGGTTCAGCGCTGTTGAAGGCGAGGTATATGCTTACTCTTCGCTGTTTACGGCTCTTGTCTTTTGGCTGATATTAAAATGGGAAGACCATGCAGACGAGTTTCATAGCGATCGATGGTTGATTCTGATTGCCTATCTGACAGGGCTCTCCATCGGTGTGCATCTGTTGAACCTGCTGTGTCTGCCGGCATTGGTTCTTGTGTATTATTATAAAAAGAATCCGAATGCCAATCTGAAAGGTTCGCTGCTGGCTTTGCTGGCGTCTGTCGTTCTGGTGGCTGCCGTGTTGTATGGCATTGTTCCGGGCATTGTGAAGGTGGGCGGATGGTTTGAGCTTTTCTTTGTCAATTTCCTGGGCTTTTCTTTCAATACAGGTCTTATCATTTATATTTTCAGTCTGATAGCAGTTGTCCTGTGGGCTATCTGGGAAACCACGGCACAACAGGCCCGTTCCCGTATGAATGTGGCCTATCTGTGCACGATAGCCATGCTGGGTATACCTTTTTACGGCTATGGCTGGAGCAGTCTGATTATAGGTATCATCATTTTGACGATTGTCGGTTTCGTGCTGTCTCGCCATTATGAAGGCAAGCCTTTGATCAGTGCCCGTGTGATGAATACGTCTCTTTTGTGCATGCTGATGATAATGGTGGGATATTCTTCTTATGCCGTCATTGTGATCCGTTCCACGGCCAATACTCCGATGGATCAGAATTCACCGGAAGATATTTTCACGTTGGGTACATATCTCAACCGTGAGCAGTATGGCAAGACTCCGCTCTTTTATGGACCGGCTTATACATCCCAGATGCAGCTCAAGGCTGCCGACGGCTACTGCGAACCGGTGTATAAGCAAGGGGCACCCGTATATCAGCGGGTCGAGAAGCACACGGCGGATGAAAAGGACGCTTATACGGTTTTGCGTTATGACCGTGACTACCAATACGCGCAGAACATGCTTTTCCCCCGTATGCACTCGTCGGCTCATGCCCGTGCCTATGAGGACTGGATGGGCGGAGTCGACGGCAAGAATGTCCCGTATGACCGTTGTGGCGAAATGATAACGGTGAAAGTTCCGTCGCAGATGGAAAACTTGCGCTTCTTCATCAGTTATCAGTTGAATTTCATGTACTGGCGCTACTTCCTGTGGAATTTTGCCGGCAGGCAGAATGACATACAGGGCAACGGTGAGATAGAACACGGAAACTGGCTTTCCGGTATTCCGGTGCTTGATAATGCACGTCTGGGAGACCAGGATAAACTGCCTTCCGAACTGAAAAACAACAAAGGCCACAACGTCTATTATTGCCTCCCCCTGTTGTTGGGTTTAATCGGTCTTTTCTGGCAGGCTTATAAGAACGAAGAGGGGGTAAGGCAGTTCTGGGTAGTATTCTTCCTCTTTTTCATGACAGGAATTGCGATTGTTCTCTACCTGAATCAGACTCCGATGCAGCCCCGTGAACGTGACTATGCGTATGCCGGTTCGTTTTATGCCTTTGCCATTTGGGTGGGTATGGGAGTTGCGGCCTTGGTGGACGGACTGCGCCGCCTGAAGGTGAAGGAAACGCTGGCCGCTTCCCTGGTGACGCTGGCCTGCCTGGCAGTTCCTGTCCAGATGGCCGGTCAGAACTGGGATGACCATGACCGGAGCGACCGTTATACTTGTCGCGACTTCGGACAGAATTATCTCCAGTCGTTGCCTCAGGAAGGGTGTCCCATCATTTTCACGAATGGAGATAACGACACTTTCCCCTTGTGGTATAATCAGGAAACGGAAGGGTTCCGTACGGATGTGCGTGTCTGCAATTTCAGTTATCTGCAGACAGACTGGTATATAGACCAGATGAAGCGGCCGGCCTATGATTCGCCCTCAGTCCCGATAAGCTGGAGCCGTCTGCAATATGTGGGCGGCACACGCGAAGGAATACAGATTCATCCGAAAGCTATCGAGGCTGTGAGGGAGGTTTATGCCTCTTTGGGAGATTCGGTTGCGATGAAAGAAGCTTTGGGCGATAATCCTTATGAGTTGGGCAATATCATAGACCGTTGGGTGCTTAATGAAGATGAGGATTTGCAGATTATCCCGACAGACAGTATTGTGCTGACGGTGGACAAGGAAGCTGTCAGACGTTCCGGCATGATGATTGCGGCAGACTCCATACCGGATGTCATGCATATTTCCCTGAAAGGGAGGCGGGTTATCTATAAGAGCGAACTGATGATGCTTGAAATGTTGGCACGTTGCAACTGGGAGCGTCCGATGTATATCGCCACGACGGTGGGAGCGGAAAACTATGGTGACGTAGGAAAGAATTTCGTGCAGGAAGGACTGGCAAACCGTATCACTCCTTTTAACACGGAGGAGAGTGGCAAGCGCGTGGACAGTGAGCGCATGTATGACAATATGATGAACCGCTTCAAGTTTGGCGGACTGGATACTCCGGATATCTATCTTGATGAGACAGTGATGCGTATGTGCTACACCCATCGCCGGCTGTTTGCACAGCTTGTGGCTGAGCTTGTGCGGGAAGGCAAGACGGACAAGGCGCTGAAGGCGCTGACTTATGCCGAGAAAGTCATTCCGGCCTCCTCCGTGCCCCATAATTATCAGAGTGGTTCGCTTACGTTGGCTCGTACGTGGTTCATGCTTGGCAAGATTGCGGAAGGAAGCAAGATCTTTGATGCCGTGGCCAAGAACTCCATGGAGTATCTGGACTGGTATCTGAGTCTGAATGAAAGACGTTTGCAGAATTCGGCCGACGAATGTATGTATCACCTCTACTTGCTTGGCGATATTGCCAAGGCTTATGAGAGTGTGGATGAGCGGAAAGCGACTGAATACGAAAAAGCACTGGAAGACTATGAACAACTGTGCTATCAGCGTGGTATTCGTATGTAAATTGTATCAGAAGCCATGATTATAGAGCAACCGTCTGTTTTCTTGCGCTGGATATATCCGAAAGCCCTTTGGAGGATGGAACGTCGTGAGAAAGTGGTGTATGTCACTTTCGACGACGGCCCCATTCCCGAGGCTACGCCTTTCGTTCTTGACACGCTTGACCGTTTTGGAATAAAGGCAACCTTTTTTATGGTGGGGGATAACGTGCGGAAACATCCGGATATATACCGGATGGTGGTGGAGCGCGGCCATCGGATAGGCAATCATACGTTCAACCATATCGGCGGTTTCCGCTATCTGACTACCAATTATCTGGCCAACACGGATAAAGCAAACGAATTGTTGCAGACGAATCTGTTCCGGCCTCCCCACGGATGGATGCGTTGGCTGCAGTATAATGCCCTTGCCCGTTGTTACCGTATTGTGATGTGGGATGTGGTGACGCGTGATTACAGTAAGAGGATTACGGCGGAGCAGGTGGTGGAAAATGTGAAACGCTATGTTCGCAATGGTTCTATTATAACATTCCATGATTCCTTGAAAAGTATAGAGAAACTGAAAACGGCTTTGCCGGAATCGTTGCAGTGGTTGCGGGAACAGGGTTATGAATTTAAGGTTTTCGATTGAAAAGCGGATGAAGCATAAAGGACTCATTAGTAACGTTTCGTTGATGACTCTTTGGAATGCGAGGCAAGCCGGCGAGCGCGGATGTCTGTATGGCGACAAGTGTGTCGTGTATGTGTCCGGAGAAGAATTGGAGATACCGGAGTTCTTTAATTACCCCTGTCGCATCAATGCATTTGTGCTGGTGATATGTCTGGAGGGGAGCGTAAGTTTTACGTGCGATCTGGAAGAGCACCGGTTGGAGAAGAATACGATATTCTCCTGTAAACCGGGTATGGTCGTACAGGGAGGGAAAAGTTCGGGCTGCAGGCTGGCCACCGTGATGCTGGAACCCGACTTTATGGCTACGCTGAACATTGACGGAAGAAAGATGCTCCCTTATTACAGGTATCAGCAGAAGAGTGCCGTTTTTTCTGTCGGTGAGGAGGATTGCCGTGAGTTGGAGAGACTCAGTGCCACGATCGTCACATCCATTAAAAATGATAATTCAAATGCTTTTTATGAGGAATTGGTCAAAGCGTCGATCGCCTTGTTTTTCTATAAACTGATGTATATGTTTTCGGCCGCTTGTTCCCGGTTTGTGACGGATGACGTACAGTTTAACCAGAGCGAGCAGCATTTTAAAACATTTGTCGTGTTGCTCTCCAAGAACTTCCGTTCGGAACGTTCCGTCGGTTTCTATGCCTCCCAGATGCAGGTGAGTCCTAAGTATCTGAGCATGCTGATAAAGAAGGTGAGCGGGAAGTCGGCTTCTGTCTGGATAGACGAGTTCGTGATACGGGAAGCGAAAAACCTGTTGAAGTTCTCCGGTATGACCATCCAGGAAATCGCCTATCAGTTGAATTTTGCCAATCAGTCTTTTTTCGGGCAGTATTTCAAGAAGCATACCGGCTACTCCCCCAAGAAGTATAAGATGCAGGCTTGATACGGGGCGGTAGGGCCGGAGGAACCGCTGTTGTGGCAGCCGGACGACCGCATACGTAAGCATTCCTGAACCACTGTTGCCGCAGCACGTGAATAACTGATGCGACGATCGTATGATAACTGATGCGACGGCCGTATGATAACTGATGCGACGGCCGTATGATAACTATTGCGACGGTCGTATGATTGCTGTTGGCACAGTCTTATCATAACTGCTGACACGGTCTTGTCATAATCGTCGGGAGAACTTTCCTGCAACGGAGCAGTACGTGTTCTCCGTTGTTTAGGGTTGTGGCAAACAGATAAGTCTCTCCTCCTTCTTTCAGGTGAAAGCGTTTACGAAGCTCGGCTACTGTGGCCGGGAAATTCCGGACGGTCAGATTCGCTTGCGAAATGCCTTGCAGGAGCTTGTTTACTTCTTTCTTGCTGAAACCCGATGCGTTTTCTACCTGGAATGTCCGCCCGGGGAAGCTTTCACGGAACAGGTTTGAGGTATATAGATGACTGTTCGGATGAAGCTTGCAGAGTCCGTATCGGGCGGCCAAAGTACGGTAACCTCCGCATTTCAGGATGGCGGCATTCGGTTCATACAGATATTTCCCGATAGTTTGTGCATAAGTGCAGTCCGCTTTTCTTTCGTCCTCGGCTGTAAATGTGAGGCATTCCGTTCGCTCTTTCTCTATGTCTACACAATGAAATACGGCAGGATGAACAGGAGCCTGTGCCGCCACCAGCAGGAGTTCCTTGCATTCATTCTGCACACAGACGGCATGCACTTCGCTCACCCCGCGTAATACTCTGAGTGCGGCCTGGATGTCCAACATGGGAGATAGTTTGATCAGGCAGAAACGTGCCTTCCGGTGTATGAAATCCTGTAAGGTTGTCAAGTCGGGCGTACAGTCTTCTATGGCCACGGTTTTGTGTCCGGTCGTATCCCGACGTGCCGGGTCTACGAAACACAGTTCAGCGTTCGGCCAGTCCTGTGGCTTTTCCGATGAGTTGCCTTCACGGACTTCCGCCTGATTCAGATGCAGGACGGTAAAGTTATGTCGGGCTATGCGGCAGAGTTCCGGCTGTTGTTCCATGTAAACGGCACGGGTAAACAACGGAGCTATGAAACTGAAGTCTATGCCGAATCCGCCGGTCAGATCCATCATCGTTCCGGCCGATGGCGTGTTCCCGATATGCAACAGTCGTTTTACCAGTGCGCGCTTGTAGGTAGCGGTTTGTTCGGAAGAACATTGCTCCATTGCCAGGCGCGGTGGGAACCACAAACCCTCCCTTTCGGCCCAGGAGGGAAGTTTGCGGGCAGCGGTCTGCCAGCCTTCGATCTGTTGCAGTGCCATGGGCAACTCCACACCTTCGGGAGCCTTTTTCAATGCCAGTTTCCGCACGTCCTCCAGACGGTTCCGGAGGATGAAATCCAGGGTCTTTTCGTTAATCATCTTTGCCTATCTGATTACCTTGTAGCGGGCTTTGGCCTCTTTCCGCGTGATGAAATTAAAATGCCACCATTCCGTACGCAAGGGGCGGAAGCCGGCTTGTTGCATTATGGTGCGCAACAGTTCGCGGTTCATGCGTGCCTCCCTTGTAATCAGTCCCTGTTTTTCCATCTCAGTCTCGGTGTCGATGTGTGCCAGCCGGCCCAGATAGTCGATATGCGTCCCCATCGGGAGAGTGTCTCCTTGGGCGTTGCACAAGGTGATGTCCACGGCCATGCCGTAATTATGCAGTCCGCCTCCGTTTTTGGGATTGCTCACGTAAATGGCTTTCGGAGTACCAGCCACTGCATCCCACATCTTCTGCTGTATGTGCATCGGGCGCGCCGCGTCATACACCTTCAGGCTCAGTTCCGGATGCCGTGCCTTCAGTATGCGCTGTGCTTCGGCCAGCGCATGGGCCGCTTTCGGATGCAGATAAGCCTCCCGGAGGTCTGTGTACAGAATCTGTCCTGTAAAGTTGTCTGCCCTCGAGTACATCAGGCTCACCTGTATGGAAGAATCTGTGCGGTGGACATCCACGAATCCCTGTTTTTCCATGGCTTGTGCCGTGGGGCCAGGCTTCTGGGCGTGTAGTGCTGTGCCGTTTATTGCCAGCCAGATGATGCAACATAGGAAAATACGTGTCATGACTGTTTTCGTTTGTTTTCAGTGTCTTCTAAACCTTCAGGAAAATCTTGTTTTTATACATCAGCCATAGAATGACATAAAGCAGAACGGCGTTAGAGGCCGTTATGAGAACGGAATAGTAACTTCCTAAAAACTGTTCCAGACCGTAGAAAAGCGACCGGCTGATGCAGCTGAACCGGACACATGAAGCCAACATGTAGGCCACGATAGAGTTCATCCCATACACCTTTAGCCATCCGGTATGCTTTCGATACCCCTTATAATCTATCAGATAATAGAATGCTCCCATCAGCAGCCAGCAATATCCGCTGCTGACGAGTACCATGGAACCGGTCCATAAGCGTTTTATCACGGGGTGCCATATACCCCATATCCAGCCCACAACCACTAAGGCAGCTCCTGTGAGCATCAGCATATTGCATTTCCAGTGCGGAGTATGGTTTCCGGCTTTCAGGACATAACCGGCGAACACCCCGCTCAGGGTCGTGGCTCCAAACGTCAGTGTACTCCAGAGCCACGTATAGTGGTAATTCGGGGCGAAGAAGACAATGCCGTCATTCATGCCGGCTCCGTCGCGGAACCGTCCCAGACAGACACGGTCCACCCACTCGGCGAAATTGCCGTCGGGGGTATAGACGCCTCCTCCATAGTTTCCGCACCGGATAAATTCCATTCCGCACCAGTATATGGCCAATAGCCCGAAGGCTGCCGTCAGTTGCGTTCTAATGCCGGTGTTGAGGTATAATATTGCTGCAATCAGATAACCTGCCGCAATGGCCTGCAGGGTATTGCTGTACAGATATATCCTGTCCGGGTCCAGCCCCAGCAGATTGCCCTGGCACATCATGCCGAACAGCCACAGGACAACCACCCTACGTGCGATGCGGCGGTAAGCCTTTCCCGTCTGGCGGCTTTCTTTGTAGCGTGCAAGGGCAAACGGTATGGTGATGCCCGTCATAAACATGAAAAGAGGCATCACAAGATCCCAGGAGGAGAATCCCTCCCATTCGGCATGGGTGAAAGCCCACATGAATTTGTCAAACCATGGGGCATTCACGGCGTGTTTCATGGAGTGCATCACTTCTTCCAGGCCGACCAGGCAGAAAAGGTCAAATCCCCGGAGGATATCGAGTGATTCCAGGCGGGCGGAAATATGGTTCGATGGTTTCATAATGTTATTTCTGTTTCTTAATATAGGGAGCGTTTATTATTAATGGGTTAACGTCGGGACATTCCCCGCGTCGCGGCTGTTGTATGTCCGGACCGTGCATGAATGCCGGTTGCAAATATACGTTTTTTATACAGGCAATATGTAAGAATGAAGACTAAAAATATCGTCTGCCCTTCTTTTAACATATGGAAAACCGGCCTGAGCTTTTATTGCTGTATCTTTGCACGAGAATAATGCGATAGCGATATGAATATGGATTTTGAGAACGCTCTTCGGAACGATCTGCACGCTTGTCTGCACAGTGCGGGGCACGTGGATGAGAAACTGCCGGAATGTCCGGACGTAGAGGAAAAGTGGCAACAGATAGCGGAGGCGTATCTGCCGGACGGCGTGCGGGAGTTCAACGGTTATCCCAAGGTGTCGCTTGGCTGGATGATGTATATAGGTATGGCTGTGGCGAAGTATTGGGACATGGAATGGGAGATTTATGCCAATATATCCGATTTGTATGTTTATATACGCGATAAAAGGGGGTATGACCATCTGGACGAATATGTTTGCGAGAGCGTGCTTCGGCTTGGCGGAGAAGAACAGGTCGCAACGGAGAAACTGGTAGGTGAATGTGCTTCGCGCATATACAGTCTGTTGTGTCATCAGCGTATGGAGCCAGGCACGCCGGAAGCGTTCCGTGCTTATGTCTCATGCCTGCACCAGCTCTATCTCATGGGTGCCGCCGTGCAACTCAACCGTATGGGGTATCACATGACACTGCATTCTCTGTAATTTCTTGCGGTCTGCCTGATAAAACATTTCATTTCGGATGGCAATTCCCTTGTATAAAAGAAGAAAGGGGATAAGGAATACTGCCGTGAGTAGCTAAGGATAGTATTTCACTACCCATAGTGAACGGCTTGTGGCACGACGTTGGAGCCACCCGTTTGGTCACGCCGGCAGCCTGTGCACGGAATACATTGTACTCCACAATGAGTAATGGATCAGGATGCCGCCTGTGGCGGTCGGTGTGAAGAAAGTGCATACGGCGGCGGACAGTGTATCCCTGCTGGTTTTCTACAGAGTCGCTTTTCTACTGCCCCCGTTTTTTAAGTCCCGAAAATGCCCGGTGTTCACAAATAAAAAAGCACCTACAAAGTCTTTGCAAGTGCTTGATTCTCTTTGTGGACCAGCCAGGGCTTGAACCTGGGACCTCCAGATTATGAGACCCACAGAATGATATTTCATGAGATTTTATGATTCTGTATTGGGGCTGATTTTCAGCACTCTGCAAGATTTGCATTTTCTTTGAATTTCAAAAAATACCTCTAACCGAAATAGTTTGTTTACGCATTGTTTACGCAGAATACCACCAGACTATTGAAAGTGTGGCTTGTAAATTAATTATTTTGAGGTACTATTAAGATTGATTTCTATCCAGTCAACTCAATTGTCATCGACAACAATAATTAATTAAATTTCATTCAATTCTCATTCTATACTTATATCTTTTGTCATTACTTTGTCCGGTTTTGATTAATGTCCCAATTGCTTCATCTTCATATTCTATAATTAACATGCGGTGAAGTCTTGATTTTGGCACAAAAATACAATAAAATCATCAAATCTGATAACTTTTACAAAAATAACAATAATAATTTAGTGTTTTTTATAGCTTTTGAGCACGTTTTTGTAATATGCAGCCTAATTCATAAATAAAATGAGTTAATATTAGGAGATTTTACTGTGTGTTCAAAACTGTAGCATAAAAATCATACTTGCCTAAAAGTATGAATGTTAAATAACTCCAAAGAAACTCACTAAGTATCATAATCTTTTGTGAGATA
>CAZIMK010000005.1:0-82935 GCA_964540455.1 uncultured Paraprevotella sp.
AAGGAGTGGACCCCGAAAACATCAAATCCTATGAGGATTTAAAACAGGTGGTTGCAAATATTAAAAATGCACCAAATCTGAAAAAAGCGTATGACGATGCAGTCGTTTATGAAGAGGTATTGAGGAACAATAAGCCTGCTGAGACGATAGAAGTAACAACGGAAAAAGATGTAACGTGGACAAGTCCGTTGGTGACACATATAATAAATTTCCAAAAATCAAAGGATGCAGCGAATTTGTCTGGAATAATAGAACCCAATACGCTCTCTTATCGTATACGGGTAAAGAAAGCTGATAGATCTTCTGATCCCGAATTTTATTTATATGTGACTTTTCCCGAATTTGCTTCATCTGTTGATAATCAAATGAGTAAGGAAGATGTTGAAGGTACATCTAAATTTAATAAGTGGAAAGATGATAAATGGACAACGACAGACATGGAATTTTTAAAAGAATGTTTGGACGATGAAGATGCGGAGTTGCCTTATTCTCTGAAGAGAACAGAAGGTGATATCACAAATGCGACTCCGAGTCAAATGATAGTATGTTATGAAAAATATACTAAAAATGCGAATGGAATATCTAAAGATTATGCAACTATTCCTTTTGAAGCACCTACAAAAAATGGGAACTATTTTTATCAAAATGGGTGGATGGACAAACTTGCTACTTTAGCAGCGACCCCAAGTCTATATGGACTTGAAGTTACATATACGGAATCAAATACAACAACAGAGCCCAATACGGCTGCATTGGAGAAATGGGAAACTGATTGTAAGAATGCAGCGACAGCGACACAAACGGCGAAGAGCAAGTGGGATGCTATTAATAAGGGTGATTTCTATTTAAATGCAAGTAACGTATTTAAAATAACGGAAAATTTCGAGATTCCAACGACTAAAGCGGATCTAACATGGCCAGAGGGGCGTACGCTTGATGGAAATTGCAGTATGATTACGGGAAACGTGCCGTTGATTTCTATAAACTATGGTGATATTACCAACTTGATTTCTCCAAACGGTCGTCTTATAGACAGAAACGTAAATTTAGGACGGGCATTGGGTTGTATTGCTAAACAAAGTGATACAGATTGGCGTATATATGATAATGATGGATATGTCTCTTATGAAACGCTCAAAGCTGCCGTCTATAAATTGCGTGACAAATTTGGATATGACATTGAGCGGGACAAAGCAACCGGAGCCGCGACTCGTACAACTAAATTATATGAGGCAAAATATGCTGATGCAACGCATAAAGATTTATATACTTTCCATGTAAACCTGGGAGAAAGTGACGGAGAGAATGCATTTGTATACAATAAAGGTCAGGCTGCAACAGATAATCGCTTGACAACTGGAATTAAACGTGAAAATACCGTCATCTATATTAATAATGCGGATGTGCCCGGGGACGTGAAAGGATGGCCTAATGTGGCAGTACGTAATAGCGTAGGGAATGAAAAGTATACTTGTAAGAATGTGAAGTTGGTTGATGGAATGCGTATTGACGAAAGTGGCAAGGAAGTGGAGACTGAAGATTTTTATGTGCATACAGGCTTTGCATTTGAGACAATAAATTACGAACGTTCTTTTACCCAAAATATGACTGCCATATGTCTGCCGTTTAAACTGGATGATAATATTAAAACTGTGTTACAGGAAAAAACCGGTACCAATATATGGTATTACACGTTCAAAGAGGTGAAAGGGAAAACCCTTTGGTTCAATGTCGTAAAAGAAGTTGAAGCAAATACTCCTTGTATTATTGCGTACGATGGAGAACCTAAGGATGAAGTTGTATTTAATGAATTTACGGTTGGTGGGAGCGTGCTTCCGGAATTTGCTTCTACCAATGGAGCGACATTGGGGGCCACGGCTTCAAATTCAGGGGATTTATGTTTTTTCGGTAATTACAAAGCCGGGCAACATGCCAATGAATTGGCCGCTATTAATAATGGTGGAAAAGGTGCTTGTATATATGGTTTCCAGGATGGTGAACTGCGTTTGCTGCCAGAAGCGACGGAAGGCACGGATGGCAAGCTCCATGGCCCCAGATTGCATCAGTTCAGAAGCTACATTCGTCTTGAAGCAGATCTTACGTCACCGGGCGCAACTCCCAGTTCTTTCAACATCGGTTTCTTGGATGAGGATGGCAACGAGGTAACAGCCATTGAGACTGTTTCAAGTAGGGCCGGTAATGGCTTTAAGGCCGTGGGTGGCAACGGAGCCATTGAGATAAGTGCCGATAAGGCTTGCGAGGTGAAAGTGTATACGGCCAGCGGCGCTCTCGCAAAGACAGTGCGCGTGGAAGCCGGTAACACGACGTTGCCTTTCAGTGCCGGTATGTACATTGTGAACCAGACGAAAGTAGTAGTGAAATAATCAAAAAAGCAATAAGGATATGAAGAGACAGAAATATATCACTCCCGCTTGCATAGTGGTGGAGATGGAAACGGAAGAGTTGCTTGCCCTTTCTCAAGGAGAATTGGGTGAAGATACCGGTGCAGAACCTGGCAAAGGTAATAGCGACTATGACTTCGATGCCGTAGGCGGAAATCCGGGCGGCGGTTATGATGTGTGGGATGACTGATTCCCCTCGATAATTAGGAATACGTATTTGGAAGAGAGCGCGTCAACATGCTGACGTGCTCTCTTCTGTCGTACGGTTACCTGTCTCTGGCAGTATAGCAAGTCGTATGTAAAATTTTATTTAGAATAAAATGTCGGCAAAGCGGGACCGCGATGTCGTAGAGTAGCGGTCGTTTATTGTATTGTTAATTAACTGGTTATTTTACAAGATCAAGATTAAGTGTTGATTTTATAGTGCGCAGGCATGGAAACCGTGATTCTCCCTATAATGCGCAGGTATGGATTGAGGGACAGGTGACGGTTTTTGTTAATCATACCGAATTAAATTGGCAATGAGAACCGGTGTTAACGAATAAACGGGTGTATGGGTTTGTGACATTTGGTTTGTCAAGGGAGAGAATTGGTCGGGGTTTCTCCGGAAGAGTTGGATGATTTCCGGGCGATGCGCAGCATCCGTCTCAGATCGTTGATTTTTGCGTTCAGTGCATCTACCTCCACCTGGTCATACAGGCGGACGGGCTTGAAGTAACGGAGACCGGTGTGGTTCTTCAGTCGGTAAGAGGCACCGACGGAAAGACCGAAAGAAGAGTAGTTGCGGTGGAAGCGGGTAGTGGTGCAACCCGGTTGGCCGGTGAGGCGCCAGGTGAACGACGGTTCCAGATATACATACCAGGCTCTTGTCTCTCCGGGGTTGACGGCGAACTGCAGGCCGACACGTGAGGTGAAACAGTCGCGTGCGGATTCGTCGGGAGATAAATGCTTCCATCTGTGTCCCCAGCCCAAGCCGGCTGTGAGGGTCAGTTCGAATATGTCCGGACGGCCGTTGTAGCCGCAAATGAAGTTATTCAGGTTGACAAGGTGCTCCAGAGAAAGTTGGGTGGATCGGGCAAAAGAGCCGGCCTGCGCTGTTGAGGAGTGGTTGTCGGAAACTGCTTGCAGATGGAGCCCGAGCCCGTAAGACGGGGTCAGGTAGCGTTCGGCACGCAAGCCGGTAATGCTACATGTCTGGCGGCATAGAGCCGCATGGGCGGCCGGCAATAGCGCGCCTCCCTGGATACCAAATCTCCAGTTGTCGGTGAACAGGCTACGTTCTACTGTGTGGTGGGCTTTCGTGGCTGCGGCAATCAGAAGGCAGAAAGTGATGAACAATACTTTTTTCATGTTCGTTGAGATAGGAGATGTAAAGATACGAACTTTGCCTGCTGTAGCCAAATTTGAGGACGTTTAAATGCGTGTAGTATGCCGGGCTGCAGGAGTGGAGGAAATATTGAGGTTCTTGTTGGTCGGTGTGGAAAATAATTCTTATCTTTGTTTGGCAGCCGGTGAGTGGCTGTGTGATTATACCTTATTATATATATAAAGAAAAACAGATATGGCAAACGAAGATAAGCTTCAGGGAAATCAGATTCAGATTGAGTTGTCGCCGGAGGTGGCGCAGGGAATGTATGCGAACATGGCACTGATTGCGCATGGCAGTTCGGAAATGGTGATAGACTTCATCCGCATGTTGCCGGGATTGCCCAAGGCCAATGTGCAGTCGCGTATAATCATGACTCCCGAGCATGCCAAACGGTTGCTTTATGCTTTGCAGGACAATATAATGCGTTACGAGCAGACGTTTGGCACCATCCGCATGCCTGAACAGCAGGGGCCGCGTACCATAGCGCCCTTTAAAGTTGGTAAGGGCGAGGCCTGAGCAGGGTGATTCCGAACAGGTGCGGTATGATGCGGTGTTCTGTGTCATACCGCTTTTTTTTATGGTTGCGGTAATCTATTGAAGTTTGGAGAGGATTTGTTTCTGTTGTAACGGCTAAATAATATTAAAATATATGTATTTTTACTTATAAAGTTCCTTGCGCTATTATAAAATAGAAGTAAAACGCTTGTCCTTTGGGATATTATTTGTAACTTTGCAGCCCAAAAGGGCTTAGTGGGCTCTCTTTAAAGTAAAGGAAATAAATAAAACAATATATAAACATTAAAAATTAAAAGACAATGCCAACTATTCAACAATTAGTAAGAAAGGGCAGAACGGCTTTGGTGGACAAGAGCAAATCACCTGCTTTGGACAGTTGCCCGCAGCGTCGCGGCGTATGTGTGCGTGTGTACACAACAACTCCCAAGAAGCCGAATTCGGCCATGCGTAAAGTGGCTCGTGTGCGTTTGACAAACACGAAGGAAGTGAACTCTTATATCCCGGGTGAAGGACACAACCTGCAGGAGCACTCAATCGTATTGGTGCGCGGCGGTCGTGTGAAGGACCTGCCGGGTGTGCGTTATCATATTGTCCGTGGTACATTGGATACGGCGGGTGTGGCCAACCGTACGCAGCGTCGTTCCAAATATGGTGCCAAGCGCCCGAAAACTGGAAAGACGGCGGGAAAGAAATAATCGGATAAAAACGTAGAAAAAGAATCTATAAACAAATTTTGGTTTGTCGGATACTAAAGGTTGAGTAAATTGCTCCGGAGGGAGGATTGAAGAACAGAAGGTGCAGCCCAAACCGAATATTACTAAAAAGACAATGAGAAAAGCAAAACCAAAAAAACGTGTGATTCTTCCGGATCCCGTTTACAATGACGTGAAAGTGTCTAAGTTTGTAAATCACCTGATGTACGACGGGAAGAAGAATGTTTCCTATACCATTTTCTATGCCGCTCTTGAGGCTGTGAAGGCAAAGATGCCGAATGAGGAAATGAGTGCGTTGGAAATCTGGAAGAAAGCTTTGGATAATGTGACTCCGCAGGTGGAAGTTAAGTCTCGCCGTGTAGGTGGTGCGACGTTCCAGGTGCCGACGGAAATTCGTCCTGACCGCAAGGAGTCCGTTTCCATGAAGAATCTTATTATCTACGCTCGCAAGCGCGGCGGCAAGACGATGGCCGACAAGTTGGCTGCGGAGATTATGGATGCATTCAATGAACAAGGCGGTGCTTTCAAGCGTAAGGAGGATATGCACCGTATGGCTGAGGCTAACCGTGCGTTCGCTCACTTTAGATTCTAATCTTTAGAGAAGTTTTCAAAATGGCAAAACATGATTTACATTTGACCCGTAATATCGGTATTATGGCGCATATCGACGCCGGAAAAACCACGACTTCGGAACGTATCCTGTTCTATACGGGTTTGACTCATAAAATTGGTGAAGTGCACGACGGTGCCGCTACGATGGACTGGATGGCCCAGGAGCAGGAACGTGGTATCACTATTACCTCTGCCGCTACGACCACCAGCTGGAACTGGGGCGGTCGGAAGTATAAAATCAACTTGATTGATACTCCGGGACACGTGGATTTTACGGCTGAGGTAGAGCGCTCTTTGCGTGTGCTTGACGGTGCTGTGGCTACATATTGTGCCGTGGGCGGCGTGGAACCGCAGTCTGAAACTGTATGGCGTCAGGCTGACAAGTATAACGTTCCCCGTATCGGTTATGTGAACAAGATGGACCGTTCGGGCGCCGACTTCTTCGAGGTGGTTCGCCAGATGAAGGATGTGCTGGGTGCCAATCCCTGTCCCATTGTGATACCTATCGGTGCGGAAGAGACTTTCAAGGGGGTTGTAGATCTCGTGAAGATGAAAGCTATTCTGTGGCATGACGAAACGATGGGGGCCGATTACGATGTGGAGGAAATCCCGGCAGATCTGGTTGCTGAAGCAGAAGAGTGGAGGGGCAAGATGCTGGAGAAAGTGGCTGAGTTTGACGACGCCTTGATGGAGAAATTCTTCGATGATCCTTCTACGATTACGGAAGAGGAAATTCTTCGTGCTCTGCGTGCCGCTACGGTTGCGATGGAGGTGACTCCGATGCTCTGCGGCTCTTCGTTTAAGAATAAGGGCGTGCAGACATTGCTTGACTATGTGTGCGCTTTTCTGCCTTCTCCGCTGGATACTCCTAATGTGACAGGTACAAATCCTGAGACCGGTGAAGAAGAAGATCGTAAACCGTCTGAGGATGAAAAGACTTCGGCGCTGGCTTTCAAAATTGCTACAGACCCGTATGTGGGCCGTCTGACTTTTATCCGTGTATATTCAGGTAAAGTGGAGGCCGGTTCTTATGTATATAATTCGCGTTCGGGCAAGAAAGAGCGTGTATCCCGTCTGTTCCAGATGCATTCGAATCATCAGAATCCCGTGGAAGTGATCAGCGCCGGTGATATCGGCGCCGGTGTAGGTTTCAAGGATATCCGCACGGGTGACACTTTGTGTGAGGAAGATGCTCCGATCGTATTGGAATCGATGGATTTCCCCGATCCGGTAATCGGTATCGCCGTAGAGCCGAAGACTCAGAAGGACTTGGACAAGTTGTCTAACGGTTTGGCGAAGCTGGCGGAAGAGGATCCAACCTTTACGGTTCGTACGGACGAGCAGAGTGGTCAGACCGTTATCTCCGGTATGGGGGAACTTCATCTTGATATTATCATCGACCGTTTGAAGCGTGAGTTCAAGGTAGAATGTAACCAGGGTAAACCTCAGGTTAACTATAAGGAGGCGATTACGAAGACTGTCAACTTGCGCGAAGTATACAAGAAGCAGTCGGGTGGTCGCGGTAAGTTTGCCGATATCATCGTAAATGTAGGTCCGGTGGATGAAGACTATAAGGAAGGCGGCTTGCAGTTCGAGAACAAGGTTACGGGCGGTAACATTCCCAAGGAATTCATTCCTTCTGTACAGAAAGGTTTTGAGAGCGCCATGAAGAATGGTATTCTGGGTGGCTTCCCGATGGATAGTCTGAAAGTGGAATTGCTTGACGGTTCTTTCCATCCCGTTGACTCCGATCAGCTGTCTTTTGAAATCTGTGCGCTGAACGCTTACAAGAGCGCTTGCTCGCAGGCTAAGCCGGTATTGATGGAGCCCATCATGAAGTTGGAGGTCGTAACTCCGGAAGAAAACATGGGTGATGTTATCGGTGACTTGAATAAGCGTCGCGGTCAGGTGGAAGGTATGGATACCAGCCGTAGCGGTGCCCGCATCGTGAAGGCGATGGTGCCTCTGGCTGAAATGTTCGGTTACGTAACTGCTTTGCGTACGATTACTTCCGGACGTGCTACCTCTTCTATGACTTACGATCATCACGCTCCTGTATCAAGCTCTATCGCCAAGGCTGTGCTTGAAGAAATCAAGGGACGTACGGATTTGGTATAATGTGAAAATGAGAAGGGAAAGTGTCGGTTAGCGAATGACTCTTAACCGGCATACTTTCCTCTCTTATATATTAATAACTATAATTAATAAAAACAATGAGTCAGAAAATTAGAATTAAGCTGAAATCTTATGACCACAACTTGGTTGATAAGTCTGCTGAAAAGATTGTGAAAACGGTGAAGATTACCGGTGCTATTGTAAGCGGTCCGATACCTCTTCCTACGCACAAGCGTATTTTCACAGTGAACCGTTCGACGTTCGTCAACAAAAAATCACGTGAGCAGTTTGAACTGTCTTCTTACAAGAGACTGATTGATATTTACAGCTCGACGACGAAGACTGTTGATGCGCTGATGAAGTTGGAGTTGCCCAGTGGTGTGGAAGTAGAGATCAAGGTTTAGTACTATTTTATTTAAAATTTAACTGAAATGCCAGGATTAATAGGAAAGAAAATCGGAATGACATCCGTTTTCAGTGCCGATGGTAAGAATGTACCATGCACTGTTATCGAAGTAGGTCCTTGTGTGGTTACTCAGATTAAAAGTGTGGAAAAAGACGGTTATGCCGCTGTTCAGCTTGGTTTTGAAGAAGCTAAGGAAAAGAACACAACGGCTTCGTTGATGGGGCACTTTAAGAAAGCTGGTACAACCCCCAAGAGACACTTGGCCGAGTTCACAGGTTTTGAACAGGAATTGAATCTGGGTGATACCCTGACGGTGGAACTTTTCGAAGGAGCCACGTATGTAGACGTAATCGGTACCTCAAAGGGTCGCGGTTTCCAGGGTGTTGTAAAGCGCCACGGTTTCGGTGGTGTAGGACAGTCTACCCACGGTCAGGATGACCGTTTGCGCAAGCCGGGTTCTATCGGTGCTTGTTCTTATCCCGCAAAGGTGTTTAAAGGCTTGCGTATGGGCGGTCAGATGGGTAATGCCCGTGTGACAACGCACAATCTGCAGGTGTTAAAGGTAATTCCCGAGCATAACCTGCTTATGATCAAAGGTTCTGTTCCCGGTTACAATGGTTCAATCGTAATAATTGAGAAGTAATGGAAATCAGTGTATTGAATATAAAAGGAGAGGATACTGGGAGAAAGGTTGCCTTGAATGATTCTATCTTCGGAATTGAACCTAACGACCATGTGATTTATCTGGACGTAAAGCAGTATATGGCCAACCAGCGTCAGGGTACCGCTAAGTCTAAGGAAAGAAGTGAGATTGCCGGTTCCACTCGCAAGCTGGGACGTCAGAAAGGCGGCGGCGGTGCACGTCGGGGTGATATCAAATCTCCCGTATTGGTGGGCGGAGGCCGTGTATTCGGTCCGAAACCTCGCGATTATGGTTTCAAGTTGAACAAGAAAGTCAAGCTTTTGGCTCGTAAGTCGGCTTTGTCTTACAAGGCTCAGGAGAATGCTATTGTTGTGGTTGAAGACTTTACAATGGAAGCTCCTAAGACCAAGACATTCATGGAAATCATAAATAATCTTAAAGTTAACGGCAAGAAGGCGTTGTTCGTTTTGCCTGCTGCAGATAAAAATGTATATTTGTCGGCTCGTAACATCGAACGTGCGAATGTTATGCTGGCTTCTGCGCTGAATACGTACAACGTATTGAACGCAGATGTCATGGTTATGACTGAAGGCTCGCTCAAAGTTGTCGATGAAATCTTAACGAAATAAGAAGACTGAACCGTTATGGGATATATTATTAAACCGTTGGTCACAGAAAAGATGACCGCAATTACAGAGAAGCAGAATAAGTTCGGCTTCATTGTTCGTCCTGAGGCTAATAAGTTGGAAATTAAGAAAGAAGTCGAGACTTTGTATAATGTGACTGTCGTTGCCGTTAATACGATGGTCTATGCAGGCAAGTCTGTAAGCCGTTATATGAAAGGTGGTCTTGTGAAAGGCCGGAAGAATTCTTTTAAAAAGGCTATCGTTACTCTGAAAGAGGGCGAAACGATTGATTTCTATAGCAATATTTAATAAAGATGGCAGTACGAAAATTTAAGCCCACGACACCGGGGCAGAGGCACAAGATTATTGGTACTTTTGAAGAGATTACTGCATCGGTACCAGAAAAGTCTCTTGTATGTGGAAAGCGTTCAACAGGCGGCCGTAACAACGTCGGCAAGATGACAATGCGCTATTTGGGCGGTGGTCACAAGAAAAAGTTCCGTTTCATCGACTTCAAGAGAGAGAAAGACGGTGTGCCGGCAGTGGTAAAAACAATTGAATACGATCCGAACCGTTCGGCTCGTATCGCTTTGTTATTTTATGCTGACGGAGAAAAACGTTATATTATTGCTCCTAACGGATTGCAAGTAGGTATGACATTGATGTCGGGAGAGAAAGCAGCGCCGGAAATCGGTAATGCTCTTCCCCTGCAGAATATACCTGTCGGTACGGTGATTCATAATATTGAATTGCGTCCGGGTCAGGGTGCTCTGCTTGTACGTTCGGCAGGTAATTTTGCTCAGTTGACTTCACGCGAAGGCCGCTATTGCGTTATTAAGTTGCCTTCTGGTGAAACTCGCTTGGTGTTAAGTGCTTGTAAGGCAACTGTAGGAAGCGTAGGTAATTCGGATCACGCTTTGGAAAGCTCGGGTAAGGCAGGACGTTCCCGTTGGTTGGGTCGCCGTCCTCACAACCGTGGTGTGGTTATGAATCCGCACGACCATCCGATGGGTGGTGGTGAAGGACGTCAGTCCGGAGGACATCCGCGTTCACGTAAGGGCTTGTATGCAAAGGGTCTGAAGACTAGAGCTCCGAAGAAGCAGTCCAACAAGTATATTATCGAAAGATGTAATAAGTAACAAAGTTAATTGAGTAAATTATGAGTCGTTCATTAAAAAAAGGTCCATATATAGAAGTTAAGCTCGAAAAGAAGGTTCTCGCCATGAATGAGAGCGGCAAGAAGAGCGTCGTTAAGACATGGGCCAGAGCTTCAATGATTTCCCCGGATTTTGTGGGGCATACGATTGCAGTTCACAACGGTAATAAGTTTATTCCTGTTTATGTTACTGAAAATATGGTTGGACACAAGTTGGGTGAGTTTGCTCCGACGCGTAAGTTCGGTGGCCATGCCGGTAACAAGAAAAAATAACAGGTAATTTTCCGAAATAATAAAGTAAATATATAAATGGGAGCAAGAAAAAAAATGGCGGCCGAAAAGAGAAAAGAGGCCTTGAAGACCCAGTATTTTGCTAAAGCACAGAATGTGCCTTCTTCTCCGCGCAAGATGAGATATGTGGTAGATTTGATCCGCGGGATGGAGGTGAACAGGGCTCTTGGTACCCTCAGATTCTCTTCAAAAGCTGCATCTGCGGTAGTTGAGAAATTATTGCGTTCTGCTATAGCTAACTGGGAACAGAAGAATGACCGCAAAGCCGAAGATGGTGAGTTGTTCGTTTCAAAAGTGTTTGTAGATTGCGGTATGACACTGAAGAGAATGAGACCTGCTCCGCAGGGAAGAGGTTATAGAATTCGTAAGCGCTCGAATCATGTAACTTTGTTCGTTGATACAAAAACTAATGATTAATTAATTAAGTAGTATGGGACAGAAAGTAAATCCGATAAGCAACCGTCTTGGTATTATCAGAGGTTGGGATTCTAACTGGTACGGAGGCAAGGACTTTGGTGAATCTTTGTTGGAAGATACCAAGATTCGTAAGTACTTGAATGTTCGTTTGGCTCAGGCGAGCATCTCAAGAATTGTCATCGAACGTACTCTTAAGCTTGTGACGATCACGATTTGTACGGCTCGTCCAGGTATTATCATTGGTAAAGGCGGACAGGATGTTGATAAGCTGAAAGAAGAGTTGAAGAAGATCACGGACAAGGATATTCAAATCAATATCTTTGAAGTGAAGAAGCCTGAATTGGATGCGGTGATTGTGGCAAACAATATCGCTCGTCAGGTAGAGGGAAAGATCGCTTATCGCCGCGCAATCAAGATGGCTATCGCAAATACAATGCGTAGTGGGGCTGAAGGTATAAAGGTGTTGATTTCTGGTCGTTTGAACGGTGCTGAAATGGCCCGTTCGGAAATGTATAAGGAAGGACGTACGCCGCTCCATACATTCCGTGCCGATATTGACTATTGTCAGGCAGAAGCCTTGACTAAAGTTGGCCTTCTTGGTATTAAGGTGTGGATTTGCAGAGGTGAAGTCTATGGAAAGCGTGATTTGGCACCGAACTTTACACAGACGAAAGAGAACGGTCGCCCGTCAAATGGCGGCTCTAGGAACTTCCGCAAAAAGAAGAACAACAATCGTTAATTTTGAATTTTAGGAATTATGTTACAACCGAAAAGAACAAAATATAGAAGACCGCAAAAGGGACGTTGTAAAGGCAATGCCCAGCGTGGTAACCAGTTGGCTTTCGGATCATTTGGTATCAAATCACTGGATACGCACTGGATTACTGGTCGTCAGATTGAAGCTGCCCGTGTTGCTGTGACTCGTTACATGCAGCGTGAAGGTCAGATTTGGATTCGTATATTCCCGGATAAACCTATTACGAAAAAGCCTGCTGACGTACGTATGGGTAAGGGTAAAGGTGATCCCGTAGGGTATGTGTTCCCGATAACTCCGGGACGTATTATCTTCGAAGTGGAAGGTGTATCCTATGAAATTGCGAAAGAGGCTTTGCGTCTGGCTGCTCAGAAGTTGCCGGTGACGACAAAGTTTATTGTTAGACGTGATTACGATAAAAATGCTTGATTATGAAGAATGCTGAAATTATAGAATTGGCCGACAATGAGTTGGTTGAGAAAATTCAGACGGAGAAGGCTAATTACGCACAGATGTTGCTCAACCACTCTATTTCTCCGCTTGAGAATCCTACTCTGATTAAGGCGGCTCGTCGTACTATCGCACGTCTAATGACTGAATTGCGTAAGAGAGAACTTAACAAATAATGGTCCAACATGGAAGCTAGAAATTTAAGAAAGACAAGAACCGGTGTTGTAGTAAGCGACAAAATGGATAAGACCATTGTTGTGGCTGCTAAGTTCAAGGAGAAGCACCCGATATATGGCAAGTTCGTTTCAAAAACGAAGAAATATCATGCCCATGATGAGAAGAATGACTGTCATGTAGGGGATACGGTTCAGATAATGGAAACTCGCCCTCTGAGCAAAACGAAGAGATGGAGAGTAGTAGAAATCGTTGAAAGAGCTAAGTAATTATGATACAAGCAGAATCTAGATTGGTTGTTGCAGATAATAGCGGTGCTCGTGAAGCTCTTTGTATCCGTGTTTTAGGCGGTACAAAGAGACGCTATGCCTCTGTAGGTGATGTGATTGTCGTTTCAGTGAAGAGCGTCATTCCGTCAAGTGATATTAAAAAGGGTGCAGTATCAAAGGCTTTGATTGTACGTACAAAGAAGGAAGTTCGTCGTCCCGACGGTTCCTATATCAGATTTGATGATAATGCCTGTGTATTGTTGAACAATGCAGGTGAGTTGAGAGGAAGTCGTATATTCGGCCCGGTTGCTCGTGAATTGCGTGCTGCAAATATGAAAGTAGTTTCATTGGCACCTGAAGTACTTTAATTTTTTAAAGGAGTAAGATGAGTAAGTTACATATTAAAAAAGGCGACACAGTATACGTTAATGCTGGTGAGAACAAAGGTCAGACCGGAAAGGTGCTGAAAGTACTCGTTGAAAAGCAGCGTGCTATTGTGGAGGGCGTCAACATGGTTTCTAAGAGCCAGAAGCCCAATGCAAAAAATCCTCAAGGAGGAATTGTGAAACAGGAAGCGCCGGTTCATATTTCAAATTTGAATGTAGTTGATCCCAAAACGGGCAAACCTACGCGAATTGGCCGAAAATTGAATGCAGACGGCAAGTTGGTTCGTTATGCTAAAAAGTCAGGGGAGGAAATTAAATAATGGAAAATACCGCAAGTCTTAAGAAAGAGTATGCAGAGCGTATTGCTCCTGCGTTAAAGAAGCAATTTAATTATTCTTCTTCCATGCAGATTCCTGTGCTCAAAAAGATTGTTATCAATCAGGGTTTGGGTATGGCTACTGCGGACAAGAAGATTATTGATGTCGCCATCAATGAGATTTCTGCCATTACGGGTCAGAAAGCGGTAGCAACAGTCTCTAAAAAGGACGTTGCCAATTTCAAACTCCGTAAGAAGATGCCGATTGGTGTGATGGTTACGTTGCGTCGTGAGAGAATGTATGAGTTCCTGGAGAAACTTGTTAAAGTGGCTTTGCCTCGTATCAGAGACTTCAAGGGTATCGAGAGCAAGTTCGACGGTCGTGGAAATTATACATTGGGTATTCAGGAACAGATTATATTCCCTGAGATCAATATTGATGCCATTGATCGTATTCTGGGTATGAATATTACGTTTGTGACGACTGCAAAGACGGACGAAGAAGGCTATGCCCTGCTTAAGGAGTTTGGTTTGCCTTTTAAAAACGCTAAAAACAATTAATTGATATGGCAAAAGAATCAATGAAGGCTCGTGAGGTTAAAAGAGCCAAGCTGGTAGCTAAATACGCTGAGAAGCGTGCGGCTTTGAAGAAGATTGTAAATACGGGTGATCCCGCAGAAGCTTACGAAGCTGCCCAGAAACTACAGGCAATACCTAAGAATGCAAATCCGATTCGTTTGCACAATCGTTGCAAGCTTACGGGACGTCCAAAAGGTTACATCCGTCAGTTTGGCATTTCACGTATTCAATTTCGTGAAATGGCTTCAAGCGGTTTGATACCGGGTATTAAAAAAGCAAGTTGGTAAGTAACTATTTTTTTAATATTGTCGGGGTAGGCCCGATTAATTAAATTATTTATATGACAGATCCAATAGCAGATTATTTGACGCGATTGAGAAATGCGATTCAGGCAAAGCACAGAGTCGTAGAAGTTCCCGCGTCTAATTTGAAGAAAGAAATCACTAAGATTCTTTTCGACAAGGGGTACATTTTGAACTACAAGTTCATAGAAGAAGGTCCTCAAGGTACTATTAAAGTTGCACTGAAGTATGATTCAGTGAACAAGGTGAATGCGATCAAGAAATTGATCCGTGTTTCCACTCCGGGTATGCGTAAGTATACGGGTTACAAAGATATGCCGAGTGTGATAAATGGATTGGGTATTGCTATAATATCTACATCCAAAGGTGTAATGACAGACAAGGAAGCTTCTGATTTGAAAATCGGTGGCGAAGTTCTTTGTTATGTATATTAATGGGAGGATAGTGTATGTCAAGAATAGGAAAATTGCCGATTAGCATTCCCGCAGGTGTTACTGTTACTGTAAGTCCTGAGAATGTGGTTTCCGTGAAAGGACCTAAGGGAGAAATGACCCAGGCTGTTCATCCTTCAATAAAGGTGGATGTTGATGCTGCCCAGATAGTCTTTACCATTGATGAGCAGAATGATACAGTGGAAATGAAGCAGAAGCAGGCATTCCATGGCTTGTATCGTTCGTTGGTACACAATATGGTAGTTGGCGTATCGGAAGGTTATGTGAAGAAGCTTGAATTGGTAGGTGTGGGTTTCCGCGCATCCAATCAAGGGAATCTTATTGAATTCTCGCTGGGCTTCACGCACAGCATATTCATCCAATTGCCTAATGAAATAAAGGTAGAAACGAAATCTGAAAGAAATCAGAATCCGCTTATTATATTGGAGTCTTGTGACAAGCAGCTTTTAGGACAGGTTTGCGCAAAAATTCGTTCTTTCCGTAAGCCTGAACCGTACAAAGGCAAGGGCGTTTTGTTTGTTGGTGAACAGATTCGTAGAAAGTCTGGTAAATCAGCTGGTGCAAAATAATTATAAAACAGTAAGACTATGACAACTAAAATAGAAAGACGAATCAAGATTAAATACAGAGTTCGTAGTAAGATCTCTGGAACGACAGAGCGTCCTCGTATGTCTGTATTCAGAAGCAATAAGCAGATTTACGTACAAGTAATTAATGACATCACTGGTCGGACGATTGTTGCTGCTTCTTCTGCAGGCATGGAAGCTATGCCGAAGAAAGAGCAGGCTGCCAAGGTTGGTGAATTGATTGCTAAGAAAGCCTTGGAAGCAGGTGTTACATCGGTTGTTTTCGATCGTAACGGCTATCTGTACCATGGACGTGTGAAGGAAGTTGCAGATGCAGCACGTAACGGTGGACTTAAATTTTAAAAGATTATGGCAATTAATAGAGTTAAGATAAACAGCGACATCGAATTGAAAGACAGATTGGTTGCTATCAATCGTGTTACCAAGGTGACGAAAGGTGGTAGAACGTTTACTTTTGCTGCTATCGTGGTTGTTGGTAATGAAAATGGTATCATCGGCTGGGGATTGGGCAAAGCCGGAGAGGTGACTGCCGCTATTGCCAAAGGTGTAGAGGCCGCTAAGAAAAATTTGGTGAAAGTGCCTGTGCTGAACGGTACGGTGCCTCATGAACAAGTCGCTAAGTTCGGCGGTGCCGAGGTCTTTATCAAACCGGCTTCTACGGGTACCGGTGTGGTTGCCGGTGGTGCTATGCGTGCCGTATTGGAGAGTGTGGGTATTAAGGACTGTCTGGCGAAATCCAAAGGCTCCTCTAACCCCCATAATCTTGTAAAGGCCACCATTTGGGCTTTGGCTGAGATGAGAGATGCCAGAATGATTGCACAAAACCGTGGTGTAAGTTTGGATAAAGTATTTAGAGGATAAGGAGAAACAGATTATGGCAACTATGAAGATTAAACAAGTAAAGAGTAGAATTGGTGCTCCGGTTGATCAGAAGAGAACATTGGATGCACTCAAGCTGACTAAGTTGAATCGTGTGGTTGAGGTTGAGGACACTCCTACAACTCGCGGAATGGTAGCTAAGGTGAAACACCTTGTTACTGTTTTGGACTAATAACATAGATTACTTTAAATTAAAACTGATATGAAATTAAATAATATCCAACCTGCTGCCGGTTCTGTACGTACTCGTAAGAGAATTGGACGTGGTCCGGGTTCTGGTTTAGGTGGTACTTCTACCCGCGGTCATAAAGGAGCGAAAGCCAGATCTGGTTATAAGAAAAAAATAGGCTTTGAAGGCGGTCAGATGCCTTTGCAACGTCGTTTGCCTAAGTTCGGTTTCAAGAATGTAAATCGGGTAGAATATGTAGCTGTAAACCTTTGTTCAATACAGGCTGTTGCTGAAAAGAACGGTCGTGAGAAGATGGGTGTGGCTGATTTCATCGCAGCCGGTCTGATTAAGAAAGACTGTCGTGTGAAAGTATTGGGCAACGGTCAGTTGACAAAGAAAGTCGACGTGGAAGCTCATGCTTTTTCCAAATCGGCAGAAGCTGCTATTCAGGCCGTAGGTGGTAATGCAATAAAGCTTTAAATTCAATGAAAAAGTTTTTTGAGACATTGAAGAATATCTGGGCAATAGAGGATCTGAGAACTCGGATCCTCTTCACCCTTGGTCTTGTTGCTGTGTATCGTTTGGGATCTTTCATAGTGCTTCCCGGTATTGATCCCGAGAAGTTGACGGCTCTGCGTGCACAGACGGACGAAGGTCTAATGTCGTTGCTCAATATGTTCTCTGGAGGAGCATTCTCCAATGCATCTGTTTTTGCATTGGGAATTATGCCGTATATCTCAGCCTCGATTGTTATCCAGTTGTTGGCAATCGCTGTACCTTATTTTCATAAAATGCAGCGGGAAGGAGAAAGCGGGCGTAGGAAAATAAATCAATATACGCGTTATCTAACGATATTTATATTGGTATTCCAGGCTCCTTTCTACTTGGGTAACCTGAAGATGCAGTCAGGTGGTGCTCTTAATCCGGCAATCGGTTGGACGATGTTTATCGTAACTTCTACAATCATTTTGGCTGCTGGAAGTATGTTCGTTCTTTGGTTGGGCGAGCGTATTACCGACAAGGGTATTGGTAATGGTGTATCATTGATCATTATGATAGGTATTATTGCCCGTTTGCCGGAAGCTTTCGGCCAGGAAATCACGTCTCGTCTTTTCAACCTGAGCGGTGGAGGTTTTGTGATGTTCTTGATAGAAATCGTAATACTGGCTTTGGTGATATGTGCTGCGATTCTGCTTGTTCAGGGAACACGCAGGGTGCCTGTGCAGTATGCCAAAAGGTTGGTTGGCAACCGTCAGATGGGTGGTGCCCGCCAATACATACCTTTGAAGATTTTTGCAGCGAATGTGATGCCTATAATCTTTGCTCAGGCGCTGATGTTCATCCCGATGACGATTATTTCAAGTCTTTCGGCTGAAAGTTCTTCCGCCTTTGTAACGGTTGCGCGTACATTGTCCGATCAGACAAGCTGGGGATATAATCTGACGTTCTCGGCTTTGATAATAGTCTTCACGTATTTTTATACGGCTATTACGTTGGACCCGATGCAAATGGCAGAGGATATGAAACGTAACAACGGTTTCATTCCCGGAGTAAAACCCGGCAAGGATACAGCGGAGTATATTGACCGGATTATGTCTCATATAACATTTCCTGGATCAATTTTCCTGGCATTCATTGCCTGCATGCCGGCACTGGCCGGTTTGCTGAATGTACAAGCTGGTTTTGCTCAGTTCTTTGGTGGCACATCTCTGCTGATTTTGGTCGGTGTTGTGCTGGATACTTTGCAGCAGGTGGAGAGCCATTTGCTTATGAGACATTATGACGGTCTGTTGAGTTCCGGTAGAATCCACGGACGTTCTGGTGTTTCTGCTTACTAAGTTTTAAAGAAATGATATTTCTTAAGACAGAGGATGAAATAGAGTTGATGCGCGAGGCGAATCTTTTGGTCGGTTCTACTTTGGCGGAATTGGCTGGAAGGATTCAGCCGGGCGTTACGACAGCCCAGTTGGATAAGGTTGCGGAGGAATTCATACGGGATCACGGGGCGATACCGACATTTAAAGGTTTTCCCAATCCTTATGGTTCTCCCTTTCCAGCCTCTATCTGTGCTTCCGTGAATGACGAAGTTGTACATGGCATTCCCAATGATACGCCTCTTCAGGATGGTGATATTGTTTCGATTGATTGCGGAACTTTACTAAACGGATATAATGGAGATTCCTGTTATACATTTTGTGTCGGAGAAGTGACAGAAGAAGTAAGACAGTTGTTGAAGGTAACAAAAGAATCTTTGTATCTGGGCATAGAAGCGGCTTTGACCGGCAAGCGAATCGGTGATATCGGTTATGCTGTGCAGACGCATTGCGAAGGGCATGGATTGGGGGTTGTCCGGGAGTTTGTCGGGCATGGAATCGGAAAAGATATGCACGAAGATCCTCAGGTACCGAATTTTGGTCGAAGAGGAAATGGAGTGCAGATCAAGAACGGTCTGTGTATTGCAATTGAACCGATGATAACATTGGGACAGCCGCAAATATACATGATGCCTGACAGATGGACCATCAAAACTAGAGATGGTAAAGCAGCAGCTCATTTTGAGCACACCATCGCCATTCATCATGGTAAGGCGGATGTTTTATCTTCGTTTGAAGAAATTGAAAAATTGGAAAGAAAATAGGTATGGCAAAGCAGTCTGCGATAGAACAAGATGGAGTAATCGTCGAGGCCCTGTCCAATGCGATGTTTCGTGTTGAATTGGAGAACGGCCACGAGATTACGGCGCATATCTCGGGAAAGATGAGAATGCATTACATAAAAATTTTACCTGGTGACAAGGTCCGTGTGGAAATGAGTCCCTATGATTTGTCGAAAGGTCGCATCGTATTCAGATATAAATAAAACAAATAATATGAAAACAAGAGCATCTTTAAAGAAGCGTACTCCTGAGTGCAAGATTGTACGTCGTAAAGGACGTTTATACGTGATTAACAAAAAGAACCCCAAGTTTAAAATGCGTCAGGGGTAATCGTTAGTGCAAAAGAAAATATAATAGTATATGGCAATTAGAATTGTTGGTGTTGATTTGCCCCAGAATAAAAGAGGGGAGATCGCTTTGACTTATATTTTTGGTATAGGTCGCAGTAGCGCAACTAAGATTTTGGATAAGGCTGGTGTGGATCGCGGTATCAAGGTGAAAGACTGGACCGACGACCAGGCTGGTAAGATTCGTGAGATTATTGCTGCCGAGTTTAAGGTAGAAGGTGATCTGCGTTCTGAAATCCAATTAAACATTAAGCGACTGATGGATATTGGTTGTTATCGTGGTGTCCGTCATCGTATCGGTTTGCCGGTGCGTGGCCAAAGCACGAAAAATAATGCCCGTACCAGAAAGGGTAAGAAGAAGACAGTCGCAAATAAGAAAAAAGCTACTAAATAATAATTAGATATGGCAAAGAAAACAGTCGCAGCTAAAAAAAGAAATGTGAAAGTTGATGCTATGGGACAGTTGCATGTTCATAGCTCGTTCAACAACATTATTGTCTCTTTAGCAAATAGTGAAGGCCAGATTATTTCTTGGTCATCAGCCGGAAAGATGGGTTTCCGTGGTTCTAAGAAGAATACTCCTTATGCTGCTCAGATGGCTGCACAGGATTGTGCGAAGGTGGCCTATGATCTTGGTTTGAGAAAGGTGAAAGCTTATGTGAAAGGACCGGGTAACGGACGTGAATCTGCCATTCGTACGGTTCATGGTGCCGGTATTGAAGTGACGGAGATTATAGATGTTACTCCGTTGCCACATAATGGTTGTCGTCCTCCGAAGAGAAGAAGAGTATAATAAAGAGAAGCTAATTTCAATCAGATCCTGTTAGAATGATAGGACAAGAGAAAAAAGAACATTAAAAATAGAAATAAAGATGGCTAGATATACTGGACCAAAATCAAAAATTGCCCGCAGATTTGGTGAGGCTATTTTCGGACCTGACAAGGTTTTGTCGAAAAGAAATTTTCCTCCCGGTCAGCATGGCAATTCACGTAGAAGAAAGACTTCTGAATATGGCGTGATGTTGGCAGAAAAGCAAAAGGCTAAATATACTTACGGCGTATTGGAAAAACAATTCCGTAACATGTTTGAAAAGGCTGCACGTACCAGCGGTATTACCGGTGAAATCCTGTTGCAGAATCTTGAATGCCGTTTGGATAATGTCGTTTACCGTTTGGGTATCGCTCCCACTCGTGCTGCTGCACGTCAGTTGGTAAGCCACAAGCATATTGTTGTTGACGGTAATGTCGTTAATATACCGTCATATTCGGTAAAACCCGGTCAGATTGTTGGCGTTCGTGAGAAAGCCAAATCATTGGAAGTGATTGCCGCAGCCTTGGCTGGTTTTAACCATAGCAAGTATCCTTGGATTGAATGGGACGAGAATACGAAAGCCGGAAAGTTGCTTCACAAACCGGAACGTGCGGACATCCCAGAGAACATTAAGGAGCAGTTGATCGTTGAGTTGTACTCTAAATAATAAATAACATAATGGCGATATTAGCATTTCAAAAACCTGATAAAGTATTAATGTTGGAGGCGGACGACAAGTACGGCAAGTTCGAGTTTCGTCCGTTGGAACCCGGTTTCGGTATTACTGTTGGTAATGCTTTGCGCCGTATTCTTCTCTCCTCACTGGAAGGGTATGCCATCAATACGATGCGTATTTCCGGTGTTGAGCATGAATTTGCTTCTGTTCCGGGAGTGAAAGAAGATGTAACCAACATTATCTTGAATCTGAAACAAATAAGGTTCAGAAAAATAGTAGAAGAATTCGAGAATGAGAAAGTTAGTATAACCGTTGAGAATTCTACGGAGTTCAAAGCCGGTGATATGAACAAGTATTTGACTGGATTTGAAGTGTTAAACCCTGAATTAGTTATTTGCCATTTAGATGCCAAAGCAACGATGCAGATTGAAATCACTATCAACAAGGGACGCGGTTATGTACCTGCGGACGAAAACCGTGAGTTCTGCACGGATGTGAATGTGATTCCGATTGATTCAATTTACACTCCAATTAGAAATGTCAAGTACGCAGTGGAGAATTACCGTGTAGAGCAGAAGACTGACTACGAGAAACTCGTTCTTGAAATTTCTACCGATGGTTCCATCCATCCGAAAGATGCCCTTAAAGAGGCTGCAAAGATTCTGATTTATCACTTCATGCTTTTCTCTGATGAGAAGATTACCCTTGAAAACGCTGACGGGGATGGTAATGAAGAGTTTGATGAGGAAGTTTTGCACATGCGTCAACTTCTGAAGACTAAGTTGGTTGATATGGACTTGTCCGTACGTGCTTTGAACTGCTTGAAAGCCGCTGATGTTGAAACATTGGGTGACTTGGTACAGTTTAACAAGACTGACCTATTGAAATTCAGAAACTTCGGAAAGAAATCGCTCACGGAGCTTGATGATTTGCTCGAGAGTCTGAATCTATCGTTTGGAACCGACATTTCTAAGTATAAATTAGATAAAGAATAAGAAAAATGAGACATAATAAGAAATTTAATCATTTGGGTCGTACTGCATCCCACAGAAATGCAATGTTAGCTAACATGGCCATCTCTTTGATCATGCACAAAAGAATCACTACGACTCTTCCGAAAGCCAAGGCTTTGAAAAAGTATGTAGAACCTTTGATAACGAAATCAAAGAATGATACGACAAACTCCCGCCGTGTTGTTTTCAGCTATCTGCAGGACAAACACGCGATCACTGAACTGTTCAAGGAGATTTCCGTGAAAGTGGCTGATCGTCCCGGAGGTTACACTCGTATTATCAAGACGGGTTTCCGTGCCAATGACAATGCTCCTATGTGCTTTATCGAGCTGGTGGATTACGATGAGAATATGGCTAAGACTTCTGTGAAGAAGGCTACGCGTACCCGTCGTTCCAAAAAATCTGCGACACCTGCTGCAGAAGTAGCTCCGGCAGTGGAGAATGTTGAGACAACATCTGCTGAGACTGTAGAATAATTCTAATTTGCATAACGATGGCCGTGTCCGGAATCAATCCGGACACGGTTTTTTTTATGTCCATGTGTTTCTTTTGTACTTTTTTTGTAAAAATCTTGCAATCCGGCTAAATATGTGTATCTTTGCGATAAGATGAGAGATTGCAAAAAAGGTATATTATATACGGTTGCCGGTTGCTTATTCCTGATGTCTTGCGGTTCGGCTCAGCAATTGCAGGGTGTGTCTGCCGGAACAACCATCGGGACGGTACTCGGATCGAGTATCGGAGGCATTATGGGCGGTTTTCGTGGGCATGATGTCGGTACGCTGGTGGGTGCTGTAGCTGGTGGAGCGGTGGGAGCGGCCATTACCGCTCCTCGTGAAAGACGGAAATCGGTGGAAACGGATGCCATGGTGTCGGAAAAAACAGCAAAGAAACATTCCAAGAAATCATCCGTATCTTCCCGTTCGGTTATGACCGAAGCAGAAAGCTTTTCGGGAGTGACGGTTGCAACACCTGCTTCTGCAGTTGAATCGCCCCTGGTGTTACGTAACCTGCGTTATATCGATGACGGCCGCAATCAGATTCTGAACCGTAAAGAAAGCAGTAAACTGATATTTGAGTTGGTGAATTCCACTCATATTCCAGTTACGGGAATCGTACCTTACGTATCGGAGGCGAACGGGAATGAACAAGTGTATATTTCTCCCTCGATGCGTATCGAACGTATAGAGCCGGGAGAAGGAATACGTTATACGGTGGAAATCAAAGGAAGTAACCGTTTGAAAGCCGGTACGGCGACTTTCCGTATAGCAGTGTCATGTGACGACGGCCCTTTTGTTCCCGTGCGTGAGTTTACTTTGCCTACGGATAAATAGAGCATCGTATCGGAAAATCTAATCCGGCAATAGCAATTGTTTCCGGTATGTTTTCGGAGAGAGGCCTGTATATTGTTTGAAGTACTTGCCGAAAAAAGACAGACTGGGGAAGTTGAGCGCCAATGCAATTTCTTTGATGCTCACTTCCGGTTGTTCAAGCATGTGTTTGGCATTGAATATGACGGTCTGTATGATCCACTGGGAAGCTGTATTCCCGGATTTCTCTTTGATGATGGATGAGAAATAACGTGGAGAAAGGCATTGTTCGTTGGCGTAAAAACTAACTTCCCGTTCCTTGCGATAATGTTTGGATACAGAAAGTATGAATTTCCGGAAAATCTTGTCCTTTTTGTCTTGCCGTAGTGGTTCAACGGGTTGGTTGGCACAATATATCATGATGATTTCACCGCAAAGTGCCTGTGCCAGATGTCTGATGAGTTCTTTCAACAGACGCGCTTGTGAAGCCGGGAAGTCCGTTTCCGTCCGTAGTTCCTCACGTTGCCGAATCACTTTTATAAGCTGTTCGATACGTTCTTGTTGCCGAAGGGTGAGCGACACACAGGGGTGCTCCCGAATGAACAGTCTGCTATGTGTGTCTATCAGGCTGTTAAGAACCGGGGCAATAAAATCCAGTTCCACCTGATACATAAGTCCTTTCAGGTTGTCGCTCCGTCGTCGTATCTGTACCAGTGTGGAGGGGATATAAATATACAAGTCTCCTTTTTTGATATGATATTCCTGATCGTTCAGTGTGACCTCTGCTTCTCCCTCTTTACAAAGGAAGAAACCGCAGCGGTCCATCAGGGCGATGTGGTTATCGTTTTTCTGCAGGGCGGAATTGAATTCCGGTGTTGTGATGCGTCCGTAAGGCAGAGTGAATGACATATCTCCTGTTTTTTTTGCAAAATAACGCATAAAGAATAAAAAAATACCTTTTTTTAGTATTCTTTAAAGAGAAAAACTACAAATAGAACACTTCGTACTTAAAATAGACCTTTGTAGGATAAGACTAACATCGTATTTTTGCACGTCAAACAGAATGTAACGGTTTATTATGAGAAAAGAAATAGGCTATATATTGGCCGGACTGACGATGATGTGCTCTTCGTGTACGAGGAGCGAGAAACAAACGGATCCCGTGCGGATACAAGTTGTGAAGATAGACACGGTAGCGGCATGCGGACAGGACTTCGTGTGGCAATACCCGGGACGGGTGAAAGCCGCTCAGGATGCCAGACTGGCTTTTCGTGTCAGTGGAACGGTCGCACGGGTGCATGTGGACGAGGGCGACTATGTATGCAAGGGGCAGTTGCTGGCAGAACTGGATGCTACGGATTATCGGGTGCAACTGGATGCTACGGAAGCCGAGTACCAGAGTGTGAAGTCTGAGGCCGACCGGGTGGAGGCTCTTTATAAAGAGAACGGAATCACGGCAGTGGCATACGATAAGGCACGTTATGGAATGAAGCAGATTACCGCCAAGCGGGAACATCATCGGAATCAGTTATCTTATACCAAGCTATATGCTCCGTTCAACGGATATGTGCAACAGCGTCTTTTTGAAGGCGGCGAGACCGTGGCAGCCGGTATGCCGGTGGTATCGTTGCTTTGCACGGAACATCCGGAAGTGGAGATAAGCATCCCGGCTTCTGCTTATATCCGGCGCGGTCAATTCAGCACTTACGACTGTGTATTTGACGTGTATCCGGAACACATCTATTCTCTGGAACTTATCAATGTCATGCCTCGTGCCAATGCCAACCAACTCTATACCGTCCGATTCCGTCTGGCGGATACAAAGGCAGATATGCCGACTCCGGGTATGGCAACATGGGTGACGATACGTGGCGGGGGAAATGCCGACGGGCGCATGTGGGTGCCGGGTACGGCTGTCGCGGAAGAGAAAGGTGGCAGCTATATCTTCCTTTATGAACCGAAAAGCGGATTGGTGCGGAAAACACCTGTCGCGGTAGAGCGCCTACAGACAGACGGGCGTGCCGTCGTATCGGGAGAACTGGAGTCCGGTATGCTGGTCGTTGCATCCGGTGTACATCGTCTGGCAGACGGAGACAAGGTGACGGTGTTGCAACCTAAATCAGAAACAAACGTAGGAGGACTGTTATGATAGACTGGGGAGAATGGGCGTTCCGCAACCGGAAATTAGTGTTGTTCCTTGTAGCGATACTTCTTTTGGGCGGTGCTTTTTCAGCGTACAACATGAGTAAGCTGGAAGATCCGGAAATCGAGGTGAAACTGGCGATGGTCGTTACGGTCTATCCCGGAGCTTCGGCTCATCAGGTAGAACTTGAAGTGACCGATGTACTGGAAAAGAACATCCGCAAGATGGGAGAAGTGTCCAATGTGGAAAGTTATTCCTATAATGACCTTTCGCTGATTCAGGTAGAATTGAAAAGTACAATTCCGAATGAAGAGGTAGAGCAGTGCTGGGATATGTTGCGCCGCAGGGTCGCTGATGCGCAGGCATCGTTGCCGCCGGGCGTGAACTCCTCGCAGGTGAAGGAAGACTTCAGTAAGGTGTATGGAATGTTTTATGCCCTTACGGGGGATGGGCTTTCGTTGCGCGAACTTTCCGATTATGCCGAACTGATAAAGCGTGAGATGGACGAAGTGGAAGGTGTTGCCCGTGTGGACATCTATGGAAAGAACGACGAATGTATAAACATATCCCTGTATCAGGATAAGATGGCCGGGCTGGGCGTGAAGCCGGTGGAAGTGCTCGCCACACTCAACGGACAGAACAAAACCGTATACGGGGGGTATTACAACAGTGGCGATGAGCGTATACGCGTGACGGTGAGTGACAAGTTTTGTACGGTAGAGGATATCGGCAGGATGCTTGTGCAAGGGCATGAAGACGACCAACTGTGTCTGTCTGATATCGCACATATCGAGAAAGCGGAAGAGACTCCCGTGCGCAACTCGCTGGCTTACGACGGGCAGCATGCGCTGGGTATTGTTATGTCAGCTTCCACAGATGCGGATGTCATTAAGGTGGGACAGCGGGTAGAGGAGAAGCTCCGGCAGATTCAGGAAGAACGTTTGCCCGTTGGGACGGAGTTCCATAAAGTGTTTTATCAGCCGGAACGTGTGTCGACGGCTTTGAATACATTCCTCATCAATCTGATAGAGTCCGTGCTTATCGTCGTGGTGATTCTGATGATAACGATGGGCTTCAAGAGCGGAATGATTATTGGCGTAAGCCTGGTGGTCATCGTATTCGGTTCCTTCCTGTTGCTGGGAGTGGCCGACGGAACAATGCAACGTGTGTCGCTGGCCGCCTTTATCCTGGCGATGGGCATGCTGGTGGACAATGCCATTGTCATCGTGGACGGGATACAGGTTGACATGCGCCGCGGACGTCCGCGACATGAAGCCTTGACGGCTATCGGCCGGCGTACGGCTATGCCGTTGCTGGGTGCTACGCTGATAGCTATCGTATCCTTTCTTCCCATTTTTCTGTCACCGGATACGGCGGGCGTTTATGTGCGCGACCTCTTCATCGTGCTGGCCGTCTCACTGCTGCTCAGTTGGGTGCTGGCGCTTACCCATGTACCTCTTATGGCCGACCGCCTGCTACATCCGGTTCTGGATAAGGAGACTGCGGACGGAAGGGCCGTTTACAACGGACGCTTTTACACGATGTTGGAACGCCTGCTTACTGTCGGTCTGAGACATCGCTGGGCGTTTACGGCCGGTATGGCGGGTCTTCTTGCATTGGCCGGTTTCGGATACCGCTTCATGAAGCAGGGTTTCTTCCCGGACATGGTATATGACCAGCTTTATATGGAATATAAGTTGCCGGAGGGTACGAACTATACGCGTGTGCAGCGGGATTTGAAGGAGATAGAGACGTATTTGAAAAGCCGTTCCGAGGTTACGCATGTGACAATGTCTACCGGCGGGGCCCCCTGCCGTTACAATCTGGTGCGTAGCATTCCCAATCCGTCGCTGTCTTACGGAGAATTGATCATCGATTTCGAATCGCCGGAGGCGTTGGTCGAGAACATGGATGACATACAGGCACACTTGTCCGAGGCGTATCCGGATGCATACGTAAAGCTGAAACGCTATAACCTGATGTTCAAGAAATACCCCATCGAGGCTGTCTTCACGGGACCGGATCCCGCAGTGCTGCATGCTTTGACAGATAGTGCGCGTGCCATCATGGAGCGGAGCGATGCCGTTTGTCTGGTCACGTCCGACTGGGACCCGCAGGTGCCTGTGCTGACGGTGGATTACGATCAGAGCGTAGCCCGCAGCATCGGTCTGAGCCGTACCGATGTCAGTATGTCCCTGCTTACGGCCACGGGAGGAGTACCGGTCGGGACCTTCTATGAGGGGATCCATCGCAATACCCTGTATCTGAAAACAGTGGATGAAGAAGGCCGGCCGATAGACAATCTGGAAAGTGTGCAAGTTTTTTCCACCCTTCCCTCCCTCAACGGGCTGATGGACGAAGGAATGCTGTTGAAACTGAAGACCGGTACGCTTTCCAAGGAAGATATAATGGAAGCGGTGATGGGTACCACGCCGTTGGAACAGGTCAGCCGCAACATCGATGTCCGTTGGGAAGATCCCGTCGTACCCCGTTATAACGGCCAGCGTGCCCAGCGTGCCCAGTGTTCCCCTGTGCCGGGTATGGAGACGGAAAAGGCCAGGCTGTCCATTGCCGGGGAAATAGAGAAAATACCTCTGCCCGCCGGATATGGCTTCACGTGGGAAGGAGAGCGGAAAGCCAGCACACAGTCTATGAAATACCTGTTCAAGAATCTGCCGCTGGCCGTCATCATCATGATAACAGTTCTGATCATGTTGTTCAAAGACTACCGGAAACCGGTCATTATATTCTGCTGTATTCCGATGTTACTCGTGGGAGTGGTGCTCACGATGCTGATAACAGGCAAATCTTTCGGATTTGTGGCCATCGTAGGAGCTTTGGGACTGATAGGTATGATTGTGAAAAACGGTATTGTGCTGATGGATGAGGTTGACCTGCAGCTTTCCCAGGGGCTTGAACCCGCGAAAGCACTGATAATCAGTTCGAAGAGCCGTCTGCGACCGGTGATGATGGCCTCCCTCACAACGATTCTCGGTATGATACCTCTGTTGCCCGATGCCATGTTCGGCTCGTTGGCCGCTACCATTATGGGCGGCCTGCTGTTTGGTACAGTCGTTACGTTGATTTTCATACCGGTATTATATGCACTCTTTTTCCATGTTAAAATTACAGACTGATGAAACCTCTGATACTGATTGTTGCGTTTGCATTTCCATTCCTCGCCCCACGGGCGCAGGAGCTGACGATGGAACAGTGCCGCGAGTCGGCCCTGCAATATAATAAGAAGCGTATGGCCGCGGCTCGCGGGACGGAAGCGGCACGCTATACTCTCAACGGCACGCGTGCACTGTTCTTTCCGGATTTGCGTCTGACGGGTAGTGCTGCCTATAGTACGGTTGACGGTGCCCTGAACATTCCCGGCGGTCTGTTGCCTGTGTTGCAACCGTCTCCTGCCGGACAGATGATACCTACCGGGGCTTCGGCTTATTTTCCCGGACTGGGACTGGAATATGAGGCCGGTCCCATGTTCATGGCCGGTGTGCAACTGAAACAGCCGATATATACCGGTGGAAAGATTCGTGCCGGATACGGCCTTGTCAAGTGCCAGCTGGAAGCGGCGCGCCTGCAGGAACAATTGACGGAGACGGAAGTTATCGTGGCCGCCGACCGTGCCTATGCGCAGGTAGTGAAGGCGCAGGAGATGATACGCGTGGCACAGACATACAAGGAACTGCTGGAGGAACTTCTGCGTAATGTGCAGAGTGCCGTGAAGCACGGTCTGAAGTTGTCCAATGATGAGCTGAAGGTGCGCGTGAAGCTCAATGAAGGTGAGTTGGCTCTGCGCAAGGCGGGGAATGCCCGCCGGCTGGCGGTGATGAATCTCTGCCATGTGATGGGGCGTCCTTTGGACGAGTCGCTTACGGTATCTTCGGTTCTGCCGGAGGCTGAAGCCATATTGCATGACGGCGGAGCGACGTTGAGTGCCCGTCCGGAATATGCCTTGCTGGAAAGGCAGACCGAAGCAGCGGCTCTGCAGGTGAAACTCAACCGGGCCGACTTGTTGCCGCAGGTAGGGGTAGTCGGAGCTTACAACTATATGAACGGACTGGAGGTAAATAATGAGAAATTGTTCGATGGCGGCAGTTTCTCCGCCTTGTTGTCTGTATCCATCCCTCTTTATCATTTCGGAGAGCGCACCAATAAAGTAAAAGCTGCCCGGGCGAAACTCGAACAGGCTAAGGCAGAGCAGGCGCATTTGAACGAGCAGATGCAGCTGGAGTTCAGTCGGGCCTGCAACAATCTGGATGAGGCCCGTTTGGAGTGTGAATTGTCTGTGCGTTCCTTCGAGCAGGCGGAAGAAAACCGTGTGCTGAGTGAAAAGAGCTACCGGGCCGGTATGGAGACATTGTCCGATGTGCTGGAGGCACAGACCCTGTGGCAACAGGCTTATGAGAACAAGGTGGATGCTTATTTCCGCCTGTATCTGGCCGGGGTGGATTACAGGAAAGCCGCCGGCCGGTTGCTGGAGCATTGAGAGGAGGTTCTTTTACAACTTTAATGGTCTTATTCGGCGCGTTGTGTCTCTGATGCAACGCGCCGAGTCCGTTTATCTGTACATCAACTGTTGTACGGAGTGTACAGAACCATTGTACTATATAATAAAAGAGCGGACAGGACATTTTTACGGCCCGGTCCGCTCTTTGTGGTTTCTTATCTCAGGATAAGGCTTCCGCCAATGCCTGCCGGATGTCGTCGAGTATGTCTTCCACATTCTCGATACCTACCGACAGACGGATCAGATCCGGAGCAATACCTGCCTGACGAAGCTGTTCGTCGGACAATTGACGGTGGGTATGGCTGGCCGGATGAAGCACACAGGTGCGGGCGTCAGCTACATGCGTTACGATGCAAATCATTTTCAGACTGTCCATGAAGCGGATGGCTTCTTCTCGTGATCCTTTCAGGCCGAAGGCTATGACACCGCAGGAGCCGTTCGGGAGATACTTGCGGGCCAGTTCATAGTTCTTGTTGCTTTTCAAACCGCAGTAGTTCACCCAGGCCACCCGGTCGTCCTGCTCCAGAAATTCGGCCACCGTCTGTGCGTTGCTGCAATGTCGGGGCATGCGCAGGTGCAGTGTTTCCAGTCCCAGGTTGAGCAGAAATGCGTTCTGCGGGCTTTGGATGGAACCCAGGTCGCGCATCAGTTGGGCAGTCGCTTTTGTTATGTAGGCCATATTACCGAATGCCCGGGTATAGGTCAGTCCGTGGTAACTTTCGTCCGGCAGGCACAGTCCGGGGAATTTGTCGGCATGAGCTTCCCAGTCGAAGTTTCCGCTGTCCACGACGGCACCGCCTACGGAAGTGGCATGCCCGTCCATATATTTGGTAGTGGAATGAGTTACGATGTCGGCTCCCCATTCAAAGGGGCGGCAGTTGATGGGGGTGGCAAACGTGTTGTCCACCAGCAGGGGCACGCCGTGGCGGTGGGCTATTCGGGCGAAACGTTCTATGTCGAACACATTGCAGCCGGGGTTGGAGATAGTTTCGCCAAACACGCATTTTGTGTTCGGACGGAATGCAGCCTCAATCTGTTTGTCGTCCCATTCCGTATCGATGAACGTACATTCGATGCCCAGCTTTTTCAGCGTCACGCCAAAGAGATTGAACGTGCCGCCGTAAATGCTGTTGGCAGCGATGAAATGGTCTCCGGCTTGGCAGATATTGAATACGGCATAGAAGTTGGCGGCCTGTCCCGAAGAAGTAAGCATGGCGGCGATGCCGCCTTCCAGTTGTGCTATCTTGGACGCGACGGCGTCGTTGGTCGGATTCTGCAGTCGGGTATAGAAGTATCCCGTGTCCTCCAGGTCGAAGAGCCTGGCCATCTGTTCACTGTTGTCATATTTGAAAGTAGTGCTCTGGTAGATGGGCAATACGCGCGGTTCTCCTTTCGAGGGAGTCCATCCGGCCTGTACGCACAGCGATTCTCTTTTTAATGTTTTCTTCATGATTCTTTGGTGAATGTTTTTTTACTATATGATTTGTTGGAATGATTCTGCCTTTGGGCGGTGTCACGTTTCAACGTATCTGCCTGTCGGAGGCGGGGCGGAGGAATGGAATCTCCGGCAGCCGTTTTCAGTGAGTCTTTCACCTACGGACGGTTGCTCAGTTGCAGGTGCGGAATGTCTTTTCCGCCTTTCAGCCTATAAGGTTTCAGGACGGCTTTGTACGGAGTTATTTCGACAGCGACATGTCCGGAACGGAGCATGTCCAGTTTCCGTGCGGCAGCCTTGGACAAGTCGATGGTGAAACGTTTGCTGTGTGGTCCGCGGTCTGTGACTTTTACGACTACCTCTTTGCCATTGCGCAGATTTCTCACCCGCAGCAGGGTACCGAAAGGATATTTCAGATGGGCGCATGTCAGGCTGTCCTTGTTGTAGCGTTCACCGTTGCTCATACGTCTGCCGTGCAGTTGGTCGGAATAATAGGATGCCCGTCCTTTTACCGTGTCCTGAGCGGACAGGGTTGACGTATATATTCCCAGAAGCATGAATATGGTAAGAAGTCTGTTCATACGTAATTCTCAGGCGTATTTAATCGTCAGACTATCGGTCTCTTCCGGTGTGATGTACCGGTTCCGATGGAATGATTGGGATAAAAACAAGTGCAAAATACGAAAAACCATTTATTTGAGCAAAGAAAAGCAAGAAAAACTCGGTCTCATGTACAGTAAGAAGGGCCTTATTGGTAAGTTTTGCCGGTGATTTGTCCGTTTATATCATATATTTATATTATTTTTGCAAAATGATATTTAGATAGAAATGGAACTGTATATACTGTATGCCCTGATATTTGCTTGTTCATTGCTGACGGGCGGCTTTTTGTTGCCGAATATCATTTCCATATCATATAGAAAGAGGCTGATGGATGAGCCTGATTGGCGGAAGGGCCATAAAGCGCCGGTTCCCCGTTTGGGCGGCTTCTGTTTTTTGCCTTCGGCGGTGATGTGCCTGTTTTTATTTAACGGGCTATGTGTCGTTTGGCTGGATGCGAGAGTGACTTCTACGGACACGGTTACATTCTTACGTATGCAGTTCATGGGGCTGGGGAGCATGTTGTTGTATCTGATAGGGCTGGCCGATGATCTGGTGGGGCTGGGATATAAGCGCAAGTTCGTGGCTCAGATATTGGCGGCTTCCTGTCTGCCGCTTTCAGGATTGTGGATGAATAATCTGGGAGGTCTGTTCGGTATCAATGATATACCGCCGGTTATCGGGATTCCTTTGACTGTTTTTGCAGTTGTCTACATTATCAATGCCGTCAATCTGATAGACGGGGTGGATGGTCTGGCCTCCGGTGTCAGCGTTCTGGCTCTTTCGCTTTATGCGTCTATGTTTATTTTTCTTGGCCGTCCGGTTTTTGTTGCCATGTGTCTGTCTGTACTGGGAACGTTGATTGTATTTTTCGTATTCAATGTTTTCGGCGGGCGGGGAGGTCTGCGCAAGGTCTTTATGGGAGACTGCGGCAGTCTGACGCTGGGCTATCTTATATCGTTCCTGTTGGTGTACGTGTCTACATTCCACTGCGAGCACCTGTTTGTAACGGGAGGGGCGTTGTGGCCGGCATTGGGTCCTCTGGTGATACCTTTGCTGGACGTTGTGCGGGTGGTAATGGCGCGTTTCCGTGACCGGGTGCCTCTCTTTCTGCCAGACAAGCGTCATATTCATCATAAGCTTCTGCGCACGGGACTGGGTTCCCATGGCGTGGTAGCCGTGCTTCTGCTGCTGACGCTTTGGTTTATCGGGATCAATGCCCTGTTGTCTCAATACGTATCGGGTACATGGATAGTGGCGGCTGATCTGGTGAGCTGGATAATCATGCATCTGGTTATAAATCGTTATATAATTCGTGCAACGGTTGCCCGTCCGGAACTTGCATCCCGTTTTGATAATCCCAAGAATACAATACCCGAAAATAAGAAAATAGTATTATGATACATCTGATGAAGACAGTCTGCCTGCTGTGTGCGGTGGTTTTGGGCTTTTCCGCCTGCATCTCTGATAAAAAAATTATCTATCTTCAGGGAGCGGAGACCACGTATGCCGTTCCTACCGATATCCAGCAGGCTTTTGAATTGCGGATACAGCCGGACGACCAGCTGGCCATCTCCGTAGCCAGCAAGAATAAAGAACTGATAGAACCGTTTAACAACAATACGCTTATCGGCGGCGGATCGAGCAGTAATTACAGTAATACGACAAACATATCCTCCGGCGTATCTTATTTTCAGGTGAACAAAGAGGGAAACATTGAGTTTCCTATCTTTGGAACGTTGCATGTGGGAGGAAAGACTTGTGTGGAACTGTCGCGTGAACTTCAGGAGCGTCTGGTAAACGAGGACTATATCAAGGATGCCGTGGTCAACACGAAAATCATGAGTTTCAAGGTGACGGTATTGGGGGATGTGAAAAATCCCGGTATGCAGAAGTTCGAGGGCGAACGTCTCACCGTGTTGGAAGCCATCGGTAAGGCGGGTGACCTGAATAGTTCTGCCAAGCGTGAGAATGTATTGGTCGTGCGGGAAGAAAACGGGAATAGAATCACTTATCTCATGGACTTGCGTGACGAGAAAAGCGTGTTCGGTTCTCCGGCCTACTATCTGCAACAGAACGATGTGGTGTATGTGGCGCCCAACAAGTCGGTGCGCGTCAAAGGAAGCACCAGTTACACTTTACTTTCCGTGAGCAGTACGCTGGTGAGTATGGTCGTTTCTATCGTATCTTTGATAATTTCACTTAACCGTTGATCATCTTATGGAAACATTACAGAATACTTCTCCTAACAAGCAATTGAAGACGGTAGACGAAAGTCTTTCTTTGCGTGATATTTTGGATATATTCCTCATTAACTGGAAGTGGTTTCTTCTTTCGGTAATTGTTTGTGTGGCCCTGGCCCGGCTCTATCTGGCTACCAAGCCATGGGTGTTCCAGCGGCAGGCAGTGATGCTGGTGAAAGAGGAAGGTATGGGAAACCGCCGTGCCGGTATCAGCACGGATGCCCTGATGCAGTTGAATGGCGTCATGACAGGTACGAGCGTGAAGAATGAAGTATATATCCTGCAGTCCAACCAGTTGATTCAGGAAGTTGTGAGGACGCTAAAACTGGATGTATCCTATTCTTGCAAGAAAGGACTGCAACATATTTCTCTCTATGACAAAAAGCCGGTGATGGTGGATTTTATGGATGACTACGAGGCTCCGGTTTCCTTTGTTGTGGAAATGCTGAATGCCCGCACTGCGCATATTTCTAAAATGGTAGTAGACGGAGATATGGTGGATTTTGATAAGGAAGTAAAGACCGGCGAGATGTTGAATCTTCCTTGTGGCCGTGTCTGTCTGCAGGCAGTTCCTGAATGCCTGGAAGCTTTTGAGCATATCAAAGTGGATGTTTCCCGTACAAGTGTGGAGCAGGCAGCCAATTTCTATCGGGGAAGAATTTCTACGGGAGAAATGGATAAAGAGAGCACTTTAGTCCGTTTGACCTGCAAGGATACCAATATACAGCGTGCGGACGATATTCTGTCAGCCATTCTGGATGCCTATAAGCAGAGTATAATTGATGACAAGAATCAGATAGCCTATAGTACGGCTATGTTCATAGAAGAACGTATTCGCTTGATTAATGATGATTTGGATTCTGTGGAGACCCGTCTGGCCCAGTTCAAGAGGGAGAACCGGCTGGTGGATTTGAAGCAGAATGCAGCGGTTTATCTGGAACAGGGCAAGACTGCTCGGGAAAAAAGTATTCAGTTGGAATCCCAGGTCGGAGTTGCTGAATATCTGTTGGAATATTTAAGGGATAAGAGCAAAGGAGATGCGTTGATACCCACGGTGCTCGGGGTAAGTGATGCCGGCATTCAAGGTCAGATAAACAAGTTTAATGAATTGGTTCTTCAGCGCAACAGACTGATGCGGAATGCCGGGGAGAGTAGTCCGGCGGTGGCGGACATGACGAATGCGATTGCCTTGCAGAAAGTAGCCATTATTGCGGCGATGGACGGGTATACCAATTCGTTGCGTCTGCAGTTAAGGCGTGCCTTGCAGATCGAACAGGCGACTACCGGTACCATCTCATCAGTTCCGGAAAAGGAAAGAATGGCTTTGGATATAGTCCGTCAGCAGAGTATCAAAGAAGTTTTGTATACATTCCTGTTGAACAAGCGGGAGGAAACGGCGTTGCAGTTGGCTATAACGGAGGCCAACATACGTGTGGTCGAGCGTCCCTTCGGTTCGAATGCGCCGATAGCTCCTCGTAAATCAGTCATTTCCCTGTTTGCTTTGTTGGCGGGATTGGTACTTCCGTTCTTCTATTTCCGTATCCAGGCGATGCTGAATATGGGAGTGCGCGGACGCAGGGACATCGAGTCTTACACGACGATTCCCATCCTGGGGGAAATACCGCATCACAATCCTTCTCCAACGGAAGGTGCCGGTATTATAGTGACAGAGCAAAGCACCGAACCCATTGTGGAAGCGTTCCGTATGCTACGGTTCAGCCTGGATTTTGTAAGTCAGGGTAAGACTCGGGTTATTATGTTCACATCCACGACCCCCAGTGAGGGAAAAACATTTGTCTCCCGGAACTTTGCGGCTACGTTGGCTATGACAGGCAAACGAGTCATACTGATAGACGCGGATATCCGGAAAGGAACCCAGACGAAGGTGTTGGCCGGAAAACAGAGCCTCGGACTGACGTCTTATCTTTCCGGCGGTGAGACGGACTTGGATAATTTGATAATAAAAGATTTGTCCGGTTATCGTGTGGATTTCCTGCCGGCGGGTATCATACCTCCCAATCCTGCGGAGTTGTTAATGAGCGACCGTCTGGAAGCATGTGTTGAGGAATTGAAGCAGAAGTATGATTATGTGATTATAGACAATGTGCCGGCCCAGGTGGTGGCCGATGCGGGCATCGTCAACCGGGTTGCGGACATTACGTTGTATGTAATACGTGTGAAGGTGATAGACCGCCGTTATCTTCCGGAACTGGAACGTCTGCATCAGGAGCAGAAGTTCCGTAACCTCCATATCATAATTAACGATGTCACGGCTGAACACAAATCGTATGGCTACGGGTATGGCTATGGGTATGGCTATGGGTATGGCTATGGTGAAAGAAAAGGCAGGAAAGCTAAGGGAATGGTATGGAGTAAAAAACTTTCCAAGAGAAAATAATTTATTATGAGAGCGTGATTCTTTTTTTATAAGAAATAAAACCAGTTGTTGCTCCTATGTTGAATAGGCTTGTCCTAGTCTTTGATTAATACATGTGGTAATGAAATTATTCGGAATCGGTAGCAGAATGTAGTATAATTGTTTTCTTGGCTATTGGATTAGAGCGGATTTAAATATGACATTAGGGTATTTGTGGTAGAATTATGCGAATGAAGATATTTCTTGCGAATCTGAATTTCTGTTTATTGTGTGTCGGTTATCCTACGCTGGTAACAATATATATGTTGTTTCTGGGAAATATGAATTTGCAATTGGTTACTATACCTTATCGTTTCATAACCTTGTTGCTTTCAATAGTGGTAATTTATAATAGTCGTGAATGTTCTGTCCGAGAAATGAAACAGTATGGTTGGATAGTATTTTATAGCTGCATATTAAGTGCGCGGATGATTTACGATTTCTGGATAGATTGGGAGTTGGACATCACGTTTAGTTCAAAAGTAAAGCCGGTCCTTTTTTGGTGGGGGATCAGTTTGCCTGCATTTCTCTCCATTGCCAAAAGCTATAAAATCATTGATTTACGAAGGACATTTATAGTAATCTTCAGTGCATATATATTTATAGCATTGGCAAACCTATTTGTCAATAAGGCTCTTTTCGATGATTCTATGGTAAATGCCGAAGGGCGTGTAGACGGAGGAGACGGTCTGAATACAATTTCTTTTGGATATTGTGGAGTCTCATTGGCTACATTGACTTTTTATTTGGGCAATCATATCGGCAGAAATATATGGGTCAGGCTCATACAAGTCATATTGTTTTGTGTAGGAATATTTGTAACAGTGAAGTCAGGAAGCCGTGCGCCCTTTATGGTGATGGTAATGCTCTTTGCATTGATGTTCCACATGAAGTCAAATATGGATTTGATGGCTAAAATCTTATTGTATATACTTCTGTTCTCCTTGTTACTTGTTGGCGACGAACTTATTGCTTTATTTTCGGAATATGTTCCTGTTTTGTTCGCTCGTTTCCAGCAGGCAGGAAGTGATGAGGTGAGAAGACTATTGCTAAATAAGGCAATGGAAATCTTTGAGGTATATCCGTTATTTGGCCGTTATTTCACCATATATGTGGATAATCAGGTATCGTATAGCCATAACGTGTTTGTTGACGCTGCTGTCGTGGGCGGAGTTTTTGGATTGACGGTGATGTTGGCTATATATTATTATTTATTTAAGGAGTCCATTGATTTAAATACACGGGATAGCCGCAATTTTTCTTGGGTTATTATTCTGTTTATGCAAGGGGCGTTGAGCCTTTTGTCATCAGGAACGGTTTATTATATGCCGACATTCTTTGCAGGATGTGCTTTTATATCTTTATGGGATGCAGATTTAAAGAGGTCGATAAATCGTCTAAGTTAAAGTTTTTTGTCGAAAAAATCATTCCGTTGATTCCGGAAGGTATCTGTAAGACTGTTCTCACCAATTAGTTTTTCCGGGCATTCGATTCTGAAGTTTCTTCGACCAAACGTCTCGTGCTTACACCGATGAACAACTCGAGCGTTTGAGCCAGAGAAAGCAGTGGATAGTTAGACTCTCCCACTACGGTCTTCCATCCGGGGCTTGCTATATGTATCAGGAATATACTACTGCAACCTATTATTGCCACGATAATATACCGTATCAGAGGAAAGTGACATTATTCAAATGTTTTGATGATTCTGGCACAAGCGAGTCCATCACCGTATGGATTGACGGCTTTTGACATTGCATCGTAGAGTGCCGTATCGTCGAGTAGGGCGGAGACTTCATTGACAATCCGGTTGTAGTTTGTGCCGACCAGTTTTACTGTGCCGGCCTCAAGTGCCTCGGGACGTTCGGTCGTGTCGCGCATCACTAGAACCGGCTTGCCCAGACCTGGAGCTTCTTCCTGAATACCGCCGCTGTCGGTGAGTACGATGCTTGATTTCTCCATTAGATATACAAATGATAGATATTCAAGGGGCTCAATGAAGAACATGTTGCCAAGTTCGTTGAGATTTTTACCGAAAACCTCATGGATGGGTTTCCGTACGTTGGGATTGAGGTGCATGGGATAAACGAAGTCTACTTCGGGATATTTCTGTGTAAGTGTCTGAATTGCTTTGCACATAGAAATGAAACCGTCACCAAAATTTTCGCGGCGATGGCCTGTAATGAGTACGAGTTTTTTACCAGGGGCGATCCGATTCACATCGTAGCCCGCTTCGTTTAGTTCTTCGTTTAGCTTTTTGTTTAGTTCGGATGTCGACTTTATTTTATTGACCACCCAATAGAGCGCATCTATAACCGTATTGCCAGTAACCGTGATTTTTTCATCGCTTATTCCCTCAGTTATGAGGTTTGCGCGGCTGAGGGGCGTGGGAGAGAAGTTGTACTGCGCAATGCGTCCTGTGATTTGGCGGTTCATTTCTTCAGGCCAGGGAGAATAGATGTTATGAGTGCGCAGACCGGCCTCCACATGACCGACAGGAATCTGCTGGTAGAAAGCTGCCAACGCAGCTGCGGTGGATGTGGTGGTATCGCCATGAACAAGTACAACATCGGGGCGAACTTCTTTCAGTACATCGCGCATCCCGGTAAGGACACGAGCCGTGACATCGTAGAGATCCTGTCCCTGTTTCATGATGTTTAAGTCATAATCAGGGATAATATCGAAAATGCTTAGCACTTGGTCGAGCATTTGACGGTGCTGACCAGTGACACAAACAATCGTTTTGAACTTGTCGGTATGCTTCCGGAACTCTCTTACGAGCGGAGCCATCTTGATAGCTTCGGGACGAGTGCCGAATACTAACATGATTTTTTTCATAATTTATTGCGTTTGAGTTTGGGGGTTATTAAGTCCTTTATATAGCAATATGTTTCATTATGGCAGACCATATTAAATCCAATGTAGACAATAATACCAACGCTTATTTGTGAGATTAAAAGAAGAGGCATCGGCATCGGGATAAGTGTGAGCAGCATGATTATCACTCCCGTTATTGCTGATAGGATAAAACTGGGCATGACATCCATAAATTGCTCAAAGAGTCCGTAGTTTAGTAACTTCTTATTCGGAAAGGTGTTAATAACCAGACAAATACTGTTGTAAATGACGGTGCTCCAGGCTATGGCTTCAATACCAATCGGTATGGTTATCACCAAAAGTAAAATCTCAATCAGTTTCTTGAACGCTTCGAGTTTCAGCGTGGTACTACTGTGCCCAAGAGCTTTGATTGCCTCTAAATTGGCTATTTGGAGTGGCATCAGAAGATAGGCGCAGCAGAATATCTGAATGAAAGGAACAGTGCCAATCCATTTTTCAGTCATGAGGCAAACAATCAATGGTTTAGCGATAATAGCCAAACCAAAAACAAGCGGAGAAATGATGAATGCACTTGTTTTAATTGAACGGCGAGTCATAGATTTTACCTTCTCGGGCTCATCTTGGGCATTCGACAGAACTGGGAATAGAACCGATTGGATGGAACTGTTGATATTGTCAATTATCAGAGACGGGAATTGACGGCCTCTGTCAAATAAGGCAAGAGAACTTGCGCTGAATATCTTTCCTATAATAAGCGTTCGCACGTTCAGGTAGACGTTAATCATCATATTTGTGGTAAATATCTTCCAGCCGAAATTAAATAATCCCTTAAACCTGTCCATAGAGAATTCCAAAGTCGGACGCCATTTCACGGTTGCCCACATAATAGCGGTTGTAGCCAGTTGCATGATGAAATTCTGAGCGACAAGCGCCCAGACGCCATACCCTTTTAGCGCCATGTATATGCCTATGCCGCCGGATATCATAATAGCTCCGAAACTGCTATAAAAAAGTTTTTTGAACAGTAGATTCCGGATGAGAAAAGCTTTCTGAACAGAGTTTATTGCATAGAAGAAGAGTGTCAATGCAAGAACTCGCACGACCGGTATTAATGCCTCGTTGTTATAAAACCGGGAGATAGCAGGAGCTGAGAAAAACAAAATGCAGTACAGCAGGAAAGATACACCGATACTGGTGTGGAATATGGTAGAAAAATCAAGTTGGTCTGCTTCTTTTTTCTGAATAAGTGCGGTGTTAAGGCCGCCTTCCACGATAACACCGGCAAGATTTATGAAAACCATGACGAGGGCTATGATACCGTACTCCTCTGGACATAATATTCGTGCAAGGACTATGGTTACGACAAACGTTACAATTTGTACCGTACACCGTTCCATGAATTTCCAAATCAGTGAATGGAAAACAGAACCTTTGCTATAGTTTGCCATACAATTTGCTATATATAGGTTATTCGTTGTCAATCTGTTGGCTGATGATTTGACGCCATTGATTTTGCCAACGCTTGAGAGAAAATGCTTCCTTAACTGCCTCGTAGCCGTTGTTGGCTATCTTATTTCTTAATGCGGCATCCGAGACAAGTCGTTCAAGTGCGTGTGTGAGCGATGTCGCATCACCGGCGTTAACCATCAGTCCGTTATAACCGTTAAGAATGATGTTGGTCATGCCGCCGACATTGGATGCGATGACAGCACATTGTGAGGACATTGCTTCAAGTAACGAGAGAGAGGTCCCCTCAGAGCCAACGGTAGGAACTACAGCAATGTGTTTGTCTGCATGAATCTTCAGGCTTTCGTCACTTTGGTAGGTTATGAATTCTACGTTGGGATACTTTTTCAGCATATTGCGCATGTACGTTCCGTCGGGACCATTGCCAGCTATGGTTACATGCACATTGGGATGTTTTTCAAGTATGGGGATTATTGCTTGGGCAAACACCTGTGTGCCTCTGTACCAGTATAGTCTTCTTGCAAAGATAATGTTGATTGTGTCAACTGGCTTTTCAACCTTATTGGCAATGGGTGTATAGTTGGGAACTGCTTCCAAGTGGTTGGTAAGGCTGTGGTTCTGTGTTCTAATCCAATTGATGAAGTTGTAGTCGACGCATACGACGGTTTTCATGTTGCGGATACGGCGGTGAATAAGATAGCTTCTAATGGAATTGGTCAGGAGTTCATACAATATGCTGTGTTTCTTTTCGCTGGGCATATCCCAATAAATGCCATGCTGAATGGCAATAGCGTTTTTAAACGGGATTCGTCCGGGAACTATACCCTCTGTGGCGTAGATTGTCAAATTTGCATTGCAAAGCTTGGCGACTTGGTCTGAGAAAGACTGTTTGTGGCTCTTTTTAATAGGCAGTTCTGCTATCCGGAATCCGTTAATGGTGACGTATTGTTTGGAAGTGCCGACTTGATATACGGTAACCTCATACCCCATCTGCAGAGATAGCTCAACAAGGTTACTGATGTATGTTTGGATACCGCCTATGAGGAATTGTTTCGAAGCGAAATCATAATATTTGTCATAAAGTATGGCTATTCGTTTGCTATCCATTTGCTTTTTGAAAGAGTATAGTGGAATGCAAAGTTAGGCATTTTTTATTATTATCCATTGGCAGAATTTATAAAATATGTAGTTGCTGAATGGTACGACCGCGATGTGAATGAAACTATAAGTTATTATACTCCGAATGCTTTTATATTTCGATATACTTTTTGGGGTTATATCCATAAAAAGTATAAAGTAATGTATTATATTTGCAGATGTAACCCTAATAACCGTATTCATGATAGATAGAGAATTATACATGAAGCAAATCCGTCCGTTTATAAGGATGGTAGCCAATGAAACGGCGAGGCTATGAAATTTTTGTCGGGAAACAGGATGGCCGTGAAGTGGATTTAGTTGGTATTCGCAGAGAAGAGAAAATATTCGTTCAGGTGACTTATCTCATGGAATTGATTGCGACGGGGAGCATGAGTTTGCCCTTTTATTGGCGATTAATGACCCTTATCCAAGGTTTGGCGCGAAATATGGATAGCGCATGGAGGGATGATGTGGATGGGGTGAGATGCAAAAATATAGTTGATTTTCTGTTGGACAAGAATTGATGAGGCTTTTTATAGAGTTTATAGATTTGTTTGAGTGTAAATGTAACATTGATAATGAAGTGTAGTAGTTATGGATTTGTCGAAGTATGATAATTCTTGGTATGATCCGGGGCGTAATTTTGTAGTACGCAGTCTGTGGTTTGTAGTTAATGCTGTTTTTCTGTGTTCGGGGCTGTTCCCTTTTAGTAGGGGGAAAGTATGGTTGTTGCGCTTATTTGGTGCTAAAGTCGGGTGTGGCGTTGTGATAAAACCTCGTGTGAATATTAAATATCCATGGAATCTGACAATCGGAGATCATACTTGGATTGGTGAAGGTGTGTGGATTGATAATTTGGCCTTGGTAACGATCGGTTCTAATTGTTGCCTATCACAGGGCGCTATGCTTCTGTGTGGAAATCATAATTATAAGGACAAATATTTTGGTTTATTTGTGAAGCCGATTGTTTTGGGAGATGAAACATGGATTGGAGCTCAGTCTTTGGTATGTCCGGGGAGTGAGATGGGGACGGGAGCTGTATTGGCTGTAAGAAGCGTTTTGCGCGGTAAGGCAGAAGCTGGTTGGATTTATGACGGAAATCCGGCAGTAAAGATTCGCCAAAGGAAAGAACTTGTCTGACGGAAACTCATGTCAGTTAGTAATAATTGTAAAATATTACTTCATCTTCATTCCTGCTTTCAACATTTCGTTATGCTGTATTTTTGCGGATTTTCATTCAGTACTGGATTGCACCTTTATTCAGTACTGAATCAGGGGTTCATTCAGTGCTTCGTCAGTCCTTCATTCAGTACTGTATTAAGGTCTCATTCAGTACTGCATCACACCCTCATTCAGTACTGAATGAAGGTGCAATAAAACAAGATTGAAAACATCGGCACTCTTCGACGCTTTTCGACACTTGACACTCATTTTGTTCCGTATCTTGCAAAAACAGGTGACACAAAAAGTCGTGTTTTTCCCTGAAAATCCACTGTCCTGAGACAGACTTCATCGGGAGGAATGATATTCATTGTATAAAAATACGATAATAGAAACCTTCGCTGATTTTATTGTCAATGTTATAAAGAGAAAGGCTGTATCTTTGGGGGATACAGCCTCGATTCGTTATGACGTCTTGCTAATTTATTTCGTTCCGTCGAGTGTACAGATGCTGACACGGTTCCAGTCCGGTTCGCTGAACATGTCACCTACCCCCTGACCTTCAGCTGTGATGCGGTCTTTGTCGATTCTGTATTTCTGAACAAGAATAGTCTTGACTGCTTCTGCACGAGAGGCGGCGATACGTGCATTTACATCTACACTACCTTCGGGAGAGGCATATCCCTTGATGGTCACTTTAGCCTCCGGATGATTTCTCATATAGGTGGCGACGCGTTCTACATTCGGTAGCTGTGAGGCATCTACTGTGGATTTGCCCTGGCGGAATGTGATGACAGATTCCATGGTTTGGTTAGTCTTGGTCACTTCTACCTGTTCTACTACCGGTTTGCGGTTGCGGCATTCTTTCAACTGTTGTTCCAGCATACGAACTTTGTCATTTACACGGTTCAACTGACCGTCTTTTTCACTGATCTGTCCGCGCATTTCATTGATGCGGCAGTTCAGCCCGTCAATTTCTGACTGGTCGTAAGCTTTCTGCAAGGTAAAGTAGTGTTCGCCATTGCTGCGGTTTTTGAAGTGATAGGTCACACCGGCCATCAGTTCAATGGCAGCATTGTTCACGTTATAGCGCGGATAATTTCTCTCATGAACTCCGTCATTTTCCATATTCCACACGATGGCTGGTTTCAGGGCGAGTGTCCAGGCTTTTTTCTGGCCGACATTGAAGTTCAGATTCAGACCGTACTTAGTGGTGAAATTGTTGTAATCGTATGAGTTGGCATAGAAATTGTGTGCCCAACCAGCACCTGCTACAGCCTCAATTTCAAAAACACGGGGTCTGCCGTTGTAACCCCCGAAAAGGTTCATAAGGTTGAAATTACCCAGCAACGACACGTTGATGGCATCCAATGCGGTACGGCTGTCGGTGATGTTTACGGCGGTTGTTCCTTGCAATCCTAAACCGAATACGGGTGTGATTTGCTTGGTGATTTCGAGACCTGCATTGCCGCGCATGTTCTTCCAGAACGGAGAGTGGGTGGCAGGTGTGATTCCACCGCCGACTAAACCGATGGACCAGTTATCAAAAAAATAACTTCCTTGAACGGTTTTCTGAGCACTGGCGCCGAGTGTCATGGCACCCAAAACGCAACATGTAAATAGTTTTTTCATAATTAAAGGGATTTAAGACAACTCCTGTACTACACAAGAGTTTTCATCTTTATGGAAGCAAAATTAAGTGATTAGATGGAAATGTGCAATAGCTGGCTCTTTAAATATGGAAAAAAAATCGTCAATTTTGAGTTATTTTGCATCTGACCTGTGTTTTAGTTTGCATTTTTATAAAATCTATGTTTCGTAATGTGAAAATAGGAGGTATTATTTGTTTTGTATAACTTTGCAGAATAAATAATGATGATATGATTTCTATAGTTACGGTTACTTATAATAGTGCGGCCACCGTGAAGGATACCTTTGAAAGTGTCCTACGACAGGATTACAAGGATGTGGATTATTGTGTGGTGGACGGGGGATCAACAGACGGAACTTTAGATATCATTCGGGAGTATGAAAGGCTTTTTGATGGCAGGATGCGATGGATATCGGAGGCGGATAGGGGTATTTATGACGCTATGAATAAAGGTATCCTGATGGCTAAGGGAGAATATGTCGGGTTGCTAAATTCGGATGATTTTTATGCGTCGGACAAGGTGCTCGGGCTGGTAAATGGTGCTTTGGAACAATCGGGCGCGGATGCCGTTTATGGGGATGTACATTATGTGGATTCCGACGACCTGACTCGCATGACTCGTTATTATTCATCGCGTGTATTTCGGCGCGGGTTGATGCGTTTCGGTTTTATGCCGGCTCATCCCAGTTTCTATTGCCGTCGTTCCTTGTATATGGATTATGGCCTGTTTTCGCTGAATTATTCTGTGGCGGCCGATTTTGAATGCCTGCTTCGTTTTATTTATATGCATCGCATAACTCTGCATTATATGCCGGTGGATTGCGTGACGATGCGGGTAGGAGGAGCCTCATCATCCGGTCTGCGTAGCTGGTGGAGGATTATGCAGGATCATCGTCGGGCTTTGTCGGAGCATGGAGTTTATTCTAATATCTTCCTGCTTTCTCTACGCTATATATATAAGGTATATGAGAAGTTTTTTATAAAAGGATAGGAGGTTACTCCCATTTTTTTACTGCTTTTTCATTTTTTCTCCAGTCCCACCATAATTGACGGAATCCTGTATATATAAAGTAGCCGGAGTATCTGAGAGACAGTCCCGGGAACAGACGGAACAAGCGAATCTGGTGGTTGACGTTATATCGCAATGAGAATAATTTGTTGCCGAGGTAGCTCTTGGGGCGGTTTTTCAGATCTTTGTTGTTTTTCCCCATGTTGCCGGTGAGAAAGATCCGTTGCAGGATGATTTCGGCTTTATCCTGAAATGTGTCGTCGTAAAATGGGAATTCTTCTTGGGGTAGACCAAGCGCGTGGACAGCAATACAGCCGAAAGTTTTCCATACTTTAAGTAACCCTAAGCGTTTCAGGTGTGTTTGTAGCTGGATTTTGTCAATGGCACCGCTGCAATGATGCAGCAGGCATGCCCAGTCTGTCAGTTGCCTCAGTCCCAAACCACTGGTTATGAAGTGGTCGACGGCATGTACAAGAATATACAGGACATTGTAAGTGGCAGGAGGAATTCGCAGATGCGTGTTTTCAAGGCACACTGTTTCGCATCCGTCCGGAAACCATTCCCTTGTAATCTGCTGGAAGTATCGGTCGGTTCGCGGAGTGTATTGGCGGCTGACATATCTGTGGTTCTCAATTTCTTCCTCACCGACTTTGTAACAGGCATGTTTGTCTGTTTCATGGTCTTTTCGTACGTTCGGTTGGTTCTGCAGCCATTCGTTGGCTCGCCGGTAGTCTCTTTCGCCTATAAGCCAGTCTATGTCTCCGCTATTGCGGTGCAACGGGTTACGGTAGCAGGCCGCTATGCCTTGCCCTTTCAGCAGTACGGGAGTAAACCCTTGCTCTTTATATTGTTTATATAAGCTGGCTGCGACCTTGTTGAGGCTCCTGTTGGTTTCCTCTATGTAAGCCAGCTGGGCATACCAGTTAATAAGAAAAGCACGTGGCGGACGTTGGGGAGAAGGAAGTGATGACAAACCGTCGAATATAATGGCAAATAATGTCTGTTCTTTACTTAGCTGGAACAATTCCCCCCAATCGGTTGCCCCTTCGAATAACTCTTTGCGGGCTTCGGTGCCCCAAAGGCCGGCACGGAGAAGCTCGAAGAATTGCAGTTCGGTATGCGTCATGTGATTCTTTTGATGTATGAGAGGTATAAATTGCAATACAGATAACGCGGATTATTGTTGAAATGATAATTGCAACATATCCGTGTTATCTGCATATATTAGAAACGCGGCCTCTTAGCAACGGCCGCTATACATCTTTTCGTAGTATTTCTGATAGTCTCCGCTGGTCACGTCTTTTATCCATGCCTGGTTCTCGAGATTCCAGCGTATGGTTTTTACGATACCTACTTCAAATGTTGTTTCCGGATACCAGCCTAAGTCTTCTTTGATTTTGGACGGGTCGATACCGTATCGCTGGTCGTGTCCCAGACGGTCTTTCACGAACGTGATGAGGCTTTCATTAATCCAGTCGATGCGGATGTTGCCGTCTGCATCTTTTTCCTGCTTTTTCAGCAGGTTGCGCAGAGCCGGTTCCTGTTCCATCATGTCGTGGATGGTCCGGATAGTCAGTTTTACTATTTGTATGTTCTGGCGTTCGTTGTGTCCGCCTACGTTGTAGATCGAACCGTCTTTGGCTTGTGTGACAACCATGTCGATGGCTTTACAGTGATCTTCCACGTACAGCCAGTCGCGGATATTGGTTCCCTCCCCGTACACGGGCAGTTGTTTACCTTCCAATATATTCTTGATGATAAGGGGGATCAGCTTTTCCGGGAACTGATAAGGACCGTAGTTGTTGGAGCATCGTGTGATACTGACAGGCATGTGATAAGTGTCGTGGTAAGCGCACACAATGTGGTCGGCACTGGTCTTTGACGCACTGTATGGGCTGTGGGGATTCAAAGGAGTTTCTTCTGTGAAGAATCCTGTTTCTCCCAGACTGCCGTATACTTCATCCGTGGATACCTGATGGAAACGTACTCCTTTCCGCCAGGTCGGATAACCTTTTTCATCCCGGCCTGTCACCCAGGCGCGGCGGGCTGCATCCAGCAGATTCTGTGTACCGAGAATGTTCGTCTGTAAGAACAACTGGGGGTTCTCTATGCTTCGGTCCACATGGCTTTCGGCTGCGAAGTTTACAACGACTTCGAATTTGTATTTGGCAAACAGCTCGTCGGCCAGTTGGGCATCGCATATGTCGCCTTTGACAAAGAAGCAACGTTCGTCATCGATATCTTCCGCGATAGTCCCCAGATTACCTGCATAGGTCAGCAAATCCAATACAACGACTTTTATGTCATCGTGTTTGGCCAAAATGTATTTGATGTAATTGGCGCCGATAAATCCGGCGGCTCCGGTAACTAAATATGTTTTCACTATATGAAATGATTATATGGTTTGCTGCAAAAGTAATTCTTTTTGTTTACAACTCCAATTTTTCTTTGCTCTTTTACGGAAAGGATGCTCAACGTGGCATTTCTATGACTTCCAAATCTTTGAATGTCCCGTCTTCGGCAGTAAAGCGTATCAATGTGCGAACCTTGTGCCAGCCGGTGAGCCCTGCGGCGCCGGGATTGATGTGGAGCAGGTTGAGTTGTTTGTCATATTGCACTTTCAAGATGTGGGAATGGCCGCTGATAAATAAACGGGGCGGACGTGCATAAAGTTGAGCCCGTATGTCCGGGGCGTAACGGCCTGGGTAGCCTCCGATGTGTGTCATCAGTACGTCGCTTCCTTCGCAGTTCCAGCGAAGACGTTCCGGATACATGTGTCGCAGATCGCCTCCGTCGCAGTTGCCGCATACGGCACGTAGCGGGCGGAACTCAGCCAGACGTGCGGCTATTTCGGAAGAGCCGATATCGCCGGCATGCCATATTTCGTCGCATGTTTCGAAATGAAGCAAGTATTTATTGTCCCAATAGGCGTGTGTGTCGGACAATAGGCCGATTCGTTTCATAACATCAGTTTCTTGGTGACAAATTCCTGAATGTATTCGGTGGTGCGCTCCAAGCCCAATACGGAAGAATTGATGCATAAGTGATAACTGGACGCTTTGCCCCATTCTCCGGCGCTGTAATAATTGTAATAGGCGGCCCGTCGCTTGTCTCCTTCTGCGATTCGTTTCTTGGCTTCGGATTCAGTGATACCGGTTAACTGGCAGATGCGTTTGATACGGTCGTTCAGATTGGCGGAAATAAATATGTTGACGCATCGGGGAGTGTCGCGCAGGATATAGTCCGCGCATCGTCCCACGAAAACGCATGATTGTTCCGAGGCGACTTTGCGGATGACATCGCTTTGTATCTTGAACAGAGATTCCGAACTCAGCATGTTGTCGTATGGATTGATACCGCTGTTCAGGAACGGGAAGGCTCCTATCAGTTGTTTGAACAGATCGTGCTCCTCATCGGTACGTTCAAAAAACTCTTTGCAGAAACCGCTTTCCTGTGCGGCCAGTTCCAATAGTTCTTTATCATAGAATTTGATGTTGAATGCTTTGGCCAGCCGTTCGCCGATGTGGCGTCCGCCGCTTCCTAACTGCCGTCCTACGTTGATGACAAATCTTTCAGAGGTTTTCATATTTATGTATGCGTTTGTTATCCGTTAATAGATGATGTTGCAACGTCCTTGTAGAGTCGGATGTATTCTGTGAACTTGTCTTTGGCGTTGAAGCATGTGACGGCCCGCCTGCGGCAGGCTTCCCGATAGGTATCTTTGCCTTGTTCCCATACGGTGAGGACTGCTTGTTTCATGCTTTCAATGTCACCTTGTTCTATGACGAAACCGGTGGATTCGTCTACTGCTTCCGGGCTTCCGCCGGTCCTATAAGTACATACAGGGATGCCGCAGGCCAATGCCTCCAGATTGGTTGTGGGGAAATTGTCTTCATAGGTCGGATTCAGATAAATTCCGGCTGCGGAATACAATGCGACCAGTTCTTCGAGACTGTCTGTTCTTCTGATTCCGATGACATCAGGAGGCAGCTGGCGGATTTGTTTGTCGGTCAGTCCCACCAGAATTAATTGAAAAACAGAATGGTCAATTATCTTATTCAGCTTTAGCAGATCATTTAATCCTTTTCTTTTCGCCCAAATGCTGGCGAGTCCCAACAGGATGAATTTGTTGCCGATATTCAGTTTCTTCCGAATATTTTCTGTTTCGGCAGGACGGAATGTGTCGGTGTCTATGCCATTGTGGATGACTTGGGTGGCAGTCTCTTTCAGGAAAGAATGATGGATAATTTGTTCCAGCCATTGAGAGACGGGAATGAGGGTAAGTCGTTTGTTGAGGCTGGTGAAAAGTTCTTTCTTCAGACGGTGGTTTTTAGCAGATCTGTCTATAAATGTACGCGGATACTGGCTTCCCCCGGGGCAGTGACGGCAGTTGCTTTGCCATTTGTCGCAGTGGATTAAATCAAAGAAAGAACATTGTCCTGTCATAGGCCAACAGTCGTGCAGGGTCCACACAATGGGAATATCTGTTTGTTGCAGATACCGGAATAGGAGAGGATAGTTGAGGTAATAACCGTGGATGTTGTGCAGATGAATGATGTCAGGATGAATCTGTTCTATTTCCTGTATAAGTGTTTTGGTAGCTCGCCGGGAACCGAGACCATGACGTCCCAATAAGGAGTGAATGATATGGATATAAAAATCAGCAGAGTTCCCGATTCGTATCAGGTGGGATTCGCAGGGATTAACGTACCGTCCGTAGGCGATGTAGCTTTCCCATCCCTCCTGCATACACAAGCGGCTGATGTCTTCCGCGATGCGGCCTGTACTGCCCCAGTTGGCAGTGACGTTTATCTGCATGATTTTCATGGATCGTTTATTTTAAAACATGTTTCAGCAGTTCGATCTGGTAATACGGATTCCATTTCTTGTCTATGACTTCAAAACAAGTCGTTTCCACTTCTTGGGTGGACGGAGCCTTGGCGAGCCATGTTTCAATCGTGAGTGCCATATCTTCGATAGAGCCTTTCCGGAAGAAAGCTCCTGTCTTGCCTTCTGCTATGGCTTCAAATTCAGGCATCTGCTCTTCAAATGTTCCATGCGTGATAACCGGACATCCGTAAGAAAGTGCATGCAGGGCAGTCAGACCCACATTGCCGGGAGAGACACACACAGACGCGTTGTAGAACAATTCCGCCAATTCTTTCTCTTCATAGCAAGGGCCGTAGAAGCGGACCAATTCCTCGATGTGTTCTTTGCAGACTTGTTCCGTGAGCGCTTCTCTGTTTTTGCCGTCGCCGACGATAAGCAGATTGCAGTGCTTGCGTCCCTGCTGTTTAAGTATCGCTATAGCCTGAATCAGCAGGTCGAGTCTCTTGGATTCTTGAAGTCGACCCACATAAATGCATGTAGGCAACGTGTTGCCGAACATGCGTGTGTAAATGTCCGTACGGATTAAAGTCCGACGGATAGTCTTTTGGCGGTCGTAATCCAGCGAATTGGCTATGCAATGCAGCCGGTCGGGGGAGAATCCGTTTTTAATCATTAGATTCCGGGCGTATTCTCCGTAGAGGAATAGCCCTTCTGCCTGTCGGAAAAGGAGTTTCTTGACAAACTTCTTCCATCTGTTTTCCCTGCCATACCATCCATGAGTCCACAAATACACTTTCTTGTGGCGCAAGCACGCCGCAAAGAGGAAAGTCCAGAGAGAGAGGTTGTATATCTCACCTGTCATCAGGTATGTTTCGTAAGGCTTCCGAAGCAGACTGAGGATATTCCGTTGCCAGTAGAAATGGGAGAACAACCGCAGGTTTTTCACGTTTCCCCGGTAGCCTTTCAGGCTGTTTACATTCATCGGGCGTATGGGAGTTTCGGACTGGTCGCCGAAATAGAAATCGCAAGACAACTCCTTGTCCATCAGTTGATAGATAGCCTTCCGGTAATGTGGGGCGAAGTTGAATATGCAACAGATTTTTTTCATTTGAAACGACGGTATTGGGAGTACAGCATGGTGCCGGCAATCAGCGATGCGAAAAAGTCGGATACCGGCATGGAGTACCACACGCCGTCCAGTCCCCATATCCGGGGAAGGGTAAGGAGAAGAGGTACGAGAATCAGTAATTGCCGGGAGAGCGACAGAAAGATGCTCTTTCCTGCATGGCCGATGCTTTGGAAAAAGTTCGTGGTAACCATCTGAAAACCGATGATGGGGCTGGCCATAACCACGATGCGCATGCCTCGGACGGCCATGGCCGTCAGTTGCGGGTCGGAGGTAAAGGCGCGTACACACAGCTCCGGTAAAAACTCCCCTATTAGGAATCCTGTTGTAGTGACAGCAGTCGCTCCGTAGATGGTGTAACGCAGCACGCGCCGCATGCGGTCGAATGCCTGTGCTCCGTAGTTGTAGCCGGCTATGGGTTGCATGCCTTGGTTCAGTCCCATGACAATCATGACGATCACGAACATTATCCGGTTGACGATACCGTAGGCGCCGATGGCCAGGTCGCCGCCGTATTCGGCAAGTCCCTGATTGATGAGTACCACGACGAGGCAGGCGCAACTGTTCATCAGGAAGGGCGACATGCCGATGGCGATGGTGTCTCTTACGATTTTTTGTTGCGGTTTGAAGATACCTTGCCTGAAGTGGATGAGTTCGTTTTTTGGGCTCAGTAGTCGCAGTTGCCACGTGAGCGAGATTGCCTGTGACAGGATGGTCGCTATAGCTGCTCCTTTGATGCCCATATCAAACCCATAGATGAACAGAGGGTCGAGTGCCGTGTTGACGATGACAGTCAGTATGGTGGCAGTCATGGACTTCTGCGGATGTCCCGAAGCGCGCAATACGGCGTTCAGCCCGAAATACAGATGGGTGATGATATTGCCCAGCAGAATGTACGTCATGTAGTCGCGGGCGTAAGGCAATGTAGCTTCGCTGGCGCCGAAGAAATACAGGATGGGCTCTAAATATGCCAGAGCCAGCAGACCGAAAGCAAAGCCCAAAATCAGGTTTAGGGTAACGACGTTACCCAGAATGTTCTGTGCTGTCTTGAAGTCGTGCTGTCCCAGTTTCACGGAGATGAGCGTCGAGGCGCCCACTCCTACCATGGAACCGAATGCCGCCGAGAGGTTCATCAGCGGAAACGTGATGGCCAGTCCGGAAATGGCCAGCGGGCCAACCCCCTGACCGATGAAAATACTGTCCACCATATTGTAGAGCGAAGAAGCCGTCATGGCGATAATGGCCGGTACCGAATATTGCAGTAAAAGTTTTCCGATCTTCTCCGTGCCGAGTTCAGAAGCGCTTCCTTTCATGGCTGAATGTGGCATGTTTATACGTTTTCGGCTGCAAAGGTACAAAAGAAAAAGGAAACGTGCTTCGTGCTGTCGGAGGTAATGAAAGAAGATGGCATGTTTTTTTCTCGTTAAAAAGGTTTTCAATAACACTTTTTTACTATCTTTGCGTCCGTACAGCCGTTCCCCGTCAGGCGGGATGGCTGTTTTATTGCAAGCAAGAGAGAAGAGATAAGTATAACTTTAAATCAAAAAACTCAAGAAGACATTATGAGTGTTCAAACGGAAAAAATCAAGGAACTGGTGGATCTTCGCGGCAAGGCCCGTCTGGGCGGCGGCGAGAAGGCCATCGAGAAACAACACGAGCGGGGCAAGTATACGGCTCGCGAACGCATTTCGATGCTGCTCGACGAAGGCAGCTTCGAGGAGATGGACATGTTCAAGCTTCACCGCTGCACGAACTTCGGGATGGATAAGAAGCAATACCTGGGCGACGGAGTGGTTACCGGCAGCGGCACGATAGGCGGCCGTCTGGTTTATGTGTTCGCTCAGGACTTCACGGTGAACGGCGGCTCCCTGTCAGAGACGATGGCGGAGAAGATCTGCAAGGTGATGGACCAGGCGATGAAGATGGGCGCTCCCTGCATCGGCATCAACGACTCCGGCGGTGCCCGCATCCAGGAGGGTATCAACGCGCTGGGCGGTTACGCCAACATCTTCCAGCGCAACATCGAGGCTTCTGGCGTGATTCCTCAGATCTCGGGTATCTTCGGCCCGTGTGCCGGCGGTGCCGTCTACTCTCCCGCGCTGACTGACTTCACGCTGATGATGGAGGGCACGTCGTACATGTTCCTCACGGGTCCGAAGGTAGTGAAGACCGTCACGGGCGAGGATGTGACGCAGGAAGACCTCGGCGGCGCGAGCGTCCACGCGGTGAAGTCCGGCGTGACGCACTTTACGGCCCAGACGGAGGAGGAGGCGATGGAGATGCTCCGCACGCTCATCGGTTACCTTCCTCAGAACAACATGGAGGAGTCTCCGCGTGTGGAATGCAGCGACCCCGTGGACCGTATGGAGGACGCTCTCAACGAGATAATCCCTGACAACCCGAATAAGGCGTACGACATGTACGAGGTGATCGGCGCGATCGTCGACGGCGGCGAGTTCTTCGAGGTCCAGAAGGACTATGCCCGTAACATCATCGTGGGCTTCGCCCGCTTCAACGGTCAGAGCGTTGGCATCGTGGCGAACCAGCCTAACTGCTACGCAGGTGTGCTCGACTGCAACGCGAGCCGCAAGGGTGCGCGTTTCGTTCGCTTCTGCGACGCGTTCAATATCCCTCTGGTGACGCTTGTCGACGTTCCGGGCTTCCTTCCCGGCACGGGCCAGGAGTACAACGCCGTCATCCTTCACGGTGCCAAGTTGCTGTACGCCTATGGCGAGGCCACGGTTCCCAAGGTGACTGTTACGCTTCGCAAGAGCTACGGGGGCAGCCACATCGTGATGAGTTGCAAGCAGCTGCGCGGCGACCTGAACTACGCGTGGCCTTCGGCCGAGATCGCCGTGATGGGCGGTTCGGGCGCCGTGGCGGTCCTGTATGCCAAGGGTGCGAAGGAATCCGAGGACCCGAAAGCTTTTCTGGCAGAGAAGGAGGCAGAGTACAACAAGCTGTTCTCGAACCCCTACCAGGCGGCCAGGTACGGCTACATCGACGATGTCATCGAGCCCCGCAACACTCGCTTCCGCATCATCCGGGCGCTGGCGCAGCTGCAGACGAAGAAGCTGGCCAATCCCGCGAAGAAGCACGGAAACATTCCTTTGTAATCCCTTTAAACATGACAATGATGAACAAACGAATAATAGGATTCTTCGCAGGTCTGCTTGTCACGGCGGCTCTCTGTGCGCAAGGAAGCCGCAACCTGAAGATTACGGAGGTGGTAACGGCGAACACGGACGGGCTGACGGATGAATGCGGCCGGCGTAGCGCATGGATAGAAATCACCAACACGTCGTGGACCACGGTCGACGTGCGCAGTTGCTATCTGACGACCGATCGCAAGGCGCTCGACAAGGCTCTTTCCGTGCCCGAGCGTGTGAGACTGATGTCTGTCGTCCCCAAAGGCGACGAACACACCTGTCTGGCGGCCCAGCAGCGTATTGTATTCTTTGCCGACGGGCAGACCAATCTGGGGACGCTCCACACGAACTTTGTCCTCGCCCCCGGGGAGGAGACGTTTCTGGCGCTCTTCGACGGAAACGGAGAGACGCTGCTCGACTCGCTCACTGTGCCCCCGCTGGCCGACGGGCAGTCGTATGCCCGTCTCTTCACCGACGAAGGCAAGTCGTCCCGCTGGATTGTTCTTGATGAGGCCGACGTGACACCCGGTTTCCCGAACCGCGGTCAGGACGCTACGGTCGACAAGGTGGCCGAATTCAAGGAGAAAGACCCTCACGGCTTTGCCATGGCCATCATCGCCATGAGCATCGTCTTCGGCTGTCTGGCCTTCCTTTACGTGTTCTTCCGCACTTTCGGCTGGTTTATGGACCGTATGGCCAAACTGGCCCGCGTCAAGGCCATCCGCAAGATACGTGAGAGCGCCACCAAGGTGGCTGTCATCGCCAAGGACGGCATGGAGAGCCGCGGCGTCGACATGGAGACCTATATGGCCGTCATCGGCATGGCGCTCCATGAATACGAGAACGACGTGCACGATGTGGAGAGCAACGTGCTCACACTCCATTCCGAGGAGCATTCCGACTGGAACGCCAAAGACAATGCCATGAGAAACTGGCACCAATAAAGTAGAATCCTAAATCATCCAATAGAAAAACAATGAAAGAGTATAAATATAAGGTGAAAGGCGCCGAGTTTACGGTAGTCATTCAGGAAGTAGAACATAAGACGGCTAAGGTGGAGGTCAACGGTATTCCTTTTGAAGTGGAAATGGATCGTCCGATGAACATCACGCATCCCACGGTGGTGCGCCCCGTGGCCCACGTACATCACGGCCCCGTGCAGCCGGCTCCTGCAGCAGCGCAGCCCATGCCGGCACAGCCCGCCGCTCCCGCCGGAGCCGGTATGGCCGTGCGTGCCCCGCTGCCCGGAACGGTGGTGGCAGTGGCCGTGACCAACGGCCAGGCCGTTAAGAAGGGACAAACTGTCGTGGTGCTCGAAGCCATGAAGATGGAGAACAATATAGCCGCCGAGTGCGACGGAACCGTCACTTCGGTATGTGTCAACAAGGGTGATACGGTGCAGACTGGCGCCGTGCTGCTCACAATCGGATAACGGACCATGGCAGAATATCTGGATTTTATCGGAACCAAGTTCCTTGACTTCTGCTCCTACACAGGTTTTGCCAACGGCGAACTGGGCAACTACATCATGATTCTCGTGGGCGCTCTCTTCATCACCTTGGCCATCGTCAAGGATTGGGAACCGCTGTTGCTCATTCCCATCGGACTTGGCATCATTCTGGGAAACATTCCATTCAAGTCCGTAGGTCTTGAAATCGGGCTTTATGAGGACAACTCCGTGCTCAACTTCTTCTATCAGGGAGTCAAGCTCGGCTGGTATCCTCCGCTTATTTTCCTCGGCATCGGGGCGATGACGGATTTTACCGCGCTCATAGCCAATCCCAAATTGCTCCTTATCGGTGCTGCCGCCCAGTTCGGTATCTTCGCCGCTTACATGGCAGCCCTGGCTTTCGGCTTCGAGCCCAATCAAGCAGCCGGTATCGCCATCATCGGCGGAGCGGACGGTCCGACGGCCATCTTCCTCTCCTCCAAGCTGGCGCCCAACCTGATGGGAGCCATTGCCGTGTGCGCCTATTCCTATATGGCACTCGTACCGCTCATTCAGCGTCCCGTCATGCGTGCGCTCACCACGGAAAAAGAACGCCTTATCCGCATGCAGCCAGCCCGTACGGTATCGCAGCGCGAGAAAATCATCTTCCCCATTGTGGGTCTGCTGATTACGGCTTTCGTCGTGCCATCGGGTCTGCCCCTGCTGGGTGTGCTCTTCTTCGGTAACCTGCTGAAGGAAAGTACGAAGACTACCCGTTTGGCCAAGACGGCCGGCAGCGCGCTGAACGACATTGTCGTTATGCTCCTCGGCCTCACCGTGGGCTGCTCCACGCAGGCCAGTGAGTTTCTCACGCTGGACACGATACGCATCTTCGCCATCGGTGCCTGCGCCTTCGTCGTGGCTACGGCTTCGGGCGTGCTTTTCGTGCGCTTCTTCAACCTCTTCCTGCCGGAAGGGAAGAAGATTAACCCGCTTATCGGCAACGCTGGTGTGTCCGCCGTGCCGATGGCCGCCCGCATCTCTCACGAACAGGGTCTGCGGTACGATCCGAAAAACTATCTCATCATGCACGCCATGGGGCCGAACGTGGCCGGTGTCATCGGCTCGGCTGTGGCCGCCGGTGTGCTGCTGGGATTCCTCAGTTAAGAACCTGCGTGCAGGTATTGTATTTCGGCAGGGCCGTTTCCGTGAGGAGACGGCCCTGTCCTTTTTGTGTCCCGGCTGTCGAAGATGCTGTGCGCCTGTCGGGAAATCCCGAAAAAAGAAGTAACTTTGCAGCCGTTGATTTTTATGAAAAATACGTCCGACAATGGCAAAGAAGAAAGTTTTGGTGGGGATGTCCGGCGGCATCGACAGTTCGGCCGTCTGCCTGATGTTGCAGGAACAGGGCTATGAGGTGGCGGGCGTCACGATGCGCGTGTGGGACCTACCCCGGCAGTTTGCGGAGGAAGGGCAGGAATGGCCCGGCTTCGTCCGCGAGGCGCGCGAACTGGCCGACCGGCTGGGCATACCGCATTATGTGGCGGATGAGCGCGAAGATTTCCGGAACACGGTGGTGCGGAATTTCGTGGACGAATATCTTGGGGGACGCACGCCCAATCCCTGCGTGATGTGCAATCCGCTGTTCAAGTTCCGTGTGCTGACGGAATGGGCAGACCGTCTGGGTTGCGATTTTATTGCCACGGGGCATTATGTCCGCCTTTGCCGCGAGCAGGGCCGGCCGGTTATCCGCTGCGGAGCCGACCGCCACAAGGACCAGTCTTATTTCCTCTGGCGCCTGTCGCCGGAGGTGCTGGAGCGTTGCATTTTCCCGTTGGGAGAAATGTGCAAGGCCGACGTGCGCGCCTATCTGGAGGCGAAGGGTTTCACCCTGAAGGCCCGCGGCGGCGAGTCCATGGAGGTCTGCTTCATTGACGGGGACTACCGCGACTTCCTGCGCCGCGAGGTGCCGGACATCGACGGGCGCATCCGCCCCGGCCGGTTCGTGGACGCGGAGGGACGCGTGTTGGGCGTGCACGAAGGTTACGCCTACTACACGGTGGGGCAGCGCCGGGGACTGGGTATCGCCCTGGGGCGGCCGGCCTTCGTGCTGAAGATAAATCCGGAACGGAACACGGTGATGCTGGGCGACGCGGCGCAGCTGGAGACGAAGGCGTTTCTGCTGGAGCGGGCGCAGGTGGCGGACGAGGAGGCGCTCTCCGATAGCCGGCTGACGGTGCGCATCCGTTACCGCAGTGCGCCGGTGCCCTGTCGCGTGCGCCGCGTGGCGAACCGCTTCCTTTGTCCGGGTGAGGAAGAGAACCTCCTGCTGGTGGAGGTGGACGAACCCGTGTCTGCCGTCACGCCGGGGCAGTCGGCTGTGTTCTACATCGGCGACCGGCTGGTGGGAGGAGCCTACATTGCCCGCCAGCGTGGAGTGTCGGCCTATATATAATAAGGTATATGCTACAGTATGACTGAACCTCTGACACTTTATGAACTGAACGCGCGCGTACGCGGCACGGTGGAGAATGTCCTGCAGGAGCCCTGCTGGCTGCAGGCGGAACTGAGCGAGGTGCGCACGGCCTACAATGGGCACTGCTACGTGGAGTTCGTCCAGAAGGACGCACGCGGTCAGTCGCTCGTGGCCAAGGCGCGCGGCGCGATATGGGCGGGGACGTATGCCCTGCTGGGAGCGTATTTCGAGCGGGAGACGGGGCAGCGGCTGGCTGCGGGGATGAAGGTGTTGGTGCGCGTAGCCGTGTCGTTTCACGAACTGTACGGTTATTCGCTCACGGTGACCGACATCGACCCTACCTACACGCTGGGCGACCTGGCCCGCCGACGACGTGAGATTCTGCGACGGCTGGAGGAGGAAGGCATCCTGAACGACAACCGTGCCCTGCCGTTGCCCGTGCCGGCCAGTCGGGTGGCCGTCATATCCTCGGCCACAGCGGCGGGTTACGGCGATTTCAGCGACCAGTTGTTGCACAACGACTACGGTTTCCGTTTCACCACGCGCCTGTTTCCGGCCGTGATGCAGGGCGAACGCGCCGAGGCGTCGCTGCTGGACGCGCTGGACGCCGTGCTGGCCGAGCGCGACGCATGGGACGTGGTGGTTATCATCCGCGGGGGCGGCGCCACGAGCGACCTGTCCTGTTTCGACAGCTACCCGCTGGCGGCGGCTTGCGCGCAGTTTCCCCTGCCCGTGATCACGGGCATCGGGCATGAACGCGACGACACGGTGCTGGATAGCGTGGCACACCGGAGGGTGAAGACGCCCACGGCCGCCGCGGCCTTTCTCATCGACTGCCAGCTGGCGCTGGCCACGCGGATTGAGACGTTGGGGCGGCGGGTGACCGAGGGGGCGCTGCGGAACGTGCGCGAGCGACAGGGCGCGTTGGACGCCACGGCCCTGCGGCTGAACTCCGTGTTCGTGCAGGCCGTGGAGCGGCAGCGGCGGAGACTCGAGATGTGGCCGCAGCGGTGGCATGCCGCGGCGGAGCGCGGCATGCAGCGCGAGGCGCACCGGCTGGAGAGTATGCAGTCCCGCCTGTGCCTTCTGGCGGAGGGACGCGTGCAGCGGGCGCGCCTGTTGCTGGACGCCTGGGGACAACGGTGCGAGGCGGCCGATCCCGTGCACCTGCTCCGGCGGGGGTATACGCTGACGCTCAGAGACGGGCGGCTGGTGAGGCGGCCGGACGACGTGTGCGAGGGCGACGAGATTGTGACGCGCACGGCGCACGGCGACATCCGTTCCGTAGTGTGCGGGGAGACGAAAGGAGAATGAACGAACTAATGACAGATACGAAGATGGAAAAGGAAATGACATACGAACAGGCGGCCGCCAGGCTGGAGCAGCTGGTGAAGCTCGTGGAGACGGGCGAGGCCGGAGTGGACGAACTGGCCGCCATGCTGGCCGAGGCGCGCGAGCTGCTCGCCTTTTGCCGCGGCCGGCTCTATGCGGCCGGCGAGGAAGTGCGCAAGATGGTGGATTCGATAGAAAAGTAGGCCGCCGTGTTATATTTTTTTAAGGGAACGTGCCTCTCTGCCGCTAATTTTATGTAATTTTGTGCTTGCGATTCATAAATAGAAAGGAACATGAAAGAAATAGATTGGGCGAATCTGTCGTTCGGCTACATGCCGACGGACTATAACGTGCGTTGCCGCTGGCGCGACGGCGCGTGGGGAGAGATTGAAGTGTCGTCGTCGGAGACGATAAACATCCACATGGCGGCCACGTGCCTGCACTATGGGCAGGAGGCGTTTGAAGGGCTCAAGGCCTACCGCTGTCCCGACGGCAAGGTGCGCGTGTTCCGCATGGACGAGAACGCGGCGCGCCTGCAGAGCACCTGCCGCGGCATTCTCATGCCGGAGCTGCCCACGGATTTGTTCGAGGAGATGGTGCGCCGCGTGGTGCACCTCAACGAGCGTTTTATCCCGCCCTACGAGAGCGGAGCCTCGCTCTACATACGTCCGCTGCTCATCGGCACGGGCGCCCAGGTGGGCGTGCATCCGGCGGACGAATACTTGTTCGTCATCTTCGTGACGCCGGTGGGACCGTACTTCAAGGGCGGTTTCTCTACCAATCCCTACGTCATCATCCGCGAGTTCGACCGCGCGGCGCCGCTCGGCACGGGCATCTACAAGGTGGGCGGCAACTATGCGGCCAGCCTGCGGGCCAACAAGATGGCGCATGACCTGGGGTACTCATGCGAGTTCTACCTCGATGCCAAGGAGAAGAAGTATATCGATGAGTGCGGAGCGGCCAATTTCTTCGGCATCAAGAACAATACGTACGTGACGCCCGCCTCGACGTCCATCCTGCCTTCCATCACGAACAAGAGCCTGATGCAGCTGGCCGAGGATCTGGGGCTGAAGGTGGAGCGCCGTCAGATACCGGAGGAGGAACTCGCTACCTTCGAGGAGGCGGGAGCCTGCGGCACAGCGGCCGTCATCAGTCCCATCGGGCGCATCGACGACCTGGAGAACGGCCGGAGCTACGTGTTCAGTCCGGACGGACAGCCCGGTCCCGTGAGCACGAAGCTCTACAACCGGTTGCGCGCCATACAGTACGGTATTGAGCCCGACACGCACGGATGGACGCAGGTGGTGATGGAGTGACGCCTGCGCCTCGCGGCCGTCGCCTCTTTGCAGCGATACAAATATTTTTTTCAACTTAATAAAGAACTTGTCATGAAGAATTCAAGTCAACTGCGGGCCGCTGCCCGCCAGTCTCTGTCCGGACAGTGGGGTGGAGCCGTGGTCATGTGTCTGGTCTACATCATCCTCTCCAGCGCCGTGTCTGCCGTCCCCAGAGTGGGTTCCCTGCTGAGCCTGTTGCTCTTGCCCGTGGGATGGAGCTATGCCGTGGCCTTCCTGCGTAACGTGCGCACGAAGAGCCCCTTCGCCGTGGGCGACCTCTTCGCCGGTTTCAGCGACTACACGCGCCTGTTCTCCACGCTCCTTCTGCAGGGCGTCTACACGCTGCTGTGGATGCTGCTGCTTATCGTGCCGGGCATCATCAAGAGCTATTCCTATGCCATGACCTCCTTCATCCTGAAGGACGAGCCGGCGCTGAAGAACAACGCGGCCATCGAGAAAAGTATGGCGATGATGGAGGGACACAAGTGGGAACTCTTCTGCCTTCATCTGTCGTTTATCGGCTGGGTGTTGCTGACCATCCTGACGCTGGGTATCGGCTACCTGTGGCTGGGGCCCTACATGACTTCCGCTACGGCTCACTTCTATGAGGACGTGAAGCTCGACTACGAGCGCCGCAAGGCTTCGGGCTGGTGCTGAGCGGCCGGCCGCAGGCACTGACTTTTTCGCGAGGGGCGTTCCGCACGTGTGCGGGGCGCCCTTCGTCGTGCGTGGCAACGGAGAGGCCCTGGCGGGGGAACGCCGCCGTGCATCGGCGGCCGCCTCCGCCGTGTGTCCGCGGGTGCGAAAAAAACGGACTTCCGGCGGTGCGGCGACGGACTTCCCCTCTGCGGGGTATACCTTATTATATATATAGGGGCGGAGAGCGCCTGCAGCGCCCCGTTTTGCGGTGGCGGAGTGTGAAGAGATTTAACGTTTGCTTTGCGCGGCGTGTCAACGTGTGTTAACGGAAAAACAGTAGCCTCCGGGAAAATTTGGAAGCGCCTCCGGGAAAATTTGGAAGCGCCTCCGAGAAAATTTGGACGTGCCTCCGGGAAAATTTGGACGTGCCTCCGAGAAAATTTGGAAGCGCCTCCGAGAAAATTTGGACGCGCCTCCGAGAAAAATCGGACGCACCTCCGGCGAAATCCGGAAGCCGTTTCGGCTGGAGAATTGTTTCGTCGTATCTGTTAATTAATTGTGATACAAATATTTACGAGTGCATATAAGGGAGGGCGCCCCCTCCCGTCCCCTCCGCTCCGGATCCTTTTCGCGGGATGCGTCGTCGGTGCTGTTGTCCGTCCGGCATCGTCCTCCGGCACGTTCCGAAGCCTCTCCGAAGGCATCCCGGACGGCGGCGGGCGAGAGGCCCGGTCTATTAAGGTTTGTTAAAAACGGCGGGCTGGGCCGACGCTTCCTGCACTGACTAGGGCATCGTGGAGGCGCGCTGCCCTGTTTTGTCCGTTTCCCTGACAAAACGGGAGGCTTCGGACTCATCTTCCCCCGTCCGCAGGCATTCCTTTCCCCTTCCGCACCGGCACTTCCTCCGTGCGGCACCGGCCGTCCTTTCCATCCCCCGCGCCGGCACTTTCCCCTCCGCTGCCGGCTACCGGCGGAAAGGGCGGGCGGGATGTTGTCCGGTTCGCGGATTTTCCCTACCTTTGCAGGGCTTACAAAACGGATTGATATGGGAAAAGGAAAGTTGGCGAAGTTCGCGGATATGGAGCGTTATCCCCATGTGTTTGAATACCCCTGGGCGGCGGTGGCGGATGCGCCTTTCGCCATGAAAGGGTGGTGGCACGAGGATTTTTTCCGCAACGCGAACCCCATCGTGCTGGAGCTGGGATGCGGCCGCGGAGAGTATACCGTGGGGCTGGCGCGGCTCTATCCGGAGAGGAACTTCATCGGCGTGGACATCAAGGGCGCGCGCATGTGGACGGGCGCTACGGAGGCGCTGCGCGAGGGATTGGCGAACGTGGCTTTCCTGCGCACGAACATCGAGATTATCGACCGCTTCTTCGCTCCGGGGGAGGTGAGCGAGATTTGGCTCACGTTCAGCGACCCGCAGATGAAGAAGGTGACGAAGCGCCTGACGTCGACGTACTTCATGGAGCGCTACCGTCGCTTCCTGACGGATGGCGGGCGGGTGCATCTGAAGACGGACTCGAACTTCCTGTTCACCTACACCGCGCTGATGGCGGAGCGCAACGGGCTGCCCGTGGAGTTTGCCACGACGGACCTGTACGGCGGTGACGCGGCTGGCGCGCTCGGCGAGGAGGAGGCGCGCATACTGGGCATACGCACGTATTACGAACAGCAGTGGATGGACCGCGGACTGGCCATCCGCTACATGCGTCTGCGGTTGCCTCATGCGGGCGCGCTCGCGGAGCCGGACGTGGAAATCGAGCTGGACGACTACCGGAGCTACAACCGCAGCAAGCGCAGCGGGGCGGCCACGGGGCGGTAATCCGGTGGGCGGACGGGCGTTGCCAGCCTGTCGCTTTCAGATTCTTTCATTCTTTAATCATTAATTTTTTTCGTTTCTATGGACTTATATCCCAAACTCATTACGGACGCGCTCGCTACGGTGCGCTATCCGGGCACGGGCAAGAATATCGTGGAGGCGGGCATGGTGGAGGACGACCTGCGCATCGCCGGGTTGCACGTGAGCTTCTCGCTCGTTTTCGACAAACCTACGGACCCGTTTCTGCGCTCCATCGTGAAGGCCGCCGAGGCTGCCATTCATGCCTATGTGGGCAGGGAGGTGGAAGTGGAGATACACACGCGTACGCGGCAGGCGCCGCGTCCCGAGGCGGGGCAGTTGCTGCCCGGCGTGAAGAACATCATCGCCGTGTCGTCGGGCAAGGGAGGCGTGGGTAAATCCACCGTGGCGGCCAATCTGGCCGTGTCGCTGGCCCGGATGGGCTATCGGGTGGGGCTGCTGGACGCGGACATCTTCGGGCCGAGCATGCCGAAGATGTTCGGCGAGGAGGACGCGCGACCGTATGCCGAGAACATCGGCGGGCGCGACCTGATTGTGCCCGTGGAGAAGTATGGCGTGAAGATGCTTTCCATCGGTTTCTTCGTCAGTCCCGACCAGGCGACGCTCTGGCGCGGGGGCATGGCAAGCAACGCGCTGAAGCAGCTCATCGGCGACGCGGCGTGGGGCGAGCTGGACTATTTCGTACTGGACACGCCGCCGGGCACGAGTGACATCCACCTGACGCTGGTGCAGACGCTGGCCATCACGGGAGCGGTCATCGTGAGCACGCCGCAGGAGGTGGCGCTGGCCGACGCGCGCAAGGGCATCGACATGTACCGCAACGAGAAGGTGGGTGTGCCCATCCTGGGATTGGTGGAGAATATGGCGTGGTTCACGCCGGCGGAGTTGCCGGAGAATCGCTATTATCTGTTCGGCCGCGAGGGCGTGAAGCGTCTGGCCGAGGAGATGGGTGTGCCGCTGCTGGGACAGATTCCGGTGGTGGAGAGCGTGTGCGGGAGCGGCGACGGGGGTACGCCGGTGGCACTGGACGACGAGAGCCCGGTGGGGCTGGCTTTCCGTCAGATGGCGGCCCGCGTGGTGACGCAGACGGATCGGCGGAACATGGAGATGGCGCCCACGCAGGTGGTGGACGTGAAGAAGTGATATCCGCGCGGCAGAAACATGGAAAGCCCGCGGCTGCTCCTCCGGAAAGAGGGTGGCCGCGGGCTTTCTCTGTGTTGCGTGCGGGCGCGCCGTGCCTCAACGCATGTCGAGGTATTTGATTTCGTCCTTGTCGCTGTACTTAAGGTTTTCGCCGCCCATGCCCCAGATGAAGGTGTAGTTGCTCGTGCCAGCGGCGGCGTGGATGCTCCATTCGGGCGAGGTGATGGCCTGTTCGTTGTGCAGCCACACGAGGCGTTCTTCCTGCGGTTCGCCCATGAGGTGGCAGATGGCGTTACCCTCGGGCACGTTGAAATAGAAATATGCCTCCATGCGGCGCGTGTGGGTGTGCGCGGGCATGGTGTTCCACACGCTGCCGGGCGCCAGTTCGGTGAGCCCCACCTGCAGCTGGTTCGTGCCGCCGTCCTTCACGCGCTCCAGCACGTCCTTCACTATCATCTGGTTCACTACGCGTTTGTTGCTGTCCTCGGCCTTTCCGTAGTTGTCACTGATGGCCAGCGCGTATTTCTTCTTGTTTTTTTCAAACTTGGCCTTGTCGGTCGTGATGAGCTGCGTCACGAACGGGCGGTAGGCCGGTGCCGAGTTGATGTAGAACTTAGCGGGACGGCTGGCGTCGCTGCTGCGGAAAGTGACGTCTTTGTGGCCGCAGCCCACGTAGAGCGCTTCCTTGTACTCCATGGGATACTCCGTGCCGTCTACCGTGACGGTACCCGGGCCGCCGATGTTGATGACGCCCAGTTCGCGGCGCTCGAGGAAGTAGGTGATTTCCGGTCCCAGTTCGTGGAACGTCTCCAGTCGCAGTTCTTTGTTCACGGGCATGATGCCGCCGTAGACAAGGCGGTCGTAGAGCGTGTACGTGAGGTTGATTTCGTCCGGTGCCATGACTTTGGGCATCATGAAACGGCTGCGCAGGGTTCCCGTGTCGTAGTGTTTCACGTCCGTCGGGTGGCAGGCCGTCTGCACCGTGTAGTTCATCTGTGCCTGTCCGGCCATGGCGGCCAGACTCATGCAGCATGCTAATGCGAATTTTTTCATTGTCAGTCTTTTATTTTTTAGTGTTCAACAGTGTCTGTTTTCTCTCTCTATAATAATAGGTATGCCTATCGGTTTATCCTCCGGCGGTTCCACAGCACGAGCAGCAGTGTGGCCACCGTCATCACGGCGGCACCGATGTAGAGACTGTAGCGGCAGGCCGCATAGATTGCGATGGCCAGGGGGCTGGAGGCGAAGTCGAGGCTTCCGGCCTGGAATCCCGCAGGCACGGCCACCGACTTGTCGTCGGGGTGGATGCGCTGCACGAATTCGGCGGCCTGCGTGAAGTCGCCGGCCATCCATGTGACGAAGTACAGGCCGCATATCATCATCACGGCGCCGATGATGAAGCTCTTCACCACGTTGCCCTTGGTGAGCGGCAGGATGAGGGGGAACACGTAAAACATGCCGGCGAGCGAGGCCAGCGGCAGGAACTGGTTTCCGGGCAGTACGACGGCCAGCACGAGGGTGATGGGGATGAGCAGGAGGCTCACGACGAGCGTTGTCGGATGGCCGATGACGAGCGCGGGCGACATGCCGATGTAGAATTCCTTCTTCTCGCCGAACTTGCGGGCGATGAGCTGGCGTGTGGCGTCGGAGATGGGGCGCAGGCCTTCGATGAAGAGCGACGTGATGCGCGGGATGAGTTCCATGACGGCACCCATCTTGATGCCCAGGCCCAGGATGGCGGGGATGCCGCCGGCGAACTGGCGCGCTTCGGCGTTGCCGTTGGCAAAGGCCGGCAGCAGGCCGTCGGCTTTGGTGTATCCGTGGATGAGCTGGTCCCAGTTCTCGCAGGCGAGGCAGGCGATAAGGCAGCCGATGATGACACCTAAGAAGAGCGGTTCGCCGAAAAGGCCGAACTTCTTTTTCATTCCCTCGGAGTCTATGTTCAGCCGGTCAAAGCTCGGGATGAGGTCCAGTCCCCGGCTGATGGCTGCGGCGAAGGGCACGAAGCCCTGACAGAAGGGCTGCGGGATGGAGATGCCCTCCATGCCGTCGTAAAAGTGCTGGAACTTCTTGGCCGTCACGTCGGCCAGCACAAGGGTGATGATGTAGCAGATGATGGCGGCGAAGAAGCCCCAGAGCAGGCTTTCGCCGGTCATGAAGTAAACCACGGCGCCGATGAAGGCGAAGTGCCAGTAGTTCCACAGGTCGATGTTCACCGTGCGCGTGCATCCCAGCAGCAGGAGAAGCAGGTTGATACCCAGGCATACGGGGATGATGAAGGCGCCCACCGACGTGTTGTAGGCCACTGAGGCCGCGGCGGGCCATCCCATGTCGAAGACGCCCAGATTGAGGTCGAAGATGGCCACCAGATCGTGGAGGGCGGGGCTCAGTGAACTTGTGAGCAAGCCGGTGACGACGGACAGGCCGACGAATCCGACGCCGACGTACAGCCCGCTTTTAAGGGCTTTGGAGAAGGGGATGCGGATGCACACCCCGAGCAGGGTGAAGATGATGGGCATCATGACGGCGGCGCCCAGGCCGATGATGTAGCTGAATATGGCTTCCATGTGTGATTAGATTGTGTTTGTTGGTTAATAATGAATATTTCTTGCTGGTGTCCGCCGCCCGCGGGCGGCGGGCGGGGTTATTTCGCGTAGTGGAACGTTGTCGAGCCGATGTTGTAGCCTCCGGCGAAGATGTCCACCCGGTAGGTGCCGGTGCTGAGGAACTCGTTCACGTCCCAGTAGACGGTGACGTGCTGTTCCTCGCCCGTGTATTCGATGTCCTTCTTGATGGAGTATTCGAGTTTGCGGTCTTCAAACGTGAATGTCCCGCCGTTGGTCAGTACCTCGTTCGTGGGTTTGGTGATGCGCACGTAGAGCGAGCGGTTGCCCGTCTCGGCGGTGATGTTCTTGGTGATGGCGAAGCTGATGACGAATTTCTTCACGTCCTTTATCTTTTTGGCTTCCCGTCCGCGCTTGTTCTGTCCTGTCACGGTGATGGCTGAGGCATCCAGCTGCGAGGCGATGGCCACCTTCTCGCTCAGATTCTCCTTCTCGGTGGTCAGCGAGGATATGTGGTTCTGTGCCTGGTTGTACTGCGCTTTCATCCGCTCGTTCTCGTCGGTCAGTGCCTGGGTGAGGCGGTTCAGCGAGTCAATCTCCAGGATGTAGCTGCGCATGACGGCGCGCACCGTGGCCAGTTCCTTCTTCAGACGGGCGATTTCGGCGGCGTCGGTGGTCTTCACTCGCTTCAGTTCGTCAAGCAGTTCCTGCGTTCGGCGCTGTTCTTTGTCGAGCTGCGCGATGAGCGAGTCGTTGTTGATTTGGAGTTTCAGTTCGCTGTATTGTTTGGCGAACTCTTCGTATTCGTTCTCCATCTCCATCTTGTCCATTTCTATCAGTTTCAGCATCTCGTCTTGTTCGGCGCTGTTCTTGTTGCCGTTGCATCCGGCTACGGCCAGTGCTGCGGCGGCGATGAAGAATAAAATTTGCTTTTTCATGATTCTTCCCTTGGAGTATGTTCGTTGTGAATTATGGAAGTCCCGTGTCAGTCGGGACACAGGGCGCAAAGATAACCTTTTTCTTATTTATTTAAAAGCCGCGGCCGGTCTTTTTTGTCCCGCTGTCCCGCCTCCGTTCTTCCGCAGGGCGGAGAAATGCAAAAAAGGAGGCTTGTATGCCGGTGGTTTGTGAGAATAATTGTATCTTTGGGACGTGCGGAGCGTTCCGCTCTGCATCGGATTATATAAAGATACCCTGAAAAACTATTATTTAAAATACGCTTTATGAGAAACTACAGTAAGTTTGGAGGCGGCAGGCATGCATGGTTGCTGGCGCTGGCTTTGCCGTTGGCGGGCATTCCCGCGGCGGTGCAGGTTCGCGCCCAGTCCGTGCAGACGGTTGTTGCCGGAGCGCTCACCGTACAGGGAGCGCAGGTGATAAATCCTACGACGGTGGACATCCGGTTTTCCGACGGAAGCCGGATGACGGTCGACTTCTATGGCGACCGCGTCCTGCGGCTCTTTCAGGACAAGAACGGCGGTATCGTGCGCGATCCGCAGGCTTCGCCCGAAGCCCGCATACTGGCCGACTGTCCGCGCCGGCAGCTGTCCGCTCCGGTACGCGTCGAGGACGCCGGCGGTGCGCTCGCCGTCGTTACGGAGAAAGTGAGGCTGGAATTTGACCGGAAGACGACCTGCTTCCGGCTCGTCGACCGCGCCACGGGACGTACTGTGACGGAGAGCCGTCGCCCCGTCGAGTTCGGGAAGAAGAAAGTGGCGCTGGCGCTCCGCGAGGATGCCGGGGAATATTTCTACGGCGGCGGCGTGCAGAACGGGCGCTTCTCTCACAAGGGAAAAACCATCGCCATCGAGAACACCAACAACTGGACGGACGGCGGTGTGGCTTCGCCCACGCCTTTCTACTGGTCCACGTGCGGTTACGGCGTGATGTGGCACACGTTTGCCAAAGGACGCTATGACTTCGGCGCATCGGAGCCCGGTACAGTCGTGCTGTCGCATGATACGGACTATCTGGACCTTTTCCTGATGGTCGACGAGGGGGCCGTGCCTTTGCTCAACGATTTCTATCAGTTGACGGGTCATCCTGTCCTGCTGCCCAAGTTCGGTTTCTATGAAGGCCATCTCAACGCTTACAACCGCGATTATTGGAAAGAGACGGAGGAAGGCGGCGTGCTGTTCGAAGACGGTAAGCGTTATAAGGAATCGCAGACCGACAACGGAGGCATCAAGGAATCGCTTAACGGGGAGAAAAACAACTACCAGTTCTCCGCACGGGCCGTGATAGACCGTTACAATGCCCATGACATGCCGCTGGGCTGGGTGCTGCCCAACGACGGTTATGGAGCCGGTTACGGGCAGACGTCCACGCTGGACGGCAACATCGAAAACCTGAAGGCTTTCGGCGAATATGCCCGCGCCAAGGGAGTGGAGATTGGACTTTGGACGCAGAGCGACCTGCATCCTAAGAAAGGTGTCGAGGCGTTGCTGCAGCGTGACATCGTGAAAGAGGTGCGCGATGCCGGTGTGCGTGTGCTCAAGACCGATGTGGCCTGGGTGGGCGCCGGTTACAGCTTCGGTTTGAATGGTGTGGGCGATGTGGGACAGATCATGCCCTATTACGGCAACGATGCCCGCCCGTTCATCATCTCGCTCGACGGCTGGGCCGGCACGCAGCGCTATGCGGGCATCTGGTCGGGTGACCAGACGGGAGGCAACTGGGAATACATCCGTTTTCATGTTCCTACATACATCGGTTCCGGACTTTCCGGCCAGCCGAACATCTGTTCCGACATGGACGGTATCTTCGGCGGAAAGAACATTCCCGTCAACGTGCGCGACTTCCAGTGGAAGATGTTCACTTCCATGCAGCTCAACATGGACGGATGGGGTTCCAATCCCAAGTATCCGCAGGCGCTGGGCGAACCGGCCACTTCCATCAACCGTTGGTATCTGAAGATGCGTTCCGAGTGGATGCCTTACCTCTATACCTCCTCGCGCGAGGCTGTGGACGGCAAGCCGCTGGTGAGGGCGCTCTTCCTCGATTATCCTAATGCCTACACGATGGGCACGGCCACGCAGTATGAGTTTCTGTGCGGTCCCAGCGTGCTGGTGGCACCTGTCTACCAGGCCACGAAGATAGACAAGGACGGAAACGATATTCGCAACGGCATCTACTTGCCCGAAGGGAAGTGGGTGGATTATTTCACCGGCGATGTGTACGAAGGCGGTTGTATACTCAACAGTTACGACGTGCCGCTGTGGAAATTGCCGGTCTTTGTGAAAAGCGGAAGTATTCTGCCCATGACGAAGCCGAACAACAATCCGTCGCAGGTGGACAAGGCATACCGGGCGTATGAAATCTATGCCGATGGTCATTCAGTTTATAAGGAATACGACGATGACGGTGTGACGCAGCAATACCTGGGCGGTCGCAGTGCGAGCACGATTGTGGAGAGCAACGTGGAGAAGAACAGGCTCGTCGTGACTCTTCGTCCCACGGAGGGCGATTACGATGGCTTCGTCCGGGAGAAAGTGACCGACCTGCGTATCAACGTGACGGTTGCCCCTAAGAAGGTGGTACTGAAAGCAGGAAAGAAGAAAATCAAACTTTCCCCCGTGAACAGTATCGAGGAACTGGAGAATCGCCATAATGCCTATTATTACGACGAGCGTCCCGACCTGAACCGTTTCGCCACGCTGGGCAGCGAGTTCGCCAAGACGGAAATCATCAAGAATCCCGTGCTGACGGTTCGTCTGGCAGCCTGCGACGTGACGCAGACGGCGCTGGAAGTGGCGGTGGACGGCTTCGAATTTGCACCGGCCGATCGTCTGCACGCGAAGACGGGTGTCCTGACGGCTCCGACGGTCCGCATCACGGAAGAACATACCGAGGCTTACAAGTTGACTCCGTCGTGGGACAAGGTGGGCAACGCCGACTATTATGAAATAGAATTCGACGGTATGCTTTACACCACCATCCGCGACACGGAACTGCTGTTCGAGAACCTCCAGCCGGAAACGGAATATGCTTTCCGTGTGAGAGCCGTGAACAAGAACGGGAAGTCGGGCTGGACAACAGTGAAGGCCATGACAAAGAGCAATCCGCTTGAATTCGCCATTCAGGGCATCACGGGACGTACTACCTGCGAGAACCAGGGCGGAAGCGGCATTCAGAAGTTGTTCAACTTCGACGAGAATGACATGTGGCACACCAAATGGGGCGCCAAGGCCGTGCCGTTCGAGTTGCTTGTCGACCTGCACAGCGTCAACCAGTTGGACAAGCTCCACTATTTAGGGCGCGAGGACGGAGGCAACGGTACGTTGCTGCGCGGTACCCTGTCTTACAGTATGGACAAACAGACGTGGTCGGAGCCTGTGCCGTTCACATGGAAACGCGGCGGCGATCCTTTGCGCGTCATTGAGTTCAAGGAGCATCCGACGGCCCGTTATCTGAAAATGACGGTGGAAGAAGGCGTGGGTGGCTTCGGCTCGGGTCGCGAGATGTATGTATTCAAAGTGCCCGGTTCGGAAAGCTATATTCCCGGCGATATCAATCACGACGGCAAACTGGACGAGAACGACCTGACATCTTATATGAACTACACCGGTCTGCGTAAGGGCGACTCCGATTATGAAGGCTATATCAGCAAGGGCGACCTGAACAACAACGGTCTGATAGATGCTTACGATATTTCGGCAGTGGCCATAGAATTGGACGGCGGTGTCGGTCAGCAGGCTGTTCCGCAGGTAGACGGTCTGTTGACGGTGGCTCCGTCGAAAACTGCTCACAATGCCGGCGACGTGATAGAGCTCACGGTGAAGGGCAAGGGCCTGCGCAGCGTGAATGCGCTGAGCCTGGCCATACCTTACGATGCACAGCGTTATGAATATATGGGTGTGGAAGTGAAGGATGCTGTCAGCCAGATGAAAGACCTTACCTACGACCGTCTGCACAAGAGCGGTCAGAAAGCGCTTTATCCGACGTTCGTCAACCTGGGTGCCAAACCGGCTGTGGAAGGCGATGCAGACCTGCTTGTCATTCGTTTCAGGGCTAAGGGAAAAGGTAAGACAGACCTGAAAACCATCGACATGATGCTGGTAGATAAAGATATGAACGTGAAGAATTGATTGCTTTGCGCCCGGAGACCGTGACAGGCTTCTGGGCGCATCGATATACGCAAAGTGCGGACAAATGCCGGATGCTATGAGTGAACCGGTGTTTGTCCGCACTTGTTTTTTATGCTGTTTACCTTTCCTTGCGAGGCGGAATGTCCAGCGGATGTATTATATTTGCACTGTTATCCTTAAAGATCCTTAAAGAACGGAGCGAATTATGCTGGTGAAAATATATCCCGAGAATCCGAATCCCCGCGAGGTGGGGCGCGTAGTACAGGCGTTGCTCGACGGCGCACTGATTGTCTATCCCACCGATACCGTGTATGCCATCGGTTGTGATGCGCTGAACGTGCGGGCGGTGGAACGTATTTGCAAGCTGAAAGGCGTGAATCCGCAGAAGAGCAATCTTTCCATCGTGTGTCACGACTTGAGCGGTGTGAGTGAGTATGCCCGCGTCAGCAATGCTGCCTTTAAACTGATGAAACGCAATTTGCCCGGCCCGTTCACCTTTATTCTGCCTGCGGGCAGCCGCCTGCCCAAACTTTACAGGAATCGGAAGGAAGTGGGGGTCCGCGTGCCTGATCATGCCGTTCCGCGGGCGATTATCAGGGAACTCGGCACTCCGCTGCTCACTATGTCCGTACACGATGGGGGCGAGACGATGGAATACACCACCGATCCGGAACTTATTCACGAAAAGTACGCTTCCTTGGTGGACATGGTCGTGGACAGCGGTTACGGCGGAACGGAACCCTCCACGGTGGTCAGCTGCATGGACGACATGTTTGAAGTGATTCGCTCCGGAAAAGGGGAGCTTCGGTAGCCGTCGTTTCATTTCATTCCTAAAAATATAAGCATTATGAAACTGAAGACAAATGTATATATAGCCTCCTGTTTTCAACTTGCAGTAGCTCTCATACTGCTGTGGTTGACCCGTTGGGTGTTCATCGCTTACAATCACAGTGCTGTAGATATCTCAACTTGGGTGCAGGCTCTTGAAATCGGATGGAATGGGTTGCGTTACGACATAAGCATTCTGGCTTATGCAAATGTCGTTTTTGTTCTGATGCGTTTTGCTCCATTTCCTTGGATGGCTCATAAAGGATGGCTTGCTGCGGGGAATGTTATATTTTGGATAACGAACAGCCTGCTACTGATACTGAATGTCGGTGATACTCCTTATTTCCAGTTTACGGCCTATCGAATGACGTGGCTCAATTTTGTCAATGTGATTACTGATCCCAATTCTGCGGGCATGATGAGTGCGTATATCGGTCAGTTTTGGTGGGCCTATCTGTTGGCTGTTGTTTGGGTTGCAATGTTGGTTTGGATAACTTCGCGGGTTGAGTTTGTTTTCACTTCGGAACCTTTGTCCAAATATGCGTGGGTAAAAAAGACCTGTATATTCCTGATAGCGGCCGGACTGACAGTTTTTGGCATACGTGGCATGAAATTAAAAGGGCGTCCGCTTGACACAAGCAGTGCTGTCTGGTATGTTGATACCATGCCTCAGATTAATGCGGTGCTGAATACGCCTTTCTGTATATTCCGTACGATTAACAGGTCTATGGAACTGCAGCGTTTGGTCTATTTTTCGGAAGAAGAACTTGCTTCCATTCGCAATAGCCTTACAATACCGTCTCATTGTTTTCCGAAGCAAAACAAAAATCTGGTACTTATTATAATAGAGAGTGGCGGCTCTATATTTTCCGAACATTTGACTCCGCTGAAAGAAGATAGGCAATATGCGGGAACGATGACGTTTCTTGATTCCTTGGCTCGGCATAGTTTGGTTAACCGGCATCTTTTGGGCACGGGGCGCACCTCTTGTCAAGGTATTACAAATATTTTAGGAGGTTTTCCGGACTATGGTATTGCTTATTATGTGACATCGAAGCATAATCTTGACATACTTGATTCTCCGGCCAGACTGATGAATCGAATGGGGATGGCGACCAAGTTTTATTACGGATGTGAGAAAGGAAGTTTTCATATTGATGAAACAGCCAAGGCTACAGGATTCGGTTCTATTTATTCCCGTGATGATTACGGGCCAACTGATTATGACGGTTCATGGGGTGTATGGGACCACAAGATGGCTGAATTCGTGGTAGAAGACCTGTCTCATACTTCCAATCCTTTCTTTGCAACATGGTTTACGGTTTCGGCCCATGGCCCTTATAATCTTCCGGAGGATATAGACACTTCCGGTTATCGGCATCAACAAGAATCACCAGAACAGGCTATCGAATATACGGATTATGCTTTACGGCATTTCTTTGATATGGCTAAGCAGACTTCGTGGTATGAAAACACCATATTTGTCATTACGGCGGATCATGGGGCACGCGATTATGCAGATACGGTCTATAATAATACTTACGTTTATAATCATTTGCCTTTTATTGTTTATGCTCCGGACGGTTCTGTTCCTGTTGGAGTCGTGGAAGACCGTATGATGTCACAGGTGGACATTGGGCCTACTCTGTTGTCGCTTGTCGGCTATGAGAAACCATACATCGCATTAGGAACAAGTATGTTTGATGATGTCAGGTCGCATTATGCATTGACTTATTCCAACGGACAATACTATGTGGTTGGTACTGAGTATATGGTGGCCTATGATACACCAGACACTCCGGTGGCTGTATATGATGTGTCGGAACTTCCGGCTCCGGAGACGCGTTTGATGGATTATGATACCACGAAAGTGGATGAAATGACACAGTGGATTAAAGCTTTCTTTCAAGATTATACGTCCCGTATGATTGATAATCGTATGTCTGTTGAATCCGATAAGTGTGTGAGGCCTGTTGCGTGGAGTATGCCGGGGATTCTCCCTTTCCTCTCTGGAAACCAATGAGTCCATTGAAGGGTGTTTTGAATGAAACTTCCTCCCTACGGTAATTGATCTAATGTCGTCCCATAAGCACGATGCCCTTTTGGGAGAGGCCGGAAGGGGGAAGTTATAACTGTAAGATGTGGGATACGTGAAAGATTGAAAGTTTTTTCGCTTCTTTTCTTTTTAATTTATTTGTTTTGTATTCCGGTTTCTTTTATCTTTGCATCCGATAATCGAAGAAAATGATGAAAGTATATCAGTTTTCCATTCTATCAGACATTCTGGACATCCGACTGCAATGTGCTGTGGGAAGTGTGGTTTGTGCATGAATGGAGCTGTAGCGCTTATAAGGGCCTTTCCCACTTCCGTGAGAAAGGCCTTTTTAATTAAGGAAAACAAATATAAAAACGAAGATAGAGTATGAGTGACAGATTGTTTATTTTTGACACGACCCTCCGCGATGGCGAGCAGGTGCCCGGATGTCAGTTGAACACAGTGGAGAAGATTCAGGTGGCGCGTCAACTGGAAGCATTGGGCGTGGACGTGATAGAGGCCGGTTTCCCGATTTCGAGTCCGGGAGACTTCAATTCCGTGATAGAAATATCGAAGGCCGTGACATGGCCCACCATCTGTGCGTTGACGCGTGCCGTGCAGAAAGACATCGACGTGGCGGCAGAGGCTTTGCAGTATGCCAAGCACAAACGTATCCATACCGGAATCGGAACATCTGATTCCCACATCCGGTATAAGTTCAATTCCAATCGCGAGGAGATTATCGAACGTGCTGTGGCAGCGGTGAAGTATGCGAAGAAATATGTGGAAGACGTGGAGTTTTATGCGGAAGATGCGGGTCGGACGGACAATGAATATCTGGCGAAAGTAGTGGATGCGGTTGTGCGTGCCGGTGCCACGGTAGTGAATATCCCCGATACCACGGGATACTGTCTGCCGCAGGAGTTCGGGGCCAAGATAAAATATCTGATGGAGCATGTGGACGGTCTTTCCGCGGGAAAGGCGATTCTTTCCACGCATTGCCACAACGACCTGGGGATGGCGACGGCCAACACCATCGCCGGAATCATGAACGGCGCCCGACAGGCCGAAGTGACGGTAAACGGAATCGGGGAGCGCGCCGGAAACACGTCGCTCGAGGAAGTGGCGATGATCTTGAAATGTCATTCCGGTATCGGCATAGAGACGAATATCAATACGCAAAAGATTTACCCGGCGAGCCGTCTTGTGTCAGGGCTGATGAACATGCCCGTACAGGCCAACAAGGCAGTGGTGGGGCGCAATGCCTTCGCACATTCCAGCGGTATTCATCAGGACGGCGTGCTGAAAAACGTGCAGACCTATGAGATTATGGATCCCAAGGATGTGGGTATAGACGACAACGCCATCGTGCTGACGGCCCGTAGCGGGCGGGCGGCATTGCGCCACCGCCTGAGTGTGCTCGGTGTGGAGATGGATGGTGAGCGGCTGGATGTCACTTATCAGGAGTTTTTGAAACTGGCCGACAAGAAGAAAGAGGTGAACGACGATGATATTCTCATGCTGGCGGGGGCGGACCGCGCTTCGGCCGGTTCCGTCAAACTGGACTATCTGCAGGTGACCACCGGCATGGGCGTGAAGTCGGTGGCGTGTATCGGTCTGGATATCGCCGGCGAGAAGTTCGAGGCTTCCGCCAGCGGCAACGGTCCGGTGGATGCGGCCATTAAGGCGCTGAAGAATGTCATCCGGCGACAGATGGTCCTGAAGGAGTTTACCATCCAGGCCATCAGCAAGGGATCGGACGATGTGGGCAAGGTGCACATGCAGGTGGAATATGACGGACACCTTTATTACGGTTTCGGGGCGAACACCGATATCGTGACGGCTTCGGTGGAGGCATATATCGACTGTATCAACAAAATCAAAAAGTAATACCTATTATATTAAAAGAGAAGAATGGCAAATACGTTGTTTGACAAAATATGGGATGCCCATGTGATACAGAATGTGGAGGACGGCCCGACGCAACTTTATATAGACAGACTTTATTGCCATGAGGTGACCAGTCCCCAGGCTTTTGCCGGCATGCGTGCCCGTGGTTTGAAATGTTTCCGTCCGGATCATATTTATTGTATGCCGGATCACAACACGCCGACGCATGATCAGGACAAGCCGATAGAGGACCCGGTGGGTAAGACGCAGGTGGACACGCTGGCGAAGAATGCGGCGGACTTCGGACTGACGCACTTCGGCATGATGGACGAACGGAACGGAATCATCCATGTGGTGGGACCCGAGCGGGGACTTTCCTTGCCGGGTATGACCATTGTGTGTGGAGACTCGCACACTTCGACTCACGGGGCGATGGGAGCCGTGGCTTTCGGTATCGGCACGTCGGAGGTTGAAATGGTGATGGCCTCGCAGTGCATTCTGCAACAGAAACCGAAGTCCATGCGCATCAGCATCGAAGGTGAATTGGGACGTGGCGTGACGGCAAAAGACGTGGCTTTGTTTCTTATGGCGCGTCTCACAACATCCGGAGCTACCGGTTATTTTGTGGAATATGCCGGCTCGGTGGTCCGCAATCTTTCCATGGAAGGCCGTCTGACACTCTGCAACCTTTCGATTGAAATGGGAGCCCGTGGCGGTTTCGTCGCTCCGGACGAAGTGACGTTCGAATATATCAGAGGACGCGAGTATGCTCCCCAGGGAGAGGCTTTTGATAAGGCCGTGGAATACTGGAAGACGCTGAAAAGCGGCGAGGATGCCGTCTTTGACAAAGAACTTACGTTCCGTGCCGAGGACATCGAGCCGCGTGTGACCTATGGGACGAATCCGGGTATGGGAATCGGTATCACCGAGGCTGTTCCGGCCTTGGAAACCATTCCCGAGGCCGGGCGTGCCTCTTACCGGAAATCGCTGGAGTATATGGGATTCGAGGCCGGTGAGAAACTGTTGGGAAAACCGGTGGACTATGTCTTCCTCGGAGCCTGTACGAATGGCCGTATCGAGGACTTCCGTGCTTTCGCCTCTGTCGTGAAAGGGCGCAGGAAAGCCGCTCACGTGGTGGCATGGCTGGTTCCCGGTTCCTGGATGGTGGCCGGACAGATCAAGGCCGAAGGAATAGACAAGGTGCTGGAGGAGGCTGGTTTTGAAATCCGTCAGCCCGGATGTTCCGCTTGTCTGGCGATGAATGACGATAAGATACCGGCAGGCAAATTGTCGGTGTCCACTTCAAACCGTAACTTCGAAGGACGTCAAGGCCCAGGTGCGCGCACCGTGCTGGCCAGTCCACTGGTGGCCGCCGCTGCAGCCGTGACGGGAGTGATCACCGATCCGAGAACTTTAATGTAATCCTGTTGTTATGAAACAAAAATTCGATATAATCACAAGTACATGTGTGCCTCTCCCGCTGGAGAACGTGGATACTGATCAGATAATCCCGGCACGTTTCCTGAAGGCGACGACTAAAGAAGAAAGCTTTTTCGGCGAGAACCTGTTCCGCGACTGGCGATACAAGGCCGACGGGACACTGAATGAAGATTTCGTACTGAACGACCCGACATACGGTGGCGAGATTCTGGTGGCGGGTAAGAACTTCGGCAGCGGTTCCAGTCGGGAGCATGCGGCATGGGCGATTGCCGGTTATGGTTTCCGAGTGGTCATCAGCAGTTTTTTCGCGGATATCCACAAGAATAATGAACTGAACAATTTCGTGCTTCCGGTGGTGGTGAGTGAGGCTTTTCTTGCAGAGCTCTTTGACAGCATCAAGGCTGATCCGAAAACGCTGGTCGAGGTGGATGTTCCCCGCCAGACGGTAACCAACAAGGCTACCGGCAGGAGCGAAACGTTTGAAATCAACGGGTATAAGAAATATTGTCTGATGAATGCCCTTGACGATATTGACTTTCTGTTGGAGAACAAAAACAAAATAGAGGAGTGGGAAAGGAGGACACGCGGATAAATTATAATTGTGTAAATCCGTTTCATTCGCGGGCCAATAATAAAGAAGACAATGAAGAAAAGACATCCTCGGATTGAAATCATGGATACGACCTTGCGCGACGGGGAACAAACCAGTGGCGTAAGTTTTGTACCGCATGAGAAACTGATGATAGCCCGTGCGCTACTGCAGGATCTTAATATCGACCGCATCGAGGTCGCTTCGGCGCGTGTGTCCGGCGGAGAACTGGATGCGGTGGGGCGTATATGCCGGTGGGCGCGGCAGGCCGGAGTGATAGAACGGGTCGAAGTGCTCGGATTTGTGGACGGACATACGTCGATAGACTGGATTAAGAGTTGCGGGTGCCGGAACATCAATCTTTTGTGCAAGGGTTCCGAAAATCATTGCGTGAATCAGTTGGGAAAGACGTTGGAGGAGCATGTCTACGATATCAGACGTTCCCTTGCGTATGCGGAAGAGTCGGGCATCGGCGTCAATATCTATCTGGAAGACTGGAGCAATGGCATGAGACATTCGCCTGCGTATGTGTACGCCCTGATGGATGCACTGAAGGACACCGGGATCCGCCGCTTTATGTTGCCCGATACCCTGGGGATACTGAATCCTCTGGAGTTGCTCGGCTATGTTCGTAAGATGGTGAAAAGGTATCCCGGCGTGCATTTCGATTTCCATGCCCATAACGATTACGATCTGGCGATATCCAATGTGCTTGCCGCCGTGCTGGGAGGTTGCTGCGGTATCCACACCTCAGTCAACGGTCTGGGTGAACGCGCCGGTAATGCGCCGCTGGCGAGTGTGCAGGCTATTCTGAAAGACCAGTTTGATGCACGTACCCATATCGATGAAAGCCGGTTGAATCAGGTGAGCCGTATGGTGGAGAGTTATTCCGGCATCCCGATACCGCCCAATCGCCCGATTACGGGAGACAGCGTTTTCACGCAGGTGGCGGGGGTGCATGCCGACGGCGACAACAAGGCGAACCTGTATTGCAACGACCTGTTGCCGGAACGGTTCGGACGCAGGCGTGAGTATGCCTTGGGCAAGAACAGCGGAAAGGCCAATATACTGAAAAATCTGGAGGAACTGGGGCTGGAACTTTCGCCGGAACAGACGCGTAAAGTTACGGAGCGCATAATTGAACTGGGTGACAAGAAGGAATTGGTGACGCAGGAAGACTTGCCGTTTATTGTCTCCGATGTGCTGAAGCATGACACGCCTGAAGAGCACGTGCGTTTGCTCAGCTATGTGGTGACTACGGCCTACGGTCTCAAGCCCATGGCTTCCGTGAGGCTGGAAATCAATGGCAGGGCTTATGAGGAGAATGCATCGGGAGACGGACAGTTCGATGCTTTTATGCGGGCGGTACGCCATATCTATAAGAACAGTTTTTCCCGTTCTTTTCCCTGGCTGGCGAACTACAGCGTCAGCATTCCTCCCGGCGGACGGACGGATGCATTGGTACAGACTGTCATCACGTGGAACTGGAACGGGCGGGTGTACCGTACGCGCGGTCTGGATGCCGATCAGACGGAGGCGGCTATCAAAGCTACCATCAAGATGCTCAACCTGATTGAGCCTGAAATGGAATTAACAAATAAATAAACAAGAAAACTATGGATTTGAAAATTGCCGTATTGCCCGGTGACGGTATCGGACCGGAAATATCGGAACAGGGAGTGGCTGTGATGACGGCTGTGTGTGAGAAATTCGGTCATAAGGTGGAATATACGTATGCCATTTGCGGTGCCGATGCCATAGACAAGGTGGGCGACCCGTTTCCCGAAGAGACTTATCAGGCCTGTATGGACGCGGATGCCGTTTTGTTTTCGGCTGTAGGCGACCCTAAGTTTGACAACGACCCTACGGCCAAGGTACGTCCCGAACAGGGATTGCTGGCCATGCGCAAGAAACTGGGATTGTTTGCCAACATCCGGCCGGTGGAGACGTTCGACTGTCTGGTGCACAAGTCGCCGTTGAAAGAAGAGCTGGTGAAAGGAGCTGACTTTATCTGTATCCGCGAACTGACCGGCGGCATGTACTTCGGGGAAAAGTATCAGGACGACGAAAAAGCGTATGACACGAATGCCTACACACGTCCCGAGATAGAGCGTATCCTGAAGACAGCTTATGAATATGCTCGCCGTCGCCGTCGTCATCTGACGGTGGTGGATAAGGCCAATGTGCTGGCATCGAGTCGGCTGTGGCGTCAGATAGCCAAGGAGATGGCGCCGAAGTATCCCGATGTGGATACCGATTTTATGTATGTGGACAACGCTGCCATGCGCATGATACAGGAACCTAAATTCTTTGACGTGATGGTCACGGAAAACACTTTCGGCGACATTCTTACGGACGAGGGTTCCTGCATCACCGGTTCCATGGGCTTGTTGCCGTCGGCTTCTACGGGTGAGCATACCCCTGTGTTCGAACCGATTCACGGTTCGTGGCCACAGGCCAAGGGGCTGAACATTGCCAATCCTTTGGCACAGATTCTTTCTGTGGCTATGCTGTTCGAATATTTTAATCTGGCGGAAGAAGGCGCCTTGATTCGTCGTGCCGTGAACGCGTCGCTGGATGCATTGGTGAGAACGCCGGAGATACAGGCCGAAGGCGGCGGAAAGTACGGAACAAAAGAAGTGGGAGCTTGGATCGTGGATTATATCCGTGAAGCCTGAAACGTTCCCCATGGGAGGAGAGGACTCCCCCTTTCCTCCCTTATATCTATTTTTTGTACATGAATGTTGTCTTGCCGCAATAATTCTGTATAATTCTCGATTTACTCTTGTTGCTCCTCCTTATTATTAGCCGTCTAAAACGGCTTTAATTTGCATTTCTAACTTATGCTCTAATGAGTTGGCTTGAAGTGCTTGCATACTCTGTTTTTGTTAATTGAGATATTTTTTCCAAAGAATTCTAAGCAGTTCTGCGATATGTATAACTAAAATCTGCCGAAGCAAGAAACAGAAAGACTAAGCAAGACATATCTCAAACACGTCTTTTAGACAAATTATTTGGACTTTAGCAAATCTGGTAAATGTTATTTTGATATATGATAAAATGCTATAAATAAACATTTTACATAAATAACTATCGAAACAAAGAAACAAAACAGGAACAGAAACATTTTTTTTCGTGATTTCCCGTTTTTTTGGTTGCACTACTTTT